>CAZPQQ010000128.1:0-2560 GCA_964588665.1 uncultured Dehalococcoidia bacterium | reverse complement strand
CCCCCAAAACGATCTTACTCACGAATACCGGCATCAATCGACGTACCCAACCTCATCCAAGTCCAGCTCGACTCTTTCGACGACTTCAAGACCGCGGGACTGCGAGAGCTCTTCCAGGAAATTTCCCCCATAGAAGATTTCCCGGGCGGCAGATTCGAACTCAGCTTCCTCGACCACAAGTTCGACGAACCCAAGAACACCGAGGTCGAATGCCGCGAGAAAGAGATCACTTACTCCGCGCCGTTGCACGTCACCGTTCAGCTCAAGATCAAGGCTGGCGGACCGGGCCAGGGCGAGATCAAGGAACAAACCCTATTCATCGGCGACATCCCGATGATGACCACGACCGGCACGTTCATCATCAACGGCGCCGAACGAGTCGTGGTCAGCCAGCTCGTTCGCTCTCCTGGCGTTTACTTCACGACCGACTCCGACGCGGCCACGGGCAGGCCTTTGGCCGCCGCCAAGCTCATCCCCTACCGTGGCGCGTGGATGGAGTTCGAGACCTCCAACCGCGACATCATGTCGGTCAAGATCGACCGCAAACGCAAGACCCCGGTCAGCACATTGCTCAGGTGCATGGGGTTCGAGACTGACCAGGAATTGATGGAGCTATTCGAGGACATCGACACGGATCCCGAGCACCAGTTCATGAGCACGACCATCGCCAAGGACAGCGCCGTCACGAACAAAGACGAGGCGCTGGTCGAGTTTTACCGAAGATTGCGGCCAGGCGAGCCTCCCAACGTCGAGAACGCGCGGAACTTGTTGGACAACCTGTTCTTCAACGCCAGGCGCTACGACCTCGGACGCGTGGGTCGCTACAAGCTCAACCGCAAGTTGCACTCCGACAATGAGCAGGCGTTCGAAGAGCTTACACTTTCTCCGCACGATATCGTGTCGCTGCTCAGGAGAATGGTCCGAATCAACAACAGCGTCCTCGGGCCGGACGACATCGACCATCTGGGCAACCGACGCGTCCGAGCAGTGGGCGAGTTGATTCAGAACCAGGTGCGCGTCGGCCTGCTTCGCATGGAGCGCGTAATCAAAGAGCGCATGACCACGCAGATGGATCCGGCCACGACAACCCCGGCCGCGCTGATCAACATCAGGCCGGTCGTCGCCGCCGTAAGGGAGTTCTTCGGCGGTTCGCAGCTATCCCAGTTCATGGACCAGACCAACCCGCTGGCGGAGTTGACCCACAAACGGCGGCTCTCCGCGCTTGGCCCGGGCGGACTTTCCCGGGAGCGCGCCGGTTTCGACGTACGCGACGTCCATCACTCCCACTACGGCCGAATCTGCCCGATCGAGACCCCTGAGGGACCGAACATCGGACTGTTGGGCTCGCTGGCTACGTACGCCCGCACAAACGAGTACGGCTTCATCGAGACGCCGTACCGAACGGTCTTCCAGGAGATGCTCAACACGGACCCTGGGATCGACGGAAGGACTATCACCGAGGACATTCCCGGTGACGACGGCAAGAATATCCTGAGGTCTGGCGGCGTGATCCGCAAGAGTTCAGGAACGCTTACGCGTATCGCTGCCTTGTCCGAGCGAATGATCCCTGTTATGCCGTACATGTCATCGGACCCGGACGACATCGTGTACCTCTCGGCTGACGCCGAGGAGACGGTCCACATTGCTCAGGCAAACGCGACCGTCGACGAGTTGGGCCAATTCCTCGATGAGCGGGTGGAAACCCGAATCGGCGATTTGGTTTCCATGGAGGCGCCCGCGAACGTCGGGTATGCCGACGTGTCGCCGATCCAGTTGGTCA
This sequence comes from uncultured Dehalococcoidia bacterium, assembly GCA_964588665.1. Taxonomy (GTDB): domain Bacteria; phylum Chloroflexota; class Dehalococcoidia; order Lucifugimonadales; family UBA1123; genus UBA2160. Next base: position 780 of record CAZPQQ010000128.1, on the reverse strand, counting down.
GCGTCTCAACCGCCCTCATACCGTTCCTCGAGCACGACGACGCCAACCGCGCCCTGATGGGATCGAACATGCAACGCCAGGCGGTGCCCCTCATGCGTCCCGAGCCCCCGCTTGTGGGCACGGGCATGGAAGGTCGCGTCGCCAGGGACAGCGGCCAGGTCCTGATCTCACGGACCGACGGCGTTGTCACCCGTTCGACCGGGGGGCAGGTCATCGTCACCGACGCCGAAGGGACCGATCACCCGTACAACCTTCTCAAGTTCGTTCGCAGCAACCAGGGGACGTGCGTCAACCAGAGGTCCATCGTGACCAGAGGGGACACCATCAAAGCCGGCCAGATATTGGCCGACAGTTCCTCGACGGGACAAGGCGAGTTGGCCCTTGGCCAGAACGTCTTGGTCGCGTTCATGACCTGGGAGGGCTACAACTTCGAGGACGCGATCATCATCAGCAACCGGCTTGTGAAAGACGACAAGTTCACCTCGATCCACATCGAGAAGCACGAGGTTGAGGCGCGCGACACCAAACTGGGTCCGGAAGAGATCACCCGAGACATCTCCAACGTGGGCGAGGACAGTCTCCGGAACCTCGACGAAGAAGGCATCATCCGCGTCGGGGCCGAGATCGGCCCAGGCGACATCCTCGTTGGGAAGATCACGCCAAAGGGCGAGACCGAGCTCAGCGCCGAAGAGAAACTGCTTCGGGCCATTTTCGGGGAGAAGGCCCGAGACGTTAAAGACACGTCTCTAAGGGTGCCCCACGGTCAACGCGGCAAGATTA
>CAZPQQ010000127.1:0-2626 GCA_964588665.1 uncultured Dehalococcoidia bacterium | reverse complement strand
TGCGTGTGAATCGGCCCCATTTCAACAGAGACGACGGAGGCTTGTCAATCGGCGTCACCACATGTCGCACTTGGTATAAGATTGGTGTCGCCGACAGCACGACCATTCCGAACGGAGGACCTGGTGCCATGGCAGAGATGACCCGTAGCGAGCGGTTGATGGCAGCGACCAGAGGCCGGATGACCGACAAACTGCCTTTCTATCATTACTGGCGCCACAGCCAGGTCGGCTGGGCCGAACGCGAATGCCGCAACCGGGGCATGGGCATGAACTGGACCCGCCCGTGTCATGTCGAGATCATGCACGGCGTCGACGTGAGCGAGAAACGGGTCGTCTCGGGTGGGAGGCCGGTTATTCGCCGAACGTACTCGACGCCTGTTGGCAGCATCTATCTGGAGGAGGTTCGGGACCCGGGGGTGGGACAGTGGCACGCCGGACGAAGCTGGAAAGACGTCTCCCCCTGGCACACGGCACGATTGGTCAAAGATCAGGAAGATTACAAGGTGCTCAAGTACATCGTCGAGAACACTGAGTACGTGGCCGACTACTTCCCAATCGAGCAGGCGATGGACTGGCTGGGCGACGAGGGAGTCGTGATGGACGCACTGCCCCACTCACCGATGCAGATGCTGATGATCGACTGGGTCGGCGCCGACGAGGGTCGCTTCTTCTACCATCACGCCGATTGGCCGGAGGTGGTGGAGGATGCGTATCAGGCCATCTCCAAGAGCCGTCAACAGATGTACGAGATCGCGGCGAAGTCACCGGCCCCAATTACGTTGTGCGGCGACAACGTGGACGGCTTCCTCGTCAGCCCGAAGCTCTTCGAGAAGTACTTCATGCCGGAGTACGAAAAGGAAGGCAAAGTGCTTCACGATCACGGAAAGCTGATGGCCGTCCACATGGACGGCAGGGTCGGCTCGCTCAAGAATCTCATAACTCAGACGCCGGTGGACATCGTCGAGGCGCTGCACCCGCCGCCCATGGGCGACATACCGATCGGCGAAGCGCTCGAGTTGTGGCCCGACAAGGCCGTGTGGGTCGGCTTCCCCGCTGCGATCTACGAACTCGGGCCGGAAGAGACGAAGAAGTACGCCATCGAGTTCCTGCGAGGGCTGGGAACGGGTGAGCGGATGGCGGTAGCCATGTCCACGGAGAATCTCGTGTCGAACGAGAATTTGCTCACACTCACATCGGTGCTGGAGAGGGTCGAGATGCCGCTGACACCCGATAAGATCAACGAAATCGAGAGGGCTCTGGCGTAGCCCAAGCCCTTGATCGGGCCGCCTGATTCCTACAATCTTCCGATCTTATCTCGCCGGACCCGTTGACCGCCGTCAATATCCGGTGCTTGCTTGCGATAGTCGGCGTCGACCATGCCGTTCGTGGCGAGCTTGTCGAACCATCGGCCGCGGGCCCTTCGACAGGCTTCCAAGCAACGGCTCTGAAGCTAGGCACGGCGCTCGTGATGCAACCGGCGCCATCCGCGTCGTCTGGCCGCGTAACGTCGCGGCGCCGGTCATGATGGAGCGCTGCTGCGCGCAATGACGCCGTAGGGGAGGATTTCAAACCCTCCCGATTCGTCGCATGGAGATTCGCCACGTAGGCGCCAGTGACCACGTCGTACCCGCGTGACAACTGGTTGTGCCCTTGAAATCAGGCGGGAGGGTTTGAAACCCTCCCCTACGGACTTCCGCGCGACTACTCCCGGTACAGGCGAGGCACGGCGGCGCCGTTGCTCTCTCATGCATAGTCTGCCCGCAGACAAAATGTTGCTCAGGGCGAACGGATTATCCTAACGGTAATTTCCGACGCTAGGCACTAGCTCTTGCTGCGCGAGGTGTTCAATTTCTCCATCCCGACTCTCTTGGAAACTTTGAACGCGAACTGGCTACGAATTGTAATCTCGACGGTGTTGGACTTCACCAGTTGAAGCATCGTGCCTTTCGTGCCGCCGATCTTGATCAGCTCCAGATCCATGTGTACGTCGCACACCTCTTGGGCTCGGTCACGCTTCTCCGCTTCCAGTGCGTGGCCTTGCGATGCCAGGATGATCGTCTTGCCGCTGTCGCAGAGTCGCCGACACTCGTCGATGAAATTGACAACCGCATCCGGATCCGCGAACGATATCTGGTCGGTGAGATCGTCCAAGACAATCATGTCCAGATCGGCGGGCGTCGACCGCAACTCCTCCATCAGCGAGGCCAGTATCTTTTCGGGCTTGATTTCCCACGTGGACTTACGGCCCAGCTTAGGCTGAGTCAACTCTGAGATCGCGAGCTGCCGCTCTCGAATGTGACCCGACACATCCATGCCAATCGAGTGCATTCGCTTGACCAACCTCTTCGGCGAACGGCCGGACGTGAAGTACTGGACCCCATGCCCGCCATGAAGCGCTTCCATAACGAAATTCTGGCTCACAACGCTCTTGCCGGACGACGAGTCTCCTTCGATGAGCGAAAGCGACTGCGGAACTAAGCCGCCGCCGAGGATTTCGTTCAACTTTCGTTGATTGGTTCTTATGTGTAGACCGTCAGCGAAAGTGGGACACATTTGGGCCTGAAATTAACAGAAGTAGAGTCCCAGGAAGTGGTGTAAGAGAAGAGATGGCCTAGAAGAATAAATG
>CAZPQQ010000126.1:0-2942 GCA_964588665.1 uncultured Dehalococcoidia bacterium | reverse complement strand
TCTCTGTTAATTTCAGGCCCAAATGTGTCCCACTTTCGCTGACGGTCTACAGGCGGCGCCCACTCTCTTCAACATAGAACCTCTCTGTGACCATCTGGTCATCTTCACCTATCTTAATACGTCGGGACAGTCAGATTGCAGAAACCGAACCCTGCTGATCAGCCCGGGCGTTCGACGCCAACGAGAATTCTGCCCCATGCAGTCAACAAAGAGGCGTCGCCCTCGGTGATCCGATCGACGAATGGCCCGCATCTGGCTGTGAGAGCGATCGCATCCCGCGGCACATCGCAGCTCTCGACCGACGTCGAACTACAATGCCACAGTATAGTGGCTAGGGCAGTCTTCGATTATACTGTGCGCGGCGCGGCGGTTCGAAGCGTGGGTTGGCAATCGAATGTTGTAGCCCTCGATGGCAAGAACTCCGCGCGATCGTACGAATTGATCTGACTTGGATACGTCCTTGGGCGGACGCCCGGCTAGGAGAGGCGCGAATGGCGAACATGACGGCGGCTTTTTTCAATGGCAAAGGCCAGATGGAGATTCAAGACCATCCCAGGCCGGAGGCCGGTCCGGGGGAGGCGGTGATTCGAATCGCCGCCTGCGGCATATGCGGCACGGACCTTCAAATGAACGTGGACAAGAACTCCCCGGACACTCAGCCCGCTGGGCACGAAGTAGCCGGCGAGGTCATCGAGATCGGCGAAGGCGTCGACCCGGCGCTCATCGGACAGCGGGTCGCCGTGGAGTCGGTGGGTCTCGCGAAGATGTGCGGGACTTGCTGGTACTGTCGCCAGGGCCAGTATCGCGCTTGCCTGAACCCAGCTCCGGCTGTCGGCGGCGGATTCGCTGAATACATGGTCCGAAGGGCGACCGCTTACTGCCCACTTCCGGACAACCTGTCGTGGGACGAAGGCGCTCTCGTGGAGCCCCTGGCGGTGTCGCTCCACGGAGTTCGCCGGGGTTATTTGAGTGCGGGCGAAACTGTGGCGGTGCTGGGCTCGGGCACGATTGGACTCATGGCCATCGCCGCCGCACGCGCCATGGGCGCCGGGAAGATCATCGCCACGGCACGTTACGATCGTCAGGCGGAGATGGCCAAGGCGCTGGGCGCCGACGAAACGGTGTCTGACTCGGGTCCCGAATTCAGGGCGGCGATCGACGAGTGCACTGACGGACGAGGCGCAGACCTCACAATCGAGACGATTGGGGGACATCAGGGCAAGACCGTGCAGCAGTCGATCGACGTCACACGCATCCTGGGCCGGATCGTCATACTCGGCGGGCACCGAAGGCCCATCGAACTGGATTACATCATCCCGTTGCGGGCCGAGCACTCCATCATATTCAGCAACTGCTACTCGGTGATCGACGGCCGGCACGACTACGAGATTGCGATCGAAATGATGGCCTCCGGTCACGCCGACGTAAGGCAGACGGTTACACACCGGTATCCACTGCAAGAGATTCAGACGGCTTTCGAGTCCGCCTTCAACAAAGGGAGCGGTTCGATCAAGGTGCAGATACAGCAGGGTTAGCAATCGCAAGGCGTTCGCCAACTTGCCCGGACGGGCTCCTCGAAGATGCGCTTGACGCGATTCGATGTCAATCAACAGAAACGGAGAGAAATACATGGCAGACAAACTGCGCGCGGGGATCATCGGCTGCGGAGAGATGTCCCTCTACCACGCCTTCGGGTACCTGAACTCAGCCAGGTACGAAGTTGCCGCCCTCGCCGACCTCAGCGAGCAAGCGATGAAGGACTTCGACGACAAACTCTCCGATTACGACGACTACAAGCCCAAGCACTTCACCGACGCCCGCGAGATGCTGGAGCAGTCGAAGCTCGACGTCGTATCGGTCGCTGTCTGGGACAAAGGCCATGCGCCATTTACCATCGCGGCGGCCGCAAACGGCGCCAAAGCGGTCCTCTGCGAGAAGCCGATGGCTGAATCGATTGGCGTTGCCGCTGACATGCTGACGGTCTGCCGTCGCCATGGAACGAAGCTCACCATCGGCCACCAGCGTCGGTTCCTGCCGTCATGGGTGCTCGCTAAACAGATGATCGCCGACGGCGAGATCGGCGACGTCAGGTTGATCCTCTGCTACGCTCGCGACGGACTTCCGCCCTACTCGACCCACCAGACGGACATGTTCCGGTTTCTGCTCGGCGACGCCGAGTGCACTTGGGTCATGGGGAACGTGGAGCGCGAGACGGACCACTGGTCGCGTTCGATCCCAATCGAGGACCGGGCAGTCGGGGTGTTCGGCTTCGACAACGGCGCCCAGGCGATGATCCTCTCGGACCTGACGCCTGAGTTCAGTTATGGGGCGCACATATACGGCAGCGACGGGATGATCGAACTGACCATCACCGACTTGAAGGTCATGAACGGAAAGACCGGAGGCTGGCAGCGCCATGTTCCCGACGGTGAGTTCTTCAATCCCGCGGATGATCGATTTGAAATGCTCGAGGCTGGCGCCGCACAAGCCCGCGGGATCGCCGACTGGGTTTCGGGCGCCGTCCCTGACTACCGCGGAGAAGCGACGCACGGTTACAAAGCGCTCGAGATGGTTCATGCCGTCTACGAGTCGGCGCGGACTCACACCCAGGTCAGAATGCCGCTCAAGACGTTGGTCAGCCCGCTGGAGCTGATGATCGACTCGGGCAAACTGCCGGTGCGGCACCCGGGGCCGTACGACATTCGCGTCAAGTTGCTGCGTGGCGAAAACGTCAGCGCCGACACGGAGAACGTCTAGGCCACTATCGCCCGATTTCCGCGAATAGCACAACGCACCGTGAGCGCTGACCGGTCGGCGCCGTGCGTGGCGATTCGTTCCGGATAACGAGTTTGCATGCCGGTTCGCGCCAGTTGTCTTCCGTTCTAGCGGACTGTAGACCGTCAGCGAAAGTGGGACACATTTGGGCCTGAAATTAACAGAGA
>CAZPQQ010000125.1:0-3008 GCA_964588665.1 uncultured Dehalococcoidia bacterium | reverse complement strand
GATCAGGCTAAAACTTCGAGGTGTTTCGACAGGCTTTCACAAGTAACGGCTCTTTCGCGGGCGGGCGGGTGGGACCAGACGGGTTTCGTGAAGGGCATTTTAACGCAGCGGTGGGATTCAGATCCGCTTCAGTCGAAACTTCCACAGTTACTGTCCCACACATTGTCCGCTGCATGGACATAACGTTGCTCACCACGAACGAAAAAACCCTCGCTCCGTTCGGCCGTTCGGCAAGCTCTGGGTAGGCTCTGAGATTGTCGAAGGCTCGCGGTGCTTTGATACGATCGTCTGACTCATGACACTGGTGGCGTCCGACCGCTCGACATATCGAGTCGTCCTCGTAAGCCGAAAGAGATCGGACTCAACGTGAAACGCGTCGACCCGCGAGGATATTCACGACCCGAGCGTCATCGCCCGCTATCGCCGCTACAGGCCGTGAACCACGCTGTCAACGATGATCAGCACGAAGAGCAGGCCGAGGTATGCCAGCGAGTACAAGTACGTCGCTTTGGCGCCTTGGATGTCTGGCAGGCGCATCAGTCGGTGGGCGTAGTAGACGAAGACCAGACCGAGGATCGCTGCGCCGACCAGGTACACGAAACCTGCGGCCCCCGTCGCGGGAAGCAACAGCGTCGACGCGACGAGCACCCAACTATAGCGAACGATCGACACTTTGGTCGCCCGGACGCCCGCGACCACCGGCAGCATCGGAACGCCCGCGTCCGCGTAGTCGTCCTTCAAGAGCAGGGCGAGCGCCCAGAAGTGGGGCGGAGTCCACAGGAACACGATGGCGAACATGACCACGGCGGGCAACCCGATTCCGCCTGTGACCGCCGCCCAAGCGACGACCGGCGGGATCGCCCCGGCAGCGCCGCCGATCACGATGTTCTGCGTGGTCGTCCGCTTCAGGCTCTTCGTGTACACGAACACGTAGAACAGGGTGGCGGAGAGGGTTAACACGGCGCTCAACGAGTTGGCGAACACCGTCAGCATGGCGAACGCGACGGCGTTCAGCGCGATCCCGAACCACAGCGCGGCGCCGACACCGACCGCGCCTCGGACCATCGGGCGGTTGCGAGTGCGAGCCATCCGCTCGTCGATGTCGCGGTCGAGGATGTGGTTCAGTGCGTTCGCGCCGCCAGCCGCTAGCGAGCCGCCGACCAGCACGACGAGCGTCAGCGCCGGGTCCGGGGCGCCGCCGGACGCCAGGAACATGCCGCCCAGCGCGGTGAACGCCAGCAGGACCACTATGCGGGGCTTGGCCAGCGCGATGTAATCGCGCACCACGCTCCGGCTGGTCAATGTGTCTGTCGCCAATCCAACTCCTCGTTACGCCCGTTCGGGGGCAGTAGCGGGCCTAGGCACGGTGTCGCGAGGCCTCGGTAAGTATATCAAAGCCACCATTGTGAACAACAAAATCCAGATCAGCGTCGCGAAGCTCAGATGCAACGCCTTGGCCGCCGGTTCGAATCCGGTCCACACCGTGACCGCGCCCAGCAGCACCTGCGCCGCCAGCGTCACGAGCAACAGCGCCGCCATGAGCGCCGCCAACGGGTCCGTCCGCCGTCGAGCTCGGGCTGCGGGGATCGTGCCGAGCGCCAGCGCAACCACCACGACGGCCGTGAATCGATGCCCCATCTGCAGAGCGTCCGCCGTCCCCTCGGGAAACAGGCTCCCTCGGCACAGCGGCCACGTCCCGCACGCGGGCCCCGCGCCGTATCCGACCACGTACGCGCCGAACAAGATCAGCGCGAACACGCCGACCGCAGCATAGACCGTGACCGACGCCTGTCCTCGAGTCAGCGACCCGACGAACGTCGAGCGCCTGTCCGCGTCATTTGTGCTCCAGCCCGCAACCGCGGCGACGATGAGCACGGCGATCAGCGCCTCGGCGATCCCAAGGTGCAGCACGATAACCCACCAGGCCAGCTCGGTCAGCACAGTGATGCCGCCCAGCACCGCGGCAACCGCGACCAGCGCGATCCCCAACAAAGCGGGAACGAGGACCATGCGGTTCTCGCGATAGTGGAGCCATGCGAGCACGGCCACAGCGACGACGAAGACGCTGAGGGCCGACGCCGAAAGCCGGTGCGAGTACTCGATAAGCGTCGCAGCCTCGGCAGGCGGGATCAGTTGCCCGTGGCACAGCGGCCAGTCCGGACATCCGAGGCCAGACTCCGTCACACGGACGACGCCGCCGAGAGTGACCTGACCGAACGCCGCCACGATAGCGGCCATGACGACGATTCGAAACGCCAACAGCGACCTAAACACAGGCGCACGTCACCAAAGCAGCGTCTCGGTGGGGATGGACCAGATGGAGCGAACGCAGAGTTCGCGAAAAGACCAGAAAGGCATTAATCAACAATGTGTGCAAAATTGCGCCGAAGCAGAATAGCATGAGGCCGGATAAGCGTCAACATCGCCGACATCGTAACATGCTCGATGCCTCCGATTCACCTTGACGCGCCAATCGCGTCACGACTAAAATCAATGCGGCGACGATCTCCGACCTCGACGGTCGGCCACACTCGTCGCTCAGGCAGTTTCAAGGCCCGCTAGCTCAATTGGCAGAGCAACTGACTCTTAATCAGTAGGTTCCCGGTTCAAGTCCGGGGCGGGTCACTCGATTCTAGGCACGAAATCGGCCCCGAAAGGGCCCTCCAGGGCCGATTTGTGATAGGGCTTGTCGACATTCTGCCGACATTTACCCCGACATGGCGCTGGCGTACGCTTCCGCGGCTTCCTTATCCATCCCTGGAGAGACGTGGGCGTAGACCTGCATGGTCAAGGACGGTGAGCTATGCCCAAGTCGGTCTTGGACTGTTTTGATGTGAGTCCCTGCCTCAATAAGCGTGATGGCGTGAGCATGCCTCAGATCGTGAAGGCGGTACTTGACCCCACCCTCTCGGCACACCTGCTGCCATGTCTCGGTAAGGATGTCTGGGTCCAGCAGTCTACCGAACGGGGACGCGAAGACCAGGCCATGATCGTCATACACGCCCCCT
>CAZPQQ010000124.1:0-4011 GCA_964588665.1 uncultured Dehalococcoidia bacterium | reverse complement strand
TTCGACAGGCTCAGAGCCTGCCCTGAGATTTCCGAAGGGGCGAACGGAGTGGTGAGTTTTCCCCGTTCGTGGTGAGCCTGTCGAACCACAGTGCCGCTCAAGTGCACGGCTCGATTTATGCAACCAACTCGCGACACAGGACACTAGGCAGGCACGATCTCTCCCTGGTCGTTCGCCTTGAGCAGCGCCACGAAGTCGTAGCCCCGTCGTCTGAGCTCCGCGCTGCCGCCCGCGTCGCGGTCCAGGATCGTGATGACCTTGACGACCCGGTGACCGGCGGCTTCCACCGCGTCGATCGCATGAAACAGGCTGGCGGCGGACGTACAGGCGTCGTCGACCACAGCGATGCGAGCGTTTGAGCCGAGATCGGCCATCGGCCCTTCGATGGCGCGCTTGCCGCCGTGCTCCTTGGCTTCTTTGCGCACGATCAACCCAGGCACGGGATGCCCTTCGAGGTGGCTCACCGTCGAAACCGACGCGACGATCGGGTCGGCGCCGAGCGTTGGGCCCGCGATGGCCTGAGCATCGCATTCCTTGAGTATGGGCAGGATCGCCTTGGCGACATGATATCCCGCCTCGGGATCGAGCGTGATGATGCGCCCGTCGAAGTAGTAGTTGCTCGTCCCTCCGGCCGAAAGTTGGAACTCGCCGAACAGCAGCGCCCCACGATCTTTGGCCAGCTCTAGGATGATCTCGGCTTCAGACTTGCTCATCTACAATCCTCTCTGGTTTCTGTCGCGGAGCGACCCCCTGTCGACATCTCCGATTCCCATGCACTTTTTCAATCGTGTATTTTCGGTCACACGCTTCGTCACGAATCCAACCTGCCCCTTCGGTCCCTCCCGTCCCTTGGGTCCCTAGCGCCATTCCGCGCACTCTTCGCCAACCCGCGCACCCTCCACCAGCCTGCGCACCTCTCGCCTGCCTGCGCGCCTCTCGCCACCCTGAGCTAAGCGAAGGGTCTCCCTCATCGACGACAACCCGCCACAATCCATTGCGGCCCGCCGCTACCCTGGCTTCTGAAACAGATAGATCGCCCAGCCGAAATCTCTCCGCCCCCACTTGAGGTAGATGTCACGGCCCTTGGCGACACGAGCAAGCACTTCCGGCAGGTCGGGGTCGTCCGGACGATCGCGAGCGTATTCGGCCGCCGCCCGCCACTGGAGCCCTTCATAGCGATCCCAGTCGTGCTGGTTGCTCACGATGGTGTACAACAACGTCAAGCCTTCCTCTTCGCCGATCTGTACGTTGCCGTCATGAGTGCTGAAGAACGGACCGTCCTGACCTTCGGCCACGAGGTGCTCCGGTTGCGGGTCGTTGATCCAGAACGGCTCGCCAACCATGACCAGACCGCCCGGCTTGACCATCGCCGTCAGCGCCCGCAGCGTGCCTCGATGGTCGTCGAACACCCAGCTCGCCCCTATGCATGCCGCCAGGTCGAACGACTCCGGCGAAGCGGCCCGGTAGTCGGCGCCGTCCCCGACGATGAACTCGATCTCGGCGTCGGGGACGCGTTCGTCGCGCTTGGCCTCGGCGTCAGAGATGGCGAAAGGCGATTTGTCGATTCCTACGCCCGTGACGCCGCATGCCTCGGCCATCCTCACCAGCATCTCAGCCTTGCCGCAGGCGATATCCAGCACGGACGCTCCTCGTTCAAGCCGGAGCAGGCCGATCAACTCATCGAGTTTCTCGACCGTTGTCGGGTTGCACAGGATGTGATCCCGATGGGTGATGTCGAAGTACTTCCACCGATCCATGGTCCATTCGTTCAACATCGAACCTCCAGTGAATTCGGTCCCACGGGCAGTCTCTCATCGCTGATGCCAGGCGTCATTCTCGCTCATTCGGTACGGGTTGGCGCGATGGCATTATAATCTCTCATGACCGTCAAACCAACATGCAGAGGAGACCAATGCCAACGAACAAAAAGGTGCTGATAACTGGGGCTTCCGGGCTGGTGGGTTCCGTCCTGAGAAACGGCCTCGCCGACGCCTACACTCTCAGCGGGGTCGACATCGTGCCCATCGAAGGCTTCGACAGCCTGGTCGCAGACACAACAAACCTGTCATCCATCCAGCCCGCCTTCGATGGCGTCGATACGGTAATCGATCTGGCCAGCATTCCGTCCCAATTCAGCCCGTGGGACGTCGTCTACCGGAACAACCTGCCTTCGACTCACAACGCTCTCGAGGCGGCGCGAGTCGCGGGCGCCAGGCGCGTCATCTTCGCGAGCTCCAACCACGCAACCGGCAACTACGAAAACGACCACCCGTACTCGGCGATCATCGCGGGACGGTACGACGGCCTCGACCCGGACGCGATACCGCTCGTGACCACGTCCATGCCGATCCGTCCCGACGGCGCGTACGGCATCGGCAAGGCGTTCGGGGAAGCCGCCGGGCGATACTACTCCGACCTGTTCGGTCTGTCCGTCCTCTGCATGCGCATAGGCACGCTCAACAGGGAAGGCAGGCCGATGGCGCCCCGGCAGTTCGCGACGCTGCTAACGCACGGCGACCTGTTGCGACTCGTTGAGAGCTGCATCGAAGCGACCGACTCACTGCGGTTCGGCATCTACTACGGCGTGTCCGACAACAAGTGGCGCTTCTGGGACATCTCCAACTCCCGAGACGAGATCGGCTACCGCCCCCAAGGCAACGCCGAGACGTGGCGGTAGGTTGTGCCCGGAAACAGTTTCGCTAGTCTCAGCCCGGAAACGGAACCGCGACAACCTGCTTACGTACCTGGCCATGTCGACATGCGTTCGGTTCTGGTCGAAACGCACCCTTGCCTGTTCGTCTTGAGCCCGTCGAAGGACCTCAGCATGCCAAGTTTCGCCATGGGACATGCGCGGCCGAAATAGGTCGGCCGAAATATCAAAACAGCCTGGGCCGAACCGTCGGGCTGGCTCAGTTCCATTGACAAGAAGTATCGTAAACGATACATTTGAATCGTTCAAGAATTGACGATATGTTGCTGACGAGAACTGCCATGGCCACCACAGTCCACGTCGAAAACGCGAATCGAATGATGACATCCGCCAGTATTGACGAGCGCGATATCAAACTCACGTTCGCGGACGGGTTGAGTGGGTTGATACCCTTGGCCGACATTCGAGAAGTTGCTGGATTAGACAGTGTGGAGAGCCTCAGCCTGCCAAACCCATACATGCTGTTGCTGAATCTGTCAGACGGACAAGTCGCGGAAATCCCGTGGGACTTCGCCAGGCACTACTGTGACGCCACATATCGTCCAAGGGTCGAAGCCATTGCAGCCCAGGGGGAGAAGATTGCTGGGCAAACGTATCCGGAATATCAGGCGTACTTCAGGAACAACCCAGGAGAATCTGGCCTCACGCGCGGGAATCGGGCGGATCACCCTTGGCCGTATCGAACGAGGCGAGCAATCCCCTCGGTACGAGACGTTGCTGGCAATTGCGGGGGGACTCGCGTGTTCAGTCCAGAGCCTGATTGTGGATGATGAATCGGAGGACGATCTCGACTGAGCTGTCCTTCAGCCGAAGCACCTCTAAAAGACATATCGACGCGTCCGAGGAACCGAGAATCCTCCCGATGATATTGGTCACGGCGCTCAAGACAACACGAAGGCGCAGCGAAAGGAATGTTCAGATTTCTAAGATGAACAGAAAAGAAGGAGTCCAACGAGGGTTGAGAGACGTCAACCACGTGGTCATCTTGGGTGCAGGCGCGAGTGTCGCGTCGGCCGTAAGAGACCCTGAGCCGTCGGGGAAACGATTGCCAACGATGGATTCACTCATTGACGATCTGGAACTTGGTAATGTCATCCGTTCTTTGCCGCAGACTTCACCACCTCTAACTTTGAGGAAGTGTTCAGTTCGCTATATGAAAGAGATCCTGATTCGACCACTCTACACGAGATAACAAATAGAGTAACGGAGTACTTCGAAAGCATGGCTTTGCCTGCGAAGCCAACGATATATGACTGAGGTGGACCCCATCGTTTGGACAGGACTGGGGGCCAGTTAAGCTA
>CAZPQQ010000123.1:0-4057 GCA_964588665.1 uncultured Dehalococcoidia bacterium | reverse complement strand
CCGAGTTCGTCGAACGCGCGCATGAACAGGTCGTTTTCCGGGTCGAGGATTCCGGTCAAGAAGGCATGCAGTCTGCTCGCTGAGTCCAGGTCCGGGGCTTTGGCCATGCCCATCGAGGTCATGCTGACAAGGTCTCGCACGAACACGTAGTCCTGAAGGAAGTAGCGTTTGAATTTCTCCGGCGGCAGCGTGCCGTCGCCCATCTCGACGACGAACGGGTGGAAGACCATCCGGCGCCAGAGGTTTTCGTATTTGAGTTTGAGTTGTTGAGTTAGGGGCATGTTCGGCACACAAGTTGCGTTTGGTCGTTGGCTGAGTTAAGTGTTGGTCATTCGGTGCGTGATTTGGGTCGCGAAGTCGGCGGGAGGGTTACAAACCCTCCCCTACCAGTGGGTGGCGTCGAGGTTGCTCGGTATGTATCGCAGGTCGGCCTGAATTGCTATTTCACATACTCGTTCGAGAACGCCTCCGAAGACTCTAGCTCACCGGTCAGCAGGCCGGCGTCTTGCATCCACTTGACGAAACTCTCCCAGCGGGCGGAGTCTTGCTGGCCGAAATCGGCGTCGGCTGTCTTCCAGGCGGAGACCAGAAGATCGGCGCCCGGCCGGTCGATGCCCTCGTCGATCTCGTCTTTGTTCGCCTTCACCAGGATGTCCACACCGGCCTGGGGATCGCTTATGGCGTCGGCGTAGCCTTTCTTGATGGCTCGAACGAACCTTTCGATCACCTTCGGGTCCTTGTCGATCATGTCTTCGCTGGTCACCAGCACGAGCTCGTAGTATGCAGGCACGCCCCACTCGTCCATGCGCATGACGTTGACGGGATGGCCCTGGTTTTCCAGCAGAATGCTCTCGTGGGTCCAGTACGCCCCGACGACCGCGTCCACGGTTCCGCTGATGAGCGACTCGGCCAGATTGAAGCCGACGTTGACCAGCTCGACGTCATCGAGGCCATGAGATCCGTCGAATTTCAGCATCGTGTCGAGCAGCGGCTCGTTGGTCGGGATCCCCGGATATCCAACCTTCTTGCCGACCAGATCGCTAGGGCGTGTAATGCCGGACGACTCCAGCGCCATCACCGAATTCAGCGGGTATTGCACCATCCCGACCACGGAGACGACCGGCACACCCTGCGCCCTTGCCAGCAGAACGTCGGGCTGGTAACTGATGCCAAAGTCGTCCGAGCCCGCTCCCACGGTCTGAAGCACCGTTGACGGGTCGACCGGCGTGTACAGCTCGACATCGAGATTCTCGTCTTCGAAGTAGCCTTTGTCCTGGGCGATGTACAACCCCAGATGGTTGGCATTCGGATACCAGTCCAAAGCCAGCTTAACGGACGCGCTCTCCGACTCGTCCGAGCCGCAAGCCGCCATCAGCGCCATTACTGCCGCTACTGCCATCGCGGAAATCGATCCGCGTACGATTCTCTTGATCACGATAAACACCTCACTGATCTCGATCAGATCCCCTGCTGGCCCCGCGTTCCGTGCTGCCACGGCAACGCGAAGCGTTCCACTATCCCCACCAGTGCAAACAGCCCCACACCCATCGCCGACAGGATAACGATCGCCGCGAACACCCGCTCCGTCAGGAACAGGGGCTTCGAACGAATCATCAGGTAACCCAGCCCTTCGCTGGAGCCAACCCACTCGCCGATAACCGCGCCTATCACGCTCACGGCGATGGCTACCCGCATGCCCGAAAACAGGTACGGCAATGAAGTCGGCGCCTGAATCTTGATGAACACCTGCCAGCGGTTCGCCCCGAGTGTCCGCGTCAGCGCGACGACATCCGGGTCCGCCGACTTCAGCCCGTCCGCCATGTTGACTACTATTGGAAAGAAGCTGATCAGCGCCACGACGATCACCTTCGGCGCCAGGCCGTAGCCGACCCAGATTAGCAGCATCGGCGCGATGACGATGACGGGGATGGTTTGCGACGCGATCACGAACGGGTACAAAGCCCGCTCGACGGTCCGAGACAACCCGATCGCCGACGCTAAAACGACGCCCGCTGCCAGCGCGAGGGCGAAGCCGACGGCGATCTCCTCCAACGTGACCCGGGAGTGGCGTGCCAGCATGCCTGGACTCTCGCCGATCGCAACGACCACGGCGGACGGCGCGGGCAACAGCCACTTCTCGATGTCGAAAACGCGGACGTAGCCCTCCCAGACGACGATGATGCCCGCAACGATGGCCAATGACGGCAGCCACCGCGCTCCGAAACCGCGAACCGCCGTGCGCCAGGCTTCGTGCGCCGTCGATGCGCCCGCGTACTCTCCGTTCGTCGCGTTCACGCCGAGCCTCCCGACAATTCTTGGTCACTCTCTTCGCGGATGGAGGACAGCAATTTGGCCTTCAAACTCACGAATGCCGGAGAGGTCACCATCTCGAGGCGTCTCGGACGCGGCAGCTCTGTTGGCGCAACCAGCTTCATTGCGCCGGGGCGAGCCGTCATGACGTAGACTCTGTCCGAGAGGAAGATCGCTTCGTCAACGTCGTGGGTCACCATCACGATGGTCTTGTTGAGCTCCTGCCACAAGCCCAGCAGCCACTCGTGTATCTGGGAGCGATTCAAGGCATCGAGGGCGCCGAAGGGTTCATCTAAAAGGAACACTTCCTGATCCGCCAGCACGGTGCGGAGGAAAGCCGCACGCTGTCTCATGCCTCCGGACAGCGCATTCGGGTACTGGTCCTCGAAGCCGCGCAAACCGAACTGGTCCATGAGGCCTGCCGCCCGCCGCCGGGCCTCGCTTTTTGACACACCTTGCAGCTCCAGACCGAGAACCGCGTTGGCCATGACGTTTCGCCACGGAAGAAGCAGGTCTTTCTGCTGCATGTAACCGACAGCGCCAAGCCGGTCCGGCGCCTGGACGCCGTGAATTTCCAGAGTCCCTGACGTCGGTTCGTCGAGGCCTGCGATGATGTTGAGGAGGGTGCTCTTCCCGCATCCGCTGGGACCGATGATGCTGACGAACTCGCCTTCTTCGGCATAGAAATCGACTCCTTCGAGCACCGACAGCCGGTGATCTGCCTGGCTGAACGTTTTGCCCAGCCCGCGGACCTCGATGATGGGCGCCGTTCGCCCTGGGATCGGCGCGGCTTGCTCCTCAATGTCTTGAGAGGCGCCGACATCGTCGACTTGCTTTCGGGATGCTGCCAACATTCAGTCCCCGCCGGATCGCTTCGCCTGAAACACCGGCCCCACGCCATTCGAGACGCCGAACCGCCAACAAATAAAAAAGCCGCCCTAACAATCTAGGCGGCCTTGCGATTCCGGGAAAACCTCGTCCCTACGCTGGCATTACCCAGATCAGGTTCTCGGGGTCGACAGCATTTCGGCTGCCCTCTCAGCCTGGCTTCCCAAGCTCCCCCCGGGTGATCATATTTCGAGTTGGGGCAAGTCTATCCGCGTGCGCGCGTCACTGTCAAGCTATTCGAGGCCTAGGCGTCATGGGCGCTTCGAGGCACAGGGCAAGCTAACCGCCGTGACACTTCTTGAATTTCTTGCCGCTGCCGCACGGACATCGAGAGTTGCGCCCGACCTTCCCCGCCGCGCGCACCCTCTCGGTGTCTGCCCTGTTCGTTTGGCAAGCTACGCAGGTGCACCCGGTCGGGTGTTCTTCGATCCAATTCGGCCTGACCATGCGACCTCGCGATAACACTTGTTGTAGCCGGCATCCCACGGTTCAACGGCGCCACTCGTGACGCCGGAAATCCTGTCGGGCACGAATACTGTACAGGACGTTGCAAGCGAGCGTCGAGCGTGGGCAATCTCCCCAACGCCAATAACTGCTACAATGGTCCGTCGACTTCGATACAAATCTGAAAAACAAGACATTAGGGCTAAGATTGTAACTTGGCTCAATGCAGTCAAGGAGCACCTCAACTGAATTTCGAACAATTTAACCTAGACCGACGCATTCTCGCCGGTGTGAATGCAGCGGGCTACACCAAACCCACGCCCATACAAGAACAAGCCATCCCCGCCGTGCTCGAAGGCGAAGACCTGCTGGGCGTGGCTCAAACCGGCACCGGAAAGACCGCAGCGTTCATCCT
>CAZPQQ010000122.1:0-4095 GCA_964588665.1 uncultured Dehalococcoidia bacterium | reverse complement strand
AAGGTCGCATTGGCGGGGTATCGCAACAACAGGTCGGTCGGATTCATTGCACTCGCTCCATCAGGTCGTCGCGTGGTTAGCCGCCCACCTTAACGGTACCCCGTCTCAGCGGCCTCAGCCACCCCATCGTGGGGAGTCCAGAGGGGCGAGCCCCTTTGGCGTCAGTCCTCTACGTCGCAAACCGCTCCGGCTCCAATCCCGCGATCGGCACGTCGGTGGCGCCGGCCCCGATCAGGTCGGCAACCGCTTTACCCATGCCGGTGCTGATAAGGATGCCCTTCTTGCCCGCCCCGGTGGCCAGGTACGCGTTGTCCCAGCCCGGCGCCCGACCGATTATCGGTAGCCAGTCGGTCGTGACAGGTCGGAGGCAGGCCGTGTGCAGGATCAGCTCCGCGTCGGCCATGGCGGGCATCAGTTTCAGAGCCCCGGCCATCAGCCGGTCCCTAGCTCCGATGCTCGGTTCGTTGTCGAATCCGGCGCGCTCCTCGGTCGAGCCGACCCAAACCTGGCCATCCTCACGGTGGAAGATAGACACCCCGCCGCCGGAGATGTCGTGGGTAGGCTGCGGTTGCCCGGGAAGGATCATTCGCAGGTTCTCGCCCTTCAGAGGTTCGACAGGCACGGGCACACCCAGCCATTCCGCGACCTGGCCTGCCCAGGGACCCGTGGCGAACACGACTGCGTCGCACTCGATCTCGCCGCTGTCGAGGACCACCGACCTGACCCGCCCACCCGACGAGGAGACGCCTGTGGCGTTGCCTGACCTGACCAACGAGCCCATGTTCTCGGCGGCCTGGACCAGGGCGAGGGTGTACCGGTAGCTGCTCAGCATCGAGTTGCCGTGGGTTTCGAGCGCGCGGACCACGCCGGGACCGATGCGCGGTTCGATCTCCGCCGCCTGGTCGGGATCGAGCCAACGTGCCCAGAACCCCTCGCCCGCGGACTCGAAGATCCGGTAGGTTTCCGTCAAGCCACTGATCGCGTCGTCGTCGAACGCCATCAGGAGCATGGAGATCGTCTCCAGGCCGTACTCCACGCCCGATTCGTCGACGAGCTCCGAACCGAGCGTCTGGTGCAGCCTGAACGACGCCATCGCCAGGTCCGAAAGCGGACCGGGAATGCCGGCGCCTTCGAGCGGATTGAGACCGCCCGACGAGAACCCCGACGCCATGGACGCGACGCCCTCCCGCTCGATGACCGTGGCCTTTATCCCCGCCTTGGCCAGGTAGTACGCGGTCGTGCACCCGGCGGCTCCGCCTCCGACGATTACGACATCGTTGTTGTCCGGCATATGCATACCCTCCGGCGTGTAGGTATCGCTGAGCGGATTATACGCGAAGGCGCTGCGGTGGGGACGATCAAGCATACTAGGACGGGGAGCGAGTCGAAAGATGTTCCCGAGCTTGCCTCCTATTCTTGGTTGCCGTCAGTCAGTATCGGCCAACCTCGTTTCTGATGTGATTGTTCCTGAGACGTCGGCGCCGTCTAGCGGTCGATTTCCGCGCCGGCGCCCACAGGCAGCGTCGGGCGGCGGGCCGCGAGGATGAGCAAGGCGGCGGCGATGTAGCCAGCCAGGCCGTAGATCCAGATGGCGGTGTAGCCGCCCGTCGCACTGAATAGCACGGCGCCGAACGCCGGTCCCAGCCCGAGTGCCCCGATCTGGAACGGGCCCATGAGTCCGGTGATGGCCCCGAAGGACTCCCGGCCAAAGTACTGGGCCAGCAGCATGCTGCTCAGGATGTTGAGGCCGCCGCTGGCCATCCCCCACGCGATCGCGACGAAGAACAGAGGCAGCCCGGCGCCCAAAACGAGGAAGAACACGGTGATCACGCCGCTTGTCGAGATCGCGGAAAACGCCAGGCGGCGAGCAGAGTACCGGTCGGCGAGGAAACCCCAGGCCGGGTTGACCAACGCTCCCGCCAGCGTGGCCAGGCTCAACGCCGCCACTGCCAAAGTCTGCGCGACGCCGGAGTCGACGAGGAACGGCACGATCTGGAACGTGACCGTGCCGGCGGTCAGGATGGTGAGCATGTCCGCGACCACGATGAACCAGAATGCCCGACTGGCGGCCGCCTGCCCGACCGTCCAGCCTCCCTCCGTGGGTACATGAGCCTTCTCGGCGCCCGAGCCGGTGAGCCGTGTGTCGGGCATATCGATCGGATCGCCGTCGGGACGGAGGCCGATATCTTCGGGGCGTCGGCGCATTATCAACACCAGCGGCAGCGCCAGCACGATCGCGAACGACCCCAGATAGCGGTAGGCGGCGCGCCAACTCAGCAAGCTGGCGATGCCCACGATGACCTGGATGTTGATCGCATTGCTGATCGGCCGGAACGTCGACGTCAACCCCAGCGCAAGGTTGCGGCGCCGATGGAAGAAGTTCACGGCTACCGTGCGGGGCACCACGCCGACCAGGTTGGGGTTGCCCACGCCACGAGCCACGATGTAGGCCGCATAGAACTGCCAGACCGACTTCATGCTCGCGATGCTGAAGTAGCAAACTCCCACGACCACTGCCGCCAGCGGCATGAGCCAGCGAGGTCCGTGTCGGTCGGCCAACTGGCCGGCGAATGGCGTGAGGAGCGCCGATGTCCACGTGCCCGCGGTCACGGCGAAAGCGATGGTTCTGCGATCCCAGCCAAGGTCGTCGAAGATCAGGTTCTGGACGCCGGCGATAACGATCTGTGCGACGCCGGTGCCCACGTATGTCCCGACGGCGGCCATCGCCAGCACGACCCATCCGTAATAGACTGGCGTGCGCGGTGTCCAGTTCAGTATGGCCCGAACGTTGGCCAACGACACCCCCTATCCGTTCACTGTCCCCCCGGGGCAATCCGGTCCGATCATGTGCAGCCGCGTCACCACGGAATCGGCGTAGGTAGGATAGAGACTTTCGGTCGCCAGGTTCAACCTCCTCGGAATGGAGGGCGTGGCGGGGGCGGGGGCGAATCCGGGACCGGACCGTGGCGGCCGGTATGCCCAGGTCTTCGGTGGTGTGAAGGCCGTGGGTCACGCGCCAAGCATCGGGAAGCTTCCGCCATGGGCCGCCTGGCGAAAAGCATGGACCCCGTGTACCGTGGCATGGTGACTAATGGCGAGAGGAGATTGACATGCCGTGCAGCCAGTGCCGGGGGATCGAGGCGTTCTTCGACGACAACGAGGCGAAATCGGAGCTGAAAAGCTATCGTAAGAAGGGTCCTCGGAATACGACCCGCCAGCTTTTGAACTCCATCGTCGAGCGTGACGCGAAAGACAAGACATTGCTCGACATCGGCGGCGGCGTTGGCGCCATCCAGCACGAGCTGATCAAAGCCGGGGCCCGCAGCGCCGTCAGTGTTGACGCATCGAGTTCCTATGAACGCGTGTCCGAGAGCGAAGCTGTCGCTCAGGGTCACGCCGATCGGTTGACCCAGCATCTGGGCGACTTCGTGGACCTGGCGGACGGCATCGGAGCAGCGGACATCGTGACGTTGGATCGGGTCATCTGCTGCTACGACGACGCGGGAACACTGCTGGAGCGTTCAGCCGAGCATGCCACGCGGATGTTGGGCATCGTCTACCCACGCGACGGGTTGCCGAACCGAGTGGCGGTTTGGCTGCTCAACC
Source organism: uncultured Dehalococcoidia bacterium (assembly GCA_964588665.1). Classification (GTDB taxonomy): domain Bacteria; phylum Chloroflexota; class Dehalococcoidia; order Lucifugimonadales; family UBA1123; genus UBA2160. The sequence continues at coordinate 489 of CAZPQQ010000122.1, read as the reverse complement.
TGGGGCTTCGAATCAGACTCAGCGACTTCCGGTTGTTCGTTCACCCGGACTCACTGGTGACAGGCATCGTGGAGGGCGCCGGTTTCAAGCGTGTGTTCTCCGGCAGGAACCTGATCTGGCAAGTGGTGGTGTACGAGCGAACCGGCAGCCAGCGGCTCTGACCCAGTGTTCGGACTCTCAAGCCCGTTGTAGATATCGAACGGCGATAACCAGCGGGCTGGTGGTTCGACAGGTCCGAACCCCAATGCGTCGGGACTCACCACAAGCAGGACACACTACGCTTCGTTCGCCCTGAGCAACTTTACGCCCGTAGAGCGGACAACGCATGGGGCAGCAACGCTGGGAGATATGAACGAAGCGATCGGAAATCTTACCGTTGTATTGGAAGGTTGTTCACGTAGCCTGTTTGGTCCCACCCACCCGCCCGCGAAGGTTTTCTAGGGACACCCTAAAACCCGGCGGGGCTTCGCCCCTGCACCCCATGTACTC
>CAZPQQ010000121.1:0-4358 GCA_964588665.1 uncultured Dehalococcoidia bacterium | reverse complement strand
ACCAAATCAGCGATTCTGGGCATTTCACCCTCCCTGCTTCGAACTCTGCCCGTGGAGGGCGTACGTCCCGTCATCGAACATTTCATCTAGAGTACCTGCGTCGCTCTGATATGGGTAGACAAGGCCGACCATCCCCCTCAGCACGTCCCTCAACCTCAGAATACCGTCTTCCTCTACAGTGTTCGGGCTTTTGGACCGGTCATCAAGATCGCTGATTACCCTGTCTACTATGTATCCGAACACGTATCTGGGGTCGTCAGTCTGCGTCACAGGGTCTATAACGCCGTTATCCAACGCCCATCGAATGTATGGCGGCACCTTCTCGTCGGGGGTCACTCGACCTTTGGTGCGGAATCTGAGCTTCAAAAAGTCCCTAACGTCCGTCAGAATCGTCCCATATAAGTTCATCGGTGGACGCAGCGGTTTGAAGAAATCTCGGCTTGCTGGGCCGAATCTGGCACCTTGCGCCGGAACAGCGTGCAGCGCCAAAGCGGCAAAATGGAGAGCCATCCACGGGTCACCTTGGTACATATGGATGAGCTTCTGGCCTCGTGTCTTTTCGGCCTTCTGCCTCAGAGGGCGGCGCGCGAAATCACGAGGTAGCGGCAAGCCACCATTCCGCCGAGCAACCATTATGGTCGAGTCAACATTGCCGCCCGGTTCGAGCATGCGCATAGTCTTCTTGCCGGGGATCGTTAGACCGAGCCATACTCTACGAGGTGTTAGGTCGAGCTGGTGGTTGGACATTGTTGCTCTACTTCGCCGTGTATCTTTGCAGGAGTTCGTTAGTTTGGCGCTGTACTCAGCGGATGGGCGACTGGTCTAATAACAGGTTGTAACTAGCAATGGAAGAGGGCTGATCTATTATCTCCGTTGCCGGCCCGATCAAGCCACTACGATTATCCAATTGGTCAACACGGAGCATGGACTGTTCACGGTCGAGCGGACGGCAATCACGACTAAACATTTTGGCCGGGTAGCCCTTGATTCAGCGTACCCCGATCCTTCCTCAAAACTCAACATGAGCACGTGCATTGTGGGTTCTTCTTGCTGGCGATAGTTGCATTCTACTCGGCGTCAGCTATGATTGACGCTCATTTTGACGAAACGTTCGGCAACAACCCTTCCGCGTCGCCAACGAGCTCATCGGGTTCCGAACGATACCGTCGGCGCGGCCTTCGCGCCGATTGCTACGATCGCTGCTCGATGGGCCACAAGCGAGGCGTCCTATAGGGTTTGACGGCACGCCCACGCAACCATACAATCGTCACCGTCTGGCGACCGTATGTCCTCAGGCAAATCTGAATGACACCGAAACTGTCGGACTCGCGGCCCGTTATCGAGGAGAATTGCATCATTGAGTGACACACTGGGCATCGCGGTCATCGGTTCGTCGGGCATCATTGGCGTCCGGCACACGAACGTTGTCGACGAACTCGAGTCGACCAAGTTGGTGGGCGTGTTTGACGTGAACACCGAGGTGGCGCAGGGGCAGGCGGCCGAACGGTCGGTCAAGTGGTATCAGGATTTCGAGGACGTGCTTGGCGACCCGGAAGTCGATGCGGTGACGCTTTGTGTGCCCAATCCGCTGCATCACGCGATGTCGCTTCAGGCGTTCAAGGCGGGCAAGCACGTCCTCACCGAGAAGCCGATCGCCGCGACCTTAACTCAGGCAGACGAGATGGTTCGGACCGCTCGTGAGGCTGGATTGACGCTGGGCGTGGTGTTCAACCTTCGGTTCGGGCCCGAGGTGGTGCGCATGCGAAGGATGCTTGACGAAGGCGAGCTGGGCGACCTCTTTCGGACGGGGATGTCTCAGACCCAGTTTCGGCCCCAGTTTTACTACGATTCGGCAGCATGGCGGGGTTCGTGGGAGACCGAGGGCGGCGGCGTTATGTGGACTCCAGCCATCCACCTGATCGACCTGTACCAGTGGCTGGGCGGGATGCCGAAATCGGTGCGCGGTCTGGCCAGCAATCTGATGCACGAGATCGAAGTCGAGGACGTGGCCAGCGCGGTGTTGGAGTACGACAACGGCGCCCACGGGCTGATGCATTTGAACACGATTCAGGGCTTACAAGAGCGGCGGCTCGAGCTCCACGGCGACCTTGGCTCGCTGGTCATGACGGAAGACAAGTTGATCCATGTTACTCAGGAAGTGTCGAGCAGCGAGTTCATCCGCACAGGGCAGGGGATGTTTGCCAGACCGGACACCCGAGTGGAATCGGTCGACATCGAAGAATTCAGATTTGCACACTACGACGTCATCGACGACTTCGCCCGAGCGGTCCTGGAGGGTCGAGAGCCGGCAATCACCGGAGAGGAAGGGATCAAGTCGCTGGAGCTGATCTCGGCAGTCATTATGTCGAGTGTCACCGGCAAGGCGGTGGACCTTCCGCTCGACCGCCAGGCCTACGACGATCTCGTTGCTGAATTGAGCTCCCGGGGCGGCCTTTTCCGAGCTGACCGATCCTGATTTCTCGAGTGGACTGGCCCGCGCTGGATTGGTGAGGACGGTCGCCAGAGTCTTGTCTCCGAAGTTCGCTTAACAATTGAAAGGGTTTGGCGACCCTTCGACAAGATTCCACGCAACGGCTCATCTTTCAAACATGCTCTGGGTGGCATTACGTTGCGTTGGGCGGGTGGACAGGCAGCGAGACTTGTGCGTGCGGCGCCCCTTCGACGTTGCTCAGGGTGAACGGGTTTAGGCGGGGTTCCATTCCCACATCCGTTCGTGGTGAGCTTGTCGAACCACCTTGACCTGACAAGTTTCGCAGCAGGGTCCTGTGCCCAGATCAACCCTTTCCTCTAGGTGACACCGCGAATGTTGGCTGCCTGCGGACAGGATGCGAGACCGTTCGACGTTGCTCAGGGTGAACGGATCTGGGCGGGGCCCGACTCTAAAATCCGTTCGTGGTGAGCCTGTCGAACCACTTTGACGCGACAAGTTTCGCAGCAGGGTCCAGTGCCCAGAGCAACGCTTTCTTCCAAGTGACAGCGCGAATGTTGGCTGCCCCGACAGAGACCGAGACTTGTCTGTGGTGACCCTTCGACGAGCTCAGGTTGAACGGATTTGGAGGTGAGAACTCGCCTACGTCCGTTCGTGGTGAGCAAAAGTATGTCGCAAGGCTGGTATCGCATCGGAATGCACCGGCGCTCCAAATCTCCGTCCTTCTGATCCCTCCTGTCGCCTCAGTGCAGAATCGGGCCGGCGTACGGCGCGTGCTCGAACCGGCACGGCTCCTCAACCACGCGCGGGTCGTCGTGCTCCCGCAGTTCGCACATGAGCTCGTCGACGAGACGTTTTCGGGCGTCCTGGTAGTCGGCGTGGCCGGCCACGTTGTTCATGTAATCGGGATCGACGCGCAGGTCGTACAGTTCATCTCGCGGCCTCTTGCCGAAAGCCATCTGAAACAGCTCCTGCACATCCTCTTCGGCGCGGTAATGGATCATCCACGCCTTGGTCGGCCCTCCGTCCATGTCGGGGTAGGCCACCCGCGTCGTCGTCCAGATGCTGTCCCAGGACGGCGCTTCCGCGTCGAGGTCATCGAGCCCCTGAGGGTCTCCCATCGGCCAACGGTCCGGCTCGAAGTTGCAGATGTAGAGGAAGTCCTTGGTCCGAATGGCCCGTTGCGGATATGGCAGGCCGCCCTCTCTGGCGTTCTCCACGTGCCGCTCCCTGCCGGTAACGACCCAGGTGCGGCTCTCGTCCATTTGGCCGCTTTCGTCGCTCTCCAGGACGGGCAAGAAGCTGGTTGCGCTCATGCTGTCCGGGACATCCACTCCGGCCGCCTCCAGGAAGGTGGGGGCCAGATCCTTCAAGTTTACGAAGTCGTCCACGACTCTCCCTGGTTGAATGTGACCGGGCCAGCGAACCGCCAGCGCCACCTCACACCCAATGTTGTAGAGGTTGCACTTGGCGCGCGGGAAGCCCGGGATTCCGTGATCTCCGCTGATCACGAACAGCGTGTTGTCGAGCTCGCCGGCGGCCTCGAGGCGCTCGATGATCACGCCTAGCCCCGCATCGAAGGCCAGACACTCGCCCAGGTAGTCGTTCACGTCTTCCCTGATATCGTGGACGTCTGGAAGGAACTCGGGCAATCGACCTTCGAGGCCGTCGGGATCGAGTCCCCAGAGTGCTTTGCCGGAGCCCTGCTCCCAGGTTCGGTGGGTGTTGGTCGGGCCCCACCAGTAGCAGAACGGTTTGCCGTCGGGTCTGGCATCCAGGAACGAGTCGAAGTTCTGTCCGGTCTCGTCTAGGAGCATCTGCTTCGCTCCGTCGATGCCCAAGTCAGAGGCCTTGTCCGTGACGACGTGAGAGAAGCTGTTGAACTGGTTCCCCGCCGTCTCGTATCGGG
>CAZPQQ010000120.1:0-4467 GCA_964588665.1 uncultured Dehalococcoidia bacterium | reverse complement strand
AAGCCCCAGAGGGGATTCGAACCCACTAACCTGCCGATTACAAGTCGGCTGCGCTGCCGATTGCGCCACTGGGGCATCACGTTTGACACGGCGTCGAGGCCAACAAGGCATCGATACGAGCATCGGCTTGCTGCCGAGCGCCCCATCGGGACTCGGCGCGGTCCGCCTTACGTCCCCTAACCGTAATCAAAAAAGCGAGGTCGACACCGAAATTGGCGGTGTCCCAACCCACGCTTCGACCTTTACATTCTAGTTACGGAACGCGACGCGGTCAACCGAAGAACGGTTTATCATCCGGGGAAATGCCGACGGCGTGATCAGGCGCCAACGACGACCCGTCGATTTGCGGGGTCGTGACGACCTGTCGAGACGCTGCCGACTCATCGACGCGCCCCATCACCGACGCCTCACGCCGAACCGCCCGCGAGACTGAAAGCAACGACCCGATCGATGCTTGACCGACTCGACAGACCGGTTTCATCAGTCCAGAAGTTGCGATTCCGCGTCTTTTGCGATCAGGCGATACACCGTCTGCAGCGGGAGGTCGTGCTCCATCGCTATACGCCGGCAGTCTTCGTACTCCGGGGCCGCGGCGACGGCGACGCCTTCCAGCCTCTTGACCTTCACGGCGACCTTCCCGAATTGCGTGTTCGCCTCGGCGATCTCTCGGTCTGCTTCGTACCTGGTCAGGGGTCGCGTCCGAACGCCGAGCGTGGTCGTCTCCTTCATCAGCATGGCGATGGCGTCCGGCTCGGAAGTCTTGCCGACGATGACGCTGACCATCGTGGCCGGCCTGTTCTTTTTCATCTGGATCGGCGTAAACCATACATCCAGAGCGCCGGCTTCGAAAAGGCGCTCCTGAACGAAGCCCAAAACCTCGCCGGTCATGTCGTCGACGTTGGTCTCGATCAGGGTCAGGTCTTCGTTGTACGAGGCGCCGTGTTCTTGGCCGATCCACAGGGCCAGGACATTCGGATAGTCTCTCGACTCCCGTTGACCCAATCCGTAGCCGACGGTTTCCAGCGTCATAGCCGGTTGCCGGAAAGTCGCCAGGGTTGTGATGATCGCCGCCCCGGTCGGAGTCACCATCTCGCCCGTCTCGACCGCGTGCCCCGGCGCCGGTATCACGGGCGCGCTCGCCATCGCGAACAGAGCCGAGGTGGCGGGGCCCGGCACGGGCAGCACGCCATGCTCACTGTTTATGACGCCTGAACCAGTCGGGAACGGTGAGGAATACAGTCGCTCGATTCCAAGGGCTTCGAGGCCAACGATGCCGCCCACGACATCGACCAGGGTGTCGAGGGTGCCGAGCTCTCTCAGGTGAACGCCCTCAATGGTGGTCTTGTGCACACGGGCCTCCGCTTCGGCCAACCGCTCGAAGACCGTCGTAGCCCGCTGTTTGACATTTGGGCTGAGGTCGGACTCCTCGACGGTCCGGACGAAGTCCTGCCAGGCTCGAGGCCGCTTCGCTCTCTCGTCCAGCTCCACGTCGACCAATTTGCCGTGCAATCCGCCCCGTTGGGCTTCTTTGCAGGTCAATTCCGCGCCCCGGACTTTCATGGCGTCCAAGGCTTCTTGTATGGTCTCGATCGGTACGCCGGCGTCGATTACGGCGCCGAGGATCATGTCCCCGCTGGCGCCGCCGATGCAGTGAAAATATGCGTTCTTCAGTTTCTGCCCCCCGTCTTCTCGCGGACTCCGGTCCGCGCTATTCATCACCTGACTTGCGAGGTCCACCCTCAGGGCGCTCCAGTGCAACCCCAAGCGCCTGCCGAAGCGTCGACACGGGCACAACCTCTAGGCCGCCCTCGTGCGACCTCTGCCACCGCCCTCTGCCCGGGACGATGAACTTGCTCAACCCGAGGCGAGCCGCCTCGGATATCCTGCGCTCCAGTTGCGGCACCGCCCGAACTTCTCCGCTGAGGCCCACTTCGCCGGCCGCGGCGACCCCGGACGCGATGGGCGTGTCTCTCGCGCTCGATGCAATAGCCAACGCCACCCCGAGGTCGGCCGCCGTTTCCGACGTGCGCAACCCTCCGGTGACGTTCACCACGATATCCTGTCCATTCAGTCCCACACCAGCCCGACGACCCATTACGGCGCACACCAGCAGGACTCTGTTCAAGTCGACTCCGCTGGCCACCCGACGAGGAGCGGGCAGGCTGGACGGCGACGTTAGCGCTTGGACTTCCGCCAGCAACGGCCTGGACCCTTCCAACGTGGCGATTACCACTGAGCCGACTGCATGTTCGGCCCGCTCCGCGATAAACGCCAACGACGGATCTTCAACGTCGCTCAAGCCCTTGCTCGTCATCTCGAAAACGCCGACTTCGTTCGTCGATCCGAAGCGATTTTTCATTGAGCGAAGGAGGCGCCACGAACTGACCGGGTCGCCTTCCATATGAAGCACGACGTCCACCATGTGTTCCATCACCCGCGGCCCGGCGATGTCCCCGCCTTTGGTAACGTGGCCGCTGAGGAGTATGGGCAGGTTCTCGGTCTTGCCTCGCTCCATCAGTCTTCGGGTGCACTGCCGAATCTGCGCCACGCTGCCCGGCTCCGACGACGCTCCTTCGTCATATAGAGTCTGGATCGAGTCCACAATGACCATCCCGGGTTTCAGCGAATCGATCTGACTCATTACGCAGTCGAGGCTGGTCGTTGTCAGGAGGTGCAGTCCGTCCGACTGGATATCCATCCTGTCGGCGCGCATCTTCACCTGGACGGCGGATTCTTCGCCCGTCGCGTACAGAACGGCCGCTCCCTTCCCAGCGTCGGCTGCCAATCGCAACAAGAGAGTCGACTTGCCGATCCCAGGGTCGCCCGCGATCAACGCCAATGATCCCGGAACCATTCCGCCGCCGAGGACCCGGTCCACTTCAGCGGATGAGAACCGCAATCGCGGCGCTTCGTGCGTCGACACGTCCGATAGGCGGATCGACTCCGCGGTCCTGGTCAAAGAGGATCTCTCGGGCACGGGTGACGGTTCATTCATCTCCGAGAGCGTATTCCACTCGCCGCAGGAAGGACAACGGCCTTCCCACCTAGGCGTGTCGGCTCCACAGGAGTCGCACAGGAATATCGTTCTGGTCTTGGCAGGCCTAGCCATTCACCCGATTCGCAGTCCTAATGATAAACGAAGGCCTGGGAACTCAAACATCCCCAGGCCCCCATACAATGCATCGTGCGGCTGACGGCGACTTTAGGTCGACGCCACCGTGAAGGGCGACTCAGATCTGACCACAATCGCGCCGTCGTCGACGTCGATCAACGCCGTGCAGGCTGGACCGAGTTCTCCGGACAGGATCGCGTCCGAGAGTTTGTCTTCGATGGTGTCCTGGATGACGCGCCTGAGCGGTCGGGCCCCGAATACGGGGTCGAAGCCTTTATCGCAGAGCAGCTCTTTGGCGGCGTCGGAAACCTTTAGGTCGATGCCTTTCTCGATCAGACTCGACGTGACCTCAACCAACATCAGGTTCAGTATCTGGGTCATGTGTTCGCGAGTAAGCGGGTGGAAGACCTCGGTGGCGTCCACTCGGTTCAGGAACTCGGGGCGGAAGAACCGCTTTACCTCGTCAAGGACGTTGTTCTTCATCCGATCGTACGCTTCTTTTTCCGATTGGCCCGATTCGCTCCGAGCCGCGAAGCCGATGGAGCGGTCCTGTCTGATCAGGTCCGAGCCGATGTTGGACGTCATCACGATTATCGTGTTTCGGAAGTCCACTCTCCTGCCCTTGGCGTCGGTCAAGTGACCGTCGTCGAATATCTGGAGCAAGATGTTGAACACCTCGGGGTGCGCCTTCTCGATCTCGTCCAGCAGGATGACGCAGTAAGACTTGCGCCTAACCGCTTCGGTCAACTGGCCCCCGTCGTCGTAGCCGATATAGCCCGGCGGGGCGCCAACGAGCCTTGCGACGGCGTGTCGTTCCATGAACTCCGACATATCGATGCGGATCATGGATTCCTCGGACCCGAACATGAACTCGGCCAGTTTTTGAACCAGGTATGTCTTCCCGACACCGGTCGGGCCAAGAAACATGAATGTGCCGGTTGGGCGCTTGGGGTTCTTCATACCTGCTCTGGACCGCTTGACAGCCTTCGAAACCACGGAAATGGCCGTGTCTTGCCCGATGACTTTCTCGTGCAGGACATCTTCCATGTGCATCAAGCGTTCGGTCTCGGTGGCGGCAAGTCGCGTCACCGGAATCGAGGTCCACATGCTAACGACTTCGGCGATGTTCTCTTCATCGACTTCCGGTTGGTCGCTGCCCTGTTCGTCTTTCCAGTTCTTCTCGAGCTCGCCGAGCTTTTCCGCCAAGTTGGCCTCGCGATCACGCAGTTCCGCGGCGACCTCGTATTGCCGGTTGGCGATGGCCTCGTCCTTCTCTTTCCTGACGCTGTCCAGCAATTTGGTTGCTTCCTGGACGGACAGCGGGGCCGTGGAGTAGTTGATGCGCACGCGGGAAG
>CAZPQQ010000119.1:0-4530 GCA_964588665.1 uncultured Dehalococcoidia bacterium | reverse complement strand
GTCCCATTTGGGCTGACAGCCAACACTAGGTCACAGAAGAGTCGATCGACGAAACTGGCCGAAACCTTGGCCCGCATACATTCGATAAGCGCCAGTGAGCCGGAAATCGACTATCTGTTGGACGCGGAACAGGTCGCTTCGTATTTCTTGGATTGGGACCGGTACCCGGAAAGACTGACATCGCATCCGGACGGCGCGGCGGTGTGGGATGCGATTCGGTCGCTCAGACAGTCCGCTCACCCCGTCTCGCACGGATTGGTTCACACCGACTCTTGGATGGGCAACGTTCTGTGGGACCGGAACGAGATATCGGGAGTCATCGACTGGGAGACGGCAGCTTACGGCGATCCGGCGATTGACGTGGCATACTGTCGGATGGATATGTCCATGGTAGGCCTGTTCGAGGCAGCGGACTGCTTCCTGAAATCGTACGAGGCCGCGACGGGTCGCCATGTCGAAAACCTCGAGCTGTGGGAGCTGGTCGCGGCCGCCGGACTTTTGCCGGACCCCGCCAGATGGCTGTCTTACTGGCAGGAGATCGGCGACACCTGGAGCACGCCTGAATCCATGCGGCGCAATCTCCGGCGATTTGTGGCAGATGCCCTACGCCGCGCGATGCTCTGACATCCGCGGGCTAATGATGGGCGCGCCGAAATAGCCACGTGTAGAGGTGACCGGATAGGTCGCGGCGGTCCATTACGAAGATCTCCGTGCGCGGCGGCACGACAAGTTTACGCCTGACGAATTCACAGTCGCATCAAGAACCGGTTGGCTGAAGATTCGTCCCTTCAGAAGAGGAGAACAATGGGAAGCGGAAACGTCGAGCGATCAGAAAACAGTCCCGGCCCGGAAGAGCGACCCGTCTACGGTTACGACTCACCAGCGGTCCAAGAGACGTACACGTCGCGGGAGGCGGAGCGCGTCGCCGGATTCTTGCTGCCCCATCTGCGCCCGGGGATGACTTTACTCGATTGCGGGTGCGGGCCCGGCGCCATCACCGTGGGTCTCGCCGACGCCGTCGCCCCTGGACTGGTTACGGGGGTCGATCTGGAGCCGGGGATGATCGCGAAGGCAAATGAACTCGCCAAAGAACGAGGGGTCGAGAACGTCGAGTTTCGGACGGCGGACATCACCGACCTGCCGTTTCCTGACGACTCGTTTGACGTGGTCTTCACCAGCGCCGCCCTGGAACATCTTGCAGAGCCCGAGCGGGCGCTTGAGATGATTCACAGCAAGGTAAAGCCCGGCGGTCTCGTGGCGGCGATATGCACCGATTGGGGCGATCCGTTGATCTCACCCGTGAACGCCGAGCTACGGCAGTTCTTCGAGTTGTTCGAGAGAGGCTTCAATCGTCAGGGTGGCTCGCTGAATCGTGGCAGGCATCTCCGGGTCATGATGCGCAAAGCTGTATTCGACGTCATCGAGTTCTCGGCGTCGTTCGGCAATTCGTCGACTCCCGATGCTGCGCGCGAATCGGTGGACACGTACATTGACTGGATGGACAATTTACCCTTGTTCGAGCACAGCGTCGAGTTGGGCTGGGTCGACCGTCCCACGCTGGACGGCATCAAAGAGAGCATGAGGCAGTGGGCAAACGAGCCCGACGCGTTTCTCGCGCTGGGCCGATGCGAGGCCATCGGGAGGAAAGCCTGAGGACCGTAGGCTAGATTTCGGGTCAGGCCGATTGTCGCAGGTGACTTGCCCCCAATCATCGCCCAAGTCCGACGCCGCCATGCTACAGTAGCGTCAGGCCAACAGGGACTTGGGAGGCGGACGTGGTGGTGGTGGCAGGAGTTCAGTCTTGGGTCGGAATCGACGGCGCATGGCGTAGACTTCGACGCCACGGCGCGTTTCGATGACTGAGCAGACCGGTCGCGGTTCGCTCCTCGAGGTGCTGGCGGTGTTCGGGAGGCTTGGGCTGACCTCCTTCGGCGGACCGGTGGCGCATCTCGGCTATTTCCGGCAGGAGTTCGTCGAACGGCGCCGTTGGCTGGACGAGCGGTCGTACGCGGACGTGGTGGCCCTCTGCCAGTTTCTACCGGGTCCCGCCAGCAGCCAGGTTGGGATCGCAGTCGGCATCAAACGCGCCGGCATCCTCGGCGGTGTCGCGGCATGGCTCGGATTCACGATTCCGTCCGCCATCGCACTCATTCTCTTCGCGTACGGCGTCACGGCCATCGGAGACGTTTCCGATGCCGGTTGGCTGCACGGACTGAAGGTCGTCGCGGTGGCGGTGGTCGGACTCGCCGTCTGGGGAATGGCCCGGACGCTATGCCCTGACCGGCCTCGGGCCACGATGGCCATCGTGGCCGCCATCGCATTGCTCGCCTGGCAGACGCCAGCGAGTCAGATCGCCGTCATCGGCGCCGGAGGACTGGTCGGTTGGCGCCTGCTCCGAGAGGATGCCGATCAGCAGAGTTCGGCACCATTGTTCCCGGTAGGCCGAACAGTCGCCATTTTCTGCCTCACCCTGTTCGCAACGACACTGATCGCGTTGCCATTGATCGAGCGCGTCGTTTCCAGCGAACCGCTCCAGGTGTTCGACAGCTTCTTCAGGTCCGGCTCCCTCGTGTTTGGCGGCGGACACGTCGTGTTGCCATTGCTTCAAGCCGAGGTCGTTCCGCCCGCATGGGTGACGAACGAGGAGTTCATCGCGGGATACGGCGCGGCGCAGGCCGTCCCCGGCCCGCTGTTCACGTTCTCGGCCTACCTGGGAACCATACTGGACGGCGCCCCAACCGGCTGGACCGGCGGTCTGTTCGCGCTGGGCGCCATCTACATTCCGTCTTTCCTGTTGGCGATAGGCGCGGCGCCTTTTTGGGACTGGCTTCGAGCCAAGACCGGATTCGGGGGTGTGATGCGCGGCGTCAACGCGGCGGTTGTCGGACTGTTGGCGGCGGCGCTCTACGACCCGGTCTGGGTCAGCGCAATCGAACGCTCCGAGGATCTCGCGTTGGCCCTGGCAGCGTTCGGCCTGCTCGCGTTTTGGAAGTGGCCGCCATGGTTGGTAGTCGTGCTTTCGGCGCTGGGAGGGCAGATGCTCGCATCCATCTGACGAGCGCGCTACGCCGCCTTTGTCACGGATCCGGCCACCGCCGGCGCCGCCTGGCGAGTAGGCACTTTCGCGATCAGCATGAGCAGGCCGCCGGTGATCCAGGCTAGAGCGAAGAACGTGATCGGGAAATCGTAGCTCGACTGCTCCGACCAGGTCCATCCGGCAAATATCGGTCCAAACGCCCCCACGATATTGCCCGCCGGTGTCACGAAGCCGCGGATGGCGCCCATGTGTGCGCGACCGAAGTACGTAGCCCACGCGACGTTCAGCGTAAGCGTAAATCCGCCCATCATGAGCCCGAACAACACAGCATAAGCGACCAGCATCCACATGCTCTGGGCGACCACCAGCAACATCAGCGCCAGTCCAGTGGTCGTCAGGCAGACTGCCGTGACCCATCGGACGTGAATGCGCTCGCAGAGGATGCCCCATGGGAGCTTCGAGACCACCGCAAAGAACGCCATCATGGTCGCGATGGTCGTTGCGACGCCAATTTCGAACCCTTTGTCCTGCATGTAGGCTACTTGATGGAACATCACCGGCATCAACGAAAGATGCGTCAACGCCTGAACGATCATAAGCACCCACAGCGATCGGGTCCTCATTGCCTCCTTCAGGGTCAGAGACACTTCATTGGCGGCGTGCGTGGCGTCTCCCGATTTACCCTCGGTCGGCTCGGAATCCCCATCCGGCAGCATGCCCGCGTCCTCCGGGCTTCGACGCATAAGCACGGCGGCCAACGGCGCCAAGGCCAACATCAGCACGAGTCCCAAGACCACCCATGCCGTCCGCCACCCGTACTGACTCACCACCCAGCCGGACAAGGGCGCGATCACCACGCCGCCCGTCGAGATTCCCATCGTGCCCACGGCCATGGCTCGTCCGCGCATCCGAATGAACCACTTCGAAATCACTGACGGACCGATCAACATCCCACCCATGGCGTGGGTGGCCAGTCCGAAGAACACACCTTGGATGATATAGAATTCCCAGAGGGTGTTGACGCGGGAAGTAAACATCAGCGCAATGCCGGCTATGATGCTTCCGACGACGATCATGACACGGGGTCCGTGCTTCCTGTCCACCAGCATCCCCAGAAATGGAACAACCGGCAGCAATGCCAGTCGGAATAAGGCAATGCCTGAGAATTGCGTACGCGAGATGCCGAGATCTTCGCCCATGGGAACGACGAAAAAGCCCATGCCGTAGCCGCTGATGCCGGCCGTTATCATTGAGGTGGTGAAGGTGACGAGCACGACGGCCCATCCGTAGAAGACCCACCGGCCGAGGAAACGCTCCACTGCCCGGTCGATCGCTGCAATGTGCATGCTGCGGTTGCTCACTTGAGTGCGTTGCTCCGGCGCGTCCGAACCAACACGGGATGGGCAGTAGTCTATGCCGGAGGGGAGAGCGAGTCAACACGCTCGAGGCCGCTTGTGGATGTGCACCGATTATGTCAGTAGGTAGCTGTTCAG
>CAZPQQ010000118.1:0-4547 GCA_964588665.1 uncultured Dehalococcoidia bacterium | reverse complement strand
TAGTGTGGTGTTAACGTAAGCATTATGCCACGTTCCTGAGAGATCGATCGGGGTTAGAGCGAAGACAGGTCGGGTAATCTTAACGAGCCCCGGTGGGGTGAACGTTGCCAAAGCGTCTGAACTCCTTCATGCATTCAAATAGTCGTTCGACGGCGTGCAATTGGCATAGACGGCTTCCCACCGTCTGGAATCTCCAGCTATGCTCTCATCCTGCGCTAAACCACCCCATTCTCCACGAGGACCGTCAGCCCCTGCTGGCTCAGGCCGAGGTCGTCGCAGTAAACCTCCGTGTTGTGCTCGCCGATCAAGGGAGCGCGCCGGGAGATGCTCCACGGCGAGCCGTTGTAGATCGCCGCGGTGCCCGGATACGTGTAGCTCCGACCGAGCTCGGAGTGCTCCACCTCGACGAAGAATCCCCTGTCCGCTAGATGCGGGTCATCGACGATCTCGTCCAGCGTGCGAACCGCGCCCCACGGGTACCCGCGCTCCTGACCGCCGCGCCACGCTTCTTCTTGAGGCACGTTGGAGATGAAGTTCGCGATCACCTCGTTGATGTGAGTCGTGCTCTCTCGGAATGTCGCCAGGTCGAGGTACTTGTCGTCCAGGAGATCGCCGGCGAGGCCATATCCGTCCATCCACTCGGCCAACCCTCGCAGCCGTCTCGGCGTTGGGTTGCCGCCGGAGCCGGTGGTCTGAACCCACCCGCCGTCGGCTGCGGGGATCTGGTTCGGGGCCGAAGGGCCAGCCGACGCGTGACGTCCCGTGTGTCGCTGCACGACGGCGCCCGTGTAGATGTACGCGGGGATCGCGCCCTCGGTCGTCAACGCACACGCCTCGTGGATCGACGCGTCGATGTACTGCCCCTCGCCGCTAATGTGCCGGCAGTGCAGCGCGGCCATGATCGCCATGTAGGCGAAATGACATCCGATGTGCCAGGCGTTGCCGCCTCCGGGAGCGATCGGCGGCGGATTGGGAACGTCTTCGTCGTCGTACCCGCACGAGGCCATCTGCCCTCCGGCGGCCATGTGCAGCAGGTCCGACGTTCGGTAGTCGCGCCAGGGTCCGGTCTGGCCGAATGGCGTCACCGAGCACACTATCAGCCCTGGATTGTCGACAGCCAGGTCATCGTAGCCGAGGCCCAGTGATGCGAGATAGCCCGGGGCGCACGATTCCAGGACGATGTCGGCGGTGGAAGCCAGTCGCTTGCAGATATGATTCCCATCCGGTGTCTCGAGGTCGAGCGTGATCCCGCGCTTGGAGGTGTTGTAGTGCCAGAAGTAGAGGCTTCGCTCGGGGTGCGGCTCGTCGTTGAGAAACGGGCCGACTCGCCGGGTGTTCTGCCCTCCGGGAGGTTCGATTTTGATCACGTCAGCCCCGAGGTCGGCCATCAGCTTGCCGCAGAACTGGGCTTTCTCGTCCGCGATCTCCAGCACTCTGATCCCGGACAGCGGGCCTGACTGGAGTTGGTTAGAATTAATCATGCGTGAAATCCTGGCTTGGCCCTGAAGGGCCAGAGCACCGCGGGAAGTGGTGGGCTCGGCCTTCAGGCCGACCCTTTCGCCCTAACCTCACGGCTGGCGCCGTTACTGGCTCAGTCATCTCAGCGCCTCCTCGACGTAGTCGAATCTGGGCATCTCAGCGGGCCAGAACGTGCCGTCATCGAAACCCGCCAACGCCTCCTCGCGGCTCAATCCGAGCAGGTCGACCATGACGTCCACCGTGTGCTGTCCGATGAGCGGCGCCGGGCCGCGGATGTCCGCTGTGGACTTCGAGAACTCGAATGGGGCGTTCTGAACCTTTCGATTGCCCACGACGGGGTGGTCGATTTGGGTGTACATGCCCCGGTCCCTGAGCTGCGGGTCGTGCTCCACCCTGTCCTCGGAGCTTTGCACCGGCATCGCGCGGACTCCGGCCGCCTGGCATGCCGCCGTCAGCTCGTACTTGTCCATGGTCACAGTCCAGGCCTCGACGCCATCGTCCAGCGCCTGCTGATTCGCGATGCGTTCGGAGAGTGAGTTGAGTCGGGCGTCGGTGGCCCAATCGGGGTCGCCCATGAGGCGCACCAATGCACTCCATTCGTCGTCCGAGTAGCATGCAATCACGCACCAGTCGTTGTGTCCATCGCCCCGCGTGCGGTACGCGTTGTGCGGTACGGCCGTCGGGCCGCGGTAGTTGTTGACGGTCGGGGCGCCCGGCCACACGGTCCGGTTGCCGGGCGGATAGCCCTCTCTGCGGGAGGGCCGGCCGTTGACGGCGCCATCCAGGATCGCGGAGCCGTTTAAGGTAACGCCGACCGCCGTTTGTGACAGGTCGACGTGCTGCCCCTGGCCGGTTGCGTCTCGATGTCGCAGCGCGGTCAACGCGGTCATTGCGCCGTACATCCCGCCGGTGTCGTCCAGATACGACCAACCCCAGCCGGCGGGCGGCTCGCCAGGCAGGCCGGATAGATATGTTAGGCCCGACAACGCCTGAGCCGACGGACCCATGGTCGTGTAGGCATGATTTCGACCCGTGTGGCCCAGGCCCGCCATCGAGACGTAGATGATCGCGGGGTTGAGCTTCTTCATCTCGTCGTAGCTTAGCCCCCAGCTTTGCATCACACGGGACGAGAAGTTCTCTATCACGATGTCGGACACGGAGATCAGGCGCTGGATCAGTTCCATCCCCTTCGGAGTCCGAACGTTGATCGTGATGGCGCGCTTGTTGACGTGCAGATCGGCGAACATCCCGGATGAGTTGGGCCCGGGTTCGACCCCGGGAGGCACGGTCGTCTGGTTGCGCCGAAACGAGTCGAGGTGTTCCGGCCACTCTACCTTGATAACGTCGGCCCCGAAGATCGCCAGCCAACGAGCCGACCACGGCCCGGCTCGCACCCAAGTGAAATCAACGACTCGCACGCCAGCCAATGGTCGGGACGAAACCATGAATCAGATCTCCTCTCGAGCGCTCTCTATCGTGAACGATCGGCCCTCCAAACCAACATACGAGCTGGCTTGGCGCGCTCGTCAAGAGGATATCACCTAGACCGAGGCGTGGAGGGTTCTCGATGTCGAAGATCGTCAAGAATCGAAGCTCGAGACCACTCGGCGCCTTGCTGCAAGCCCGTTGAGTTCGGGCTTACTTCACAGAGGCAGGCTGGTCCAGGATTTCCCTGACTTTGCGGGCGAGCTCGGCAGGCTTGAAGGGCTTCTGCAGGAAGTTGCTCCCGGTATCCACCTGCTGGCGAAACGCTGCGTCGTCGGAATATCCCGATGTGAACAGGACCTTCAGCTTGGGATCGCGTTTGGTGAGGCGCTCGGCCAGGTCCCGGCCTCCCATCAACGGCATCACTACGTCGGTGACCAACAACGCGATATCGCCGCCGACGTATTGCTCGACGACGCGCACGGCATCGATCCCGTTGCCGGCTTGGAGCATCTTGTATCCCTGCAGCTCCAGCATAGTGATGGCTGCCTGCCTCACGAGCGGTTCGTCTTCGACCAGCAACACCGTCTCGTCGCCGCCAGGCACGTCTTCGCTCGTGGATGGCAGAGGCGCCGGGGCGACCGCGTTTTCGGCCAATGGGAGGTGAATTTCGAAGCTGGTTCCTCTGCCAACATCGCTCGAAACTCCGATGTGGCCTTTGTTTTGGGAGATGATCCCGTAGCACACGGAGAGTCCCAGGCCGGTTCCCTTGCCAACTTCTTTCGTGGTGAAGAAGGGTTCGAAAATATGCTCCTGAACCTCTTCAGGTATGCCTGGACCGGTGTCGGTCACCACTAACTTCACGTACATTCCCGGTTGAAGCCCGGGGAGGTTGCTCGCTCCGTCGGTGTCCAATTGAACGTTGACTGTCTCGATGAATATCTTACCGCCGTTCCGCATTGCATCCCGTGCGTTGACCACCAGGTTGGTGCAGACCTGTTCCATCTGGCCAGGGTCGATTTCCACTGTGGCCAGGTCGGGCGCCGGGATGGTGACCAACTCGATGTTCTCACCGATCAGGCGGCGGAACATCGAGTCCATGTCCATCACCAGTTCGTTGATGTTCAGGACGGCAGGATGGATCGTCTGTTTGCGAGAGAACGCCAACAACTGCCGCGTGAGGTTCGTGGCTCGGTCGGAGGCCTTCGATATCTCATCGAAGTAATGCCTGAGGGTGTCATCTGAGCCGGCCTCGGCAGAGCCGAGGCCGGCATAGCCCACCATCGCGGTCAGCAAGTTGTTGAAATCGTGGGCCACTCCGCCTGCCAGCATCCCGATGGCCTCCATTTTCTGCGATTGGGCAAGCTGCTGTTGGAGGCTCCTCCGCTCAGTCACGTCTTCGACCATTCCGATCACGAGCGGCGATCCCCTTGACGCGTCATGAATGAGCGAGACAGTGGCCTGTGTCCAGACAGTGCTCCCATCTTTCCGGATGAACCGCACCTGACACTGGAATTGGTCGCGTTCGCCCTGCAACATCTCCCTGTACATTCGAATCTGGATGTCTCGATCGACAGGATTCATGATTTGGCCGATCACAATTTCCAGCATTTCGTCTCGCGAGTAACCGACCATTCTCAGGA
>CAZPQQ010000117.1:0-4693 GCA_964588665.1 uncultured Dehalococcoidia bacterium | reverse complement strand
CCTTCGACAGGCTCAGAACGAACGGACCAAGTGGCGATGAGTTGCCCTGTCACGTGTGAATCCTGGCGCGCCGAGGTCCGTCGACAGGCTCAGGACGAACAGACCAAGTGGCGATTAGCTGCCCCTGTCACGTGCGAAACTTGGCGCGTCGAGGTCCTTCGACAGGCTCGGGACGAACAGACCACGTGGCGCTTCGGACAGGCTCTCGAAGATGCCGATAAAAATTAGTCGGTGATCGAGTCCAAGACCAGGGCGCCGTCTTCTTCGTGGAACGCCACGGTGACGGCGCCGCCGGACACCATGTGCTCGCGCAGGTGGCTGGGTAAGAAGCCCGCATGTTGCCGTCCCCTGCCCTCCAGCACGTAGCGACGCCCGTCGTCTGCGATCAGGGTCACACTGTCGAGGTCGAGGAAGCTTTCGGCTTGAACGTCGATGATCTGTCCTGAGACCGTGATTTGGTTCGAAGACGCTTCATCTCCCGCATCGCCTGAGCCGCACGCCGCGACCACGAACAGCGCCGCCGTCAGAGACAGCAACATCAGGGACAACCGCTTCGAATTGGTGATTGTCTTAAAATCTGAACCAAATTTGCGTTGACTGTTTTCGGGTGCCTTGCGTAATGTAAAACACGAGGTACGTGTCATATGAAAAAGACTCTGTTATCGATATCCATACTCGTCGCGCTGGTCCTTTGGGTCGGTGGCAGCTTTGGCGGTCACGCCCAGGCTCAGCAACCATCGGACAAGATCACGGTCTTGATACTCGACCGAACGTCTTTTGACGGCGCTCAGGCCGACTCCGACCTAATTAACTCATTTCTGGGGTTGATTTTCAAACTGAAAGAGGGTCAACCGTTCGCTTTCGTGGCGCTCGACGACCCCACCGCAATCCTGGGCCCAATCGAAACTGACTCGATCCAATTCCCGGCTTTCCGCCGGGAACTGGATCTCATGCTTGCCGGGACATCAGGAACTGTTCGCGACCTTCCGGCGGCGCTTGCCGAAATCTACAACTTCCAGGGAGGCCAACGCGCCGGCGCGCAAACCGCGATCTACTTCATTACCGGGTCGACCGACGAAATGACGACCCCGGCGTTGCAGGATGGCCTCGGCCAGATGGTGAATCTCCTAGGCGGCAAAGGCTGGCCATTACACTCTGTGACGCTGCCGGGAACCTCGGAAGAACTCGCTGACGTTCTGGCTTCCATCTCGAAGGACACGGGCGGTGAATCTTACCCACTGTCGATTCCTGACGGCATGCAGCATTTCGCGGACCAGACCCTCCGATTGGATGCTAAAGGTTCGTTGACCGGGCTCGGCTCGATCGAGCTCACCGCGAACTCATCGCTGGAAATGACGCTCCATATCGCTCCGGGGACCGAGGCGGCCAACTTGATCTTCTTCAGGGAAGACCGGGTCACCGCGTTCCGCATCAAAAACCCCGACGGTTTCGAGGCGTCGGCCGGCGACCGAACCTCCTCCTCGCTCACGGAACTGCCGAACTTGGTTATCTGGGAGATACTCGATCCTGCTCCGGGCAAGTGGCAGATCGACGCACGCGGGGTCAAGGGCGTGATTTCGGGCTGGCACTACTCGACCAACAAGTACTCGCTGATGTTGCAGTCGTTCGGCGCCCAGCCGCTGGGCCAACCGACTACACTGGCAGCATACGTATTCGAACATGGACTCCCGGTAGTGGTGGTGGATGAAGTCACCCTCACCGCCAGAATCACGTCTCCCGATGGGACATCCGTGACGTACTCGCTCAATGACGAAGGCAAACTCGGGGACGCCGTTGCCGGTGACGCCTACTTCGCGGCGACCATACCTCCGCAGACCGCCGCAGGTGACTACACCGTCGAGCTGGAACTCTCGTGGCCGAAACTAGAGCACACGGTTACGGCTCGGGATTCGTTCGAGATTCGCGCATTCCCGTCGTTGGCCGTCACCCCTGTTAAGGTAGACGACCTGCGGTCCGGGGAGCGCACAAAGATCGCCACAGTTTTCGCCAATGTCAACGGAACCGCGTTCGCCGTGTTGGGCGAGCTGATATCGGTTGACATGGCCACAGTCGTCGAACAGCCGGGCGAGATCGAACTCGTGCCACAGCGCATCATCTCGGAAGGCAAAGCATCCCACTTCGACGTGTTCTACACGCCCGCCGAGGAGACGCTCAGCACCGTCATCGTCAGATTGAACATGGAGTACGCCGGCCGTATGCATTCGTTCTCGACGGACTCGATGGTCGTTTCGACGCTCCGGACCCTGGTTGCCACACCGCAACCTCCTCCGCCGCCAGTCGTCGCGCCGACTCCCGTGCCGCCGCAGCTTCCGGCCCTTGGGCCGGTGAAGTCGGCGCCTGTCCCGATCGCGCTGGTAATCGTACTCGCAGCCGTTAGCGTGTCGATCCTTGGCCTAGCCGCTTACTGGCTCACGCGACCGACGCCGTTCGGATACCTCTACGGCGACCGCGGCCAGCTCGTCGTCGACTTCTCGACGTTGCAGCGCAGACCTGTGATGAACCTTGTTTTCCGCAACGTCGTGAGCGGTGTGGAACTCGGCATCTCCGGATTGGAAGGCGCGAAGTTCACGTTTACGTCGTCGCAGCAAGTCGTCATGTCTTCCGGTCAGTCATCGCACGCGACGGTCAGGGTCAACAACCAACCGCTCATCGGGCAAATGTCGCTCCACGACAATTCTTGGATCGGCGCGGCCGGGCGCCTGTACAGCTTCTCGACGACCCCTCCGGCGGGCTCGACCGAAGGCGCAATCGCCCCGGCCACCGCCGACTAGCAGCAAGCCTCCTCCGTGAAATAGAGAGCGCCCCGAAATGTCGGGGCGCTCTCTTTCTTTCTCCACGGCATCCGCAGACCTTGTTGTGCCCTCAGGCCAGCAAGGCGCGCGTCTCGCTAGTAGTTTCGAGAACTACCGCTCTTCAATGCGAATCGTGGTCATCGCATCGCCGAGGAAGCTTGCGGACGACGGGTCTCTGATCGTGATGCCGTTGAGGGCGTCCATGCTGGAGGCGACCACTTTGCCGAACACCGAATGGCAGGAGTTGGCCGAACAATCCTTGGCCGAGCCGTCCGGCAGCAAGCCGTCGAGGAACATCGTGTCTCTGAACGTTATGAAGAATTGGCTTCCGTTGGTCCCGCTGCCGCCGCGCAATCCGGCGTTGGCCATGGACAATATGCCCGCGCTGTCGTGTCGCAGGTCGGCGTGGAATTCGTTGTCGAACTTATAGCCGGCGTCGCCCGTCCCAGTGCCTGTCGGGTCACCTGTCTGCGCCATAAAGCCTTCGATCACACGGTGGAATGTGACGCCGTCGTAGAATCCGGATCTAGCCAGGAAAACGAAATTGTTGACTGTCTTCGGGGCTTTGTCGGCGAACAACTCGATCTCGATTTCGCCGCCCTTTTCGAGCTCGATGATCGCGAAGTGCGGCGTGTTCGGGTCAATGCTCATAGCCGGCTTGGCCGCCCACTTCATCGGTGCGCTAGGCTTTGCCGCGGGTTGCGACGGGGACGCCGCGGTGGGAGCTGGTTGCGCGGCTGGCGCAGCAGGAGCTGCGGGCGCGGGCTCCGGGGTTTCCTCGTCCGAACTGCACGCCATCGCGACGATGGCCAATAGCGCGACTCCGGCCAAGAGGATGTAGCGGATGCTCTTGATGGTCATGATAAGGTTTGCCTCCGATTCGGGGTTGGCTCGATCCCGGCGCCCTCGTAGCGGACAGGGGGCGCGTCAGGTTCCGCACATTCTACTTGTTCTTCGAAGCTCGCGCCACACTCGACGCACGATTCACGTATGAATGCTGCATGCCGATGCGTCAGGCGCCCGGAGGCGGGGCGTCGAGACACTTTGGAGAACCAGGTTCGAAGGAGCGCTCGACTCGCCCGGCCCGGGATCGAGCCCGGACGAACGCGATTGCAAGGGACGAACTGCCGACGACCGCGCCAACCGAACACTCCCGGAGATCACTCGATTGTCATGAGTCTGCGCCATCGGCGTTCTCGCACGGCTAGTGAAACCTGGGGATACTGACGCCACAGGTGTGTGCCGGCCACCATGGCCGAGAGCGCGAGACAGAGGATGATTTGGTCCGGAGGTTGAAGGGTGACTATGGTCAGAGCATTAAGCAACACGAACGTGCCGGTCATCGACCACACCGCATGGCGGGTGACGCCGAAAATCACGGCTCCGAACGCGACTGTGATCGCCGTAATTCCCAATAGCATGACCGCAGATATTCCCAGTACAACCGCCCCGCCTTTGCCGCCTTTGAATTTCAGGAACGGTGAGAAATTGTGGCCCAAGACGGCGAGCGCCGCGACGGCAGCCAGTGCGCCCATCGGGATGTTCAGCCGCAGGCCCAAATAGACGGCCAAGGCGCCTTTTCCGGAGTCTGCAAGCAGCAGCAGCACGACGCCGGCCGCCTTCCCAAGGCGCCGGTACGCGTTTAAGGCGCCCGGATTGCCGCTCCCCAACTGTCTGATGTCCACGCCGTTGCCGGCCCGACCGATCAGAAATGCCGTCGGCGCCGAGCCTAGAACAAATGCTGCAGCAAGGGCGATTGCGATTTCGATCATATTGCGAATCAACTCCCGCTCCATTGTATCGCAGCGTCGACAGGCTCAGCGAGGTTGAGCGGCGCCGGAAAACCGCGCCGTGGGAAGCACACGACCCGTAATATGTGG
>CAZPQQ010000116.1:0-5724 GCA_964588665.1 uncultured Dehalococcoidia bacterium | reverse complement strand
TTCGCTCAACAATTGCGGGCGGTCGACGACCCTTCGACAGGCTCAGGGCGAACGGGAGTGTGAGCCTACTTGTTCATTGTGAACCCCGACAAAACCGGGACCCACCGAAACACACGACGCGGTTTACGCAACGAACTTGCGAGTCAGGACACTGAGAAGCGCGCGTCCATGATGCTAACCGGCGGCGCCCCCGAAGACAAGGCAGGCAGAGGTCAATCGGAGGTCAGGTCGGATCCGGGAAGCGGCGACTTGGAGAGCAAGCCGACGATTGGCGGCGGAGGCGAAGGCTAACGACGTGAGTTGGGCATTCCGCTCAGTTTAACCTGTAGCCGTAGCCCCGCACAGTGACGAGGAGGACGGGGTTCGAAGGGTCTTCTTCTATCCGCACTCGAACGCGTCGGACAGACTGTTCGATCTCGTGGTTGCCCACGTCGCCCTGGGGTCGTTCCGGCCAAACCGAGTTCGCAATCTCGTCGCGGCTCACCGCCTCGCCTTTGCGGCCCGCCAAAAGCATCAGCAGATCGAACTGCTTCCGAGTCAGCGGAGGTTCGAGACGATCGCCTCGGACGTAGACCTGACGCGCCCTGGCGTCCACCACGACGTCGGTAACGGGCGGCCCAACGGTTGAGAGCCTCATCGTCCTGCCCCCGCCTTCGGTGAAGACAGCGGTGATGCCACCGCCTCTCAATCTAATGACGTCGCCGTTTTCAATCGACTGGTCGTCTTCTCCGATCCGCTGGTCGTTGAGGTAGGTGCCATTCGTGCTGCCCAAGTCACGAATGGAAAACCCGCCTCCCGTCTCCATGATGACGGCATGCCTCCGAGAAGCGAGGGGTTCGTCGAACACGACCTCGTTCTCTGAATGACGTCCGAGGGTGGTGTGGCTGGTGCTCAAGGCGATTGTTTCGCCCGAGTTGGGACCGCCCTGCATGAGCAGCGTCGGCCTGTCTGCGCCGCCCGTAACATTCGGCGCCGGGGAATTGCTGTCTGTTGAGTCCAACGCGCGGGCTCCTGTGGATTGGCGGGCATCACCAAATTGGGAGTGGATTTCGCCTCTGAGCGAGTTTAATCCCGACGCTGGTCAGTGTCAACGTATGGGCGGCGAATCGAGGGGTGCTCCGCGTCTTCACAACCTGACTCGAAAGTCAGGAGATTGTCAGCACTGTGGCAGCCTCGGGTCAAGTATCGGTGCACGTGCCCTGTTCCAATGGTTGTAGGTCGTCTTTAATCAAATGTGTGGGGTCAGTTTGCTCATCGCCGGAAACCCCGGCGGCCGCAGCGACGACACCCCGCGAGGAGGTTTCCTGTTGGTCGCCGCAACACTAAACCAAAATCAGTCTATCGCACGATCGCTGCCCGAATCTGAAGCTCACTTCGAGACAAGGCAAGACAGCGGTTCCCTGACGATTGCACACTCGATGCCCGGCTCGGAAGCTCAAGTTGAGACCACCGAGCGCGCGGGCACTCTGAAGATTGTAAAGTTCGCAGTCACCGCGATAGCCGTGATCGGCGTTCAGGTCGCCGCCCTGGCTTTCGTATTTCGGTACGTGGATGAGTTGTCGCAGATCGACGTTCTCGCGTATCCGGGAGTCGTGCTGGCCGAGTTCAGCAACAGCGCGATGGTCATTCTTCCAACTCCATGGCCGGCCTATACGCTCGGCGTGGCCGTGTTCCTCAATCCGTTCGTGGTGGGTTTGCTTGGAGGGCTGGCGGCGGCAGCGGGCGAGCTCGTCGGCTACTTCATCGGTGTGCGAGGCCGCAGCGTCGTCGACGGCAGATGGTTGTACAATCGCCTGCAAAAGTGGACCGACCGATTCGGAGCGAGAGCGATCTTCGCCTTCGCTGTTCTGCCCGTGCCGTTCGACATCGCGGGCGTCTGGGCTGGGACGGTGCGATTCCCGCTGTTCAAGTTCTTCTACTCCGTGGCAGCCGCGAAGATAATCCGGATCACGATCTTGGCGTCTGCATCGCATTACGGCTTTAGCCTGTTGATGGGGCCTCCGGCCTAGCAAGTGCATCCGTCTGTTATTTGACAGGTCGCATTTCCGCCCACTACACTCCATCCGGTAATCGTTTCTCGATCATTTTCGGATGGAGGTCCTTCCCGGAACATGGAGGAATCTCAGCAACCTAATCGTAAGCTCTGGGCCTCGGTATTGATATTCATCGTCGGCGGCGTGCCGGCGATCATCCTGCGAATCACCGACGCCCATGTCGACCCGATTTTCGCTTCCCTGCTCTACGGACTCGGCATCGTCGCCGGGGCATTCCTGCTCTCATGGGCGGCCGAAGTAGCCCAGATGGATGTCTCGGCATCGTTCGCCATCGCCGTGCTCGCTCTGGTAGCCGTGCTGCCCGAATACGCCATCGAAGTGGTTCTGGCATGGCAGGCAGGAGCGTCTTTCGACCCCGCGACTGCGGAGTTCACAGACGAGATGGGGCGCGTCGCGGCCAACGTCACGGGTTCCAACCGACTCCTCATCGGCCTTGGCTGGTCGCTTGTGATCCTCATCTACTGGCTCAAACGCAGGGACGTGCTCGACATGCGCGGCTCCATGAGTCTGGAGATGGCGATGATCGTCATAGCGACGGCGATGACGGCCATCATATTCATCTTCGGACAGGTCCCTCTGTTGCTGGCAGTCGCCCTGATCTTGCTCTTTGCGTTTTACCTTTGGAAGAGTTCCACGAGTGATTCGGAAGAACCGGAGCTCGTGGGCGTGGCGAGGCTCGTCGGAGCGTTGCCGCCAGTTCAAAGGAGGGCTGTCGCCGCGGCATTCCTGGTCTACGCCGCGGGCATCATCCTGATAGCCGCGGAGCCTTTCGTCGACGGGCTGGTCGAAACCGGCGCGGAATTCGGCATCGACGAGTTCATCCTCATCCAGTGGATCGCGCCGTTGGCGTCGGAATCGCCGGAGATCATCGTCGCCATATTGTTCTCGCTGCGGTCGAATCCAACTGCCGGCCTCACCACGCTGATCTCAGCCGAGGTCAATCAGCTCACGTTGCTGATCGGCAGCATGGTCGTGTTGTTTAGCTGGTCAGCCGGGGAGCTCCTCAACTTCCCGCTGGACGACCGACAGTCGATTGAATTCATGCTGACGACCGCGGTTTCGATCTTCGCCATATTGCTCATCGCGCCGAGGGTGCTCCACTGGTGGATGGGAGCGCTTCTGCTGATTTTGTTCATCGCGCATCTGTTCTTTCCGGACCAAGAAGTTCGGCGAATATTCGCGTTCATGTACTTTGGCCTAGCGGCGGCACTCGTGGTCACCGATCTGTCGCGAGTCGTGCATCTCGCCACCGCGATCAGGGACCAAATCCGGCTCGGCGGGAAGCCCGCGATCGCCGACGACGAGCGGTAACCATCCCGCCCCACGGGCACCTCGTCGAGAGTGCCGGCAATTCAGCCGACGACAGTGCGACGACAACAATCAACCGGGCGCCTCGCCGCAGATCCGTCGGAGAACAGATCGGCGCACGACGGCGAATACCGCACCGGCTTCCGGTTCGGCCTCTCACCTCCGGTGCCGGCGTTCCTCGATTCCGTTGAGTCTCCCTCCCTTGACGGGCAGCGCCGAGCCAAACAGGCGTCGTCCGGTCTTCATGGTATGATCCACCGATGGAAATAAACGAGCTTGTGCAGCTCCGTCGCTTGGCGTACGGCATGCTCGGAGCGATGCTGCTGCACCCCGAAAAAGCCACACTGACAGAGATCGCGGAAGTCGCCGGTCAACTCCGGACCGAGTTCACCTGGGACGCGGAGCTGGCTTTCAGCGTCCCGTGGGATGAGTTTGTCACCGCTGTTGAGGAACTCACGCTCGCCGACATGCCCAGACTTCAGTCAGAGTATTCCGGACTCTTCGACGCAGGAGCGTTCCCGCAGCCCATCCCGCTCATGGAGTCGGCATACCTCGACCCCACTTCGTTCGCAGCAGGCCAATTGATGGCCGACCTCGACGGCGAGTACACCGGCGCGGGACTTGCAATGGTCGCGACCGGTGCGGAGACTCCGGACCACGCCGGGGTCGAACTCGAGTTCATTTCGTACCTTTGCGAACTAGAGTCCGACGCCCTCGAATCGGGTGACATGCCGGCGATATTGGATTCCGTCCAGAGGCAAGAGCGCTTTCTGCGGCAGCATCCTTGCCGGTGGCTGCCCAGTCTCGCACGGGCCGTGGAATCGCGAGGGCGCTCCGATTTCTACGCCCGCGCGACCCGAGCCGCCCACGCCTTGACCTCGCACGACGTGGACTTCGTCGAGATGTGGTCACGACACTTGACCGACCACGTATCGGAGGAGGAGGCGGGATGACGGGAAGTGAGGTCGCCAATACAGAACCGCAGCTCGAGATCAAGCCTTGCCTCGTTCTGATCTGCAAGGACGCGGCATCGACGGTCGAAGGGCTTGATCTTCCGGCAATCAGTGCACGTCTGCAAAGCAACCTTGCGAGTGTTGCCGTTCGAATCGTAGAGCGCCTCTGCGAGCAGCCCAAGGCGGTGGGAAGCGCGCTCGACGACGACCCCGCTGAACGCATCGTGATGGGAATCTGCGCCGGCGAGTTCCCGGAAATCGAGGTGCATGCGCAGATGCGCCGTCATGGAGTCGATCCGCTCGGGCTGCAGACAGCGGTGATCGGAGACCGCCACGAAGCAAGATCCGATGGCGCCTGGGCCAGCAGCAGGGTCGAGTTGTTGCTCGCGGCGGCAGTCGAGCGCGCAAGGGCGTTTCGGCGGTCCTTGCCCGAGAACCTTCGAGCCTCCCTGGCGTCTTCCAACACCCGCGTCAGCAGGCGGGCGCTGTTCACCGTGCCGCCGGTTTCGTATGACACTGCGCCGACCGTAGCCATGGGCAAGTGCGCCGCCTCGGATGGTTGCTACGAATGCGTCGAGGCGTGTCCGCAGGACGCCTTGAGCTTGGACGGCGATCGCGTCGCCGTGGACCGATCTCAGTGCAACAGTTGCGGGGTCTGCGTGGCGGCCTGCCCGCACAGGGCGGTGGAGTTTCCGGGCGCATCGCACCAAGAAATCGAGCGGCAGATCGCGACGCTGGTCAGCATCGAGTCGGATCTGACGGAGCGCGACGTGGCGTTCGTCTGCAAGAATGCCGCAACACCTCCATCGCCGTGGCTGCCCGTCAAGGTCTCATGCGCCGCAGCCGTGACCAACGCGGCCATTCTACAAGCGCTGGCAGGCGGCGCCTCGACCGTCGAGATCAGCTCCTGCGGCGACAAGTGTCCGAACTCAACGCCGGCGATCTTGGAAGGCCGGGTCGACTACTGCCGGGAAGTTCTTCGGCGTCTCGGTGACCCGCCGTTCAGCGAGCGAGTGCAACTCGACGGCGCCGGCGGAGACCAAGCGGCCGTGCCGGACGCACTACCGCTTACGGGCGAGCCGTCGACAGGCGCTTTGGTGGCGTTCGGACGCAGTGCGTCCGCCCAAGCGATATTGGCTCTGACGCAACGGACCGAAACCGGCTCACTTGCGCTGGACCACGAGCACTCGCCCTTGGGCCGGATAGACATAGACGAAGCGACGTGCATCGGGTGCGGATCGTGCGCCTTCGCCTGTCCTTCGGGCGCCTTTGTTGGCTGTCAGCCCAAATGGGACAGATTGTTAATAGAGACTTTGAGCTGATATCGCGAGCTCTCTGAGTTGATGATTGTACCATCGTCGTCGTTGTATCGTTCGGGTCTGAACCTCCTTCCGTCTCTCCAGGATCTG
>CAZPQQ010000115.1:0-6098 GCA_964588665.1 uncultured Dehalococcoidia bacterium | reverse complement strand
ATCGCGTTTTTGAACGGTCTGCCAGGCACGACAGCCTCGCCGGACCACCGACCAACCGGTCCTTTTGGAGACTTATGAGACGGGCTCTGAAAGCCGAGCCCACCGCAATTAGGTGCTCTGGCCCTTCAGGGCTAAGCCTTCGGCAGCCGGCGCAGGGTCGGCCTGAGCGCTGAGCACACCGGGCAAGGTGCTCTGGCCCTTGAGGGCCAAGCCTTCGACAGTCGTCGCAGGGTCGGCCTGAAAGCCAAGCCGACCGGGCAAGGTGCTCTGGCCCTTCAGGGCCAAGCTTTCAGCCGTCGTAGCAAAACCGAACCGATGCCAGGGGGCTCCGATGTCAACGATAGAGTCCACTCCGGATGTGCTTGTGATCGGAGGCGGGATCGTCGGTTGTGCGACCGCGTACTACCTGGCGAAGCGGAACGCTTCCGTCGTGCTGGTCGAGAAAGGCGAGATCGCCGACGAGCAATCGAGCCGGAACTGGGGCTGGGTCAGCCAGCTTCGAAACCCGAACGAGGCTTCTCTCGCGCTGTTGTCGCAGAGCATCTGGCGAGGATTGTCCGATGAACTGGGGACCGACCTGGACTGGGTCGAGGGCGGCGGGATGTATCTGTCCGACGACGACGCGCACTTCCGTGAGTTCCACCGCGCCGCGGAGCTCATGAACGCAGCCGGCGTCGACTCCCGCGTTCTCACGCGTCCTGAAGTCGAAGCCCTGATACCCGAGATCGCCGGCGACTGGACCGGCGGATACTACACACCGACGAATGGCCAGGCCGAGCCCTCGAAGGTCACCGCGGCATTCGCGCGAGCCGCCCAGGAGATGGGCGCCAAGATCTACGCGAATTGCGCCGCCGAAGACGTTACCGTGTCCGGTGGCCGAGTCCAGTCGGTAAGAACGGAACTGGGCGAAGTGAACGCGCAGACGGTCGTCTGCGCCGCCGGCGCCTGGTCGTCCAAGATCGGCCGTATGGCGGGCCTCAGCCTTCCACAGCGTAAGATCCGCTCAACGGTGGCGAGCACCGAACCCGTGCCGATCTTCACTCGGATCAACGTGTGGGGCGGCGGAGTTGCGGTCCGACAACGCAACGACGGGTCGTTGGTCGTTGCGGGCGAGGGCACGGCGGACCACGACGTGACCCTCGACTCCTTCCGGCACATGCGCCTGTTCATGCCAGAGGTCCGGCGAAACCTCGGCAAGATCAGGCCAAGGTTCGGCCCAGAGTTCGTCCGAGACGTCGGACGCGCCATGCCTTGGTCGAATGCCAAGAAGCATCCCTTTGCCCATGCCGTCGGAGTCGAACCGAAGCCCAACATGAAGAAAGTTCAAGACGGAGTGAAATCTCTTATCAAACTGTACCCGCACCTGGAAGGCCAGATCCGGATCGACGAGGCATGGGCAGGCTACATCGACGGCACGCCGGACAGGACGCCCGTGATCGGCGGCGCCGACGGTCTCGACGGCTTCGTGTTCGCCACTGGATTCAGCGGACACGGCTTCGCTCTGGGTCCGGGCGCCGGCAAGGTTGTCTCGGAGTTGATCCTCGACGGACAATCGTCGACGGACATCCACATGATGCGGTACTCCAGATTCGCCGAGGGCGACCTTAACCCTTACGCACCTTGAGGTTCGATTGGCAGAATCTCGTCACTGTAGATAACGGAGGCGGTCGCAATTGGGGCCGGCCATGAATCCGTCGGACAGCCCCAGGACCGTCGGCTCTCAACGAGGCGAAGTCCTGCGATACAGAGACTTTCGCCTACTCTGTCTGGCCACCGTATTCGACGCCATGGGATTCTTGGGCGACAACCTGATCCTCGGATGGGTGGTCCTCGACCTCACAGATTCGACCTTGATGGTGGGCATGATCCTGGGGGCGAGACACGCCCCCGCGTTCTTTTTGGGCCTGTTTGCCGGCGCGATCGCGGATACGAGAGACAGGCGGACAATCATGCGCCTCCTGAGCATCGGAAACGCCGCGATGACCGCGTCTCTCGCCGCCCTCTTGATGTCTGGCGATATTCAGATGTGGATCCTGCTGCCGATTGCAGTCGTCGGCGGAGCGCTGGGGACGATGAATCAAACGGCGCGTCAGGCGTTCGCCTGGGACATCGTCGGCCAGCGAAACGTCCTTAGCGGCCTGTCCTTCGTCGGCCTTTCGATGCGATTCGGCGGCATGATTGGAGCGCTTTCCATAGGATTTGTTTTGGGAAGGGTCGGCCCCAGCGCAGCATACTCTATGCTCACCGGGGGATACCTGGTGTCGTTGGTCGTCCTCACCATGATTCGTTCGCGCGGGCAGGCGGCCCCCAAGGGAGGTCAGCCCGTCTGGGAAAGCGTGAAGGAGTTCGGCTCCGAAATGCGCCGAAATAGAGCGCTTGCTGTGATGGTCATAGTAGTCGGTTTGGTTGAGGTTTTAGGTTTCTCGACTCAGGTGCTGATGCCGAGCCTGGCCAGGGACACCCTGAACGTGGGGGCTGAAGGGCTCGGCATAATGGGCGCCTTCAACTCCGGCGGAGGGCTGATCGCGATCGCGCTGATATCACCGCTCGGAGAGCTTCGCAGGCAGGGCTTGGCCTTCCTCGCGGTGATTCATGTTTTCGGTTTGTCGCTCGTGTTGCTCGGGTTGGCCTCCACGTTCTATCTGGCCCTCGGCGCGATCTTGCTGCTGAGCGGGTCGATGGCGCTCTCGGACCTGTTCTCGCAGACGTTGATGCAACGGCTGGTGCCCAACGAACTCCGAGGTCGCGCGATGGGGGCATGGGTTGTCGCGGTGGGTACTTCGCCGTTGGGAAACCTTCAGATAGGCGCGCTTGCCTCGGTAATCGGAGTAGGATTGACGCTCGTGTCCCAAGGCGCGGCACTGATCGTTTTAGGCGCAACCGCGCTCGTCGTTTCGTCGCGACTCAGGAAATTGTGAACCAGGCGCGATTCACGCCTCGACTTGGGCTCGCCGCATCGAAATCGGCTGAACCGTGCCGTATCACAGCTTGATGCGAATTTCGTGAGTTCTGTATCATGAGTAAAAGTAGCCGTTCGATGTCGACTTCTCCACGGAGGCGTGAGCAACCCGTTGAACGTCAACGAGCCGCAACCACTGCATCGCTCCGAGGAAAATGGCGGGGGCGAGCCCGAGGACGTCCGTGGCTGGACGGGTTCGGAATCGGCGGCAAGTCACGCTTCGTCATTGGCGGACACACAGGCGCCGAATGTCCTGCCCACCGGACACGCCGGCCCATCATCCGAGCCAACCTCTTCAGGCGCTTCGCCCAACGCCGTTGTTGCTCCCGGCGTCCGCCGCCGTCGGAAAATGAGGATGCAGGCGGCAGCCCATACCTTCGAGTCGTTCAAGCACCGTAATTTCAGGTTCCTCTGGACCAGCACGTTCTTCTCTTCGGGCGGACTCTGGCTTCAACAGATCGTCATCGGCTGGCTGACCTACGACATCACGCAGTCCGCGTTTCTGACGACCCTTGCCATGGGGTTGGATGCCCTCCCAATACTGTTCATCGGACCGCTGGGCGGGCTACTCGTGGACAAACTCGATCGCAGACTTTTGCTGGCGGGGGTCTTCACGTGTCAGTCGATGATCACGCTGACGTTCGCGGTCGTAGTCTGGACGGGCATGGTCGAGACCCTTCACATCTTCGCCTACATCTTGATGATGGGCTTGGCGTGGGTGATTCTCGATCCGGCGAGGATGTCGCTGATACCGAATTCGGCGCCTAAAGAGAACCTCGTCAACGCGTTCGCCCTGAATTCGTTGGGATTCAGCGCCACGCGTCTGGCGGCGCTGGCGATGGGTGGGGCCGTGCTTGCGCTGGTGGGTCCGGGTCCGACGCTGGCAATTGAAGCGTCTTTCCAGCCAGCGGCCATGACGGCGGCGTTGGCGATCAGGCTGCCCAAAGTCGACCGCGGGACTCTGAAGCTAAACAGCGCCCTGGGTGAGCTGTTGGAGGGCGCCCGGTATGTGAAGGTCCAACCCGTCGTCCTCAGCGCGATGATTCTTGGGGTGCTGCCGCCGTTAATCTCGTTCCCGTACGTGAGCGGACTGATGCCGGTATTCGCGGCTGAGGTGTTCCACACGGGCTCTGTGGGCTTGGGGTTGCTGATGTCGTCGCTCGGAGCCGGTTCGGTGGTCGGCACGTTGTTGCTGGCGTCACTGGGCGACATCAAGCGCAAGGGACGCCTCATCACGGTCGCCGTTGTTTGCACTGGCCTCGCGATGCTGGGGTTTTCGTTCGTCCGTTCGTTGGCATGGGCGCTTCCCGTCCTAGCGCTTGTCAGCGTGGGGATGATGCTGTTCTTTGCAGCGACGAGCGCCCTAATACAGAGCATTGTGTCGGACGAATTCAGAGGGAGAGTGTCGTCTCTGTACTCGTTGACGTTCGGAATGCTGCCGGTCGGTAGCTTCTTGGCTGGCAGCATGGCTCAGAAGATGGGAGCGCCGTCGGCCACGCTTATAGCGAACCTCGTACTCGTTTCCGCCGCCCTGATGTTCACCCTGTGGAACCGCGCGCTGTGGCGGGCGGGACAATACGACAGGATGTGGGTGGCCGCGGGGGATGCGAATATGCCGCTGAAAGCATCGACGTAGGAGCGCCGGCAGGTCGCATTCGGGGTCGCGAATCAGGTACAATCAGATTCGTTCTGCACCGGACATGTGGGTCAGTCGGATATCGCCGACGCAGCGAGAATCTGGCGTGACTGTGGGTGGGAGGACCTGATGAGCACCACGGCGTACATCATGATCGAGACCAGCGTGGGCAAAGTCAACGACGTGGCTGCGACGTTGAGATCGACCCCCGGAGTGACCACGGTCGACATCGTCATTGGCCCCTACGACATCATCGCGACGGTGTCGGCTGCCGACATGAACGCGGTGAGCGAAGTATTGGCGAACCACGTCCACAAGGTAAAGGGCGTCGCCCGCACCCTGACCTGCATTTCACTCAACAGGGGTTAACCATCCGGACTCGTACACTGTTCTCGTGCGATAAGAGGGGGAGGACATCTCCGCCTGGGTGGATCAATTACCCCTTGGACTCACTGACATCCCCCACGTTCGTCGTTCCGCGCACCGCCCCGGAAGTAACCGTCTTGGTCATCGGAGGTGCATCGTGAAGTTCTCGCTGTCGTTTCTCCCAAAAGAGGACAAGTTCTTCTTTCTCCTACATCAGAGCGCGACCAACATTCAAGACGTTGCTCGGAGACTGAAGGACCTAACGGACGACTTCGACAACGTCGAAGCCAAAGTGGCCGAGATTAAAGACAGGGAAGAGTTCGGCGACAGGATCATCCATGATGTGACGAAGGCCCTGCATCGGACCTTCGTGACCCCCATCGACAGAGAAGACATACTTGAGCTGGCCGGACGGTTGGACGACGTTGTCGACGCGATCGACGAAGGGGCGCAGTACATCCTGGAGTATAAACTCGAAGAGCCGACCAAAGCCGCTCAAGAACTCGCGGCGATTATCGTCGACTGTGCCAATGAGTTGGAGCGAGCCATCGCGCTGCTGGCGTCGAAGAACGCGACGCTGCGCGACATCCTGCCAATTACCGTGGAGATCAACCGCCTGGAAAACGTTGCCGACAAGGTGACCAGCCGCGCGCGGGGCGAGTTGTTCAGCAACGGTTTTGACATGGCACAGATCCTCAAGTGGCGCGACGTGTACGATGACCTCGAGGAGGCCACCGACCGGGCGGAAGACGCGGCCAACGTGCTGGAAGGCATCGTGCTGAAGCATTCATGATCGGCACTAAGGGGGCGGCGCTGCAACGATGATCGAATCCGCATCCCTCGGTTTCCTGATTCTCGTAATCGTAATAGCGGTTGCATTCGAGTTTGCCAACGGTTTCAACGACGCGGCGAACGCCATCGCCACAGTAGTCTCCACCCGCGTAATGTCTCCCCTTTCGGCGGTCGCCATGGCCGCCGTTATGAATTTCGTCGGCGCCATATCCGGCACGGCCGTCGCGAAAGCGGTTGCCAAGGGAGTGGTGGACCCCGACGGGATTACTCAAACGGTGGTGGCGGGCGGCGTTGCAGCCGCGGCCCTATGGGTCTTTCTCGCCAGTCGATGGGGGATGCCGGTCA
>CAZPQQ010000114.1:0-6126 GCA_964588665.1 uncultured Dehalococcoidia bacterium | reverse complement strand
CAGTCGTGCGGTTTTACTCCGCCCCACTGGTACACTTTCACTCCGCCCTTGACAACCAATTCATTCTACACTTCGATCAACACTTTAGGAGGATGAAATGGGAGTAATATTGGCACCTATCTTAGACGGCAAAGTCGATGCGTGGAAGTCTTGGATCGGCGAGCTTGAGGGCCCGAAGAAGGACGCGCTGAGCGACTTCAATCGACGCTATGGTCTCACGCGGCACGCGGCCTGGCTGGCGGAGACGCCGGGCGGACCTGTGGCGGTTGCGCTGCACGAGGGTCCTGGCAGCGAGGAATTGATGCCCAAACTGGCTGGGTCTCAGAACAAGTTCGATGTCTCGTTCAAACAAGCGCTTCTTGATTTCCACGGCATGGACGTCACGCAGCCGCCGCCAGGACCCATGCCCGAGCTGTACTTCGACAGCTCAAGGTAGCGTTCCGTTCGGCCCGCCCACAAGCCTTTGTGGCGAACTTTGGAGCGTCTGCGAGCCCCCGGCGCGATCCGGGGGTTTTTGCGTTTTCGCGACCTGCGCAACCGTCCTGAAATGACTCAGTCACAGGCATCGTCGGCCATTCCATCGGTTTGCCACTTGACAACCGTGCCTGCGGACGCATACAAATACGCTGGAGAATGATCCACGGTGCGGGCGCGGGCGGTTTGGCGCAGTGGGGGTTTGGTTGGGCAGCGCGCATCGACACGAAGGACGGACCAGATGCCCGGAGCTTTGGACGGAATCAAGATACTCGAGTTCACTCAAATCATCGCGGGCCCGTTCGGTGGGATGATGCTGAGCGACATGGGCGCAGACGTCATCAAGATCGAACCGCTCCAGGGGGAGCCGTGGCGACTGGCCCGCCAGTTCATTCCCGGCGAGAGCAAGACGTTCATGTCGCTCAACCGGGGCAAGCGAAGCCTCCCGCTGGATCTGACCAAGCCCGAGGCCATGGACATCGTCCGTCAGATGGTCCCTGATGTGGACGTGATCATCATCAACGCCCGTCCGGACGTGCCCGAGAAGCTTGGCATCGATTTCGAAACGCTCGGCAAGATCAATTCCAGGCTCATATACTGCGACAACACTGCCTTTGGCCGCAACGGTCCGCACGCTTACCGGCCGGGGTATGACCTCATTGTCCAGGCCATCAGCGGTCTGATGGCGTCGGAAGGCAAGATCAAGGATGGCGTCCCTCAACTCATTTCCTCGACGGCCGTCGCCGACTTCGCCACCGGCATCGCCATCGCTTGGGGAGTCTGCGCCGCCCTTTACGTGCGAGAACGAACGGGTAAAGGCCAGAAGATAGACACGAATCTGCTCGGGACGGCGTTGGCGGTCCAAACGAGCAGCTTCATGGAAGTGGCGGCGATTGACGCCGAAAGCAGGCAGGAGTTCACTGAGACTTTGGCGGCGTTAAGGGAAGGCGGCGCAACCTACCAGGAGATGGACGAGCAGTACAGATCCGTGCTGTCGCCCTGGCGGGGCGGCAACATCTACTACCGAACGTACGCGGCCAGGGACGGCGTGTTCGCCGTCGCCTGCCTCAGCGACCACTTGCGCAAGCGTGTGGCGGACATTCTCGGCATCGACGACCCTCGATTCGAGCCTGGCTGGGACCAGTTCGACGAGCAGACGATCGCGGAGGGCGAAGCGCTCGTCCCGGTCGTCGAAGAGCTGTTCAAGCAGAGAACCGTCGACGAGTGGCTAACCGAATTCGACAAAGTGGGCGTGCCAGCCGGACCGGTGCGGTTCGTTCCGGAGCTCCTGGACGACGAACAGGTGACGGCCAACAACCTGGTGGTCGACCTGGAACACTCGCTGGCCGGCAGCGTCCGGATGGTGGGTCCCATGATCAGCATGAGCGACACTCCGCTCGAGGCCCAGAGCGCATCGCCGGCACTGGGGGAACACACCGACGAAATACTCGGCGCCCTTGGTTTCCAACCCGCCAAGATCCAACAGCTAAGAGATGACGGAGTCACACGATAGGCGTCAACGAACTCTTGAAATGACTCTCACCGCCAACTATAATTGACGCGGCCAAATCGCGCGTCGATGAGCGTAGCGAACCCAGAAATGTAGACCCAAGGAGGCCCTGAAGCGAATGACATACATTATCGCCGAGCCGTGCGTGGACTTGAAAGACGGTGCATGCGTCGACGTCTGTCCGGTGGATTGCATCTATACGGAAGAAAACGACAACCAATACTACATCAACCCGGATGAGTGCATCGACTGCGCCGCGTGCGAACCGGTATGCCCAGTGACGGCGATCTTCGCCGAGGAAGACACCCCGCCCGAATGGGAAGCCTTCATCGACAAGAACTACGAGTACTTCAACCTCTCTCGCTAGCCAACGCGAAAACCCGGCAAACTTAAACCACCCTGCCCGTCCATCGTCGATTTTGACCTGGATTAGGTAGGGTGTTATTTGATATTTCCGAGGAGGACCACGGCATGCCGTCAATCGATTCCACGCCCGAGTTCGCGAAACAGACCTACGAGACGATGGCCCGGAATCTTCAGGTGGTCCGCGGCAGATTGGGCAGGCCGATGAGCTTAGCCGAGAAGGTCCTGCTCTCGCACCTGGACAAGCCCGGGGACCAAGAGATGGTCCCCGGCGAGACCTACGTTCAGGTCCGACCCGACCGCGTCGTGTTGCAGGACGTCCTGGGCCAGACGGCGATGCTCCAGTTCATGCAGACGCTGCGCGAGAGGACGGCGGTGCCGACGTCCATACACTGCGACCACCTGATCCAAGCGCGCGTTGACGGAGTTCAAGACCTTCGGGAGTCTCTAGCCGAAAACGGTGAGGTTTACAACTTTCTCCGATCGGCGGCCGCCAAGTACGGCGTCGGCTTCTGGGAGCCAGGGGCAGGCATCATCCATCAGGTAAACCTGGAAAACTACGCGTTCCCTGGTGAAATTATCATCGGGACCGATTCCCACACGCCCAACGGAGGCGGCCTCGGAGCATGCGCCGTGGGTGTCGGCGGCGCCGATGCCGTCGAGGTCATGGCGGGCTTGCCGTGGGACCTGCTGCTGCCACGCCGAATCGGCGTCGTCCTCACGGGACAGATGAGCGGGTGGACCGCGCCAAAGGACGTCATACTGCGACTGGCCGGCGAACTTACGGTTTCCGGCGGCACCAACCACATCATCGAATATATCGGACCGGGAACCCAGACCATTAGCTGCACCGGCAAAGCGACCATCACGAACATGGGCGCCGAGTTGGGGGCGACCACGTCGATATTTCCTTACGACGAACGCATGGCAATCTACCTCAGAGCCACGAACAGGCCGGGTCTGGCGACTCAGGCCGACGCGTATGCACAGCTCCTCCGTGCGGACGACGAAGTGGAAGCGGACCCCGCATCGTACTTCGACAAGATCGTTGAGATCGACCTATCGGAGCTCGAGCCCCACATCGTCGGGCCCCACTCTCCCGACAGGGCGCGTCCCCTGTCGAAACTAGCCGAAGAGGTCGCCGACTCCGCGAACGGTTTCGTCAACGAGATCTCCGCGGCGCTGATCGGGAGTTGCACGAACAGCTCCTACGAGGACATGAGTCGCGCCTCCGACGTCGCGGAGCAGGCCGCCGCCCACGGTCTCACTACGGCGATGCCGTTCATGGTGACGCCTGGCTCCGAGCAGGTTCGGGCGACGATCGAGCGCGACGGCCAGATCGGTTCGTTGCGAAAGATCAACTCGACGGTGCTGGCCAACGCCTGCGGCCCGTGCATCGGTCAGTGGCGCAGGGCGGGCGAAGCGCATTCCGTCGCCAACACCATCGTCACGTCGTACAACCGTAACTTCCCTGCCAGGAACGACGCACAGCCCGCGACGATGAACTTCATCGCCAGTCCCGAGATCACAACCGCTCTCGCGATCGCCGGGCGGCTGTCGTTCAACCCGATGACCGACACGCTCACCGGCGCCGACGGACAGCCGTTCAAGCTAGAGCCGCCAAAGCCCGCGGCCGAGGTCCCGGAGCGTAACTTCGATCCCGGCGCCTCGGCGTTCACCGCCCCTCCCGAAGACGGCAGCGACGTGAAGATCGAGGTCGATCCGAACTCCAAACGCTTGCAGATCATGAACCCTTGGCCCGCATGGGACGGTTCGGATTTCGAGAAGACCCAGGTGCTAGTCAAAGTGAAGGGCAAGTGCACGACCGACCACATCTCACCCGCCGGAGTATGGCTGAGCTTGCGTGGACACCTGGATCGGTTCAGCGACAACATGTTCATGGGCGCGATCAACGCCTACACCGACCAGGCCGGCGAGACCAGGAACCAAGTCACCGGAGAGACCGGCCAGTCGATATCCGCGGTGGCGCGAGACTACAAGGCCCGAAAGCTGCAGTGGGTTGTGATCGGCGACTACAACTACGGTGAGGGGTCGTCCCGCGAGCACGCCGCTCTGTCGCCCAGGCTCCTCGGCGGCGCGGCGGTAATCGCCCGCAGCTTCGCACGAATCCACGAGACCAACCTCAAGAAACAGGGCTTGCTCGCTCTGACTTTCTCCGACGCCGCCGACTACGACAAGGTCCAGGAGGAGGATCGCATCAGTCTGACTGGCCTGCGCGAGCTGGCGCCTGGCAAACCCGTCGCATGCACCTTGCACCATTCGGACGGCTCGGAGGAGTTGATCGAGCTCAATCACTCATACGGCAGCGCCCAGCTTGAGTGGTTCAAGGTAGGCTCGGCCCTCAACCTGTTCCACACCGCTTAGCATCTTCGATTCTCTGACGCCGGACATCCTCACCAAGTGTGTCCGGCGACTCCTCAGGCTGCGTGTTTTGCTATTGTCGCGAAAACACGTGGCGTTCTGCGCCCCGCTCGTCTGAGTAAGATTACCCACGATCTCTGGGCGGCGCACCCACTCCAATGGGCCGATCGTTCTGCAAGAATGATCCAAAGGGGAGTTCACCGGTGGCCGAAGGAATGTTTCGTTCGATACCGGTGAGGAATAGGGGAATTGCGATGAATGCACTCGATTTGGCAATCATCGGCGTCGTCGTGGGGCTCG
Source organism: uncultured Dehalococcoidia bacterium (assembly GCA_964588665.1). Lineage (GTDB taxonomy): Bacteria > Chloroflexota > Dehalococcoidia > Lucifugimonadales > UBA1123 > UBA2160. Next base: position 1,097 of record CAZPQQ010000114.1, on the reverse strand, counting down.
GGCTGGTGGGCCTCAAGGCTGGGCTGCTCAGGCCGATCTCCGGCATCGGCGGTTTGATCGTCGGCGTCATTTTGGCGATACAATTCAGCGCCGAGTTGGCCGTCGTCGTCGAACAGAATATCGAAAGCGAAACCGCCCGACGCATCGCCGCGTTCGTCGCGATCGTGATTGTCGCCACCATCCTGTCTCGCGTGGCAGCTTCTGTGTTGAAGAAGATCCTCAACACGCTGTTCTTGGGATGGGCGGACAACGTCGCGGGCGCCGCTGCGGGCGTTGCTTTCGGATTCGCGATTTCAGGCACCGCCGTCTTTCTCTTGACAGGCGCCGACCTGGAACCGATGCGCGATTATCTGGTCTCGTCAGAATTGGCGCCTCAGGTGGCCAGGGCTTCGGTGCTTACCAGCTCCAAACCCTGGTGCTCTCAGAACGAGGACGGCAGCGTTGAAGCAGGGACGTGCACCGACGTCGCGGGGATCTTCGACCAGTATCTGGGACGTCACATTGCGGGACCGATGGACGACATTCTGGGCGGGGACATGGGCTCGATAACCGAGGTGGTGCAATCGACGCTGTCCGGATCGCCCGTGAACGTGGAATCGATCATGGGAGCGACGGACGCGTTGGTCGGAGAAGGATCGAGCGCGTTGACTGAAGCCGTTGGAGGCGCGTTGGAGGGCAAGTCCGCCGAGGAGATCGCGGCGCTGGTCTCTCCAGCCGACCTCGCACAGATTACTCAAGGCACGGTGGACGGCATCTTGACCGGCACAGCACCCGGAGCCGAAGAAGAGGCGCCGAAGTCGCCCTAGTGTATTGAGTTAGAAGTTCGTCTGATAACGTCGCGAGCCTGCCCTGAGATTTCCGAAGGGCCGAACGGGGCATGGGTTTTTCCATTCGTGGTGAGCAACGTTATGTCCGTGCGGCGGACAATGTGTGGGACAGCAACGGTGGAAGTCTCGACTGAAGCGAATCTTATTTTCACCGCTGCACTAGAATCCCTTTCATGAAACCCCTCTGGTTGGGGGCCCCCCCCCCCCCCCCACAAACTATGAGTAGCACAACAAACAGACGCCGGGGGCCCCCCCCCCCCCCCACGCCCA
>CAZPQQ010000113.1:0-6731 GCA_964588665.1 uncultured Dehalococcoidia bacterium | reverse complement strand
CCAGCCGAGGACCTCTTTGGGGTGGTCGATGTCGCGCCAGCGGTAGCGGTTGTCGGAGATCGCGTTGAAGACATCGAACTTGAGGTCGTCCGGCGCTTGGAGGCATCGGTCGATCATGTCGACGCAGTCCTGCTGGTCCAAGTAGCCGGGATAGTGGCGTCGGAGAGTCGGTGCGTTGTCGGCGAGAACTGCGCCTAGTCGGATGCACAGCACCGACATGTCGTACATGTCGGAGTACCAGTGGCCGAGGGATTCGCAGAAGACCTTGCATGCGCCGTAGATGCTCTTCGGTCGAGTCGGGTCCGTGTGGGTCAGCATCCTCCACGGCTCGGTGGCCTTGTCGTACTCGCCGGCCGCGAGCTCGCCGTATGGGTAATCCAGTTCGTAGCCGGTCGTCGTGTCGCCGGTGCTTCCGAAGACCACCCGTTTGACGCCGTTCAGACGCGATGCCTCGAACACGTTGCGCGTGCCGACGATACCCGAGTTGAGGTGCAGGTCCCACGAGTCCACGTCGCTGGTGTAGTTCGCCATGTGGACGACCATGTCGATGCCCTCGAACGCTCGCAGGATGGCGTCGAAGTTGGCGATGTCGGCCTGTGTGTTCGGAATCTCGGGCACCGCCCGTCGATTCAGTCCGCTGAACTCGTACTTGTCTCCCAGGTGGCGCCAAGTCAATCCGCCGATCAATCCGCTGGCGCCGGTTATCAGGACCTTGGGCTTATCGCTGGACATCTTCCCCTCCGTATCTGCCTCTCAACTTCAAGTGACTCGCGTTCGCCAATCTTATGCCGCTGACGCCACTGACACAATGTTTTCCTGACGTAAGCTGTCCAACGACTCGCCGCCAGTCGCGCCGAGGTTGAGGTTAATAGATTCTTGAGCGACCAGGCGCACTCGCGCGCACCCATGAGTGCCGACGAATGGATCAGGGGATTTGGGGCTGATGCGGCTTCGCAGCGCGATTCGATTTCGGGCAGGGCGTCGCCCTCAGGTTGTCCAACATCGCCAAAAGCGCTAGAGTTGCCAAGTCTCATTGGAAGGACTTCATAGCCGGACGGCCGCTGGGTCCCGGAAATCAACGTAATAGGAGCGTGCCTGCATGGTGTGGCAGAACGAGATCGACGAGCTGAACAGGCGGCTGGAGTTGGCCGAGAAGATGGGCGGAGAGCCGGGCGTCTCTCGACAGCATGACAACGGCAAGCTCACAGTGAGGGAGCGGATCAAGGCGTTCGCGGATCCGGGCACCTTCAACGAGCTGTCGGCGCTCGCGGGGAGTTCGAGGTACGAGAACAACGAGCTGGTCGATTTCGTCTCCTACCCGAGGGTGATCGGCACGTCGAAGATCAACGGGATGCGCGTCCTTCTCGACGGCGGCGACTTCACGGTGCGCGGCGGGGCTGGCGAGCGCGGGCACGGCGCCAAGCCGAACGCGTTGAAGTACGCCGTTCAGTGGAGACTGCCGTTGATCCGGCTGCTGGACGCGGTCGGCGGCAGCGTGAGGACGTTCGAGCAGCTCGGCAGGACGTATCTGCCCGACGGTCCCGGGACCACTCTCGCTGTCGAGCTGCTGGATCAAGTGCCGGTCGTCTCCGCCGTCTTGGGCTCGGTAGCCGGTCTCCCGGCCATTGAGGCGTGCCTGTGCCACTTCAACGTCATGGTCAAGGACACGAGCCAGGTATTCGCCGGTGGCCCGCCCGTGGTGAAGGCGGCCTTCGGGTACGACATCACGAAAGAGGACCTCGGCGACTATCGCAGCCAGGTCATCAAGGGCGGCGTGATAGACAACCTCGCCGATTCGGAAGAGGAAGCCTTCGAGATGATTCGGCGGTTCCTGAGCTTCATGCCGTCGAGCGTCTGGAAAAAGCCGGAGAGGATCGAGACCGACGACGACCCGAACCGCCGCGACGAGGAGCTGCTGTCGGCAATCCCGAAGGACCCAAGGAAACGGTACGACCCCTATAAGATTCTGGAACACGTCCTCGACCGGGATTCGTTCTTCGAGATCGCGCCTCACTACGGCAAGGCCCGCATCACTGGACTGGCCCGTGCCAACGGATACCCGATTGGCGTGATGATCAACAACACGAATCACATGGGCGGGACAACCGACGCCGCCGCGGGCTCGAAGGCGATGCGCCTCTGGAGCCTGTGCGACACGTTCCATCTTCCCGTCATCTCGTTCGTGGACGAGCCCGGATTCATGGTCGGCAAGCAAGCCCAAGACGCGGGCATCGTTCGAGATGGGGCGAGGATGGTCATCGCGCAGTGCCGCAGCCAGAGCCCTTGGCTCAGCTTCTACATGAAGCAGGCTTACGGTGTCGCGGGGCAGACGCACTATCGTCCCACCGGCATGTACCACCGCTACGCCTGGCCGTCCGGCAAGTGGGGATCGATGCACATCGAGGGCGGCGTATCGGCCGCGTATCGGCGAGACATCGCCGCCTCAGACGACCCGGAGGCGAAGCGGCTGGAGATCGAGGCCATGCTCAACGCCATGGCCTCGCCGTTCCGAACCGCGGAGGCGACCGGCGGCGAAGGCGCTCACGGGCTCGACATCATCGACCCGCGCGACACACGGGCGATGCTCTGCGAATTCGTGGACATGGCGCAGGACATGCTCGACACGCAGATCGGCCCGCCCCCGACCCCGTACTGGCCCTAAGCGGGCAGGCGCGCGATCAGCCAATCAGGTAAGGTAGACGTTGGCTCGGTCAACAGCCAAATCATAACGACGAATTACGAGAACGAAAGGCACTGTTGTTGATGGGATTTCAAAGCATATTGGTGGCAAACCGCGGTGAGATAGCGATTCGTATCATGCGGGCCGCGAGCGACCTCGACATTCGAACCGTGGCCGTGTATTCGGAAGACGACTCGTCGTCGCTTCACCAAACGATTGCGGACGAAGCATATGCCCTCGAAGGGCGCGGCGTGCCAGCCTACCTGGACACCGCCGGTATAATCAATGCCGCGGTTGAGAGCGGTTGCGACGGCATCCATCCCGGATACGGATTTCTCGCCGAGAACGCGGCGTTTGCCAGAAGGTGCGCAGACAACGGCATCGTGTTCATCGGTCCCAATATCGAACACCTCGAGCTATTCGGCGACAAAGGCAAGGCTCGAGCAGCCGCGGCCAACGCAGCCGTCCCGGTGCTCAGAGGCATCGACAGATCGATATCGCTTGAAGAAGCCCATGAGTTCTTCTCCTCGCTCGGCGACAGCGCCGGAATGATGATCAAAGCGGTCGCGGGCGGCGGCGGGCGCGGCACACGGGCCGTGACGGACGCTTCGGAGATCGACGATGCCTATGCCCGATGTCAATCCGAAGCCAAGACCGCCTTCGGCAACGGCGAGTTGTATGTTGAACAGCTCATCCTCAATGCCCGACACGTCGAGGTCCAGATCCTGGGCGACAGCGACGGCGTCGTGGTGCATCTCGGCGAGCGAGAGTGCAGCGTCCAGCGCAGATACCAGAAGTTCCTGGAGATTGCGCCTGCACCAAATCTCGACGAGTCGCTCCGAGACAACATCGTCAACGCCGCTCTTCGGCTGGCCAAGAGCGTCAACTACTCGAACCTCGGCACCTTCGAGTTCCTCGTCAACGTCAACGCGACTTCGGACGCCGAATCTTTCTACTTCATCGAGACCAACGCACGCTTGCAAGTCGAGCACACCGTCACGGAAGCGGTCACCGGGGTGGACATCGTGCAGGCGCAGATCCAGCTCGCGGAAGGCGCTTCCGTCGCCGAACTCGGCCTGGACGGCCCCAACGTCAGCGCGCCACGAGGCTATGCGATCCAGACCAGAATCAACATGGAAACACTGCTGCAAGACGGCACGGTCAGGCCGGCGGGAGGCACGCTCAGGTCGTACGAGGCGCCAGCGGGACCGGGCATACGCACAGATGGATTCGGCTATGCGGGCTACACGACCAGCCCTTCGTTCGACTCGTTGCTCGCCAAGGTCATCACCCACTCCCCGTCTCCGAAGTTCGAGACGGCCGTGCGGCGATCCTTGCGGGCTCTTTCCGAGTTCCGAATAGAAGGCGTTGCAACCAACATCCCGTTCCTGACCAACGTCCTCAATCACCCGGACTTCCTCGACGGGTCAGTGCACACGCGATGGGTCGACGAAAACATGGCGACCCTGGCTCAAGTCGATTCGGCGGCCGCTCCCAAGAAATGGGTTGAAAGCGCCGCACTGGTCGGAAGCGGTCTGGGCAATCAGGCGAGCCCGCTGACGGGAACTGCGCCGGTGAAGGTGGACACGGGCGACCCGTTGGCGCTGTTCAAGTACGACCAGCAGGTCAAGAGCACGCAGGCTGCGGAAGAGTCAGCAGAACCCGAAGCGGCTAGCTTGGTCGGACCCGACGGTTCGGTGGGCATCCCGGCGCCCATCCAGGGCACGATCATCCAGATCACGGTCGATGAAGGCGACGAGATACGCGTCGGGCAAGAGTTCCTCATCATGGAAGCCATGAAGATGGAGCACGTAATCAAGGCCGACACCTCGGGCGTCGTCAACAAACTCAACGTGGCGCCCGGAGATATCATCGTCGAGGGGCATCCGCTGATCTTCGTGAACGAAGCTGACGTGGGCGAAGCGGCCTTCGAAGCTGAAGACGCAATTGACCTCGACTACATCAGGCCGGACCTCGAACTCGTGTACGACCGGCACGCTTACACGTTCGACGAGAACAGGCCCGAAGCCGTCGCCAAGAGGTACGGCCGCGGATTCCGAATGCCCCGCGAGAACATCGCACAGCTCGTGGACGAGGGAACGTTCAAGGAGTACGGACCGCTGGTCGTCGCCCGTCAGCACCAGCGCTTCACGGACGAAGAGCTCAGAAAGAACACACCCGCCGACGGGCTCGTTGCGGGCATTGGCTCGGTCAACGGAAAGCTGTTCCCGCCCGAACGCGCTCGCACCATGGTCGTCCACTATGACTACACCGTGCTCGCCGGAACGCAGGGAGGGCGCAACCACTACAAACAGGACCGGATGTTCGAGTTGGCGGAGCGATTCAAGATTCCACTCGTCTTCTTCACCGAAGGCGGAGGCGGCCGTCCCGGGGACGACAGAACCGGACCGAGGGTTGCCTTCGACACACACACGTTCACGCAGTTCTCCCAGTTGAGCGGTTGGATCCCGTTGGTCGGCGTGACCAACGGTCGATGCTTTGCCGGAAACACGGCCCTCCTCGCCTGCTGTGACGTCATCATTGCAACCGAAGGTTCGACCGTCGCGATGGGCGGACCCGCCATGGTGGAGAGCGGCGGCCTCGGAGTCTACACCCCAGAGGAGCTCGGGCCGATGTCGTTCCAGGTCCCGAACGGAGTCGTGGACATCCTGGTCAAAGACGAAGAAGCGGCCGTCACGACCGCGCAGAAGTACCTCTCCTACTTCCAGGGACCCGTCGAAGAATGGGAGGCGAACGACCAGCGAAGCCTCCGCCACGCCGTCCCGGAGAACAGGATGCGTCTCTACGACATGCGCGAGATCATCAACACGATCGCGGACAAGGACTCGGTCCTCGAAATCCGAGAGAAGTTCGGCATCGGCGTCATCACATCCTTCATCCGAGTCGAAGGAAAGCCCATGGGCGTGATCGCCAACAACCCGCACCACATCGCGGGCGCCATCGACTCCGACGGCGCCGACAAGGGCGCGCGATTCGTCCAGCTCTGCGACGCCTTCGACATCCCGATCTTCAGCCTCATGGACTGTCCCGGCATGATGGTCGGCCCCGACGTCGAGTCCACCGCGCTCGTCAGGCACTGCGTGCGGATGTTCAACGCCGGCGCCAACATCACGACCCCGATGTTCTTGACAGTGGTCCGAAAAGCCTACGGTCTGGGCGTCCAGGCGATGTGCGGCGCAAGCGCGTTCATGGGATTCTTCACCGTGGCCTGGCCCACAGCCGAATTCGCGGGCATGGCGATCGAAGGATCGGTCAAGCTCGGATACCGAAAAGAGCTCGCCGCCATCGAAGACCCAGAGGAGCGACTCGCCGAATACCAACGCCGCGTCGATGCGGCCTACGAGAGCGCCAAAGCAATCAACGCCAGCGCCGGCTACGGCATCGACGACGTCATCGACCCCGCTGACACCCGCTCCTGGCTAGTCATGGGCCTTAACAGCCTCCCCCCAACCCCCGAGCGGACGACGAAGAAGTACCCCTACATCGACACGTGGTAGACGGGGGTGGTAACAGGCACGATCTGGAAACTGCCGCCAAGCAGTAGTCGCGTCCGGGCCGTAGGTTGGGTGCGGGCGTCAGTTGCCATCGAGTCTTCGATGTGTCTATCGGCCACGCTCGCGACACGTGTTTGTCACCTAGCGATGTAATAGAATGCCAGTAATATTGTTACATGATAGGGTTTGAAACGGGTATTTACGGAGACCGGCGTCATCCTGCTGGGACACACAGGCAGACGACTGATGCAGCAAATTGTCATGTTGTGTCGTCGAGGAGCTTCTCTGCTTGAACCCATCTGCTCTCAATCGGCCAAATACGTGTTTGGGCAGATCCGAAAGTGGCCAGGATCGGCTCGAACGTGGCTCTATCTGTCGCTGCCAGAGAAACCGAAGCTCCTGGACCGATTGCGAGCGAATGGGTATACAATGAACTACGATGATTGGATTGGGATTGAGGGACAGGGTTAGTGTCAAGGGTGGAGTGAAAGTGTACCAGTGGGGCGGAGTAAAACCGCACGACTGAACGGCGCAAG
>CAZPQQ010000112.1:0-6895 GCA_964588665.1 uncultured Dehalococcoidia bacterium | reverse complement strand
TCAATGCCATTGAAGCGCTCTCCCAGATGAGCTACAGCCCCACTCGGCTCGACAAATATAGCAAACGCCCAACCGGTGCGCAAGAACATGGCGGCTCGAAACGCGCCCCTTTGCCCGCCGCTGCAGCCGGAGCAGCTAGATCAGCAGTTCGCCTTCGCGTTTGACCACGGCTCCCTGCTTGACGATGCTGTTGACGTTGTGGAGCGCGGTAATGTCTTCAACAGGGTTGCCGTCTACGACGATGACGTCGGCGGCCTTTCCCACTTCCAGCGTGCCGGTCTCGTCCAGGACGCCGAGGCAGTCGGCGGAGGTTTGGGTCGAGCAGACGATGGCTTCCATCGGCGTGACGTGCATGTCTTCCACCATCACCTGGGGTATGTAGGCGAAGTCGTCGAAGTTGGCGTTGGTCATTCCTGCGTCCATGCCCGTCACGAACTTGACGCCCCGGTCCCACATGTCCCGCAGAATCTCGAATCTACGGACAGGGTCGCGTTCTGGCGCGCCGAGGGGCCGAACCCTGCCTCTGAGCTGGTTGAGCCTGCCCAGGGCGAGGGTTGGGTCGACGTAGATGCCTGCTTCGGCGATCATGTCGGCGTAGTCGGTGTCGTAGTCATACAGCTCGTCAGGATCCTCTGCCAGCCACGAGCAGTGGATCAGGTTGTGGATGCCCGCGTCGACGCAGTTTCGAACTCCCGCGGACGCGTGGCAGTGGGCCGCGACCCGCAGGTTGAGTCGCTCGGCGTCCTGGACCGCGGCTTTGAGCGTCTCGGCGGGATACTGAGGCGCCCGGACGTTGGTTCCGGGCGTGAATCCGCCGCCGGTGGACATGACCTTGATCCAATCTGCGCCGGATTTGAATTGGCCGCGCACCGCGGCGACCACCTCGTCGCTGGTGTCGGCCTCGGTTCCGAACATGTTGCAATGACCGCCGGTCGTGGTGATCGGAGTGCCCGCGACCAGCATCCGCGGGCCGGGAACGATGCCGTCCTCGACCGCTTGCTTCAGCGGAAAGATGACCGGGTTTCGGCTGCCCAGGTCCCGCATGGTTGTTACGCCGGAACTGAGGGCCGCGCGAACGGCCTGAACGCCGCGCATGAGGAACGTTTCGTTGCTTTCGGTCGTGATATGGCGGTAGGCGTCGGCCTGGGCCGAACAATGTATGTGCGTGTGCACCTCAATGAAGCCGGGCATGAGCGTGCCGCCCGGGACCGTGATCGTGTCGGCGTCGTCACGTTCGCCGGTCTGAATTCTATCTTGAGTCGTCACTTCCGTGATCCGACCCGACTCGACGACTACCGCGGCATTCTCAACCGGATCGGCTCCGGTTCCGTCGATCAATCGGTCCGCTTTCAGAACAAGCCTCATTGCGATGTTGCTCCTGAGATTAAGACTGCCTGCTGTTGGCGCAGGGAACTGGGAACTGGGCTCTGGTGACCGGAGTCTATATCACGCCCAAAATAGGGTCAAGACGACTCAGGCTCCGGCCGCCTCGATAGAAGCGACTTGGCGCATCAGTCCGTCCAGTGAGAGATCGGCCAAAGACTCCAGGCGCATGTCGACCTCATCGACGGAAAGGTCTCGCGTCATCGCGTTGGGGACCACGACGCAGAAGATGCCGGCTCGTTTGGCGGCCGCTATGCCGGTAGGCGAGTCCTCGATGGCGATGGCATCGGCAGGGGCGACGCCCAGGGCGTCGAGAGCTGCGAGGTACACGTCCGGATGAGGTTTTGCCCTGACGACATCGTCGGCGGTCCGGACGGCCGAGAAGAAGTCGATCAATCCCAAACGCTCGAGGTGAGACGGCGCCCAGCCCCCGTGCGAGCTCGATGCAACGGCCAGACTCAACTGGAACCCGGCGGCAGACTCCAAGTAGTCCAAAACACCCGGCAGGACGGGGTTGGCCTCAACCATCCTGACGTAGGTCGCATGCCGGGTCTTTCGCAGTTTGACCCGGTCGAAGGCGATGCCTGTGAGGTCTTCCAGGTGCTGGTAAATGTCGAACGCGACGTTCCCGCCTATCAGCGGAGACCAAACCTCACGGTCCAGGTGCACGTTGTATGCTTCGAACAGGTCAGCCCAGGACGTGTAGTCGGGCGTCTCCGTGTCGAGGATGACGCCGTCGAAATCGAATACTATTGCTTTCTTCACTTTGAAGCCTTGACGGGAATTGCCGATGCCAAGGGCCAGTATAGCATCGAGACCACGCTCCGTTGGCGGGCGAGCAAGAGGTGCAATATAATCCGAGCCATGTTCAGGCCACGAAGGATAGCGATATGGTTCGGATTGGCGCCGATGGCACTGGCGTTCGCGTGCGGCGGTGGCGTCGACGCCGCCCCGACGCCGGCGCCCGCGGTGACGCCGGCTCCAACCGTCACACCCACTCCGACGCCTACGCCGCCGCCGATCCCGACTCCAACGCCTACGCCAGTTCCTCCGACCCCAACGAGGACGCCCGTTGCCGTCGGCGCCCCGGCGCCAATCGACTCGCCGGACACCGATGATCTGTTGCGTGAATCCGCGAACGCGATGGCTGCCGCAGACTCGTTCCACTTCGACGTGACCGGCGATCTGACAGCGTCTAGCCAGGGCGCTGAGATAACTGTGCCGATCAGCTATGTGGGCGATGTCGCAACTCCGGACCGGACTCGCGGTAACCTGAGCCTCTCCATCATCGTGTTCGTCCTGGAGATGGACATCATCACGATCGGGGACGTCACTTACACGACGAACCAACAGTCGGGCCGATGGGAGGAGTCCGATGAGAGCATAGGCATCCCCAACCCTGCGGATTTTGCCCGCGGCGGGACGCCTGCCGTCAGCGGCGCGACCTATGTCGGGGTAGAGGAACGTGACGGCGAGCGGTTGCATCACCTGAGAGGCGTCGCACAACTGGCCTTGGTGGCTGGAGCCGGCAGCGACGCGCCCGCCGACATCTGGATCGGCGTCGACGACCTGCTCATCCGAGAGGTCGCGTTGGAAGCGCCGGTCGATCTGGACTCGCTCGGATTCGCCCTCGGGAACGTGGGGCTGTCGGGGACTGGCTCCGCCGCCATCTCGATCAAGCTGTCAGATTACGGCAAGCCGGTGATGATCGAAGCGCCCGAGATCGACTAATACCGAACCCGTCTGGTCCCACCCGCCCGCCCGCGAAGGTTTTCTAGGGACACCCTAGTACCCGGCGGGGCTTCGCCCCTGCACCCCAGTTTCGTCGATGTTGGGTACAGCTCGATTGACGAGAAAATCGATCCGACATTGCGGTGGTTAATTGGCGCCTTGTCGAAAGGAAACCTCGGCAACAGCCGTATCAAAGAACTGAGATGGCATAACGCGGCCCCTTTCGTCCCTTCAGTCCCTTCGACTGTCGAGCACAACTACTCTCGCGGCGTCAGCGTGCGCACGTGGTCGATGATATCGGCGGTTGATGTACCGGGGCCGAAGATCGCGCTTACGCCAATGTCCTCGAGCGCGCGGCGGTCGGACTCCGGGATGATGCCGCCCGCGATCACGGGAACGTCGCCCATGTCGTTGTCGCGTAGGCCGGCCATGATCTGCGGGAACAGCTCCATATGAGCGCCGGAGAGTATGCTGAGGCCGATCAGGTCGACGTCCTCTTGCAGGGCGGTTTCGACGATCATCTCGGGAGTCTGGCGGATCCCGGTGTAGATCACCTCCATGCCGGCGTCTCTCAACGCCCTGGCGATGATCTTCGCGCCTCGATCGTGTCCGTCCAGGCCTGGCTTGGCCACCAGCACACGCAGAATGTCTGAGTTCATCACGCTACCTCTTCGCCGTGCTCTGGTCCACGAGCTCGATCAATACGCCCCTGGTCGACCGAGGATGGATGAACCCGATCTGGCCGGACAGGCCTTCGCGCGGCGCGCTGTCGATGAGCTGCGTGCCGGATTCTCCCAGCCGATCGAGAGTGCCTTGGAGGTCTTCGACCTCAAAGCAGATGTGATGCACGCCCTCGCCCTTGCGTTCGATGAATCGCGCCACGCCGCCTTCGGGGTCGGTCGGCTGGATGAACTCGATCTGCGACCCGCCAACACGGACGAGCGCCGCGAGTACGGCCTGGTCTTCGAGGTTTTCGATCTCACCCTCGCCGGCGCCGAACGTGTCTTGATAGAACTTGATGGTGTCTTCGATGTCGTTTACGGCGATGGCCACGTGGTTGAGGTGTCGCGCGGTGCAGGGACTTGTGCCTGTCTGTTCGGTCATGGTTGGTCCTTCAGTTCCTGGATTTTTCTCGGGGTATGATGTTTCGAGCGATGATCAGGCGCTGGATCTCCGAGGCGCCCTCGTAGATCTCCATGACTTTGGCGTCACGGTAGAACCGCTCGGCGTCCGTCGGGGCGAAGTAGCCGATGCCGCCGTGCATCTGGACCGCCTTGTCGGAGCATTCGACCGCAACCCGCGACGCGTGGAGCTTGGCCATCGACGCCGTGGTGATGAACGGCAGCCCTTTGTCCAGCAGCGTGGCTGCTTTGTGGGTCAACAGTCGAGCGGTCTCGATGCTAGTGGCCATCTCGACGAGCATCCACTGGAGGCCCTGGAAGTCGGCCAGCCGCTGTCCGAAGGCGCGACGGTGTTGGGTATACGCCAGCGCCGAGTCGTAAGCCGCCTGAGCGATGCCGACGCATTGAGCCGCGATCGTTATGCGGCTGACATTGAGCACCGCCATCGTCTCGCGGAACCCGTTACCTTCGTCTCCGAGCCGGTTCTCCGTCGGCACGGCGCAGTTGTCGAAAACGACTTCGGCCGTCGAAGATGCCCGGATGCCCATCTTGCCGTGGAGAGGGTTGACGCTGAGGCCGGGGGAGTCTCGCTCCACGATCATCGCGTTGATGCCTCTGGCGCCCATCTCACGGTCCATGGTGGCCATCACCACGAGGACTCCGGCTTCCTCGGCGTTGGTGATGAAGGTCTTGGACCCGTTCAGCACGTACGACCCGTCTGTCGCGACCCCGGTGGTGTGCATCGCGGCCGCGTCGGAGCCGGTCCCCGGCTCGGTGAGGGCAAAGGCGCCCATCATCTCTCCGCTGACCAAGGCCGGAATGAACAGGCGTTTCTGACCTTCCGTGCCGAACATGTTGATGAAGTTGGTGCACAGGGACAAGTGGGCGCCGAACGTCGTGGCTGTCGCGGCGCACGCCCGCGCGATCTCTTCGACGACGATGGCCGTCTGGCGGTTCGTTCCGCCGCTGCCGCCGTACTCTTCGTCGATGCCCAGCCCAAGCAATCCCAACTCTGCGAGCCCTCGCATGTTCTCCCAGGGGAACTCACCGGTCTCGTCGTGATGAGCGGCCCGAGGGGCGATCGCATTGTCCGCAAAATCCTTGACGGTGTTCTTGAGGAGGAGTTCGTCCTCACTCAGCAGTTGGTCGTCCACGTGGTCTTCCTCCGAGGTAATCTAGATGCGCAATAACTCTATGTGATGTCCGTGACGATGTCCAGCAGCCCGAAATCGGGCAAGGCGAGGACGGCGTAGGACGGCAATCCGAGCGATCGCCAGACGCCCAGAGGGTCGATGCCACAGTGCCGGGCCAGGTACAGCGATATCACAGTCCCGTGCGAGACGACGACGATGTTGGAGTTCGGGTTCGAATCGATGATCGGCATCAGTGCCCGCTCGAATCGACTGAGCGCCTGATTCGCAGTCTCCGAGCCGTAGACAAGATCGTCTGGCCCGCCGAACAGCCGAGATACTGCATCGTCGAATTCTGAAGGATCGCGGAAGAACGGGGCGTCGTCGCGATGATGCTCCTCGAGTCCTTCCCGGACCGAGAACTTAACGCCCAATCGCTGTGCCACGATCTTTGCAGTTTCCGTCGCCTTGGGTTCGACGCTGGCGTGGATGACGGTTGGCTCAAAATGCTCAATCAGGTCAGCCAACGGGGCACATCGCCTGCGTCCTTCATCGGACAGTTCCCAAAGGCTGGGCGGCACGTTCGGGTCTGCGATGGGAAGCGAGTGCTTGACGAGGGTGAGTGTGCGGCCGGTTACGGGTCCCAAATCAGCTTACTTCGAGCGCCTCGGCCATTATGAGGTCGGAGATCTCGTCTTCGGTCAGCTTCAGCCATTCGCGAAGGATCAGCTCGTTGTGTTCGCCGACGAGGGCGTGTGGCATCCTCAGTTGGCCCGGCGTCTTGGAGAGCAGGAACTGGAGGCCGTCGTAGGGCATCGGGCCGCACTCGGTGTGATCGAGCCACTGGAAGAACTTGCGGTGCTTGAGCTGTGGGTCTTCCCACAGGTCGGATTGATTCTGAACGGCTCCGGCAGGCACGCCGGCATCTTGCAACAGGCGCATGAGCTCGTGCGCGGTGTACTCGGCGGTCCATTGGCCGAGCAGCTCATCCAGGGTTTCTGAGTTCGCCCGACGAGAATCTATTGTCGAAAAGCGTTCGTCATGCGCCAGTTCAGGGCTGCCCATAACTCTGCAAAGGGCATCCCATTCTTCGTTCGATGTCACGGCGATGGCGCACCATGACTCATCGAGTCCTGTCATTGAACGGGACTCGTCTTTGCACCTGTAAACGCCATGAGGAGCATAGACGTCATCGGCGTTGCCCGTGTGCCCCACTATCCTGCCATTGGCCACGTAGTCAGCGATAGCGGGAGTCAGATACTGTATCGCCGCCTCGTACTGCGCAAGGTCCAGGTGTTGCCCCTTGCCTGTTCGACGCTTGTAATCGAGGGCGGCTATGATAGCGGCCACTGCGTTGGGTGGATTGATAAAGTCGGAGTATGCCCCGTAAGGCCCGGTGGGGTCTCTGTCGGGCCAGCCTGCGATGGTGTAAAAGCCTGCCAGCGCAGCGCCTAGACCGCCGTAACCTGCATACAGCGCCCGAGGCCCTGTCTGGCCTTGAAGACAGGTGCTGAAATAGACGATGTCGGG
>CAZPQQ010000111.1:0-7142 GCA_964588665.1 uncultured Dehalococcoidia bacterium | reverse complement strand
CAGGCCGACCTCCCCATATCGATCGCGTGCCTCGATACGCGCCGCTGTCTCGATTGAGCGGCGCCACGCCAACCAACGCCGCCACTTCGCCACGATTCAGGCGGCCTAACTCAGGAAGGTGCGCCAGCAGCATTGATGAAAGCACAGGGCCGACCCCCTGGCACAGTTCTCAGCAGATCGTCTTGGGCGCGCCACATGGGGGACGAGCGGATCATCTTCCCGATGTCATCGTCGAGATCTTTCATCTGGTCCTTGAGCCAGCGGATGTGCGCCTGGATCTGCGGACGAACACGCTCTGATGCACTGCGCAGACGGTTCTGCTCCGACTTCAGCATGCCCGAGAGTTGGCGCCGCCGATCCACCAAGGCACGCAACTCTCGCGTCTGCTCATCAGGTAGAGTTCGCACCGGTGGTTCGATCGCTTCCCCGAATTGGGCAAGCACCCGAGCGTCAATTGCGTCCGTTTTCGCCAACCTCCCGGTTGCCCGAGCAAAATTGCGAACCTGCCGTGGGTTGACCAGCGAAACAGGGAGCTCGGCCAACTGCAACTCAGTCGCCGCGAACATTTGATACCCACCGGTGGCTTCCAACACTACGCTGGCGGGATCGACTGACACTGCATGCTCCACAAGAGCCGCTATGCCTTCGGCGTCGTTTGAGTACTGGACCAACTCACCGCCAGGATTCATCGCCATTACCAGGTCAGTAGACGAAACGTCAATTCCTACATGCACTTGTTCTGAAATAGCCGCACCTCCTGCCAGATTGATTGAGCGCCTGGTACAGGCCCAGTCTTGTAACATCCGCCCTCGAGTGTAGTCGGGGCACACAACTGTTCGGGCTCTGGGAGCTTGAGACGTGACGATCCGGCTGAAGCCCGGTCTCTTACGACCAAGAATGGAACGATCTGCCATGTCCATTTCTAAGATACAAGAATGGTGAAATGCAGATGCACGGTTACCTTCGATGGCGGCCCGAAGGCTTGGGATCGTGTTCGCCCGAGAACTGCTTGACGCGAGACGTCACGGTGCTATGATCTGGCCACATCGAACGACCTAGAGAGCCAAGGAGTGTTCTGAATGAGTGAGCGATTGAAGGTCGTCCACTACCTGAACCAGTATTTCGCGGGCGTAGGCGGCGAAGAAGAGGCCAACGCCGCGGTGAAAGTGATCGACGGGACCGTCGGTCCGGGGCGCCTGTTGCAGCAGATTCTGGGCGATGCCGCCGAAATCGTGACGACGGTGATGTGCGGCGACAACTACGTCAACGAGGAGCGCGACGAAGCGCTGGAGGCGATCGGCCGGGCGGTTTCTGACGCCAAGCCGGACCTGGTAATCGCCGGTCCTGCGTTCAACGCCGGGCGGTACGGCCTCGCGTGCGGAGAAGTGTGCAAGCTTGCCAGTCAAGCGGGCATCGCGTCCGTGACGGCGATGTACCACGAGAACCCGGGCGTGTTGGAGCACGGCAAGGGGTGCCACATTCTGCCCACCGGCGAATCGGCTGCTGAAATGAGAGACGTGCTAAAAGCGATGGCGCGACTCGGCCTGAAACTGGCTGGCGGCGAAGAGATCGGCTCCTCCGAGGTCGAGGGCTACATGCCTCGGGGAATCAGGCGGGCCGGTCTACGGGAGCAACCCGCGGCGGTCCGGGCGGCCGACATGCTGGTGGCTCGACTCAACGAGCACCCGTTCGACACCGAGCTGCCGATACAGATGCCGGAAGTCGTCGAACCCGCCGCGCCGATCGCCGATCTGGCCGGCGCGACCATCGGCCTCGTCACGACTGGCAGTCTGGTTCCGCGAGGCAACCCCGACCGCCTGGTCCGAGGCGGCGCCACCGAATGGTTTCGCTACTCGATCGACGGGCTCGACGCGCTGAGCGCCGAGCACTGGGAGAGCGTACATCGCGGCTTCTACACGAACATCGTCAACCAAAACCCCAACTATGTCCTGCCTCTGAACATCATGCGCGAGATGGAGGCCGAAGGGGCGTTCGCGGACATCCACCCCTGGTTCTTCTCGACCAGCGGCGTTGGCACCGCTGTCGGCGACTCCAAGCGAATGGGCGCAGAGATGGCTGAAGAGCTTCAGGCCAACGGGGTGCGAGCATGCGTGCTCGTTGCGACTTGAGGCACCTGTAATCGTTGCGGTGCAACGATCGCGAAGGAGATCGAGCGGGCAGGGATCCCGACCAGCGTGATATCCGCCCTTTACAGCCTGGCCCTGACCACCGGAGCGCCCAGGGTCGTCCGTGGCTCTCGCATCGAACACGTTTGCGGCAATCCCGCCCTCGGCCCGGAGAAGGACGCCGAATACGGTCGTCGAATCGTCCGCAAGGCGCTCGATGCACTGCAGACATCGGTTGCCGGGCCGACGCTGTTCGAGCCCGCGGGGCAGCCCGCGAAGGAGGAAGCGCATGCGTCTTGAGATACATAAACGGCTTGGCCCTGAAGGGCCAGAGCACCGGATCATGGACGCAGGTGGCCTCGGCATTCAGGCCGAGCCCGATCCCGCAACCTGGCTTGGCCCTGAAGGGCCAGAGCACTGGACTATAGATGTGGGTGGCCTCGGCCTTCAGAGCCCGTCTCATAAGTCTCCAAAAGGACCGATTGGTCGGTGGTCCGGCGAGGCTGTCGTGCCTGGCAGACCGTTCATAAATGCGATTTTGAGCCTTTTGGGACGCTCGTATCGACTTATGAGACGAGCTCTTCAGGCCGAGCCTGGCGGGAGCGCATACCATGCGTCTTGAGATTGGCAGCTTCCCCGTCAACGAGGTCGATTTCGGACCGCGAACCTCTTGGGTCGACGGCAGACTACAGATCGACCGCGATTCCTTGCTGGCCGCGATCCGCAGCGATGCACGGATCACCGGAGTATCGTTGGAACTGGTCCGGCCCGGAGATTCGGTGCGAGTCACGTCGGTGCGCGACGTGCTCGAGCCGCGGATCAAGGTCCAGGGTCAGGGCAGCGTCTATCCGGGAGTATGCGGACGGCCCGTGCTTCCCGTGGGGACCGGTCGGACGCATCGATTGGCCGGAATCGGCGTGATCGAAGTCGCTGAACTCGACATGTACGACGGCAACGACGGATGGCTGGACGGCTTCATCGACATGAGTGTTGAGCCAGCCACGCCCATCGCGTCAAATCCCAACCTGTGCGTGGTCCTCGAAGTCGACGAGACTCTGGATTTGGCGGATCGCAATCTCGCGGCACACTCGGCGGCTCTGGTCGTGTCGGACCAGCTCGCCGCCGCGACGGTCGGACTGGATCCTCCCGATTTGGAGACGTTCGAACTGACTGAGGTGGATCCATCTCTGCCCAAAGCGGTCTACATCTGCTGTTTCAGATCGCCGCAGCACTACTCGGATTCGCTGACCGCGTTTTGGACGTCGATTTACGGCATGAGCCGTCTGACGCCACCCTGGGTATTGCACCCCAACGAGATCCTTGACGGCGCCATCAGCGTCAAGACATCGTGGGAGCTGGTCAACAACCCCACGGTGAAAGAGCTGTATCGTCGCCACGGCGTCGAAGTCAATTTTGTGGGATGCATCGCAATCAGGACCCGTTGGAGCTCGCAGGACGAAAAAGACATCACTTCGCATCAGGCTGCGAAGACGGCGCAGATGCTCGGTGCGCAGGGAGCGATAATCAGCTACGACGCCGGAGGCAACGACTTCATGGAAGTCATCCGCACCGTCCAAGCGTGCGAGAACGTTGGCATCAAGACCGTGTTCGTGACGGGCGAAGAAGACCCCTCGACCAACGGTCCGCCGTTGCTCGAGCCGCTTCCCGAGGCCAGGGCCATAGTGAGCACGGGCATGGGCATCGAAGCCGGAAGCGGCGGCCCGCTGCCGCCCGTGGATCGCGTCATCGGCCAGAAACTGCTGATGGCTGACACCAGCCAGCGCCAAAACCTCGTCCCGTCCGACGGCCCGCTGCCCGGCATCCGATGGACCGACCACTACGGCTTCTCGAAGATCAGCGCCTTCGAGTACTAAGCCCGTCGTGGATTCGGCGATCGACGGGAGAGCGCCACGAACGCAAGGCAAGACTGGCCTGCCAAGGTCCTTCGATACGCTCAGGACGAACGGAGCGAAAGTGTTCCCGTTGCGGCCCTTCGACAGGCTCAGGGCGAACGGAGGGAAGTTCAGCCCGTTCGTGGTGAGCCTGTCGAACCACCGCGCCGAATCGACCCTCGGCACGGACTAGTACTCGGTTTCGGAAATTGCCGTTCGGATAATCCGTTCGCCCTGAGCCTGTCGAAGGGCCCGCGGCGGGTGGTTCGACAGGCTCACCACGAACGGCACCGTTGACGCCGAATCAACCCACGGCAAGGACTAGCGCGACGCAACAAGTTCGGAACAACGGAGACAACCATGCCCCAAATGACCAACGACGAGTTGCAACAATTCCTGTCGACGGGCCGTCACATCATGAAACTCGGTACGCTCGCCCCCGATGGTTGGCCGTACGTCATGCCGGTTTGGTACAACTACGATGGCGAGACGTTCATGGTCGCGGGTCGAGGCAAGGCGCGATGGGTGGCCAACATCGAGAACGACTCGCGCGTGTTCCTGTGCATCGACACGTCGGAGGCGCCGTATGCCAGAGTGCTCATCAAAGCCACCGCAGAGATCAAGGACCCAGCGTGGCTGCCAACGTCCGCGGACCGCGCGATTCGCTACTTGGGCCCTGAGGCCGGCCAGCAGTACTACGAGGAGAAGCGCCACGTCCCCCGTGCGCGAATCACGATCACGCCGCACGAGATCACCACCTGGGCCGGAGGCGGTTGGCACCCGAGGTACGAGGAGTAGGCCATGGTGGCATGTGACCGCGTCTAGTGGTCGTAGGCGCGGGAGGGTTTGAAACCCTCCCCTACACACTGCGGTCCAACGCGAGATACATCGACAAAATGGCCAAACCAAGTGAGTAACACGCTAGATGGTGTACATGGGGTGGAATGCCGTAGGGGAGGGTTTCAAACCCTCCCGCCGCTGGCGCCCAACATAACGGTCGCCTAACGCCGATACCGCCGCCACAACCCTCGTCTCCCTACGATATCTCCCAAACACTCCCGGCTTGGGCGATGTGCGAGATCGGAGTGATCGACTCCACATCCCAACCCTTCCGTTCGAGCCAAGCGTCGAACAAGCCCTGTTCGACCGCATGGCACTCGGCGAGCATGCGACCGTCGGCCAGCGCGATCACGGTGGTGATCGTGGTGCGGGGATCGGGGCGCCACTTGCTGGACTCGCTCATCTCGTCTCTGAACTTGTCGACGTCGTCCCAGCCAGGCGCGGTCCCGATGGCTATCCAGCGTGGCATTGTATCTCCTTCGTTGTCCGGCGGGAGGCTGTGTCGGCTCCGAGCCGATCTATGCTGTCGGCCGGTCTAGTCATCCGACGGCGGCACGAACGGGTAGGGCACCGCGCGGCCGCCCTTGATTGGGAGGACGATGGTGCCGTGGCCGGGGCATGTCTCGGTCCCGTTCTGCAACCTCATGCCGGTCTCGAGGTCCAGAAAACCGAGGCCGTCTTTCTCGTACTTCTTTGTGACCCTGGCCCAGCACGTGATGGTGTCTCCGGGGACGATCATCGCTCGGTGCTGAAAAGAAGCTTTCCATGCCCAACCGTCGGGCAGGCAGAGGTTCTTCAGATACATGGGCATGATGCTCTGCTTCCACGAGCCGTGTATCAGCACATTCGGCAGTCCCTCGTGGTAGACGGCGAAGTCCTGATCGTAGTGGATTCGGTGCCAGTTCTCGATGGCCGCGCTCCACCGGAAGGCGTGAGTCGTTGTCATCGGTCCGATGTCGTACGTCGGCAGGTCCTGGCCGTCCTCGACGTCGTCGAAATAGAGTTGCTCCGGGTTTCGAAGCTCGTCGGCTGTAAACATGGTGGTCCCTCCTAGGTTCACCCTGTCATCCTGAACGGAGTGAAGGATCTGGGGCCCCGCAGGGAGGCGTGGGTCAGTGGACTTGATTGGCTTCTCAGTCCATTCGACGCGACATAATTTGGCGCGCTGGTCTACCGGCGCAGGCCGACCGCCCTGAGTATGCACAGCAACTCGTCGTCCTGATTGGTGTACCGATGCTCGGTGATCGTAATGAGCATGTGGCTTCCGTCACGTGTGACGCGCTCACGGATGTCGGTGATCTTTGCCTGGGAGAATATTCTGTCACCGATAGTCGGGTACTTGTAGACCTCGATCTCGTTTCCGCCGTTAAGCACCCTTTTGAGATCGGACGGTATCGTGGGCAGCCTGCCTGGCTCGTCCCGTTCAAGACCGCCGATTCCGTCGGACTCGGGGTTCTCGGCGAACGCTCGACTTATCGGGTCGTCCGCTCCGGGCGGCGTTCGGCGATTCAGATACGAGCAGTAGATCGCCGGGGTCACCACCTCGCCGAACTTGGTCGTTTTGGCGAACTCATCGTCCCAGAAACGCGGATCGGGGTCCATGATCGCTTGAGTGAAGCGCCGTAGCCCCTCCTGTTCAATTCCCCACATCGATGCTTCCACTCGCTCGGCGGTCGCGCCGATTAGCGCCTTCACCTCATCCGTGAGATAGGTCTTGCCGCAAGACATTGTCTACTCCCTTCGGGTTGATAGTCACGCAGTCGCCTCGACTGTTCACACGGTCAATCGGCGGCGGTTTTGTGCCACAGATATGCATACCCGTAGGGGCGGGTTTCAAACCCGCCCGCTGCTGCTGTGATCATTGTTTGCCATTGGACGACAACACTGTGGCTGGGATCCGATGGCGCGCCGGAACGAACCTTTGCGATTGGCCGCTCACGCGTCGCGACACATCATGTGATCGGAGAGCCGCGGGAGGGTTTGAACAGCCCGTCTCATAAGTCGCCTGAAGGACCGATTGGTCAATGGTTCGGCGAGGCTGTCGTGCCTGGCAGAGCATTCAACATCGCGATTTTGAGCGTTTTGGGAAGCGCGTACCGACTTATGAGACAGGCTCTGAAACCCTCCCCTACAGAATTGCGGGAGTGCATGCTCCGAATCGTATCCAAATACGGGGAGAACTTCTCGACAATGCGGTCATCAGCCGGCCGTTAAGCACTTCCGAACAGCCCAGCTACCCCGCCGGCTTCGGGAAGAAATCCTGCTCCCACGGCCAGTCGCCGTC
>CAZPQQ010000110.1:0-8028 GCA_964588665.1 uncultured Dehalococcoidia bacterium | reverse complement strand
GGTCAGGCCGAAGAAATAGTCCGTTTCTACGTGGACTCGATTGGAAAGTCATACAACCGCTGGGGGATCGTGAAGAAGGCGGAAAATATCCTGATTGGCACGTGTGGGTTTCATAACTGGAACAGGAGGGATGCGAGAGCCGAGATCGGCTACGACTTGAGCCCCGAATTCTGGGGACAAGGCTTCATGACTGAAGTCGCTCGGGAATCGCTTCGCCACGCTTTTCAAGGAATGGGACTGAACAGAGTCCAAGCCATAGTCTATCCGGAAAACATGCCGTCGATCCGCCTGCTTGAGAAGCTGGGATTCCGGAAGGATGGATTGCTGCGGCAATATCATCGTATGGCGGATGTGTATTACGACCATCTGCTCTATTCGCTGCTCAAAGAGGATTCGACTGCACAATGACGCCGCGCCTTGGATGAAACATGAGCGCCATGCGGAAGTCGGTAAGGGAGGGTTTCAAACTCTCCCGCCTGGTTTCGAGGGCATAAGCGGTCATCACGCGGGTACGACCTGCCCACTGGCACTTCCAAGGCGTTTCTCCATGCGGAGCACCGGGAGGGTTTGAAACCCTCCCCTACAGCATCGCCTCACACAGAAGCCGTTATTTGGAAGCCTGTCGAACCACAGTGCCGCTCAAGTATACGTCTCGACATATGCAACGAACTTGCGATTCAAAACCCTAGGTTGTCGCCCTGATCTCTGAAGGCGATTCCGCCCGACGCCTCCGTCCCCAGCTTGATCGTTCTGAGAGCCGCTGTGCTACACTCCACCCTACCAACCACGATGCCGACCGCCGTGCACGAATGTTCTCAACCGAGGACTGATATGCGACGGTCGGGCTGGAAATCAGATCAGGAGGGATCGACCCGATGAATGCAAACCCTCTGGGTACCAAACTCTGCGAAGACTTCGGGATCGAATTCCCCGTCATCGCTTTCACCCACTGCAAAGATGTCGTGGAGGCGGTCGTGAATGCCGGGGCGCTCGCCGTTTTGGGTGTGGGCGGCATGACTCCCGACGAGATCGAACGAGAGATCAAGTGGATACGAGAACGCGTCGGCGACAAGCCGTTTGGTCTGGACGTACTCATTCCGGCCTCAGTCCCGCCCAGCGGCAGCACGTCGGAGCTGAGAGAGCAGATCCCTCCGACCCACATCGAATTCATGAACAACCTAAAGCGCGACTACAACATCCCCGACCCGAAACCCAAACCGCCAGCCGAGGCGCAGATCGAGCGTCCGTCGCAGACCCAAGAGACCGCTCGACGACAGTTGGACGTGATTCTGGAGGAGCGGGTCCCCATCCTCGCGTCTGGACTGGGCAGTCCCGCCTTCATACTCGATGCGGCGCACGAACGGGGCATTAAAGTCTTCGGACTGATCGGAAACGTTCGACAGGCCAGGCGTGAAGCCGAGGCCGGGGTCGACTACATCGTGGCTCAGGGGACCGACGCCGGCGGACATACCGGCGAGATCGGCACGTTCTCGCTCGTGCCTCAAGTCGTGAGGGCGGTCAACGGCACGCCGGTCATCTGCGCGGGTGGCGTCGGCAGCGGCAGCCAGCTCGCGGCAGCGCTCTGCCTGGGCGCCGTCGGGGTGTGGATGGGCACGATCTGGCTCACGGCAAGAGAATCGGACACCGACCTGATCGTCAAAGAGAAGATCGTGGCCGCGACTGAGCGCGACACCATTCGTTCGCGTTCCTCCAGCGGCAAGCCGATCCGACAGCTCCAGACGAAATGGACCGAGGTCTGGGGCGCGCCCGACGCTCCGGATCCGTTGCCCATGCCTCTGCAGGGGATCCTCGTGAACGACGTCGTGACGGCCGTACGCGACCACCGGATCGCCGACTTCATGGGATCGCCCGCCGGACAGGTCGTGGGCATGATCGACGAGATGAAGCCTGCCGCCGAGATCGTCTTCGACATCGTCGACGAGGCCCAGGGAATCCTGGAAGGCCTCGCGGGCGACTCGGAGTTGGATTAGGTCGGGACGGGAATGCAACCCAAGTACGAGTTCGACACCGATCTCGCCGGAAAAGTCGCCGAGTGTGACGGCGGGACTGCCACCGCGGGCGGACCCGCGGGTCTTTTGGGTTCGCGTGACTTCTACCGAGGACGCCTGACAGGGCGGTACTACGACGACGGCGACCCCCCGTGGCGCTGGTACGAACTCGCAGAGCTGACCGCCAAACCCGAGGACCACCGGGAGGACACGGTCTGGTGCGAAAGCAGCTTTGTTTTCGTGATGGACGAATGATGCGATCCCCGATGAGAGTCGTCGTCTGCGCCAAGCAGGTCCTCGACCCCGACACCGTGGACGCCTATGCGGTCGCTGGGCGTCTGGAGGTCGATCCCAACTCCGGCGAACTGATCGCCCGAGGAATCGTTCGCTTGATGAACGCATACGACGAGCAGGCGATCGAGACGGCATTGCGGATACGAGACGCAGGCGTCGACTGCATGATCACCGTCGTCACCCTGGGAGACGAATCGAGCCGCCGGATGCTGCAGTCTGCGTACGCCATGGGCGCCGACGAGGCGGTGATCATATCCGACGCCGCGTACGATGACTGCGACGGGCTAGCGATCGCTAAAGCGCTGTCTCAGGCGATCGACAAGTTGGACGGCGCCGACCTGGTCCTTTGCGGACGCGAAGCCTCCGACGACGACCAGGGCGTGGTTGGTCCCGCCCTGTCCGAGCTGCTCGGCGCCTCGTTCGCGTCAATTGCTCGCAATGTAGCCGTCGAAAGCGACGAGACCCTCCACGTTACTCGTGTCACGCTTGACGGAGACGAGATCGTGGCGCTTGCATTGCCGGCTCTCGTCACCGTGAGCAACGAGGTCGGCGACCCTCGGATGCCCGGCGCAAGAGCCATGATGCAAAGCCGTCGAAAGAGTCCGACTGTCTGGTCGGCGGCGGACCTAGGCATGGACGCGGGCGACGTTCGGTCCCACGTCCGCCAGGTGGGTCTGGCGGTCCGAGAAGTCCACGGCGATTGCGAGTTCATGCCGGACGCGAGCGTCGTGGAGCAGGCCGCCGCTCTCGCCACTCGCCTGCGAGAGGACGGCGTCATCTGATGCGCCGAAACACCTCTGCACGGGGTCGATCCAATGTCTGACATGCGAGATCACACGGGCATACTGACTGTCGCAGAAACCAGCGAAGGCAAGGTCACCTCGGCCTCCTTGGAAATCCTGACGTTTGGGAAGAGGCTTTCGCAAGAACTGGGCCAGCCACTGTTCGCGATTGTGTTGGGCAGCACTGTCTCCTCGGTTGCCAACGACATCGCAACAGCCGTGGATCGCGTTTACGTCGTCGACGACCCGTCACTTGACGAGTTTCACGTCGAGTTCAGCCTCCAGGCGATCGAGCGCGTTGCGGAGATGGCGAGGCCGGCCGTGATCTTGCTCGGCGCGTCGCTGGAAAGCCGAGACCTCGCGCCTCGACTGGCTCTGCGTTTGGACACCGGCGTGGCCACCAACTGCGAAGAGCTGCGCATCGACGATGAAACCGGCGCGTTCGAGGCTGTCTGCTCTGTATACGGCGGGGCCGCCCTTTCGACCTACCGGTTCGACGACGCGATGCCGTGCGTCGTAAGCATGAAGCCTGGGGTCGCCGATCCACTGAGCCTGCCAGGACGCATCAGCGGAGAAGTAATCGAGGTACGACAGGATTTCACAGGCATCGAAAGACGGTCCAAGGTTCTCGGAAAGGCAGCCCAGTCAGGACCTCGATTGGAGGAATCCGAGGTCATCGTGGCAGGCGGCAAAGGCCTGAGCGAATCGGAAAACTTCGCGCTGATCCGAGAGCTGGCCGAAGCGCTGGGCGGCATGCCCGCGGCGTCACGCGCCATCGTGGACCTTGGCTGGGCGACGCGAGCGCAACAGGTCGGGTTGACAGGCCAGGTGGTCTCGCCGGAACTGTACATAGCGGCAGGCATCTCCGGGGCCAGTCAACACATGGTCGGCTGCTCGTCGGCGCGTTGTATCGTGGCGATCAACACCGACCGGGACGCTCCCATCTTCCAGCACGCGCGATACGGGGTCGTGGCCGACTGCTCGGAGTTCTTGCCGGCGTTCATCGACAAGTGCCGCGAGCTCGGGCTTGACTGACCGGAGCCGCGATTGCTGATAGACATGCACACGCACACTTCGCATCGGTCCCTGGACAGCGTCCTCACAGTCGGAGAGCTAGTCGCCCTTTCGAAAGAGCGAGGCCTGGACGGCATCTGTCTCACCGAGCACAACTCCGTCTGGGAACCCCGGAAGCTCGACCAGATCCGAAAAACGTATGAGTTCCCGATATTCAGCGGCATGGAAGTCGGAACCGAGAAGGGGCACGTGCTGGTCTTCGGGCTGGAGCAATTCGAGCTCGATTTCCTGTACCTGTCAAAGCTCCGAGAAGCGGTCGTCCGAGCAGGAGCCGCCATGATTCTGGCGCACCCGCAACGAGAACGGAGCCTGCCGGTCGGCTGGTCGCAGCTCCCGTCGCTATTCCACGGAGTCGAGACCCTCAACGGATCCGACGCCAACGAGGCGAACGGCTATCTGGCCTCCATGGCCCTCGACGTCGGGCTCCCTGGCGTCGGAGGAAGCGACGCCCACAGCGAGGGCGCCGTCGGCTCCTGCGCGACGCTCTACGAGACGCCCATCCACACCGACGCCGACCTGGTCCGCGAACTGCCGGCAGGCCGCTTCAAGGCGGTGGACCTTCGGCTCAGTCCTCAGGCGAATCCGTGACGCCGCCTTGCCTCCTGATCTAAGGTTCAACGCCGGCTTAGCCGGAACCCACAGCCTCTGCCTGATCAGGTGTACCATGCACCAATGATCGGACCGAAGGTGGATAAGGCATTCGTCCCGTGCTCCGATGGGGCCAGAGGGGTAAACGCGACGGGGAGGGAATGATGAGATCACAACAGGTGCTGAAGAAGGTCATCCCAGTCGAGTACGCGATCTCGGTTCTGCACGACGGGGACGTGCTCGCCACCTCCGGGTACGGCGGGCATGGGATGCCCGAGCAACTGTTGGCGGCGTTGGAAGAGCGTTTCCTCGAGACCGGCCAACCAAGGGGACTCACACTGGTCCATGCAACCGGCCAGGGCGACGGCAAGGATAAGGGCTTGAATCTCCTCGCGCACGAAGGCCTGCTGCAGCGCGTGATCGGCGGCTATTTCGGCCTTGCGCCAAAGATCAGTCAGCTTGTCATGGACGACAAGATCCAGGCGTATAACCTGCCAGAAGGCGTCATCCCGCATCTCTATCGCGATATCGCCGCGGGCAAGCCGGGGATGCTCTCCAAAGTGGGGCTCGGGACCTTCGTCGACCCCCGGTTGGAGGGCGGCAGGATGAATGATGTCACGGTCGAAGACATCGTCGAGCTGATGACGATCAACGGCGAGGAGTATCTCTTCTACAAAGCGCTCCCGATCACCGTGGCGTTCATCCGCGGCACGACGGCCGATCCGGACGGCAACATCACCATGGAAAAGGAAGCGCTGCACCTAGAGAATCTGGCGCTCGCGGTCGCGGCGAGGAACTCGCACGGCTTCGTGATCTGCCAGGTCGAACGCGTCGCCGCGGAGGGATCGCTTGACGCCCGGAACGTGCGGATTCCAGGGGTGCTCGTCGATGCCGTGGTTGTCGCCGAGCCTGAGTACAACATGCAGACCTACGGAACGACGTACAATCCGGCACTATCCGGAGAGATTCGAATTCCGGCAACGACATTGCCGACATTGCCGCTCGACGACAAGAAGGTTATCGCACGGCGGGCCGCCATGGAACTGCTGCCCAACAGCGTAGTGAACCTGGGAATAGGCCTCTCGGACATGGTCGGTCGTGTGGCGAGCGAGGAGAAGATCTACGATCTGATGACTCTCACTGTCGATCCAGGCGTGATGGGGGGAGTTCCGGCGAGTGGCCCGGATTTCGGCGCGGCGTTCAACTTCCAGGCGGTAATCGATCATTGCTCGCAATTCGATTTCATCGACGGCGGAGGACTCGACTGCGCATTCCTGGGATTCGCCGAATGCGACGGCACGGGCAACGTCAACTCCAGCCGATTCGCGGGTCGGATCGCGGGTTCCGGGGGCTTCATCAACATCAGCCAGAATGCCAAGAAGGTCGTGTTCATGGGAAACTTCACCGCCGGCGGGGCGCAAATCGCCGTGGAAGACGGTCAGCTTCGGATCGTCCAAGAGGGCAAGGTTAGCAAGTTCGTCGAGCAAGTTCGTCGAGCAAGTTGGACAGGTCACGTTCAGCGGTCCGGTGGCGTCACAACAGGGCAAGGAAGTCTTGTACGTCACCGAGCGCTGCGTGTTCCGTCTGACTGACGCCGGCCTTGCGCTTACCGAGGTGGCCCCGGGCATCGACATCGACCGCGACATCTTGGCCCATATCTCATTCCGTCCGCACATAGGTGATCCAACGCTCATGGACAGCGCAATCTTCGCTCCGGAGCCTATGGGCCTTCGCGAGCGCATGCTCGACGTCAACATCGACGACCGCCTGTCCTACGACGCCGACACCAACACCGTGTTCATGAACTACGCCGGCATGCGTGTGCGGAACCAGCAGGACGTCGACATGATCGTCGACGCCGTTGACCGGTTGCTCCAACCTCTCGGCAAGCGCGTCAACTCGATTGTCAACTACGAAGGATTCACCGTCAACGACGATGCCATGGACGGCTACATGGACGCGGTGAGATACGTCGAGGAAACGTACTATCTGAAGGTCTCTCGGTTCACCAACAGCGGCTTTCTGCGGCTCAAGCTCGGCAAGGAGCTCGGGCAACGAAAGGTTTCCGCCAGCGTATTCGAGACGCGTCAGGAGGCCGAGCGGAACCTGACGACAGGATGGAAGCGCGGCAGCAACGCCTCGCGAAATTCGCCGCGTCAGAATGTCACAATAAGCTGGGTCAACAGCGAGTTCCAGACGCCTGTTGACGCATCGCCGTCGGCTTGGTGTCGCCGAGACGCAGAACACCAGGTGTTAACATGGCGTTGGCCATCCTATGGCCGCCGACCGGAAATCGCACAGAGCGAAACAGCCATCACGGAGAAACCCAATGCGACAAATTGGCGCCAACATCTATACCGAGATCTACTTGTGGGGATGCAACCCCGGCTTCGTTGTCACCGACGACGGCGCCTTCATGATCGACACGCCTCAGCAGCCGATCAACGCGGTGCGTTGGCGCGAGACAATCGAGGCTCACGGTCCTGTCCGCCATCTGGTCAACACCGAGCCGCACGGCGACCACATCATGGGCAACGCCTACTTCCCAGGCGTCGAGGTCATCGGACAGAATGGGATGAAGGAGCGTTACGATCAGGCTGTTCCGCAGATGGTCGGCCCCGAGCGCGTCGACACGATGAAGCAGACCGACCCGGACAGCGTCTGGCTCTTGGGCCACCCGAGCTACCCGCCGAATCCGCCCACACGACTGTTCAGCGACAGGCTGACGTTGGTGCTGGGCTGCCAGACGATCCACTGCATCCACCATCCGGGCCACACGGCGCCGCAGACTTCGGTCCACGTGCCCGAGGAGGGCGTGGTCTTCACCGGCGACAACGTGTTCTGTCGCGTCAAGACATTCATCCAGGAGGCCGATCCCTGGCAGTGGCTCGAATCACTCAAGAAGATCGAAGCGCTGGGCGCGGACACCATCGTGCCCGGTCACGGCGAGCCTTGCGACAACAGCTATCTCAAGGAACAGGCGCAGATCATCCAGGACTGGGTGGGCGTCGTCGAGGGTTTCGTCGATCGCGGCCTAACCGTGGAAGACGCGTTGAAGGAGCCTCGACCACAGGTTGACCCGTACCCTATCGGTCAGCGACTCTTCGCGATCACGGAGCGCCTCGACCAACAGATCGTGACCAATCTCCACGCCCAGATCGTCGCGCGGAAATCGCATTTGTAATCGCCTGCCATTGAACTATCTGAACGAAATCGACCTCAACGCCTGTAGACCGTCAGCGAAAGTGGGACACATTTGGGCCTGAGAATTAAGAGAGACT
>CAZPQQ010000109.1:0-8031 GCA_964588665.1 uncultured Dehalococcoidia bacterium | reverse complement strand
ACCGGCGATCTCTGCCTTGACAGGGCAGTGTGTTAGCCGCTACACCACGGGGCCGCGTCGCGCCAGGGGATGGCGCTTGCCAATCGATTGTATCGCTCGCGCGGTTGAGCGGTCAACACGAGACTGCTCGGAGGCGGCGCCCACGCTCAAGTCTCCCCTCTGCGACCGTCTGATATACTGTCCCGCAATTGGCTAGGACGACATTTTTTCCGCGGGAGATATGAGGCGATGCCCTTTTGTCGCAGTTGCGGCGGAGAACTTACTGCCGATGCTCGCATCTGCTCTCACTGCGGCGAATCTCCGGAGGCGGAACCGGGGATACCCGATCGAGTCGACGACGACGCGGTGCACGACTGGGCTGACGATGCATTTGCGGATCGCCCCGCTCTCACGCAGAACGAACGCACCACCGCTCTGTTTTGCCATCTGGCGACGTTCGCCGGATTCGTAATTCCTTTGGGCAACATTATCGCGCCGCTCGTGTTGTGGCGGTTAAGGCGATACGATTCTCCTTACATCGACCACCACGGCAAGGAGGCGGTCAATTTCCAGATATCGATGACTATTTACGTGGCAGTTTCCGCCGTGCTGATATTGCTTCTCGTAGGCATCCCCCTGCTGTTCGTCATTGGAATGTTTGGCATCGTCATGACGATGATCGCCGCCGCCAAAGCCAGCAATGGCATCGAGTACCGCTACCCGCTTGCAATCCGTCTGGTGAAATAGAGTGCCGCACGTTTCGACATCAGGGCGCCGGTGGCGAGGCTAGCCATGTCACCGGACACCGTCGACACTGAGCCGAATGCCGAGCATCGCGAACTAGTCTCGATGCTCTCGCGTCAGGGCGTCCAGGCGACGTTCGTCACGTGCGCCGAGGACGTTCCGACGTCAGACGAGCACGACGACGCGCCTGAGACGACACTGGCGCTGATCGACTCCGCGTATCTCACGTCCGCCGAGTTGGCGCAGTGTGTGCACGAATGCGGCGACAAAGGCGTTCCGGTGATCGTGGTGACGCTCGGTCGCAGGGTCGCAGACCTGGACGAGTCCTTGCGGATCGCCGACTTCATCGTCGCTCCGGTCGACCCTGACGAGCTTGTGGTTCGTGCGCGGCGATCTCTGCGCGGCGACAGCTCGGAACGCGAAGATCCCGAGGGCGTGATACGCATCGGCGATCTGGTCATCGACCCGACGTCGCACGAGGTCACCATAGGCGGGCAGCGGATAGGGCTGCGATTCAAGGAGTACGAGCTGTTGCGGGTGCTGGCCGAGAGCCCGGGCCGGGTTTTCAAGCGCGAGGCGCTCCTGAGTTCGGTGTGGGGCTACGACTATTTCGGCGGCACGCGCACGGTGGACGTTCACATCCGAAGGCTGCGCAGCAAGATCGAGGTTTCGGAGCGCACGTTTATCGAAACCATCTGGAACGTGGGCTATCGTTTTGCCGAGACTTAAACCGACGGCCAGACAGGGGACCGCATCGTTTATTATTCGATGAAAAAGGCGTCTTCCCTGCCGGCCTGGACTCGAATTGTATAACTCCGTGGTATGCTCGAAAGGCAATGAGGTGACTGACTGATGACTTCCGAACGCGTGGCATATGTCAACGGCGCCATAGTGCCCGAAAGCCAGGCAACGGTCTCAATTCGCGACCGAGGCTTCCTTCAGGGTGACGCCGTGTTCGACACCACTCGTACCTTCGGCGGGAAGATCTTCCGGCTGGATGAGCACCTGGACCGGTTCTACGAGTCTCTGAAATACATGCGGATAGACCCGCGGATTCCGAAGGCGCGCATGGCCGAGCTCACGATGGAAGTCCTCAACGCCAACCTGCCGCTGCTGGGCGAAAAGGACGACTTTTGGGTGTCGCAACGAGTCACACGAGGCGTCAACGTCGACGGCGAATACCGCCCCACCGTCGTGATCGAATGCGCGCCGCTTCCGTTCGCGGCCCGCGCACGGTACTACCGGGACGGCATGCCCGTCGTGGTGCCATCGGTCCGCCGAACGCCACCCGAGGCGCACAGCCCCAGGGCCAAGGTCCACAACTACGTCAACCTGATCCAGGCCGACCTAGAGGTCAAAGCCCAGAACCCCATCGGCTGGCCCATTCTGCTGGACGTCAACGGGAACCTCGCCGAAGGCCCTGGCAGCAACATCTTCGTGGTGAAGAACGGCACGCTCATCACGCCTCGCGAGCAGATGATCCTATCAGGGATCAGCAGACGGGTGACGATCGAACTGGCCCAGGAGTTGGGGATCACGGTGAAAGAGGCCGACATCGACCTGTTCGACGCGTACACGGCCGATGAGGCTTTCGTCACGTCGACAAGCTTCTGCATCTGCCCCGTGTCGTCCTTCAACGGCTCGCCCATCGGCGACGGCGGCGTCCCCGGACCGATGACCGACCGCCTGACCCGCGCCTACAGCGGCCTGGTCGGTGTGGACGTCGTCGACCAGTACGTGTCGAGGCTCGACGGCTAGCGCCCGGAGCAGATTTCGGCAGATGCTAGAATAGATGGGTTAGGATTCGTGGCTCGGATGGCGGTGCGTGCACGGCGCTGACGGCAGGTTGGCCCGTGCCGGGAGGATCGGACGATGATCAAGGACTTGGCTCGGAAGTTGCTCGTTTACGCCAACAGCGCGCTGGACTACGTAAACGGCGTCGATCGATCGCCGTGGCGGGTTGGCACGGTAACGGCTGGCGACATCGCCATGCTGCGCCAGACCATGGTGCGTTGAGACGACGAACAGATGGCCGTGACAGCCATCTACGAAACCGCACGGATTTCCGGGGCGCGCACGCTCTAGTCCGGCGTGCTCGGTCGCCCCGACTGACCTTACCCGACCCCTGAATACGAAAGACTTCTCTCGCCTGTTTGCCAGGTGCTATACTGCCATCGGTTTTGCAGGATGAAGAAGAGCGTTAAGGTACAATCACCAGCCACGTCAGCGAACATGGGCCCCGGGTTCGACTGCCTGGGGATGGCGCTCGACATCTGGAATTCGGTCGAGGTCACGGTCGGCGAAAGCGATGTTGAGATCTCGGGCGAGGGCCACGACTCCCTGCCCAAAGACCCCTCCAATTTGGTGCACCGGAGCGTCGTCCGCGTGTTCGAGGAACTGGGACGGGACGTTCCCGATTTCAAGCTGTCCTGCCACAACGAGATTCCGCTCACCCGAGGCCTTGGCAGCAGCTCCGCATCATTGGTCGGCGGATTGATGGCCGGAAACGAGCTCTGCGACGGCGCGTTCACCGATGACGAGCTGCTGCAGATCGCATCTGAGATCGAAGGTCATCCCGACAATGTCACTCCAGCGCTGTACGGCGGCTTTCGGATCGCGGTGAACCACAATGGCCGGATCATATCGGCCCCTGTGCCGATACCCGACGGACTGGCTGCCGTCCTGTTCATCCCGGACGTCCCGATGCTGACCGAGGAGGCGCGAGGCATACTGCCTCCGGAGATTCGGCGCACCGATGCTGTGTACAATATCGGTAGGGCGGCGATGCTTGTGCGAGCGTTTGCCAGCGGCGACCTGGCCCTGCTCGACGTCGCGACCGGCGACATGCTGCACCAACCGGCGCGCCAGACGATATTCCCGGCGATGAAGAACATGTTCAGGGCCGCGATGGCCGTGGGCGCCCTCGGAGTCTTCCTCTCCGGCGCAGGCTCGACCGTCCTGGCGCTGGCCCGGGAGAAAGAGTTCACCATCGGTTACGAGATGGCCGACGCAGCGGCCAAGTCCGGCATCGAAGGACAGGTCAAAATCACCAAACCCGTCAATCAAGGCGCCCACGTGGTCCACAGCGCCTGACCGGCGGCCCGCGGGCGATCGACTGAATCGACCTCAACAGCGAAAGAACAGGCATCGAACCTCATGGCGTTAGTTGTCCAGAAATATGGCGGAAGCTCATTGGCCAACGCCGAGCAGATCAAGAACGTGGCCCGGCGCATCGCCCGGACCTGCGACGCGGGCAACCAGGTGGTCGCCGTGGTTTCGGCGATGGGCGACACCACCGATGAATTGATCGAGTTGGCCAACTCGGTGTCAGATCATCCTGATCCGCGTGAGATGGATGTGCTGCTTTCCACTGGCGAGTTGGTCTCGTGCACGATAACCGCCATGGCGCTTCGCTCGCAGGGCTGCCGCGCCATCAGCCTGAGTGGCGCTCAAGCGGGCATCACGACCACTGCCTCTCACGGGCAGGCCCAGATCGCCGGGATGAACCCGGAGAGGATCATGGAGGAGTTGACCTCGGGCGACATCGTGATCGTCGCCGGGTTTCAAGGCGTGACGCCGGCCATGGACGTTACGACGCTCGGCCGCGGCGGCTCCGACACGACGGCGGTGGCGCTGGCCGCGGCGCTGCGCGCCGCTCGCTGCGAGGTCTACACGGATGTCGACGGCATATACACCGCTGACCCCAGGCGGGTGCCGAGGGCTCAAAAGCTGGATGAGATCGGGTTCGAAGAGATGCTCGAGCTGGCCAGCTACGGCGCCAAGATGAACCCTCGGTCCGTCGAGCTCGGCATGGTGTACGACACGCCCATACTGGTCGCATCGAGCTTCGACGACACGCCCGGAACCCTCATTCACGGAGAGGCCGATATGAACAGAGAAGTTGGCGAGATACGAAACCGCGTCGGAGGCATCGCGACCGACACCAACGTGGCAAAGATCACAGTGCTGAGCGTTCGCGACCGACCGGGCATCGCCGCCAATCTCTTCGAACCGCTTGCCGACCAGGGCATCAGCGTCGATGTCATCGTGCAGAACGCCAGCGTGGGCGGCGCCACTGACCTGACCTTCACGGTCAAGCGGACGGACCTAGACCGCGCCCGGCAGGTCGTCGAAGAGGTCGCGCGGGAGCTGGGCGGCGGTGAAGTCGTCACCGCATCGGACCTGGCCAAGCTCAGCATAGTCGGCACGGGCATGCTGGACGCTACCGGTTACGCCAGCAAGATGTTCCGAACTCTGTCCGACAACGAGATCAACATCGAAATGATTACAACCTCCGAAATACGCATCACATGCATTGTCGCCGAGGTCCAACTCGACCGCGCGGCGCGCGCATTGCACTCCGCCTTCGATCTCGACGGTCCCGAGTGACAGGTTCGTCGGCTGACCCAACATCGCCGAATCGTCGTCCAACCCCCCCCAAACAAGGTCCGAAAACCCCTTGCACAGGAAGTCGCGACAGTTGAAACATAAGGCGAATCGCCTTTGGCAGCTTTGAGTGATTTGGGAAGACCATACATCTCGGTAATCATCCCGGCATTCAACGAGGCGACTCGGATCGTTCCGACCCTGCGCGAGGTGGTTGGGTTCTTGCAGGAAAAACCCTTCCAGTGGGAAGTGATCGTGGTGGACGACGGCAGCACAGACGGCACCGCCCGGATCGTCGACGAATGGTCGGCGTCCAACTCCGCGGTGAAACTCGAGCGAGCCCCCCATCGAGGCAAGGGATGGGCGGTCAGGCGAGGCATGCTCTCGGCCACCGGCGCCAACCGATTCATGTGCGACGCCGACCTCGCCATGCCGATCAGCGGCTTGGACCGATTCCTCGACCAGATGGATCAAGGCTACGATGTTGTCGTCGGCTCCCGCGAAATCTCGGGTGCCCGGCGTTTCGACGAGCCCTACTACCGACACGTCATGGGGCGGGTGTTCAATTGGGTGACCAGGCTGTTCGCCGTCCGAGGGTTTCAAGACACCCAGTGTGGGTTCAAATGTTTTAGTGAGCAGGCGGCCACACGACTCTTCAGCGTTCAGACGACCGCCGGTTTCGGATTCGACGTCGAGATACTGTTCCTGGCGAAGAAGAGGGGCTTAAAGGCGCTGGAAATGCCGATCGACTGGCGTCACCAGCCGCTGAGCAAAGTGCGACCCGGCATCGATTCCGCGCTGATGGTCAGAGACATGGTGCGGGTGCGGTGGAACGATCTACGCGGCATATACGACCGACCCTCCGGAGACTGAGCCTGAACGAGTAACCTTGCATCGAAATGAGTAGCGCTGCACAATCGTCGGAGAACGCGCTCGCCGGTCCGGTATGGGTGGTGGTTCCGACTTACAACGAAGCTGCCAACGTGCCGGAGCTGGCCGAAGAGTTGTTCGGCCTCGGCAATCGCGATCTGTGGCTGTGCATCGTGGACGATGGTTCACCGGACGGAACGGCAGACGTGGCGCGCGGGCTGTCGAGCCGGTATGAAGACCGAATTGACGTTGTCGAACGAGAAGGCAAGCAAGGCTTGGGAACGGCCTACGTCGCGGGGTTCTCCCGTGCATTGGATAGAGGAGCCAACCTAATAGTCCAGATGGACGCGGACCTTTCGCACTCGCCGAAATACCTGCCGGAGATGTTCCGGCTGCTGGAACGTTGCGACGTGGTTGTTGGATCGCGGTACGCGCACGGCGGCGGCGTCGATGTTGAGTGGAGTTCGAAACGGCGCGTTCTGAGCTCCTTCGCAAACGCGACCATCCGAGCCGTGACCGGAGTCAAAGTCAGGGATGTGACCTCCGGATTCAAAGCGTTCCGTGCGACCGCGTTCCGGGGCATCGACCTGAGCTCGTTCAGATGCAAAGGGTTCGGTTTTCAGGCGGAGGTGGCTTACGCCTGTCAGCGCAAAGGTC
This sequence comes from uncultured Dehalococcoidia bacterium, assembly GCA_964588665.1. Classification (GTDB taxonomy): domain Bacteria; phylum Chloroflexota; class Dehalococcoidia; order Lucifugimonadales; family UBA1123; genus UBA2160. The sequence continues at coordinate 1,395 of CAZPQQ010000109.1, read as the reverse complement.
GCCGTGTTGAGGAGTTTCCGATCGTCTTCATGGAAAGGCGCCGAGGAGATTCGAAGATGTCGATAGGCATCATGTTGGAGGCTCTGTGGCGCTTGTCGCTGCTCCGGTTGAGACGAAATTGACGCTCATTCGGCGCTTACTTGTAAGCAGCCACGAACTTCGGGTAGAATGCCCAGACTCTTAAAGAGGACGTTGTCATGAACGCAAGCGGATTCGCAGAGAGAGAGATGGCTCGCAAGGAGAAGGCGAAGGCGGCCGTCGCGCTGGCGATGAACAGCCGATGGGAAGATGCCGTCACCCTGAACCGCGCGATGCTCCTTGAGTTTCCGAAGGACTTGGAAACTTTCAACCGCCTGGGCAAAGCGCTCACGGAGCTGGGACGCAACAAGGAAGCCAAGGAAGCTTTCAAAGGCGCGCTTGAAATCTCTCCCAACAACGCCATCGCCAAGAAGAACCTGTCCCGCCTCGAAAAACTGGCCGACGACGAGACGCCACGCGCCTCAGCACGCGCCAGCAAAGGCTCCCGCGCGTTCATCGAGGAAAGCGGCAAGACGGGCGTCACATCGCTTTCGGACCTTGGCCCAGTCGGGCTCCGGGTTAAATTGACACCCGGCGACGCGGTTCAACTCGAGATCAGCGGCAACGGCCTGAAGGTGTGCGACGCATCGGGCGAGCGCATCGGCAGGGTCGAGCCGAAAATGGCAAGCAGACTTGTGCGCCTGATCAAAGCCGGCAACAAGTACGAGGCGTTCGTCACCAGCGCCGAAGAACAAGAGCTGGCGATAATGATCCGCGAAACGTTCAAGCACCCGTCCCAGGCCGGAGTGGTGTCTTTCCCGGTGCGGACGGGCGGCGGCGTCCGCATGTACCTGCCGGGGACAGTTCTGGGCCGTGAAGGGGCTGTCGACGCCGACGGCGACGCGGTGGCGGTCAAGGACTGGTCCGACGACGACACCGAACCCGGTGACGACGAAGCGTTCACCCCAGTGCTGCACCGAATCATCAGCCCCTCCGAGACGAACTCCGAGGGTGGAGGCGACGACGAGTTTTAGAACAACCCGTCGAAGGATTCTTGTTCGAGCCGCCACGCAGGCATAATCCCGACAGCATCGGAAACGACCACGACCCCAGGCGCCTACTACTCCGTTCGCTCTGAGCAACTTTACGTCCGTCGAGCGGACGATGCGTAGGACAGCCACGGTGGGGGATTTGACCGAAGCGATTGAACATTTCGCCACTGTACTGGAGGGCTGTTCATGAAGCCTGTCGGGGGGCCCCCCCCCCCCCCCCCCGCCGGGGGCGCCGGGGGGGGGGGGCGACAAGCCCGGGGGACGGCAGACACACTCCTGCAAGGTTGTGGAAGGAAAGGTTCCCCCTCAACGTTGAGGGGGAAAC
>CAZPQQ010000108.1:0-8235 GCA_964588665.1 uncultured Dehalococcoidia bacterium | reverse complement strand
AACCCATGCTCATCATTGGTCTGACGCACGTATCGAGCGGTCCCGCTGCCGTCGGGGTGGTTCGACAAGCTCACCGCGAACGGAGAAAAGTGCTAGGCGTTGACTCCACCGGCTAATCGTTCTCGATGGAGTAGACGCGGTACGCGACGCCCGTTTCAGTGCGCTTGCCTTCGCCGACGCAGACGAGACCGTTGAGCCATGTGTACCGCTCGTCGCCGGTCTCGAATCTGGGCGTCGTCATGAAGTACGTGTCGCCATACTCGGCGGCATCACCGGATGAGGCGGCGGGCTTCTCTCCTTCGGATCTGGCGACGCCGTAGTATTGGACGTAGATCAGGGCGCCGTCGTCGGTCTCGAGCGTTATGCGAACATCGAGCCTTCCGGTTCCATCAGGTTCTCTGAGCAACCAGTCTCCGCCGCCTGCCCAGACCGTCCCTTTCAGGCGCGGGCCTTCGAAGGCGCCGCCGGTGACCACGGCAAGGCCTCGGTTGCCGAACGGGCCGTCGCCCGCGAAGCGGAGCGGTCGCTGCAGATCGGCGTTGTATTCCATCAGGAACTCTAGTTTCATCGGATACTCCTTGTCGTCGAGGATGAGTTTGCGCCAAGTTAGCCGTGGATTCGAGCGTTGTTATTTGGGGCAGAACTGTCGGGCGGGTTTGAAACCACGCCCCTACGACGTTATTGTACGATGAGGGTCAAAGACGAGATTACAGCCTCGTTTTGGGCGGTGGCCGTCCGCCTCGTTACCAGATTGTCATCGAGTCCAAAAAGAGCTGCCGAAGATCCTGCTCACGTACCTCTCGGGGCGCGAGCTTGATGACGCGGTGCTGGGGCATGGCGCCCGCGGCGAGCTCGGCGGCGGCGTCGGGGCCGTAACCGACGGCGGAAAGGCCGTTGGGCACGCCAATCTCACGCAGCAGGTCGATGACGGCGCCGGCAAGCACTTCGCCCGCGTCGGTGGATCTCGCACCTCAAAGTTCTACTGGCCAGCACACTTACGCGCGCGGACGGCCCCGAGGTTTTGGCGATTCGGCGACCAATGGGCGGCTCTACGACCAGTTGGTCTCTTGGCGGGAGGCCACGCTGCCGTCTCCGGCCCTCCATACGGCGGCATCGTCCCGCCATGGGTTCGCCCTCAGCCAGTCTTCGTCCATGATGACGCCGAGTCCCGGACCCTCGGGCAGGGGCAAGAAACCGTCAGACTGGACTGGGAAGTCGCCGAAGCATGCGTCCTGGAACCAGGGATGCAGCCCGCCTTCTTGGATCATGAAGTTCGGAGTGCATGCGTCAAGCTGCAGGGATGCGGCAGTGCAGATTGGGCCGTATGGGTTGTGCGGCTGGAAGCCGACGTAGTGAGCCTCGGCCATTGCGGCGATCTTCTTCAGCTCCAGAATTCCGCCCGCCTGGATGATGTCCGGCTGGATCAGGGCGACGATCTGCCTGGGCAGCAGGTTGGCGTAGTCCCATTTGGTCAGCAGCCTCTCGCCGGTCGCGATCGGGATGCTGACGGACTCGGCGACTCGTTGGAGGGCGTCGAGGTTTTGGGGCGGCACCGGCTCTTCGTACATAAACGGCCGGTATTGCTCCATGGTGTTCCCGATTCGGATCGCGTCCGATGGAGCCAGCCGTCCGTGGACCTCGACGAGGAGCTCGACATCGTCGCCGACCGCTTCGCGGACGGCCTCGAGTTTCGCGATCGCGGCTCTCTCCGCCTCGATTGGGATGAACAGCCCTCTATGATCGAAGGGATCGCCCTTGAGGGCCGTTATGCCTTGCGATGTGAAGCTGAGGGCTCGTTCGACGGCGGCCTCGGGCGTCGCGCCGTCCCATCTGCCGTAGCACCAGATGCGTTCTCGCATCTTGCCGCCGAGCAGCTCATAGATAGGCACGCCCAGCGCCTCGCCCTTGATGTCCCACAGAGCGATCTCGATTCCGCTGATGGCCGACATTTGGACGACTCCGCCCCGTACGTGGAAGTGGTGGTAGAGCGTCTGCCAGTGCTGCTCGATCCGGCCAGGGTCCTTGCCGATGAGTTGCTGCCCAAACTCGTCGACCATCGCGGCGACGCTCAATGGTCCGGCCGTAGCTTCACCCCAGCCGACGATGCCCTCGTCGGTCTCGACCTTGACGAACATGTAGTTTCTTGCGCCCGTGGCCGTCGTCGCCGAGGCCGGGATTGCTTTCACTGAGGTTATCTTCACTTTGTGTCCTCCCGATCATTGAGACTTCGATGTTTGTTGGTTTCGGAGGCCATGCTGGCCCAGAACATTCGTGAGGGACGCAAGGGACACCAGGGACGAAAGGTCAACGAGAAACGCGGTTGGCAGCAGGTTGAACTACTCGGGATCTACGCCGGTTTCGGCGGCCCAGGCTTGGAGGCCGCGGCGGAAGGCGAGCGCGCCCATGGGGGCGAGGACGGCCTCCAACGCCTCGAGTATCTCGCGTGGGGTCGAGCCTTCACGCAGGGCGAGTTTGACGTGCTCCTGGATCTGCTCGACGTCTGCTCGCAGGGCCGCCTCGACCACGATCTGGAGCAGCTCTTTGGTCTTGCGGTCGAGGGTGCGCTGGCCCGTGTAAGTGGCTTCGATGAAATCGTTGTACTTCTTCAGCCATTCGAAGTCGGCCGCGGCCATGATTCGGTGCATCTCCAGGGTGTAGCCCCTGGTCCGTTCGGCTTCCTCGAGATATTGGCGGGCATCGTCTGTTAGGTCCATGGTTCCCTCTCGATCGTGTGCCTGAGATTTGGCGCCCATTTTAGCAGAGTTCCCCTGGAGTCGAAGCCGCGATCTCGATTTTGACACCCCAACTGGCCAGGTGTACGGTATCGCCAGTCTAAGCGGAGGATACGCTTCAATGTCAAAATTTCTGATCGTGGTTTTCGACGGACTTCAGCCTTCACAGGTTGTTCCGGAACTGATGCCCAACCTTTCGCGGTTCGCTGACGAGGGAGTATTCTTCACCAGGAACCACCCCGCTTTCCCGACGGTCACGCGATTGAACGCCGCCTCGATGGTGACCGGTCGCTTATCCGGAGGCCACGGGTTGGCAGGGAACCGGTTGGTCGCGCGGGACTACGACCCGAGCCGGGTTCTCGACGCGATGGAGCCGGACCTTGCCAGGCTAGCGGACGCTACCGGCAGAGTGCTGCTTACGCCAACGCTAGCCGACATCCTGAGCACGCACCGTCAGGAGTACACGGCGATCGGAGTCGGAACCAGCGGGAACGCGTACGTCCACAATCCGACCGCGGACGCAGCAGGCGGAGCGACGATTCACCCTGAGTTCACGCTGCCTGGGTCGCTGTACGACCGGCTGGCGTCGAGGTTCGGGCCTTGGCCAGAAGAGGACCGGCCCAACACCGCTCGCTTCGTCCACGCGTTGCGGATTCTGAAGGAGCACGTGTTTTCCGAACGCGATCCGACCGTTGCGCTGGCGTGGTCATCGGAGCCGGACAAGTCTCAGCACTCGGCCGGCGTAGGCTCGGAGCTGGCAAACAGGGCGCTGAGTGAGGCCGACACGGAATTCGGCGGGATGTTGGCGTGGCTCGAGGAGACAGGCCGTGCTCGGGACACGAACATGTTCGTTATCTCAGACCATGGCTACTCGACCATCACAGGGGCCGTCGACCTGAACCAGGAACTGAGATCGGCGGGCTTCGCTTCCGGCGGCGAGGACGGAGGCGTGCTGGTCGCGGAGCAAGGCGGTTCGGCGCTGTTCTACGTCCAAGATAGCGACCGAAGTACGACTGATCGCCTCGCATTCTGGCTGATGGAGCAGCCCTGGTGCGGCGCGCTGCTCGCCTCGGAGGCGGCCGGAACGATCGAGGGGACGTTGCCTGCTTCGCTGATCGGAGCGGACGGACCTCGCGCGCCGGAGCTCGCCATGGCGTTTAGGTGGGAGGATCGGGCGAACGACCACGGCTACCCAGGGCATGCGCCGTCCACGTCCGGCGCCGTGGGGCTCGGCCAGCATGGCGGCATGAGCAGACACGAGATGCGGAACACTCTCATCGCCAGAGGCCCGGCGTTCAAATCCGGCGTCAGATTGGAGTCGCCAACCGGCAACGTTGACATGGCGCCGACGATCCTGCACGTCCTCGGCATCTCGGGCGGCGAAGGGATGGACGGCCGGGTTTTGCGTGAGGCGCTGTCGGACGGCCCGGACAGCGTCGATTGGACGACGGCGGGTCACAACGCGGAGCGCGAGTTCGCGAACGGCACGTATCGACAACGTATGGAGGTCTCCGTCGCGTCCGGGAGCACGTATGTCGACGAGGGCAATTCGACGTTCGAGTAGTTGGGCCCCAGTTTGGCAGGCCACATTGTGCAGTATTGCATCAAACACTGATATACTGCAACCGAGCGATCGACCTGATCTGAGGAGAGTGACGTGACCGCCAAGAGAACTCGATTCACGATTGATATGGACCCCGCGTTTCAAAAGCGGCTGAAGGTTATGGCTGCACTCAAGGGTACGAGTATGCGGCAGTATTGCTTGGATGCCGTGGAGCGTGAGCTCAACAACGACGAGACGACTGACGAAGCACCGCAGGGGTTTACTGAGGAGTCGCTCGAGCGAATGTTTGCGCTGAGGAACGAAATTTTCGGTGGCAAGAAGGTTTCCGGTGATTCTGCGGACATAATTCGCGAGGCACGCGAACTGAGGACCGCGAACCAAGTGAGACTCATGGACCTATGAACGCTCACGCGGTCGTCGATGCGAGCGTCGCAACCAAATGGCTGGTCGAAGAGGTCGATACCGAAACGGCCACAGCTTTGAGCAGCGCATGGGAACGGAATAACGTTACGCCGGTCGCCCCATTTCTCTTACCGTTCGAGGTAGCCAACGTGTTATACCAAAAGGTCAAGCGAGGCGACCTATCGACCGTCGACGCGAGCAGCCTCATGCGCCGCCTTTTGGCTAGCGGTGTGGTATTCCACGCCCCCTCAGGGTTGCATTCCGACGCGATCGAACTCGCATCCCGACTGCGAATTGGCGCCTCATACGATGCCCACTATTTGGCGTTGGCCGAGTTACTCGACTGCGAATACTGGACGGCAGACGAGCGGTTCTACAATTCCGTCAACCCCACCTACGCCAGGGTCAAGTTGCTGAGTTCGTTTACAAAGTAACCCTTCTCATTTCAGACTGGAGGACCTAGTTCAACCATGACTCGTGTACACATCTTGGGAGCAGGCACGCCGACTCCGACGCCTACCAGGTTCGGGAGCTCGTTCGTCGCGGAGGTTGGGGACGAGCAGATCATGGTGGATTGCGGTCCGGCAGCGACGCACAAGTTGGTGCAGGCCGGGCTGTGGCCGACGAACATCGACTATCTGTTCTTCACTCACCACCACTTCGACCATGACATCGACTATCCGTGCTTTTTGCTGTGTCGGTGGGACCAGAGCATCGGCAAGGAGAATCGCCTCCAGGTGTATGGGCCGAACCTCACCGAGCGCATCACCGAGGGGATTATCGGCGGCGACGGCGTGTTTGCCCACGACTGGAAAGCCCGCGTCGGACATCCTCTGAGCCAGCGGATATTCGTGAATCGGGGCGGGACATTGCCCAGGCCGCCTCCGGACGTGTTCGCTAAAGATGTCGGGCCGGGGAAGGTCTACTCGGGCAAGGACTGGGAGGTCACGGCAGCGAACGGCGAGCACGTGCAGCCTTACCTGGACTCTCTTGCTTACAGACTGGACACCCCTGACGGCAGCGTCGTGTTCACAGGCGACACCCAACCTTGCGACTCTGTCACGGCACTAGCGAAGGACGTCGACGTCATGCTGTGCATGTGCTGGGACGACCAGGACACGATGGACGACGACGGTGAAGGGTCCGGCCAATGCGGCACGGCCGGCGCGGCACGGATGGCGCAGGCTGCTGGTGTGAAGAAGCTGGTGCTGGTGCACATTGGGCCGAACTTGTCAGGCCACGGGGTGATGGAGAAGGGGATCGGGGACGTGAAGAAGCTCTACGACGGCGAGCTGCTGTTCTCCGAGGAACTGATGTCGTTCGAGGTCTGATCTTCGGCGCCGACGCCTCTCATGCGCTCCCACTCGTGTCGCCATACCTCCATGTACAGGAAGTTGAGGCCACTGCGGCGAACCTCCTTCACGTCTCGGAAGCCCGACTTGCGGAAGGATTTCTGAGCGCGATGGTTCCACGTGAGCGTATGCAGATACACTCGCTTGAATGAGTAGGTGAGGAACATGTGGTCCAACAGCAGGTCAACCGTTTCGGTGCCGAACCCCTGGCTCCAGTACTCCTTGTCGCCGATCATGATGCCGAGTTCGGCTTCGCCCGTGCGCAAGTCGATGTCGTAGAACATGCAGTTGCCGATGTGCTTGCCGTCGATGTCGTCGACCGACAGTCGCTTGGACCGCATGCCGGGCAGGTTGATCTCGTCTCGGGAGTAGCGGTAAAAGTCCTCGTATGACATGTTCAGAGGGCGTGTGGCGTCCAACTCCGCCAGCTCCGGGTCGGTGCGCCAGCCGTAGTCGTCCTCGATGTCCGAGATCGCTTTCTCGCGCAGCACGACGCGCTCACCGGTCACCTCGACGTTGTCGCGCTCAGCCGTCTCGGCGCTCCTCCGGGACCATGAAAATCCCTTTTTGAACAATGTTTACCTCGTTGTCGTAGGTAAGGATGTTCAGCGCCTCGCCGACTGGCGCCCATCTCACTGTGTCGAATTCGTGGTCGTGCAACGATATGTCGCCGCCGACGGCGGTCATTAGGTAGAAGTGAACTGTCTTGACGCACCGGACGCCGTCGAAAGCCCGCACGAACGTATAGCCGATTGAGTCGATGAACTCTTCGGCTTCCACCTCCAACCCGGTTTCCTCACGGACCTCTCGAAGCGCCGTCTGCTGCTGGGTCTCTCCGGCGTCGGGCGTTCCTTTAGGCAATGCCCAGAGCGGCGGATAGTTCCGGCCACATATCGCTATTTCGGTGTTCCCGTCTCTGACGCGATGCACCACTCCGCCGGCGGAGACCATCTCGTGTACGCGTTGCCTTCTTTTCATCGACGCCTTTCCACTCTGTCAGACACTAAGTTTAGGTTGACGCTCAAGAGTGAGTCAAGGCGGCAGCGGGTCAGCCGACCTGTGATACATTGATGCGCGCCACCGGCGCCCGGGGGTGTACGAACGCGAGCGGAGGACCTCTCGATGATCGACGGCACCGAGTTCACAGGCAAGGTCGCAATCGTCACCGGGGGAGGCCGGGGAATGGGCGCGGCCGTGGCCCAACGCCTCGGGCAAGGCGGCGCCGCTGTCGTCGTCAACGACATTGACGCCTCTTCGGCGACTAGCGTCGTTGAGCGTCTCCAGGCTGCGGGGACCGAGGCGATCGCGGTCGGCGGAGATGTTGTTTCGGGAACGGATGTTGAGCGCATGGTCCGAGAAACAGTCGACCGTTTTGGGGCGGTCCACATTTTGATCAACAACGCGGGCGTGCTGAAGCCGACGCCCGTGATCGATATCGAGGAAGACGAGTGGGACTTGGTTGTGGGAGTCAACTTGAAAGGGACGTACCTCTGCTCGCGGGCGGCGCCCCTTCGATGCGCGCGGCAGGCTGGGGCCGCATCGTCAACTTCTCGTCCACCGCCGGCAAGAACATCAGCACCGTGGGCGGCGCGCACTACACGGCCGCCAAGGCGGGGATATTGGGCTTCACCAGGCGCCTCGCCAAGGAGTCGGCCGAGTACGGCATCACGGTGAACTCGGTGTGTCCAGGGCTGATCGACACCGAGATGGTACGGTCCACCATCGATCCGGAGCGGGCCAAGGCGTACGCCGACAGCTTCCCGATATCGCGCCTCGGGGAGCCGTTCGAAGTGGCGGAGCTCGTGGCGTTTCTGGCGTCGGATCGGGCATCCTACATCACCGGCGCATCATTGGACATCAACGGCGGCGACCTAATGATCTGATGCGGGGCGGCTCGCCGCCTTCATTTCACGGCCTCCTCACACAGGCGCCGGCAGCGGTAACTGGTTGCTTTTTGACCAACAGGCTTGCTCCGGGAGCGGTCCGGGGCGGAGGCTGCCGTGGGGTTGCCTTGTGCCACGTGAAGTTGTATTCTAGCGACGCCTGAAGGCGGTGTTTCGTCAATGCCGGGCAACCCCTGGTTAGACGGTCCGCCATGACTAAATCGCTACAAAACTAATAGGAGGTCCAGTTCAGCATGGCTGATATGTCAAGATCGGTCGCCATAGCAGGCGTAGCCGAGTCA
>CAZPQQ010000107.1:0-8808 GCA_964588665.1 uncultured Dehalococcoidia bacterium | reverse complement strand
CCTTTTGGGACGCTCGTATCGACTTATGAGACAGGCTCTGAAGGCCGAGGCCACCAATGTCACCGGCACGACCGGTGCTCTGGCCGTTCACGGCCAAGCCTGTCTCCACCACACACCTGCCGCCCCACCCGTATGCCCGCCGTTCGCTCTCCTCTGGAAACCGAACGTGCCACGCGTTATCATCTACGTGGAAACAATCGGCCAACCGGAGCGAGCGATGAAAGAGTGCAAAATCGCCCTTATTGGCGCAACTGGCGCTGTCGGGCAAGTATTCCTGCGAATCCTCGAGGAGCGCAATTTTCCGGCTTCGACCATCCGCCTTTGCGCGTCCCCTCGTTCGTTCGGCAAAGAGATCACGGTCCGGGGCGAGAAGTTGGTCGTCGAAGAGGCAACTGAGCAACTGATGAGCGAGGTCGATTTCGTATTCATCTCCGCCAGCTCGTCCATCAGCCGCGAAATGGCTCCGGTCGCCGCCAAACAGGGCGCCATCGTCATCGACAAGAGCTCTGCGTTCAGAATGGCCCCGAACGTGCCTCTTGTAGTGCCCGAGCTCAACCCGGAAGACTTGGACGGCCACAGCGGGATCATCGCCAGCCCGAACTGCACCACCACGCCGATGGTCATGGCGCTCAAACCGTTGCACGAATCCAATCCGGTGATGCGCGTCATCGCCGCCAGCTACCAGTCGGTCACCGGCACCGGCGCCGCGGCTAGCGAAGAGCTTCTTGCCCAGTCGCGAGAAGTATTGGACGGGCTTGAAGCGAGCCGTGAGGTCTATCCGCACCAGATAGCATTCAACGTGCTGCCTCAGGTCGAGGAGTTCTTGGAGAACGGCTACACCACCGAAGAGATGAAGATGCAGAACGAGACGCGCAAGATCATGCACGCGCCAGACCTGCGAGTGTCGGCAACGTGCGTGCGCGTTCCTGTTCTCGTCAGCCACTGCGAAGCCGTCAACGTCGAGTTCGCAGACCCGATAAGTCCGGGCGAGGTCACTGAAATCCTGGCCAACGCGCCCGGCGTCACCGTGGTGGACGAACCCCAGTCAGGCGTGTATCCTATGCCAATCCAGTCGGAAGGGCAGGACGAAGTGTTCGCCGGGCGAATCCGCAAAGACCTCTCGCTGGACAACGGGATCGCAATGTGGCTGTCTTGCGACAACCTTCGCAAGGGTGCCGCGCTCAACGCGATCCAGATCGCCGAAGTAATGTTGGAGCGAGGGCTGCTTCTCTAGCTCCATTAGGAGGATCAAGTCATGGCTGAGATCGGACGACTCCTGACCGCCATGGTCACACCCTTCGACGAAGATGGCGGCATCGACTATCCGAAGGCGCGCGAGCTAGCCAAGGCGCTCACCAACTCCGGAACCGACGGACTGGTCATCGGCGGAACGACCGGCGAAGCGCCCTCGATGTCCGACGACGAGAAGATAAGGCTCTTCGCGGAGGTCAAAGAAGCGGTTGGCGAGGATGCGGCGGTCATCGCCGGAACCACCGACAACAACCACCGCAAGTCCATCGAACTGTCCCAGGAAGCTGAAAAGGTCGGCGTGGACGCGTTGCTTCTGACCGTGCCTGCGTACAGCAAGCCCCCGCAGGAAGGCCTGTACCGCCACTTCAAAGCCATCGCCGAGTCAATTTCACTCCCCGGAATCCTCTATAACGTCGCGTCCAGAACAGCGCTGAACATGACCGACGAGACGACGTTGCGCCTGGCCGAAGTCGATAACATAATCGGCATCAAAGAGGCGTCGAGCGACCCGGTCCAGATCACGCGGGTCATCGACGGAGCGCCGGACGATTTCAGAATCTGGTCCGGCAACGACGACGAGACCTTTTCGATTATGTGCACCGGAGGCTACGGCGTCGTCAGCGTCGCGGCCCACATCATCGGCAATCAGATCCAGGCGATGATGGGCAAGATACTCGAAGGCGACGTCGAGAGCGCTGCCGCCGAGCACCGCAGGCTGCTGCCGTTCTTCAAGGCGATCTTCTGGGTGACCAACCCGGTTCCCATCAAGTACGCCGTCAACAAGGCCGGATTCGACATCGGTGAAACCCGACTGCCGTTGTGGGGTCCCGACGACGCCTTCAAGAGCAAATTCGATCCGCTCATGGACGAGTTCCACGTCGATCTGCCGATCCCTGGCTAGACTCGATCATCCACGGCATCTGAAATTCAACGGGGCAGGTCTGTGACCTGCCCCGTTCGATTTCGGCTAAACGTGCGCGTGGCTCAGCGCCGGAGCCGCCGCGGGTTAGTTAGGCTTTGATTAGCGCCCGCACCAGGATCGTCTCATCGCGGTGCGGTCCAGTGGATATCACGTCGATCGGGCAGCCGATCAGCTCCTGGATGCGGTCGACATAAGCCCTGGCTTCGGCCGGCAAGTCCTCCAGGCGGCGAACGCTGGCGGTGGGCTCGTCCCAACCCGGCACCACCTCGTAGACCGGCCGGCACTTTTCCAGTGCGGCGACGCCGCCTGGAAAGTCCGGGATCTCTTCGCCGTCATCCGTTACATAGCCCGTGCAGATCTTCACCGTCTCGAATCCATCCAACACGTCGAGCCGCGTGAGCACTGCCGATGTGTAGCCGTTGATGAGGGTGCTGTACTTGGCCGCCACGGCGTCGAACCACCCGACGCGACGCGGCCTGCCGGTTGTCGTCCCAAACTCCTGTGCCAGGTTGCGGATGGTCTCGCCGGTCTCGTCCATTAGCTCGGACGGCAAAGGTCCAGAGCCGACGCGAGTACTGTACGCCTTGAACACGCCGGTGATGCCTATCAGGTGCGTAGGGCTGATTCCCATGCCCACGGACGCCCCGCCGATGGTCGGATTGGACGATGTGACGAATGGGTAGGTGCCGTGATCCAGGTCCAGCAGGACGCCTTGCGCGCCTTCCAACAGCACGTGCTGGCCAGCGGCTAACGCCTGGTTGGCGATCTTCTCAACCGGTCCGATATACCGCGCCAACCGCTCGCCCCACTGGCGACACTTCTCGAAGACTTCGTCCTTGTCGATCGCCTCTCCACCGAACACCTTGGTGATCACGGCGTTGTTGTAATCGAGAATGTCATCGAGTCGCGGCAGGAGGGCTTCGATGTCCAGCAAGTCCGCCGCCCTGACGCCGGTTCGGGCGGCCTTGTCGCTGTAAGCGGGACCGATGCCTTTACCGGTGGTGCCGATGGCGCGCTCGCCCCTGGAGATCTCGGCGAGCTCGTCCAACTTTACGTGCCAGGGCATGATCAGGTGGGCTCGTTCGCTCAACACGATCCGGTCCGCGATTTCGATCCCGCGTGACGTGAGCTCGTCGATCTCGTCGAGCAAGATATCTGGGTCCACGACGACGCCGTTGCCGATCAAGTTGAGGGCCGACGGCCAGAAGACACCGCAGGGAATCAGATGGAAGCTGAACTTTCCCTGGTCGTTGACCACCGTGTGTCCAGCGTTGTTGCCGCCGGCGAAGCGCGCGATGATGTCGGCGTCTTTCGCCAGAAAATCAACGATCTTCCCTTTACCTTCATCACCCCACTGAGCGCCCAGAACCGCGTATGCAGGCATACCCCATCCCCTCGAAAGTTACATGCAGTTATCGCGCACGCGAACTTCTCCGGCCCGCAGATCGCTTCCAGAAGCGAGCGGGCTGGAGTGGCTAACGGACGACTTCCATGCGAATCTATCGGAATCGCATGGCGGAGTATACCAGATGATTCGGCTCGTTGGAAGCAACCCGGTGTCCGTACGACCGACTATGCGTAGAACAGTAGCGGCGAGATTTTCGACCGAAGCGATTTTACGTGACACCGGTGCATCGGATGGCTTTCCATGAAGCCCGTTTGGTCCCGCCCACCCGCCCGCGAAGGTTTTCTAGGGACACCCTAGGACCCGGCGGGGCTTTCGCCCCTACACCCCTTGTGCTCGTATCTCGGGACGGCGAATGCTGCGCGGGCCGAACGGCGCTCGTGTACGCCGCTGAGATCGTCCCGTTAAGCCTCAGAGAAATCCTGGCGCCACAGTCGCTCGGTTGAGTCGTGCCCTCAAGGACGGGGGCTTTGGGGATGCCTGTGCGTGACTTCGTTTTCGCTGGAATTGTCGCGGTCTCGATCACGCGCGGGGCTTCGCCGTCGGGTCCATATGTTGGCGAAGTAGTCGGGCGTGAAAGCCTCCAACGCGTCGGCCGCTTGCATCAACTCCGCCGAGAGGTTCGGTCGAAACGCGGCGACCTCCACGTGCTTGTCAATGTTCTTTACAGCCTGGACGGCGTACGCAAAGTCGCCATCGCCGCTCACCAGGATGGCGACATCGTATGGGTTGTCCCACCCAGCTTTCAGCATGTCCGTGGCGATCATGATGTCGACGCCCTTCTCGACAGCCGTGTCTCCTCGCAATTTGGACCCGCCAAGACGCACTTCCAGATACGGGGTGCTGTTCAGGGCAGTCAGGAATTTCTGTTGGTCCTGGTAGGCTTGCGGGTTGCGATTTGGATCACGGAGAACATTGTAATAGTACGTTCTCACGAGAGATCGGCCCGCGCACAGCTTCGACGAGAACGCCCCGAAATCGACGTCGTAGCGACCGCAGTTCTCTTCCAAGCTGTGATACAGGTTGCTGCCGTCGATGAAAACGGCGACTCGCTGGGCCCACGCGGCGTCCGAATTGTAAGCATGTGATGTCGTGAGAGAACCCGCGTCCCGGAGATGGCGGCTGACAGACGCCGCATTTGAGAACGGTATCGGATGCCAGCGCCCGGATGCTAGGCCGTTTGGAGTCCTTTCTCGACGATGCCTATAGCTCGGTCCAGCCTGACGGTCACATCGTCGGCGTCGCTTTCGGTCATGCAGAGAGGCGGGCCCATGGAGATGGTCCTGCCGCCGGCCGAACGCAGTATCAGGCCTTGGTCGTGCATCGCTTGGTCCAGACGCGGCCCGACTCCGGCTTCTGGCGCATACGATTCCTTTGTGTCGCGGTCTTGCACCAACTCGATGCCCAGGAGAAGCCCGATGCCTCGCACGTCGCCGATCATAGGGTGGTCCGATTGCAGCGATTGTAGCTGGTCCAGGAAATACGCCCCCACGCGAGAGGAGTTGCCAACCAGGTCTTCGGACTCTAAGATTTCGATGTTCTTGAGGGCCGCGGCGGCGGTCACAGGGTGCCCGCCGAACGTCAGGGACTGCTTGAACACGCTGTCTTCCCCGGCGAAGGCGTCCGCCACGCCAGTCGTCACGATGGCGTTGGCAACAGGTAGATAGCTGCTCGTGAGGCCTTTGGCCATGGTCATGATGTCAGGAACGACGCCCCAGTGCTCGGACGCGAACATCTTGCCCGTTCGGCCGAATCCGGTGATAACCTCGTCCGCGATGAGCAACACGCCGTATCGATCGCAGATCTGGCGCACGAGCGGCCAGTACTCGTCGCCCGGAACGGCTGCCGCTGACGACGCCGACACCGGCTCGGCGAGCACCGCCGCCACGGTGGACCGCCCGTGGAACAGGATCAGGTCCTCAATCGCCTGAGCGCACCGCACGGCGCACTCGGACGGCGTGGCGCCTCCCTGCTCGCAGCGATAGGGATTGGGTTGAGGCGCGAGCAACATCCCCGGGTACTCAGGCTCGTAGTCCTCGCGCATCCCTCCGCCGCCGGTCCACATGACGGCGCCCAACGCGCCGTGATACGAACCTCGACGACTGATGATCTTGTAGCGCCCTCCCTCGCCTCGTCGCTTGTGGTAGGCGCGAGCGATCTTGATGGCGGTTTCGTTCGCCTCCGAGCCTCCGGTGACCGGCCAGCTACGCTCCAGGTTTCCGGGCGTGATTTCGGCGAGTTTCGCCGCGAGGTTCACGAGAGGCTCCGTGGTCGAACCTTGGGGGAAGTAGATGAGACGGCTCATCTGGTCGCACATCGCCTCGGCTATCTCGGTTCGCCCGTAGCCGACATTCACGGATGCGTAACCGCCGTTGGCGTCGATCCACTCGCGGCCGTCGGTGTCGGTTACGCGGATGCCGTCGCCCCCAACGATGACTTGCGGTCCGCCCTCCTCTGCCATCTGCACCCAGTCACGGTTGTTCATCCACAGGTGGTCCAGCGCGCTACGTCGTATCTGATCGGTGTCAACCATTTCGGATGATCGCTCCCTTCACGTCCGTGGGGCCGTCGAAAACATATCGTAGGGATATCGTCATGCCATCTGCGCGATCCCGAGCTCGCCCTCAAGCTCCCACAGCGACAGGTCCAAGCCGTGCACAATCTCGTCCACCTCCGACCGGGTGATGCATATGGGGGGTCCGACACTGATGATCGGGTTGCTCGTGCGAAGGATCAGGCCGTACTTCTTGAATCGTTCGTTGAGGCGCTTCGGAATCTCCGCCTCGGCGGGGAAATGTGCCTTCGTCTCACGGTCCTGCACCACCTCGATCGCGGCCAGAAGGCCGATCCCTCTGACGTCGCCGATGATCGGATGATCGCCAGACAACCCGTCGAGCTGCTCCTTCAGGTACGCGCCGACATCCTTGGAGTTCTCGACCATGCCCTCTTGTTCGATGATCTCGATGTTGCGGAGCGATGCCGCGGCCGACACCGGGTGTCCGCTGAAGGTCAGGGCGTGGCGAAGGTAGTTGTCTTCGCCCGCGAATGCATCGGCGACTTCCGACTTCACGATTGTCGCGGCCAACGGGAGATAGCTGCTGATGATGCCCTTGGCCACGGTCATGATGTCAGGGACCACGCCCCAGTGATCCACGGCGAACATCTCGCCGGTGCGACCGAAACCGGTGATTACTTCGTCGGCGATCAGCAGGACTCCGTAACGGTCGCAGATGTCGCGAAGCATCGGCCAGTACTCGTCGCCTGGCACGGCGGCCCCGGACGCCGCAGAGATCGGTTCGGCGATCACGGCCGCAACGGTCTCCGGACCGTGGGACACGATGAGCGTTTCGATTGCCTCCGCGCACCTGGCCGCACATTCTGATGGGGTCTCGCCCCCGAGCTCGCAGTGATAGGGGTTGGGTTGCGGAGCGTAGACCATGCCCGGGTACATCGGATCGAAATCTTCCCGGATCGACGGAGATACTCCTCCCAACCAAAGAACGCCCGCGGTGGTGCCGTGATAGGAACCGCGCCGGCTGATCACTTTGTAACGCCCACTGTCTCCGCGTCGCTTGTGGTAGGCGCGAGCGATCTTCAGCGCCGTTTCGTTAGCTTCAGAGCCGCCGCTGACCGGGAACACGCGACTCAATGATCCAGGGGCCAGGCTCGCCAGCTTCTCGGCCAACTGGACGGCGGGCACGTTGACCGTGCCGGCGGGATGGTAGGCCAGGTTCACCATCTGCTCGTAGGCAGCATCGACTATCTCCTGCCGGCCGTAGCCGACGTTCACCGAGTTGTAGCCGCCGTTGACGTCGATCCACGACTTGCCTTCCGAGTCGATGATCCGCACTCCCTGGCCTTCCATGGCGATCATCGGCTCGCCGTCCTCGGCCATCTGCACCCAGTCGCGGTTGTGCATCCACAGATATCGGAGCGACTTCAGCCTCAACGAATCGGAATCGTACTTGGTCACCATGGCATGCCCTCCAGTTGTTCCTTCGAAGTCGTGTCACAGAGTGTAACGCCGAAAGCCAGCTTGAACAACATGCAATCGCCCATGGTTGGCAGCAGTCGCAGCGCGCTGGGCGACACCGGCGCTGTACCGAGGGCGGGACTACCGGATACAATCAGCCAACCGAGTCGGCCTGGCTCTGACAGCGATCCAGGCGCCGGAGAAGAACCATTGGAGATCCTGCCCGGGATACACACAATACCGAGCGTCAAGTTTTCGAAAGCATACTTGATCGAAGGTGAGACCCTGACACTGGTCGACGCCGGTTTGCCGTGGCACGGAAGGACGGTGCTTCGATACATCGCGTCGATAGGTCGGAAGCCCGAAGAACTGAGCCACATCCTCGTGACCCACAGGCATCCCGACCACACGGGCGGGATCAAACACATCACCAAAAAGACGGGTGCCGCCGTCATCGCCCACAGCGCCGACACCCGCGAACGGCGTGGAGGCAATCCCACCCTAGGCTACATGGGCATCTTCGGCGCTCTCCCCGTGCCTATGCCGTTCCTGGGCAGAATGCCGGTCGTCACGCCCGTGCAGGACGGCGAGTTGCTTTCTATCGGCGGAGGAGTTCGGGTCATACACACCCCGGGCCACACCAGCGGGAGCGTCTGCTTTCTCGACGAGTCGACCAAGACCCTGTTCTCGGGGGACACCATCTTCAGCGACGGCACGCGAATCAGCAGGTCAGTCCCTTTCCCCGGCTACGACGATCAGGCCTATCGCGATTCGCTGAGGCGGCTGGCAAGCATGGATTTCGCCGCGGTCTGCGGAGGTCACGGTAGGCCGCTTCTGGACGGGGGCGCCGGGATTCTCGCCGAGCTGCTCGATGCTCGACCCGACCCGCCCACTTGGGGACGCTTCTTCATGAGCATGCCGAGGCGGCTGCGAAGGTCGCTGCCGATGACCGGCGAAGACCCCTAACGTTTCCCTTCTCGGCGGACGCCTGCTCCGAACGTGAGCGCGTGGAGTGGGCCGAGGGTGAGCGCAAGTGCGACCGGAAGCCAGTCCTACTCCGTCGAGACAGGAGCCGAAACCGCCGCTACGACAGCGCGGTTGACGATGAGCGCTGCCTACGCTGTGACCGTTCTCCAGCCTCGAATCAGGTTTGACACTCAAATGAGGCGTACTATAGAATTTGATCAGGGTGTCACCAAGGTGGCAACGTAGCTCAGCGGTAGAGCGGGCGCTTCATAAGCGCTAGGTCACAGGTTC
>CAZPQQ010000106.1:0-8838 GCA_964588665.1 uncultured Dehalococcoidia bacterium | reverse complement strand
CCGTTCGTGGTGAGCCTGTCGAACCACAGTGCCGCTCAAGTGTACGCCTCGATATGTGCAACGAACTTGCGAGTCAGGACACTACGTTATCGAAAGCGCCGGACTTCTGGATGATGATCGCGAGATTCAGTGAAGAAGAGTTGATTGAATGGAGAGCGACGGAAGCCTCTTAGCAGGGATTGCGGTTATTTTCGCTACGGCGTTCCTTGGAGGGCTGGCGGCCAGGATAATGCGGTTGCCGGCCCTGTTGGGTTTTATTGCGGTCGGCATTGTGGTCGGGCCGACCGGACTCCGGATCATCGACAACCCAGATGTCGTCCAGACGCCGGCTGAGATCGGCGTGATTCTCCTGCTGTTCTCGGTGGGCATCGAAGTGTCCCTGCGCGACCTGCGCGAGCTCGGCGGGTCCGTCATGCTGATAGCCGTTGGTCAGTTGCTAGTCACCATGGGGTTGGCGTTCCCCATCGGAATGCTCCTCGGGTGGCTGCCCGAACAGGCCGCCGTCTTCGGCTTTGTCGTCTCTTTGAGCAGCACAATCGTCGTGTTGAAGACACTGGACGATCGTGGCGAGCTTCGGAGCCTCCACGGTCGAATTCTGACGGGCATCATGTTGGTGCAGGATCTGGCGTTCATACCGATGATGGCGATCCTGCCCGCCCTCGGCGGCTCCGGCGAAGAAGTTGTGCGTGAAATCGGGTTCGGCATGGGCAAGGCGGTGGCCGTGTTGGCGGCGACCGCCATTTTAGGCATCAAGGCGCTCCCCTGGCTATTGAACCGAGTGGCCAACCTCGGCTCAAGGGAGGTCTTCATCCTGATGTTGGTGGCCATAACATTTGTCTCGGCATCCGTCACACACGCGGCAGGATTGTCGGCGGCGATGGGAGCGTTCTTGGCGGGGCTGGTCCTGGACGAGTCAGAATTTGGACACAGAGCTTTGTCGGAGATCATCCCGATACGCGACAGCTTCTCGTCGCTGTTCTTCGTGACGCTTGGGATGCTCGTCGCCCCGGAGTTTTTGCGAGACAACATCGGGACGGTCCTCATCGTCTCAGCGGTGGCGATCTTTGTGAAAGCGCTCTCCACGATGGGCCTGGCACGGGCGGCTGGATACCTCGCGCCGACGGCGGTGATGACAGGGTTGGGGATGGTCCAGATCGGAGAGTTCAGCTTTGTAATCGCTCGAACTGCGACGGATCTGGGCGTATTTGGGCAAGACATGCTTTCGCTGACAGTCGTCTCGGCTGCGATCACCATGGCGTTGACGCCCGGGATCATGGCAGGGGTGTCCCGAATTCTCGTGGCGCTGTCGGGCAGGGTCGTTGTTTTTGGAGTTACCGACCAGACAACCCCGATCCGGGCGCGACTGCGCCGCATATGACGGGACACGCCATCGTGTGCGGACTTGGTCGAGTAGGGGAGTTGGTTGAACAAGCTCTGGAGGAACATTCCGTGCCCACGACGGCAATCGAATTGGATCCTCAGATCGTCGAGCGTCACCGAGCGAAGGGCGGCACGGTGATGCACGGGTCGAGTGGAAGCGACACGGTCCTCGACGCTGCACATGTCCGGCATGCCAGACTGATGGTGATCACGACGGGCGACCCGACGACGACGTATATGACCGCCCAACACGCGCTCCAGCTAAACCCGGAAATCGACATCGTCGCTCGTGCTTACTGGCGCGGTGAAGGTGAGAGATTGCAGGCGCTCGGCGTTCATCAGGTTGTGTGGCCCGCGATGGAAGCCGGGTTGGAGATGCTCCGCCATTCACTGGCGCACTACTCCGTCGACCCGCCCGAAGTCGACGCGTTGTTGGACGGCATGCGCGAAGACCTTAGCCTGGGAGCCCGACCCGAATGGGAAGACGTGGTGCCT
Organism: uncultured Dehalococcoidia bacterium; assembly: GCA_964588665.1. Classification (GTDB taxonomy): domain Bacteria; phylum Chloroflexota; class Dehalococcoidia; order Lucifugimonadales; family UBA1123; genus UBA2160. The sequence goes on along the minus strand of CAZPQQ010000106.1, from coordinate 6,963 downwards.
CCGGACGGACAGGGTCCGGGCGATCAAGGAGAATGAAAGGATCAGGGCGATCCTTCGCCGACCTGATCCCTCCGCTTGATCTCGTCGCCACCCAGCCTACTGCTTCACCAACCCGATAGTTGCCTCGATGCCGTCGAAACGATGACTCTCCTGCGACGCCCCGGCCGGCGGCGCCGCGTTCACGAGCTCGGTAGAAAGCGTCTCCTGTCGAATGTAGTCGCCGTGTGCGCTTACGATTGCGTTCAGTTCGTCCCCGCCGTCGTAGTAGGCAGCGATGTGGTCGGCGATGTCGAAGCCTGCATCCCGTCGCATGCCCTGAATGCGATGCACCAACTCCCGCGCCAGGCCTTCCAGTTTGAGCTCGGGCGTGATCGCCGTGGTCACCGCCACCGTGTATCCGGCCTCTGTCGATGTCGCGTAACCCTCCTGGTCGCCGCGGGACACGAGCACCTCTTCGGGTTCGAGCAAGAAGCCGTCGATCTCCACCTGGCGCCCCGATTCCACAAGCGATGCGACCTCTGCCGCGTTGGCGGCAGAGAGACCCCGCGTGATTCTCGGGAGGTCTCGGCCGTACTTGGGTCCGAGGACGGGCATGTTCGGTTGAAGCGTGACGGACGCGACTTCCGAGTCATGCTCGATTGCCTCGACGCGCCGCACGTTCAGTTCGTCCATCACCTGAGGGGCTACGAGGTCGAGAAGCTGCGTCTCCTCCGGCGATCGCGTCCGTACCAGGGCGACCTCGACCGGCTGACGGACTTTGATGCCGGCCTTGCTTCTGGCCGCGCGGCCCAGGCTCGAGAACCGCATGGCCAGCCGCGCCACCTGGGATAGCTGCTCGTCGATCAGCGTGGGGTCGGCCACAGGGTAGTCGTCCAGGTGGATGCTCTCTTCGCCAAGTCCTTGGTCTCTGACAAGGTTTTGGTACATCGCCTCGGTCAAGAACGGGATGATCGGTGCGAGAAGCCGGGACAGCGTCGTCAGCACTTCGTAAAGCGTGGCATACGCCGACAGCTTGTCCTGGTCGCCGCCGCCGTTCTGGCTGACGAGCCCGCTCTTCCAGAACCTGCGCCTGCTCCTGCGCACGTACCAGTTCGACAGCGACTCCACGAACGCCTCTGCGCCCCTCGCGGCATCCTGCGGCACGAAATTCTCCAGGGCGTCGGTGACGTCGCCCACGAGCCGGTTCAGCTCGGACAGAATCCACCGGTCCAGCTCGGTTCGCTCGGATACGGGAGGCGCCGGAGTTTTCGGGTCGTACTGGTCGATGTTGGCGTAGGTGACGAAGAACGAGTAGACGTTCCACAGCGGGATGATAAATCGCCGGCGGATCTCGTCTCCCGTCCCGTAGCCGAAGTTGATGTTGGCGGCCGGGTCGACCCGCGCGAACACCCAGCGCATCGTGTCGACTCCCATTCGGTCGGCCGCGTCCTCGAACCAGATCGCGTTTCCGGCGCTCTTGTGCATCTCCTCGCCGGTGTCGTCCCGCATCATCGCGTAGCTGAACACGTTCCTGAACGACGCCGTGTCCTCTAGCACCGTGCCCATGGTCAGCATCGAGTAAAACCAGTTTCGGAACTGCCCGGGGAAGCTCTCCGATATCCAATCAGCGGGGAACCACTCGCTCCACCGCTCTCGGTCGTGCCGGTACCCGAGCGTCGAGAACGGCACGATGCCGGCGTCGAGCCACGGATTGCCGACATCCTGGATGCGGGGCACTAGGGCGTCGCATTTCTCGCAGCGGATCTTGACGGCGTCGATCCACGGGCGGTGCGGTGAGTGGCCAGCGAATTCGTCCCAGCCTTCGATGGCGCGCTCCTCGAGCTCCTTCTCGCTGCCCATGACGTCGAAGTGACCGCAATCCTCGCATTTGAAGATGGGCAAAGCCAGTCCGAAGTAGCGCTTCTTGGAGATCATCCAGTCGTCCATGTTGTCGAGCCAGTCCAGCTCGCGCTTCATCCCGAACTCCGGCGTCCAGCGAATGCTTCGAGTCACCCGCTTGAGCGGCTCGCGGACCGGGTCCATCGCGATGAACCACTCGTCGACCAGCCTGAAAACGAGCTCGGTCCCGCAGCGCCAGCAGAATGGATAACGATGCTTATACCGTTCGAGATGGTAGAAGACGCCCTTCGATTTCAGGCTCTCGTAAATGGTCTCGTTGACGTCGAAGACGCTCACGCCGGTAAGCTCCCCGAAGCCTTCGAGGAACACGCCAAAGTCGTCCAGCGGAGCGATGACCGCCAGGCCGTTCTCCTTGCCCAGGGCGAAGTCCTCTTTGCCTGCGCCGGGAGCGGTATGGACGATGCCGGTTCCTTCGTCTTCGGACACTTCGTCCCAGCAGACGACACGGTGCTCGACGCCCTCCTGGGCCGGAAGCTCGTCGAACGGGCCGCGGTATCGCAAACCTTCGAGCTTCGCGCCCGGCATCTCCTCGATCACCTCGTGCTCTCCTCTCAGCGCCGACAACCTGCCCTTTGCCAGGTAGAGGGTGTCGTCCCCTTGTCGGACCTTGACGTAGGTGAGCTCTGGATGAACCGCCGCCGCAACGTTGGACGTCAGCGTCCACGGCGTCGTGGTCCAGATGAGCAGCGACTCGCCCGCGCGGTCTGTGAGCGGGAGCTTGACGAACAGGCCGGGGTGGACGATCTCGCGATAGCCTTCCGTGACAATCTCGTGCTCAGACAACCCCACGCTGCAGCGAGGGCACCACGGCATGACGTCGTTCCCCTCGTAGAGCATGCCTCTCTCGTGGCACGTCTTGAGGAAGTGCCAGATCGAGTAGTTGTTCTCGTCTGACATCGTGTGGTAAGAGTCGTCCCAGTCCATCCAGTAGCCGAGTCGTTTCGACTGTTCCGTGATGATGCCGGCAAACCTCTCGACCCGCTGTTTGCAAAGCTCCACGAACTTGTCGATTCCGTAGTCTTCGATGTCCAGCTTGGACTTGAATTGCAGCTCCTTCTCGACCTCGACCTCGATCCACAGTCCCTGTCCGTCGAAGCCGTTTTGGAAGCGCTGCTTATAGCCTTGCATGTTCCGTAGGCGTAGGAAGAGGTCCTTATAGCTGCGGCCCCAGGCGTGGTGGACGCCCATCGGGTTGTTGGCCGTAATCGGACCGTCGATGAAGGAGTAGCGTCTGTCGGAGCCGTCGTTGCGCTCCAGGTATTTACGCGAAATGCCGTGTTCGTTCCACCAGGAGAGCAACTCCATCTCCATGGCAGGGAAGTCCATCTTGGCGTTGACAGGCTCGAACATTTTCCAGACTCCTTTTAGACTCTTTCCTCATCCACGGCCGGGCATGACTTTACCCGGCTCTCGCTACTATCCACATCGCCGGCGAATCGAAGCTGAGCGGCACGAGCTCGGCCAACGAGCTGTCCTCGACGCCGTATCCGCCCAGATACTCCCAGCCAGACTGTTCGACGACCTCCACGAGCTCGTGCAGGCTGTAGACCCGATGCGCCATTGTGATGCCTAACCTGTGCCTGATATTTTCGCCGCCGCCTTCGTAGAAATCCCACGTATTGTCGATCGTCGAATTCTCGAAATCGAATGACCGCCGCTGGATGATCCGGATGTCCCCAGCTTTGTCCAATCCTTCCGGCTCGAAGTTGCGGACGACCCAGTCGCGGTTGACGGTCTGGATCACGAACACGGCGCCGTCTCGCACCAGCCGGCGGTATCCGCGAAACATAGTCAGGTCGCCTTCTTTGCCGTAGTAGCCGTGAGACGTGAACAGGTTCACCACCGCGTCGAACGGCTCGGCGTCGGCCAGCTCTTCGTCGATCTTCAGCGCGTCGCCGACAACGAACGTCGAGTCGAGCCCCGCCTGTTCCGCCTCTCGCACGGCCGCCTCGACGAACAGCGGTGACAGGTCCAACCCCGTGATCTCGTATCCGAGCTTGGCCAGCGGGATGCTATGCCGCCCGATGCCACAAGGAGCGTCCAGCAGCCGCGAGCCAGGCGCCGCGCCGTGCTCGGACAGCAAGTTGACCACGGTCTCGACTTCAGCCTCAGCGCGAGCCCGAGCGGCTTCCAAGAACGGCAGATACAACTCTGCGTAGTCGACCATCAGACGATTGGTCCAATGGGTCCCCTCGCTAGACGGGTCCATCGTCATCCTTCACTCACACGAACATCGCTCTCAACCTTGCAGCCCCGTCCTTTCATCCCTTCGGTCCTTTGCGTCCCTCCGACGCACACCACGCAAAGCCGCGCCTGGCAAAGCTTCGTTCTCACCACTCGAGAAACGTAGCGCCAGACTTGTGTAAATACAAAAACTCCCGTCTCTTTGCGAGGGACGGGAGCTTCGAAATGCGAAACTATGGCTGACCTTGCGGTCCCGCGGTACCACCCTTGTTCCCCGCCGTGCATATATCAGAGGGTCGGGGCACTCAGTGTCCGACGGCTCGAAGGCGATCGGACCGCCCGGTTAACGGTGGGCGAACCCGTCGGAGTCTACTTGGTCAGCCGCGACGATGCGGGGCAGTCCGTTCGGTCCGAGGCTCGGGAGGGATATTCGGAGGGTGCTACGGCGTCTGCTTTCACCATTGGCCCGCTTCAGGCGGACTCGCCAGACTCGCTTTGCCGCGCTGACCTCGTACTCGTCTCCGTCGGCGCCTGTGCTATTCACTTCCGAGGGCCCCGTCTAAGACGACCGGGCCCTCGGTACAAGACAGCTTAGAGAACGGCCAGCGAACGTGTCAAGGAAGACGCGTGCGGGACACAAAACGTCGCTGTGTTAGACTGAGGCCAATAGCTTGACTGGGATGTGGAAGTGTGAACGCAGAGATGATGGAGAAACGAGCTAAGCTGTCTCGCTGGATTCCGCAGAATGCCACAGACAGCGTAACAGGCGGCATAAACCACGTAGCGGTGTACTGCCGAGACCTGGACGAAACCGCGAGGTTCTACACCGAGGTCATGGGCATGCCGGTCATCAACGTCATCGACAACCGCGACGTTCCGGAGTCGACTCACAGGAACGTGGACGTTGGCGGCGGCATGGCGCTCTCGTTCTTCGATTTCCCGCACATTCCGCGCCTCCAGGAATTCGCCACCGAGGGAGTTGGAAATGCGATGCACGTCGCGCTGCCAATCACTCCAGCGCGATATGCCGAAGTGAAAGGGTGCCTGGACGCGAACGGGGTTGTCTACGAGGAAGTCGGCGGCTCGATCTACGTGAGGGACCCCAACCGCCTCAACCTGGAATTGCTGCCGACGGAGTAGTCTCCGGCACGCAATTCGAGAACCTGGATCGTGGGTCGCATTTGGGTTGACATGGGAGTCTATTCCCCGAGCAATGGCGGCGCGAACTCCAAGCCGCAAGCCTAGGACGGGCGTCCGCATCATTTCGCAGGGCGCCTGGTCAGCAAGACCATTGCGATGCTCAGAAGCGTGACCACAAGGAAGCCGGAGAAGGCGGCCGTGTAGCTGTCGGTTCGGTCGTAGGCCGCGCCTGCGATGACCGGACCTATCGCAAAGCCCAGCACCAACACGGCCCGATTCACGCCCCAGATCGCGCCGAGGCTGCCTCGACCGAAGTACTGTGCCAGCAGGATCGCGCTCACCGCGCCGAGTCCTCCCTCCGCCACCCCGCGCAGTATTGCGAACGCGAACGCCTCGACCATGGTGTCCGAAACGAGCAGCAGCCCGACGCTGATCGACCTCACGAGAAAGACGCCAGCCAACAGCAGGCGCGGCGCAACTCGCTCCGTGAGCATGCCCCACGCCAGGCTCGCGACCGCGCCCGCCAAGAAGCTGATGCTGACGGCGCCGACAGCGGCGGTGTCGTCTAGACCTTGCTCGACGAGGAACGGGACCATGTGCAGCGCCACGCCCGTGCTCGCGACGCCCGTTCCCAGCATCGCGACCAGGATCAGCCAGTAGTCGCGATTCAGCAGCGCATCGGTGATCGACCGTGATCGTTCCGTAACTTGCTCGTCGTGGCTTTCCGGCGCGTCGGGCGACTTCGATCCGGGCGCCTCGTCGTCGATGCTTCTCGGGGCGTCGGGCGGTCGCCTGACAATCAGCGCCACCGGCGTCAGTCCGAGCACCGCAATGATGACGGCAAGCGTGCCCCATGCCGGACGCCACCCCCAACCGCTGATGACGAACTGCGCGACGAGCGGCAGCACGATGCCTCCCGCCGACGTCGCGAAGAAGAGAATGGCGATCGCTCTGCCCCGGTGTGCGTTGAACCATTGTGCGACGGCGGGCGGAGACACGGCCTGGACGAATCCCTGGTCAGACAGCCTCGCGAGTCCGAACGCCAGGTAGAACCCAAGCAAGCCCTGCATCGCCGACAGCCAAATCATGGCGATGGTGATGACCACGCCGCCCACAACGAGGATCGCGCGAGCGCCGATCTTGTCGGAGACGCGGCCTGAGAGGGGCGCTGCAACAGCCCCGAGCAGCGCGCCGATGCTGGTCGCCCCGGAGATCTGGGCCCGGCTCCACCCGAAATCGTCGGACAAGGGAAGCACGAATACCGTCAGCACGCCCATGGACGTGACGGCGTTCGCGAAGCCGATGGCCGAGATCGCGGCCAGCACCGGCCAGCCATAATAGATTGGCTTGCCGATGCGCGGCATGGGAATCCTCATGGTAATTATGTGTTGGGCAAAGCGAGGTCAGAGACTCAGGCTGGGATGCCCATCTCGAACCTCGCAGCAGTCAGCGGTCAAGCGCGGTCTGCGTCTTTCTCGTCCACACGCGTGTGCCGAGCACGAACAGCAGCGCGGCCATGATGAGCAAGCCCCACCAAGTCATCGACGGCACCGGCGTCGGGGTGCCGCCGCTAATCGGGAGCAAGTGCAGGATCGTACCGTTTGCCCCGACCGCGAACGCGTCCGTTGCAGAGCCGTGGACGCCTTTGAGCCATTCGGTCGTGTTGCTGGTTGTCAAACTCCAAGACGTGCCGTTGTAATGGAGTACCGTGCCGTTCTGTCCGACCGCGTACACGTCGTT
>CAZPQQ010000105.1:3649-9020 GCA_964588665.1 uncultured Dehalococcoidia bacterium | reverse complement strand
CAGCTCAAAGTCTCTATTAACAATCTGTCCCATTTGGGCTGACAGCCAACACTGACGGCGAATCCTCGCCCTACGGCAGCTCCCACGGCCTCGCCGGAAGTGGCGCCAACCCCAACGATTTCACCGACCCCCGCGCCCGTGGTTCGCTCCGGAACTGGGACGATTGGGGTTGGCCGAATCGCCTATGTTGGGCTAGATCGCCAAATACAAACGGTGGACCCTGACGGCTCGAATCCCAGCCGCATCTCGCCGGATATCGGCTCCTTCACCTGGCCCACTTGGTCCCCCGACGCCAGCACGTTGGTATTCTCTGGGGTCCTCGAGGACGAAGCAGGGACATTCACGTTAAAACTGTTCGCCTTCAACGCCACGACCAGCAACGTGAGCGAGGTATACGGCGGGGAACCCGGCGTTGTGGGCCTTCTGGCCGATGGCGTGGTCCACTACCCGATGTGGTCGCCTGACAGCACCAAGGTCGCATTCGTCGCCATCACGTCGGAGGACCTCTCCCTGTTCATCGATGATCTCACCGATAGCGAAGGACGGGTTTTCGTCCTGGACGAGGGTCCGTTGTGGATGTCCTGGTCGCCGGACTCACAACATCTTTTGGTGCATCGTGGGGCAGATCATTTCCTCGTGAACGTAGACGACGAGATTCGTGTAGACGAGCTCGACATCGACGCATTGGGATATCGAGTTCCCGCATGGAAGCCAGCCGGGTCTGTTGCCACGCTAGCCTCCCGCGACGACTCGGGCGGCTACACCATCCTGACCGCCGAGGTTGTCGCGGACCGCCTCGGGGCCCCACGGGCGATCATGGTGCTCCGCGAAATCGGATTCCCACTTGCGCCAGCATTCGTCTGGTCTCCCAGCGGCGAATTTCTGGCGTTGGCCGGCTCTTCGCGTTTGGTCAGCTACCTTGGCTCCATACTCAACGTCTACAGAGACCTTGCCCTCATATCGGAAGATACAATCGTTCAAACTCTGTTGATCCAGGACAACGTGATCGCCTATTTTTGGTCCCCGGACGGGTCCAAGCTGGCCTACGTCACGCCGTCCCCAACGACAGGCATGCCGCGTTGGATGGTCTTGAACATCGACGACGGCGAACGTTGGCCCTTGGTCGACTTCGAACCGTCATCCGACCAGCTCACGATGTTCCAGTTCTTCGACCAATATGCGTACTCCCACTCCCTTTGGTCGCCGGACAGTCAATCGATCGTGTTCGCCGGGCGGTTGGCGGATGGAGCGTCGTCCGTGTCAGCTGGCGCAAACACTAGCCTCCAGCGCTCCCACATCATCGTAGTAGGCGCTGACCCCGTTCCGACGACTCAGACGATCGCCAACGGCACCCTGGGGATCTGGTCGCCGAAATGAGACCAGCGGTCACGCGTGGGCGGCTGCGCTCTCGCGTGACGCTCAACCAGGGCGTCACCCCATAAGGATGCCCGGTAGGAATGGCTAAACCGCATTGGCGCCTGGGTCGTTCTTTGCCCGGCGTTCACGCCGGCTGCGCCATGGCGATTCAGACAGTCCGCGTCGTAGCCAGGCTGCTCTCCGCCTCACGCCGCACTTCACCACGTGCGTCGCAGGTTCCCCGCCGAGAGACGCCGCCTGAACACCTGGCGCTACCTCAGTCAATGATCGGAAGGGCCTCGGATGTCTCGACCTCTGGACTCTCAGGAAATCAACAGCAGGCCAGGTACACAGGTGTTACAGACAATTAACGTGTCCGAAACATGTTTGTAACATTTTTCGCATAATCTGATCTTGAGCATGACACAGTCGGATCAGAGCATGAATTCGCAATCCCAGACAATCTCAAAGCTTGCCGTCACGCGCATCCCTTGCGGCGCGGTCTATTGAGGGCGGCATTCAGGCAGCCAACAGGCTTACTAACCCCGCACTCGAGCCCATTAGCAAGATGCCTGAGTTCAAGGAGTGCGCAGTCAGAATTGAGAACGGTCACGCTGCATAGAGGACTTCCGGTATGAAAAAACAGAAACTCGTAGTCGTAGGCAACGGAATGGCCGGAGCGCGGCTGGTCGAAGAGGTGTTGGACAAAGGCGGCGCAGACCGGTTCGACATATCCATGTTCGGCGAAGAGCCCCACGGCAACTACAATAGAATTCTTCTTTCCGGAGTCCTCTCCGGCACACATGGCGCGGACGACATATACATCAACCCGCTGGAGTGGTACGAAAGAAACAACGTCACCCTATACGCGGGTGTGCGCGCAATCGGCATCGACAGAAAGGCGAAGACCGTCTACGCGGCCGGGGGCCATCTCGTGCCTTACGACAAGCTGGTTGTCGCCACGGGCAGCGTGCCGTTCATGCCTCCGATCGACGGACTCTATTCCGAGGATGGCTCGCTGAGCAACGGCGTGTTCGGCTTCCGCACTCTCGATGACTGCGCGCAGATGATCGATCACGCCGCCGAGGCTCGCACCGCGGTAGTGATCGGCGGTGGTCTTCTGGGTCTGGAAGCGGCTCGCGGGCTCCTATCAGGCGGAATGAACGTACACGTGGTGCACCTGGAAGCTTTTCTGATGGAGACCCAACTCGATTCTCAGGCTGGGGAACTGCTCAAAGATGCGCTCGACGACATGGGCGTTGTATTCCACATGGAGAAGCTCACCACGTCGATTCTCGGCGACGACCGCGTGACGGGAATCAGGTTCAAAGACGGTTCGGAAATCGACTGCGACATGGTGGTTGTATCCGCCGGCATCAGGCCAAACGTCGACATAGCCAAGATATCGGGATTGAACGTGCGCCGAGGAATCCTGGTCAACGACAGCCTCTCCTGCAGAAACGACCCGGACGTATTCGCGATCGGGGAGTGCGCCGAGCACCGGGGCGTGGTATACGGATTGGTCGCTCCGCTTTGGGAACAGGTAAGCGTGTTGGCTGATCGCCTGACAGGTCGAAACCCGGGCGCCAGATACCTCGGGTCGAGAATCTCCACCAAGTTGAAGGTCATGGGCGTCGAGCTGGCTGTCGCCGGAGTCAAAGAACCTGAAGAGGACCGGGACGAGGTGGTCACCTACATCGAACCCAGCCGGAACATATACAAGAAATTGATCGTACGAGATGGACACATAATTGGCGCCATCGTACTCGGAGACGGTTCGTCGGCGCCGCGCCTGCTTCAGGCATTCGACCGAAACGAGACGCTGCCGGACACACGGGCGGAGATCCTGTTTTCGTTGGCATCTCAACCTACCGTCATGGATGTCTCGTCACTGCCTGACACCGCCCAAATCTGCAACTGCAACGGCGTTTCCAAAGCCCAGATCGTCGCAGCCGTGAACGGAGGCGCCCGAAGCTTGAAAGCCGTTTGCGACGCGACCAGGGCCGGCACGGGTTGTGGATCTTGCAAGCCTCAGATCCAGGCGATCCTTGAGTTTGCCACCGACGGTTTGATCGCTGACGACCCCGCGGCCCACTACTTCGTGCCCGGTGTGCAGATGACCAAACCGGAGATCGTCGAGGCAATCAAGTCGATGGAGCTAAAGAGCGTATCCTCCGTGTTCGACGCCCTGGCAGGCGGTCGAGAGGATGCATCAAGCAAGGCGGGACTCGCGTCGTTGCTCAAGACTCTTTGGGGCAGCGAATACGAAGATGAAAGGGACGCCCGCTTCATCAACGACCGGGTGCACGCCAACATTCAGCGGGACGGGACGTTCAGCGTAGTGCCCAGGATCTATGGCGGCATAACCACGCCGGCGGAGCTTCGTCGCATCGCCGACGTCGCCGAGAAGTACGACGCCCGCATGGTCAAGATTACGGGAGGGCAGCGGCTTGACCTTCTCGGCATTCCCAAAGAGCACCTGCCAGATGTCTGGCGTGAGCTCAAGATGCCCTCCGGTCACGCCTACGCCAAGGCGTTCAGGACGTGCAAGACCTGCGTCGGGTCCGACTTCTGCCGGTTCGGATTGGGCGACAGCACCAAACTGGGCATCGACATCGAGAAGCGATTCCAAGGCGTCGAGATGCCCCACAAGGTGAAGATGGCCGTATCGGGCTGTCCGCGCAACTGCGCTGAAGCAACCGTCAAAGATGTCGGCCTGGTGGCGATTGATGGAGGCAAATGGGAGATATACGTTGGTGGCGCGGCAGGCGCCAACGTCCGCAAAGGCGACGTGTTGTGCGTCGTGGACTCTCAGACTGACGCGATCAAGTACATGAGCAGGTTCCTCCAATACTACAGGGAGAACGCCAAACACATGGAGCGGACCCACGGGTTCGTAGAACGAATCGGTGTAGAGCGCCTGAGAGAGATTCTGATGGACGATGCCGAAAGGCAGAACGACCGTCTCGACGCTGACATGCAGGCATCCGTCGACGCCTACTCCGATCCCTGGCAGGAGGGCGCCAATCCTGTACACGGCAACCAGTTCGTCAACACTCCGACGGCAGTGGCTGGTTAAGGGTGCTCGAATGATGCAGGCGAAGAAGCCTACACCGCCATCACAGACCCACAATTTGGGTCCGGTCAACCAGATTCCGATGGGAGAGGGGCGGCAGTTTCGCATAGGCGATATACTCGTTGCGGTGTTCAGGACCCGCGACGGCGGCTTGTTCGCGACCCAGGCTCGGTGCCCCCATAAAAGCGGACCGCTGGCCGACGGGATCATCGGCGGAGGCCAGCTTCATTGCCCTCTCCACAGCTACAGGTTCGAGCTGGATACTGGGAAGCCCATTGGCGTCGAGTGCAACCCTTTGGAAACGTACCCCGCCACTGTCAACGACAAGTACCAGATAAGAATCGAGTTGCAACGACCAGAGCAGTAGAGATTTCCTGCAAAATCGAGAGCACAAGATGAACACCTGGGTCGCGTTCCTTCGCGGAATCAACGTCGGCGGCCGCAACACGTTGCGGATGAAAGACCTCGTCATCGCACTCGCGGACGCCGGCTGCGGCGACGTCAGGACATATCTTCAGAGCGGCAATGTCGTCTTCAACAGCTCGGAGTCCAGCGCGGCCGCGCTGGTAGGCCAAATCGAGCAGGTCGTTTATGCGATCCGAGACATCGAGATACAAGTGCTCGTGCTCAGCATGGACGAGCTCCGACTTGCAATCGCCGCGAATCCGTTCGCGCATGCAGAGTCCGACCCGAAAGCCCTGCACCTGTTCTTCTTGTCGAAACCGCCCGAAGACCCGGATCTCGAATCGCTCGACGATTACATGGCGGACAGTGAATCGTATGAATTGGCGGACCGTGTGTTCTACCTGCACGCGCCCGATGGCATCGGTCGGTCGAAGCTCGCCGCACGTGTCGAAGGGCTGCTCGGCGTCGATGCGACCGCTCGAAACTGGCGCACGGTTTCAAAGGTGATGGAGATGGCGGAAGAGATCTGACGGC
>CAZPQQ010000105.1:0-3549 GCA_964588665.1 uncultured Dehalococcoidia bacterium | reverse complement strand
CCCGTTGCCTGAGAGCGCCGGTCTAGTTCCTAGTGTCGGAAATTGCAGTTAGGATTTTCCGTTCGCCCTGAGCCTGTCGAAGGGCCTGCGGCGGGTGGTTCGACAGGCTCACCACGAACGGGATGGTTGACGCCGATTATCGCGAGCAAGTACCTGTCGACGATCAGTCATCCGAATCGACCATATCGCGTCCGACAGCAATCGGCAACAACAAGGTCACGGCCGAATCCGCCTCACCCGGCCGGTCCCAGGACCAACCGCCGCGCACCAGTCCCATCAGAAAATGGTAGGCCACGAACACCTCCAGTCCAAACGGCAGGTAGCCTCCGTATCCAAGCAGCGGCATCTCCCAGATGTGGAGGAAATCGAAGGGCGGCACATCGTACACCCACTTGGGGTACGCCCACTGATTCCACATCTCTCAAAACCAACCGCATATCAGGGCCCCGAAGGCCAGGGACACAATGGGCCGCCACTCGCCACGCTGGAGCCAATGCGTGACGCTTGCCCTTCCCCGCACATGGTTGACGGGGTCCAACGCCAGGATCATGCCAATCCAGATGAGAGGGAACGTGTGTGCGGGCCAAAGAACTATCGACCACACCATCGCGACGCCGGCGGTCAGCGACGCCAGCGGCGCCCACCTGAATCCGGGCAGCCTGGCTCGATCGCGGAACCGGTCGATGATTCCGAAGGTGGCTGTCAACTCGGCGGTCTCGAACACCGCGGGGACCACGATGGAGAAATTCACGCTCGCCAAGATGGCGTATTGGACCGACGAGTAGTGGTCAACGCCGAGATACCGCCAGTTTTCCGTGAAGAGATTGACCGGCTCGAAGGCCCACCACAGCGGCATCGAGGCGACGAACATCCCGACGAACCGCCAAACGCCTCTCGTCAACAACGAGGAGCCGATTCGATGCAGCACGATGGCGTCGACGACCAGGACGTAACCCAGCCACAGAGGGAAGAAGGAGACCTCACCGAACATACCAACGTGGAGCCACGATGCGGACCACGAGAGTCCGACCAACGCCAAACCCACTCGGCCCTGGAGCGCGACTCTGTCGCCGACATTCGTCGCTCTCGACATGTGGACTCCGTGCGCTGGCTACGGGCCGCCCAGGCGATAACGTCGTACCCGGCAGCCTCTACCCCAGCATCTGCTGGACGGTGACGCCAATCTCGCCTGGGGCTGGGATGATAGTTACACCTGCCGCGGCCAGCGCTTTCATCTTCTCGTCGGCGCGGGCCGCGCTGCCGGTGATGATGGCGCCCGCGTGGCCCATACGCTTGCCGGTCGGGGCGCTTTGACCCACGATCAGCGAGGCCACCGGCTTGTTGAACGCGTCACTCTTGATGTATTCGGCGGCCTCTTGTTCTTTGGTGCCGCCGATCTCGCCGATCAGCACGACCGCATCGGTGTCTGGGTCGTCTTGGAACCGGCCGAGGATGTCGACGAACGAGGAGCCGTTTACGGGGTCGCCGCCAATGCCCACGCATGTCGACTGCCCGATGCCCAGGTCGGTGAGTTGTCCCACGGCTTCGTAGGTCAGCGTCCCGCTGCGGGATACGACGCCGACGCGGCCTCCCTTGTGGATGTGGGCGGGCATGATGCCCATCTTGAAATTCTCGCCGGGCGAGATGATGCCCGGACAGTTGGGGCCGATCAGGGTTGTCGACTTGCCCTTCACGTAGCGGACCACCCGAATGGTGTCCATCACGGGGATGCCCTCGGTGATGCAAGCGATGACGGAAATGCCGGCGTCGACGGATTCCACGATGGCGTCGGCCGCGAACGGCGGAGGCACGAAGATCAGCGACGCGTCGGCGCCGGTTTCTGCGACGGCCTGACCCACGGAATTGAATACGGGCACGTCGTCGTCAAACATCTGGTCGCCGCGACCGGGAACCACGCCCGCCACCAGGTTCGCGCCGTACTCTCGGCACCGCAGGGCGTGGAAGCTTCCTTCCCTGCCGGTGATTCCTTGTACCAGTAATCTGGTCTCGCTGCCCACGAGGATGCTCATCTATTCGCTCCTGCTTGTGGAGTATTTCTCATTTGACTATTGCCCGGATGATCCACGCCGAGATCATCGACCAGATGCCCGCCAGGGCGAAGGTCGCCTCGATATGCGCGTCAAAGATCGAGTCCAGCCGTAAGATCAACCTAGCTTGCCGATGGCGTCAGCCGCCTGGTTGAGGTTGTCGACCAGCGTGACGTCCAGGTTCGAACCTCTCAACAGCTCCCGACCTTCATCCGCGTTGGTGCCCAGCATTCGCACGACCATCGGGCGCATTGCATCGGGCATCTCTTCGGCCGCCAGCAGCACGCCCCGCGCCGCTACGTCGCAGCGAAGTATCCCGCCAAAGATGTTGATAAGCACGCGTTTGACGTCGGTGTCTGACAACACGATTTTGAGCGCTTTGGCGACCTTGGCCTCGTCGGCCCCGCCGCCGATGTCCAGGAAGTTTGCGGGCGCCGCCCCGGCCGCGTGCGTGACGTCCATGGTGGCCATCGCCAACCCAGCGCCGTTCACGATGCAGCCGACGTCGCCGTCCAGCTTCACGTAGTTGATGTCGAACTCGCGCGCCTCAATCTCCAAGGCATCTTCCTGCTCCGGGTCGTGGAGCTGTTGGAGGTCTCGATGGCGGAATACAGCGTCGTCGTCGACGTTCAGCTTGGCGTCCATTGCCAGTAAGCGGCCGTCGGTGGTCACGCCCAACGGGTTGATTTCGACGAGAGCGCAGTCATTGTCGAGGAACACTTTGTAGATGTTGTCCAAAAGCGTCGAGATTGGACGGACCAGCTCGGGTGCCAATTCGAGTCCGTACGCCAGCTTCCGACCTTGAAACGGCTGGAATCCGAGCACCGGATCGACCGGCTCGCGCAGAATCTTCTCGGGGGCGGTGTCGGCCACCTCTTCGATCTCCATGCCGCCTGCCGCGGACGCGATGACGACCACGCCTTCGACGGCCCCGTCGATTGCCATGGCGACGTAGAGCTCGCTCGCGACATCGACGAGTTCTTCGACCAGAACGTTCCGAATTGGGACGCCTTCGGGTCCTGTCTGGTGGGTCACAAGGCTGGAGCCGATTAGAGCTTTTGCGGCATCGGCGGCCTCCTCTGGGGACGACACAACCTTGATGCCGCCGGCCTTGCCTCTGCCCCCGGCATGGACCTGGGCTTTGACGACAGACCGACCGCCCAGCTCCCGAGTGATCTCGGCTGCCTCATCAGGCGTTGACGCCACCCGTCCCTCGGGTACGGGAACGCCCTGGCTCGCAAGAATCTCTTTGGCCTGGTACTCGTGAATTTTCATGAAAGGCTCCGCCTCGTTCGTGTAATCGTCCGGCGATAGGCTATTCTATCAGGCGTGGTAGCACAGGGTCGCCTGTCAGAGGTCGATCACGTGGAATGAACGTGGGGATTGGGCTGTTGTCGCCGACCGACAGTCGGCAGCAACTCTCAACATCCCATCGCCGCTGAACCGAACTGTAGACCGTCAGCGAAAGTGGGACACATTTGGGCCTGAAATTAACAGAGAC
>CAZPQQ010000104.1:0-9081 GCA_964588665.1 uncultured Dehalococcoidia bacterium | reverse complement strand
CTCGCCGTGGCGCAATCGGACGACTAATCTAAACTGAGAGCGTTGCACTAGTAGGGGGCGCGTGAAACGCGCCCCCTTTTTAGTTGCCTCAAGAACCGCGCAGCTTCGACGAAATTCGGTCGCATCGACGGGAGCTGCCGTTGAGGCTGAAACCATGCATAAGTCCTCGTTTCGGGTCGGTTTTCGCTGCTAAAATTCCCCAACGGATGCCGAACGAAACTGGCGCAGAGGAGAACGTTTGGAATACTGGATCGCCTTGGCTGTCCGCGGCGGGATCGGCGTGATACTCGGGATACTGTTCGGATTCGGCGCCTTGATGATTACGTTAACTGTCGTGCCTGGACACTACATGCCACCGCTTATGTTGCTTGTCTCGACAACCGCGCTCGGCGCCAGCGTTCTTGGTCTCCTCACGTTCTACAAGCCCGACCTGCCCTGGCGAGTAACCGCGCGAAGGTTCGCCTTGGCGCCGGCTGGCGGGTTCACCGGAGGATGGATAAAGCATTGGCGCCCCCAGACTTTCCGCCCCGACGAAATCAGGAACGTGACGCTGGTGGCGAGACCGGTGAACACTCCGGCGACAACACCGTTCATCGCTTCGGCGGCTGAACGGGAGACTTAAGCATTGGCATCAACAAACCCGGGAGATCGTTCCCTGTTCCGCCGAATGGCGCTGCAGGCTCGGCCGTATTGGGGTCACCTCTCCGCCCTCCTGCTGCTGAGAATGTTCGGCGTGCCCCTTGCGTTGCTGACTCCGCTTCCGCTCAAGATCGCCGTCGACAGCGTCGTGGGTTCGGAACCGATACCGGGTTTCGTGGCGCCGATCGTTCCCGCGGCCTTGTCCGAGAGCAATCTCCGGTTGCTGGCTTTCGCGGCGGGTCTACAAGTGGCGATTGTCCTGCTGGCGCAACTGCAAGAGCTGGTCAGCAACGCGCTTAGAGCGATTGCGGGACAGGGGTTGATGAAAGAGTTCCGGTCGATGCTCTTCGCGCACCTTCAGAAGCTGTCGCTCCTTTACCACGACTCACAAGGGTTGTCCGACTCCGTCTACCGCGTGCAGCAGGACGCTCCCGCCATACGAGAGATAGCCATCAACAGCGTGATCCCGACTTTGGCGTCCGCGGTCACCCTCGCGTCCATGGTGTTCGTTATCGTTAGCATCGACTGGCAACTCGCGGTGGTTGCCATGGCGGTGTCTCCCGTGCTGTTCGGATTCGCCAGGTACTACAACAGCAGGATGCGCGGCCGGTATCGGGAGGCGCGCCGAACTGAAAGCGACTCCATCCGAGTGGTGCAGGAAGCCCTGGGCGCCTTCAGGGTGGTCAAGGCATTCGGACGCGAAACCGGAGAGCAAGAGAGATTCGAGGAGCACGCCGATGTCGGCGTGAGAATGCGCGTTAGGCTGGGCGTAGCGGAAGGGGTCTTCGGCCTGCTCGTGAATCTGACAATCGCGTTGGGTACGGCGCTGGTGCTGTACGTCGGCGTTCGCAACGTCGTGAACGGAGTGCTGTCATTGGGCGATCTCCTGGTCGTGCTGGCCTACATCGCGCAGCTCTACGCGCCGCTCAGGATGATCAGCCGCCAGACAGCGACGCTTCAGGCGTCCATGGTGAGCATGGAGCGTGCTTTCGATCTCCTCGACGAGGCGCCCGACGTCTCCGACCCGGCGAATCCGGTTCCCCTGCTAAGAGCAAAAGGAGTCGTCGAGTTTCGAAACGTCTCGTTCGCTTACGGTGAAGGCCAACCGGTACTGGATGACGTGTCCTTCAGAGTCGAAGCGGGGACGAGGCTCGGCGTTTCCGGTCACACGGGCGCCGGGAAGACCACGGTGGCCAGTCTGCTCCCGCGCTTCTACGATCCGACGGGAGGAGTCGTGTTGATCGACGGAGTGGATATACGCGACTACGAGCTCGCCAAATTGCGGGCGCAGTTCGCCATCGTATTGCAGGAGCCGGTGCTGTTTTCGAGCAGCATCGCCGAAAACATCGCCTACGGTTTGCCGGGGGCGTCCCAATCCGACATCGAAGCCGCGGCGCGCGCAGCCAACATCCACGAGTTTGTCAGCGGGTTGCGCGAGGGATACGATACCCTGGTCGGCGAACGGGGCATGCGGCTGTCAGGCGGCGAGCGTCAACGAGTTGCCCTGGCGCGGGCGTTCCTCAAGGACGCCCCGATACTGATCCTTGACGAACCAACCAGTGCCGTCGACACTCAGACCGAGGCCGGAATCATGGAGACGATGGAGCGACTGATGGTAGGTCGCACCACGTTCATGATCGCGCACCGACTCAGTACGCTGGACTACTGCAACGCTCGGATGGAGATCGAAGACGGGATCGTGGTCAGCGCCAGCGGAGATGTCGAAATGCGAGGATTTGCCGCCGCGTCGGATTAGTTTCGCCGGCCCGGTGGGCGTCGTGCGCCGCCAACACGGGGCCGCGCTCTAATTGCCACATTGACATGGGAGGGGTGCGAACACATGCCGAAACACAGCGTAGTCGTCGGGGATGTCGAGATCGTCTCTTTGTCGGACGGACACCTCGAGTTCGAAACCGGTAGCTTCTTCCCCAACGTGCCGGCCGAAGCATGGTCGGATTATCGAAGCAGTCTCACCCCGGAAGGGCGCATCCTTATGAATGTCGGCTCCTTCGTGGTTCGATCCGACGAGCAGACGGTGCTGATAGACACGGGCCTTGGAACGGGCGACCACGGCATGGTGCACTCGTCGTCCGGGAAGCTCATACGGGACATGGCATCCGTGGAAATCACGACAGAAGAGATCGACTTGGTGGTGTTGACGCATCTCCATTTGGACCATATAGGCTGGAACTTGATCTGGGACGATGACGTATACCGTCCGACGTTCTCGAATGCGAAATACTACGTCCCCGAAGCCGACTGGGACTTGTTCACGTCACCTGCCGGGTTGCGGCGGTTCACCACCATCAAGCATCAGGTGGCTCCGTTGGAACCGCTGGGGATCATGGAGTTTATCGAGGGCAGGCAACAGATCACGGAATCGCTTTTAGCCTGGCCGACGCCGGGTCATACGCCGGGTCACACCAGCTTCCTCGTGTCGTCCGCAGGCGAGAGCGCTGTAGTCGTTGGCGATGCGGCCCATGTTCCGGCGCAGGCTCACCACGTCGAGTGGAGTCCGGCGCCTGATCGTGACCCCGATCAGTCTCACGCGAGTCGCCGCGAGCTGTTCGACTGGGCCGAGCGAGAGAACGCGGTGGTCGCTTCCGGCCATTTCCCGAAGCCTGGCTTCGGCCGATTCGAGCTGGCCGATGGCCGGAGGGTGTGGCGCCCGATTTAACCTTGCCCAATGACGGTCTCCGTTCATTTTGTTCACCAAAGCCTGGGCCGCCGGGACCGCGTCCACCAGGCAACGCTGTAACTCACCGCTAAGTGATGGACGGACACTTCGATGTGCGCTCGCACACCCGCCCGCTCAGACGCCGCCCACGTGCCCTCGTTCGCCTGTCGTACGAAAGTGCTAGCTGCGTTCATCTTGCAGGCCGATATCCGATTACGGCATGCATGGTTCAATAAAGTGATGGAGTGGACAGATACGAGCAGGTTTAACCGCCTGCCGATATTATTGGAAACGGGCTTGACAAACCGAGGAATTGCATGACGAACGTACGTCATCTCGAGAAAAGCAGCAACGACAAGGTAATCGCCGGCGTTGCCGGAGGCCTCGGCGAGTACCTGGACGTTGATCCTGTTGTTGTGCGCATCGCTTGGGTGGTGCTCTGCTTCATAACGTTCGGAGTCGCGCTGTTGTTGTACTTCGCGATGGCCATCATTGTGCCGCGCTAGCGGACGCCGAGCGCCGAACATGTGGAAACCGTGGTCGAATACAACGAGTACACAGTCGAGGACGGCGGCGAATCCACGGGGACACTGACCGCGCGCCGTGATCAACGTCGCAACACCGTCGCAATCGGGTTGATCGTAATCGGCGGTTTCGCTCTGGCATCCAACTTTGGCCTTTTGTCGTTCCTCAACTGGGGCCTGCTGTGGCCGGTCGCTATCATCGTTCTGGGCGGCCTCCTGCTGCTCACCCGAGCTCGAGGCCGGTAGGGAATGGACAAGAACACCACCCCGTCCGACGGCGATCGCCGGGACTCGCCGCTTGACCCAGAAGCACGCAAGCCTTTGGGAGAAGATGCCGCTCCACCTGAGGGCGATGATCAGGACCGCTCGTCCGATCCGGAGTCAGACTCGCAGCTAGGTGAGAACATCGCTCCGTCTGAGGGCGAACCTGAAGACCCCTTGATCGCCCCTGAAACCGAACCTCAGCCAGACGAGTACGTCGAGCCGCCTGATGATAGTGACGACCGCGAACCGCCCGAGCACAGGGGCGACGAGCAACGGAACGGCCGTCGTCGTCGCCGAATGCCGTTCCTCGCGATTCTCCTCATCGTTATCGGCGCCGTATTTCTCATGCATACGACCGACGTTTTGCCGTGGTCGATTTGGCTGGAGATGTGGCGGTTCTGGCCCGTCTTGCTGATAGCCATCGGAGTGAACCTGATCGTTGGCTCCCGCGCGCCGATTGTGGCCGCTGTCCTGTTCTTCGCGTTGTTCGTGGGGTCCGTGGGAGCCGCCTACGCGATGACCGAGAGCGGCGGAGGGGGCCATCTCGTCTCCACGTTCAGCGAATCGTTGTCGGACGTTGAGCGAGCCGACCTCGAAATCAGTTTCGGAGCGGGGACTTTGGAGCTGACCTCGCTTCCGGCGGGCTCGCCGTCTCTCGTCGAGGCAAGCTTCTTTGGAAGACGGGCGGAAACAACCGTCAGCAGGTCGGGCGACAAAGCCGACATCGGATTCGCGATGGACCGATGGGGCCTCTTCCACGGGGCCACCGACGTCCTCTGGGAAGTCGCCATGTCCGAATCGACTCGTTTGACTCTCGACGTCGAGGGCGGGGCCGCGAAAATGGTGCTTGACCTTCGAAGACTCCAGGTGTCCAACCTGGATATCAACGTCGGGGCCGCCGAGGTGAGGGTCGTGCTTCCTGAAGCTGCCGGAATAGTCGACGTGGATCTTGGCGGGGGCGCCGCCTCCATCAATGTCGTGGTGCCCGAAGGCGTGGCCGCCAGGATCGTGAAGTCATCCGGGTTCACCATCGTGGACATCGACACCGCCAGGTTCCCCAAGTTCGGGGACGTTTACGAGTCGCCGGGCTACGCCGCAGCGGAGAACCGCGTCGACCTGACCATCAGCATCGGCGCCGCGCAGGTCACCGTCCGCTAGCTTTGGCGCGCCGCATCGGACCCGTGGTCCGCACAGAGGCCAAGCCGCCCAACGATCGTACAATTCATGCCGACGGGGTTGTCGGGGCGGCGCCGTCCGCCATACAATGCTACTCGCTTGGAGTCAGGCAATGCGGGCGGAGGAGCAGATGTTTTCGATAGACCTTTCCGGCAAGAACGCCGTCGTCTTCGGCGTAGCCAACCAGCGCAGCATCGCGTGGGCGATCGCACAAGCCCTTGACGGCGCGGGCGCCAAGTTGGTGCTCGCCTACCAGAACGAGCGCGTTTCGAAGGGTGTGGAGAAGCTGGCAGCCACGCTCTCAACCCCGGCGACAACCATCGAGTGCGACGTCAGCGCCGACGAGAACGTCGAATCGATGTTCGAGCGCATCCGAGATGAACTCGGTCACGTCGAGGCCGTCGTGCATTCGATAGCCTTCGCCAATCGCGACGACCTGGGCGGCGGATTCGTCGACACGGGCAGGGAGGGCTTCCGGTTGGCGCTGGACATCAGCGCGTACTCGCTGGTGCCCATAACGAGGTACGCGGCGCCGCTCATGGCTGAGAATGGCGGCTCGGTGTTGACCATGTCGTTTCTGGCGTCGGAGCGGGTGTTTCCAGGCTACAACGTCATGGGGACAGCCAAGGCGGCCTTGGAAAACGAAGTCCGGCAGCTCGCGTCGGACCTCGGCGGAGACAATATCCGAGTCAACGCTATATCGGCAGGACCGCTGGACACTCTGTCGTCCAGGGTCATCAGCGGCTACCGGGACATGAAGCGAATTCACGCGGAGCGCTCGCCGATGGGACGCAACATCACCCTCGACGAGGTCGCGAACACCGCGTTGTTTTTGTGCAGCGGCATGTCCAGCGGCATCACCGGCGAGGTCATACACGTCGACACCGGCTATCACATAATGGGGATCTGAGCCATGAACTGGGCAGAGACGATTGCGAGCTGCCTTAAGGACTCGGGCGTGTCGCTTGTCGCCTACGTCCCTGACATCAGCATCTACCAAGTGACTCGCCTGCTGGAGAGCGACGACTACTTCCACGTGGTTTCCGCGACCAGGGAGGAAGAGGCCATCGGCATCGCCGCGGGCGCTTATTCGACCGGTAGAAACGCCGCCGTTTTCATGCAGTCCAGCGGGACGGGCAACTGCGTTAACGCTCTCGCGAGCCTGTGCATCCCGTGCCGCATCCCGATACCCATGTTCATCAACATGCGCGGCGAGCTCGGCGAGTTCAACATCGCTCAGGTGGCGATGGGACGCGCGGTGCGGCCAGTGCTGGACTCACTGGGCATCACGCATCATACGCTGGACACGGTGGATCGACTGGACTTGCGCGTGAGCGGTGCGCTGAAGCTCTGCTATTCGTCGCGACAGCCTCTGGCCCTCTGCATGACCCCTCTGCTGCATGGAGGGAAGATTGCTTAGGTTCAATGCGACTCAGATGCTGCTCAGGCACATGGGCGATCTTCCCGTCGTCGCCAACCTGGGCCCCACGACCGACGAGCTCTGGCACGCGGGCCATCGAGATCGTAACTTCTACACGTACGGCTCGATGGGGCTTTGCTCTTCGATTGCGCTCGGCATTGCACTGTCGACGGACGAGAAAGTCGTCTCGCTCGACGGCGACGGTTCGCTGCTGATGAACATGGGAACGATCGGCACGATAGGGCGCGAGAAGCCGGGCAACCTGATCGTGATCGTCTGGGACAACGAGCAGTGGGCTCAAACCGGCGGCCAACCCAGCCATACAGCGTTCGGGACCGATCTCGAGCAGGTTGCCCGCGGTTGCGGCATCACTCGGACGGCCACGGTCGACAACGAGGAAGAGTTGCAGTCGGTCTTCCTGCAGGCTCTGGAAGAGGACGGTCCCTGGTTCATCGTGGCGAAGATCGAAGAAGACGAGTACCTCCCAGTCGCGCCGATTGAGCCTGAAATGACCGTCCACCGCTTCAGGAAGAGCTTCGGCGCGTAGGGGAGTCGCTTCGATCAGGCTGGTCCCGCCGTTGGCTGGATCGCTTCAGATGACCCGGACGCTGTTGCTGCGTCGGTCGGTTCTCTCAACGCTCGCATGAGCGCTCCCGCGAGGATGATGGCGATCACGCCCGTGCCGGACAACGCCTTGATCGCGAAGGCCGGGCTGGTCGCTTCCGCGATGACGCCGATAATCAGCGCCCCGATCGGTCCGGCGCCGATTGCAAGCGACACCACGCCCAACGCCCGTCCGCGCATCCCGTCGCTTGCGGCCAACACCACGATTGTTCCCTGCATCGTGCCGAATCCTGACGCACCGAATCCCAAGCCGATAAGGACTGGGAGCGATATCGAATAGGTGCTCGACGTGGCGAACACAAACGCCATCACCAGGCCGATAAACGAGCCGCCGACGAATATCCGGCCGTGATGTTTGACGGCGCCGAACGACGCAATCGCTACGGCGCCGAATATGGCCCCCAACCCGTCCGCTCCCATGAGCAAGCCTATCAAGCCGTCTCCGACGCCAAGAGTCTCTCGCGCGATTACAGGGATCATCTGGACGTACGGGAACAGCAGCAGGTTCATCAAGACCGTCACGACGACTGTGGCCAGTATCAGGTTGTTCGACCTGACGTAGGCGAAGCCCTCGGCCAGATTACGTGCGATGCTGGTGGTTTCGGAAGGAACGTGACGGCGCGGAGGGAGTCGGACGATCCACACCAAGCCGATCGCAACCGCGTAGAAACAGCAAGCAACGGCGTATCCGGTGGACAGCCCGGACACGGCGATCAGTCCGCCCGCAAGTGTCGGACCCGCCATTCGACTTCCGTGCATCCCGACGGAGTCCAAAGCCATGGCGTTGGTGACTCCGCCCCTTGGGAAAAGATCGTGCGTTATGGATCTGCGGGACGGCATGTCAAATGCCCAGGCCATCCCCGTCATCATGGCTGTCGCGTATGCGTGCCAGAGAGCGACCTGTCCGGACAACAGAAGCGCCAACATTGTCAGAGAGGCGGCTAATGTCGCGGATTGAGTGCCGAGCAAGAGACGCCGCCGGTCCATCCGATCGGCCAGAACGCCGCCGATGGCGCCGAAGGCCAGCAACGGCGCCATGGCGAAAAAGCCAACGAGCGCAACGCGAAACGGCGAGCCGGTCAGGTTGAGCACGAGCAAGCTGAGGAGCGTCAACTGCATCCATCGGGTGAGGTACGCGCAGAAATTGGCTGGCCATAGCAGGCGGAACACGCCATTGCGGAAGGCGTCGAACGTCTGCGGACCGCGGGTAGGTCTGGGACGCAACGATGAAAGGTGTGCCATGAGACGTGTATCCTCATTCTAAGAGGGAGGCGGAGGCAGTTAAAGGTTTTCCAGGGACTCTAGTCGGTCCGCATTTTGGCTAAGCGATATTCACACTTGCTCAACTCTGGTCAACACGCATCCTTGCCGGTTCGTCTTGTGCCCCGACGCCATCGGGGTTGTGGCCGCGCGGCGGACAATGCTTGGGCCGCAACGTCGGGTGTTGCATATCGCTATTCTGAGGCCGCGGCCGAAGAATCTAAGGCCGCGCAGGCGAATAAGTGTCGCGTCGGGCCAGATCCTCGCCGCCTGAGAGCATGTGAACTTTTGTACGTCCCCAATTTGAACAACTTGCCAGAGCGGGACGGGTGTAGTACCCGCCCACCCTCCCGCATGGGTTGTCGAGTTGGGGGCACATCCCCCAGCCCCCTTGCCAGAGGGATTATCCCTCTGGACTCCCATGTATGCCTCACGTCAGACTAATCCTGGGGTTGCAAGGGGCGAAGCCCATGCCGGGGACTTGGGGTGTCCCCAAG
>CAZPQQ010000103.1:0-9685 GCA_964588665.1 uncultured Dehalococcoidia bacterium | reverse complement strand
GCTACAAGGCCCTCGAAATGGTCCACGCCGTGTACGAGTCGGCGCGGACCCACACACAGGTGCAGATGCCGCTCAAGACGAAGGTCAACCCGCTGGACCTCATGATCGACTCCGGCCACCTTCCGGTGCGCTACCCGGGCAGATACGACATCCGCAACCGAACCCTCCGCGGCGAGAACGTCGCCGTCGACACCGACAACGTGTAGGCGGTCGAGGTCAAGTTCGACATTTTCTGGGCCACCTCGGACAGCGCCAGGCTTTACCGGGACAACCGACGCGCCAGGGACGTGCTGGGGTACGCGCCGCAGGACGGTGTGCAGTAGTTGTCTTCCTGCGCGGCCCCAGATCCTTCACTCCGTTCAGGATGACAGATTGGCGTTCGCGACGACTTCTTCTCTGCCCGATGCTCGTGCGATACATGGGATCGAAGGTCACGACGACTCACTAGACGGCCTCGGTGATATCATGTGCCCGCAATCCTGCTCTGAGGTGAGAACGTGAAGATTACAGACATCAAGGTCAACAGGCTCAAGCCTCCCGAGGGACCGGCCCAGCAGTCGTTCGTCGGCCCCGGCGGGCGGCTCATTGTTCGTGTGTTCACCGACGAGGGTGTCGTGGGCATTGCCGAGGGCGCGCGAAACCTGAGCGTCTTTCGCGCCTATGTCGACGATCTCATAAAACCGCTGCTCGTCGGTTTGGATCCGGTTCAACCCCGCAAGATCTGGGAGATGCTCACGCTCGGGACCGGGGAGCGCGCGACGCGGCTTCCGTCGCAGATCGTCGGCGCTATCGACGTGGCTCTCTGGGACATCACCGGCAAGGTGGCGGGACTGCCCTTGTACTCGTTGTTCGGCGGCGCCGCGCGGACCGAAATTCCGCTGTACTGGAGCAGAGGCAGCGGCTGGCGCAAGCAGCCCGAGGAGATGCTGGAAGAGGTTCAGGAAGGCTACGAAAAAGGCTACCGCTCGTTCAAAGTTCGAATGGATTGGCGCGACTACCGGCAGGATGCGGACCCAGCCAAGGACTTCGCGATCTTCAAGAAGTGCCGCGAGTGGCTGCCGGACGACGTGCCGCTCAGCTTCGACGCCAATTGCGGCTATTCCGTCCCGACCGCGATCGAACAGGGCAGGAGGTTCGAGGAGCTCGGCATCGCGCACTTCGAGGAGCCGTTGCCCCAGTACGATCTGCGAGGACTGCGCCAGGTGGTCGACGCGCTGGACTGCGCTGTCTCGACGGGTGAGCAGGAGATATCGGCTTGGAGGTTCCGTGACCTCATGGACCTCGCGAACCCCGACATCTTGCAGCCGGACGTCCTGAACGTGGGCGGTCTGTCGGAGATGATTCGAGTCTACGAGATGGCTGTGGCGAACAACAAGATCGTCATGCCGCACAGCCCGAACGTCGGCGCGAACTCGATGGCCAGCCTGCACCTGTACGCCACGATCACGAACGCCGTGAGGCCGCACGAGTTTTCGGAGGAGTTTACCGGCCCGGCCGAGCGCATCGCCGAGCTTTTCGTCGACCCTATCATCCCCGAGAACGGCAAGATCACGCTGTCCGACAGGCCCGGGCTTGGCCTGGAATTCGACGATAAGGCTCTCGAGAGGGCGATCGCTGAGTAGCGACGGCGGCGCCGGTTTGCGAAATCTGGTGCGTCTAGTTCCTTCGACGGGTCGGGGTCAGCCGCGCCTGGTCGCCGATGGTGCGTCGTAGGGGAGGGTTTCAAACCCTCCCGTGTGTTGCATGGAAATATGGCGTCGGAGTCCCGATGAGCACGTTGATTCCACGTAGCAACGTGTTACGGGCGCGAAACCAGCGGGAGGGTTTGAAACCCTCCCTTACGGCTTCACGTTCGGCAGCGCCTGAATCGGACACGGCGCAGACCTAACGCTCCTGAACGCGACCGGCAGTTGTTGAATCTGGACCGGATTCGTGCGTTCGCTAGTCTCCGCCGGTGACCCAGTCGACGCCGTTGAGCACTATCTTCTGGAACTCGGGTGTTTGGTGGCTTAGGCCGTCGTGCCCCAGCAGGGTTACGTACACGCGTCCGGCGCCGTGCATCCGCGTCCAGCCCAGGGGGTACGTGCCGCCCGCCATGTGGATCGGCTCGCCACGCGGGTTGTTGCGCGGGTAGGTCCCTTCGACGAAGTCGGACGTTATGAACACGTCGTTTCCGGTTTTGAATTCGACATTCATGTAGAGTTCGTCATTCGTCTTGAAGTCCGAGATGCCTTGGGCGCCGGGGTGGCCGGCGTTCTTCACGTTGACGGTGAACTCGCCGTAGGGCGGGTGAAAGCTCTGCCCCATGACCCAGCCGCCGCCGGTGATGTCGTAGTACGCGGGCCAGTCGTCGGAGGCGGCGCCCGAGATGTGGATGCACACGAAGCCCTTGCCGCCCTCGATATACGACGACAAGCCGGATTGCTCGGCTTCGGCCATGCCGTTGTCGCCCGCTCTCTGGGTGTTGAACACCAAGGCGTTGTACCCGCTCATCCCGGCCGCGTCGGCCAGAACGCTGGCATCTTCAGTTACCGTCACCTGGTGTCCGGCGCCCTTCAGGAAACCCTCCAGGACGGGCGTGGACTGTTCGTATGGATGCGAACCTCCGGAAATGAGCAGCAGATTCATCAAACTCCTCCGTCTACTTGTGATAATGGGTCGATGCAGTCCGTTTGCTTGTTGATGTCATCGATGCGTAGAGCCGCTACACCGGCGAGGTCGCTTGAATCGTAACGCCCAGCCCGCCCCCTACAGACGCCATGCATTTTATCGGAATCCTTGTCGCCTTGCCAGACGTTCGGGTGAGGTCAGCATGGCCGAATGGGACGCCGCGAGCCTCGGCTCGTAATTGAAAACGAAGGTGGGCCAATGTATATTGCAGCGAACGTCAACCCGCCAGATACATTTTGACGGCGCCTGAGGGTCCGCATAACCCATGGACAAGCGCCGCTTCTTCGCGAAGCCGGAGCATCCAACGCCGGAGAGCATAATGCCAATAGACCGCAACAGAGAATCGTGGAAGCCGGGTGAGCCCTGGGAACGAGCGATAGACGACATCGAGTACATCAGAGGCTTGACTCGCGAGATGGGCGGTCCGGAGCGGGTCGACAGGCAGCACCGGGGCGGGCGCTACACCGTCTACGAACGCATCGACAAGATGGTCGATCCGGGCAGCTTCGTGGAGGCCGGTCCGCTAGTGGGCGCGGCCGAGTATGACGAGAACGGGAACCTCGTCGAGTTCACTCCTGGCGCGTACGTGATGGGGTTGGCGGAAATCGACGGGAGGCCCGTCGCGATCGGCGGCGACGACTTCACGATCTCGGGCGGCAGCCCTCACGGCGTGCGGAAGCACCAGCGGCAGTTCACGCAGCCGTTGGCGACGCAGTACGGCATCCCGGACATCCAGCTCGTGGAGGGTGTGGGCCACAGCTCCAAGGCCGACGAGACAGCCGGTCACATGGGCTTGCCCTCAAGCGATCAGTGGTGGCAGGCTGTTGAGCTGCTTACCCACGTTCCGGTCGCCGCGGGAATAATGGGTTCGGTCGCCGGAGCGCCCGCCGCGCAAGCTCTGCTCTCGCACTTCACCGTTATGATCAAGGGGCAGTCGCAGATCTTTCCTTCCGGTCCACCGGTGGTGCGGTGCGCAATTGGCGAGACCCTGGACAAGGAAGAACTCGGCGGCTACAAGATGCACGTTCACGAGAGCGGGCAGGTCGACAACGAGGCAGAGTCCGAGGAAGACGCGTTCGAGCAGATCAAGACGTTCATTTCATACCTGCCGGACACCACAAACGACGTCGCCCCACGGGTCGAGACAGGCGACCCGCCCGACCGAAGACCCGAGGAGTTCCTGAACATAATTCCCCCGAACCGGAAGCGGTCCTACGATCCACGCAAGCTGATTCGGTTGGTTGTGGACAACGACGAGTTCTTCGAGATGCGCAGGCACTGGGGGAGTGCGCTGATCATCGGGTTCGCGCGATTCGACGGTTACAGCGCCGGAATCATCGGCAGCGATCCCAGCTTCATGGCCGGCGCGATGGATGGCCACGTCGCCGACAAATACACCCACTTCGTCGATCTTTGCGACGCGTTCAATCTCCCGGTGGTCATCTTCCTCGACATGCCCGGGTTTATGCTTGGGTCTCACGCCGAACGCAAAGCGACCATGCGGCGAGGTGTCGGTGCCATCATCGCGAGCGCGGAAGCCAAAGTGCCCAAAGTCGAGTTTTGTGTCCGAAAAGCCTATGGCGTGGCAGCCGCGGTGCCTCACAGCATCGGGCACCCAGACGGGTTGAACCTCCGATTCGGTTGGCCAGCCGGCGAGTGGGGCGGCATACCTATCGAGGGCGGAGTTGCGGCGGCTTATCGGCGTGAGATCGATGCGGCGCCCGACCCGGATGCACACCGCCAGATGATCGAGGACAGGCTGTTGAAACTGAGGTCGCCGTTCAGGGCTGCGCATGCCGGCGACGTCATCGATCTGATCGACCCGAGGGACACGCGACGCCTGGCGTGCACGTTCGTGAAACTGGCCCAGCCGACACTCGCCAAGCTGGCGCAAAGGCCAAAGCGGGCGGTGCGGCCATAGTGAATCGCGACTCCATTCCAAACCAACCCGCCAATGACGAAGTCGATGTCGAGAACCTGCCGTTGCACGGCCTCGACGTGGTCGAAGTCGCTCAAGGCGTCGCCGGTCCTTTCTGCGGGCGATTCTTGGCCGCACTCGGCGCCAACGTCGTCAAAATCGAACGCCCGCCGCTCGGTGACTGGTCGAGAGAGATCGGACCTTTTCTGCCGGGCGACGTCAGATCCGAGTGCAGCGCTCTGTACCTGTACAACAACATGGGCAAGAAAAGCGTCCTGATCGACTGGGAGACCCAGGCTGGCATGGACGAGCTCGCCGTCCTCGTTTCGAAAGCCGACATCCTGATCGAAGACTGGGACCGCGCTTACCGGGAGGAGCGTCAACTTCCTACGGATCGGTTCACGTCTCAGAATCCGGAGTTGATCGAGATATGCGCGACGCCTTTCGGCTTGACCGGACCGTACTCGCTCTGGAAGTCCACGCCGATGGTGCAACTGGCCTTGGGCGGTTTCCTCTACCTCACCGGCGACAACGGCGAAGAGCCTCTGATGCTGCCCGGACGTCAACCGGACTATCTCACCGGCCTGAACGCTCACATCGCGGTCCAGATAGCGTTGTGGGAGAGGTCCAGAAGCGGACAGGGCCAGTTCTTGGAGATGTCGATGCTGGAGACCCTCGGCACGCTGCACCAATTCACGTTCTTGATGGAGACCTATTCGGGTGTGATCAGGACCAGAAATGGCCGCGAATGGAACAAGCAGGGGCCGTTCGCGTCCTACGGCATAACGACGCTGCCGTGTGACGACGGATGGGTCTGCTTCGGAATCTCGGCCGAAGACCAGTGGGAGCGCATGTGTGCGATGCTGGGCCGCGAAGATTTGCTGACGGACCCGGAGTACGACACGCGGCAAAAACGAAGCGAGAAGTCCGAGACCCTGGACCGGATGGTTATCGATTGGATGAAAGGCAAGACAAGGCAGGAGGTTTTTCGTGAGACGTCCGAGGTGTGGCTGTTGCCTACGGCTCCTGTGCTCAACCTGCACGAGGTTCTGGAAGACCCGCAGTTGTCGCGCCGAAACCTGTTCCAACCATTGAGCCACCCGGTGGCCGGAGAAGCTCAGTACCCGACGTTCCCGTTCTCGATGTCCGAGTTCAACACCGTCGTGGCCCGCGCGCCGCTGCTGGGCGAACACACGTCGGAGTTTTTGGGAGGCGAGCGTGAGTAGACCCAAGTACATCGGCGGCGGGAGCCTATCGGACCTGCGGGTGCTGGACCTTACCCGAGTGTGGGCAGGGCCGCTGGCCACCCGAATCCTTGGGGATTTTGGAGCTCAAATCATCAGGATCGTCGATCCACGATCGCTCATGCCGCGCGCAAGCGGATACGACAACAAGCTCAGCCGAAACAAACTCAACATGGCCGTGCGTCTGGACAAAGACGCTGGGCGGCGGATATTCCTGGAGCTCGCGTCGATTTCGGACGTGGTAATCGAGAACTTCCGCCCCAGGGTCATGCGAAATCTTCGGCTGTCGTACGACGAGATCAAAGCGGTCAATCCCGAGATCGTCATGTGCTCCATGCCCGGTTTTGGTTTGGAGGGCCCGTATTCCGAATATCCCGCCTACGGCACGACCGCCGAGGCATTTGTAGCCATGCCCTGGTTGATCGGCTACGAGCAATCGGCGCCGATGCCCACAGGCATCGCTTACGGGGACCCAATCTCCGGGCTTAACACGGTGGGCGCTTTGCTCGCGTCCCTCCGCAAGCGAAACATGACGGGCGGCGGCCAGTTCATCGACGTCGCCCTTGTCGCCGGTCCCGCGACCACGACGGGCGAGTTCTTCGTCGCCAACTCGGCCAACGGATACGAGCCCGAGGTTCGCGGCAACAGGCAGCCCGATCAGGCGCCGCACAGCGCGTACAAGGCGGCGGGCGACGACAATTGGATCGCCATTGCGGTGACGAGCGACGAGGAGTGGCATTCGCTCTGCGCGGTCGTCGACGACGTAAGCCTGTGCGACCCTCGATTCTCGGACGTGGAGGGCCGGAAACATCACGGAGATGCCATCGACAACGTGCTCTCCGAGTGGGTGAAGCGCCGCGACGCCGAGGAACTGACGGCCCTGCTGCAACAAGCCGGCGTGCCCGCGGGCAGAGTCGCCAACAGCCGGCAACTTCTCGACGATCGGCATCTGGCCGCGAGGGACTTCTACGTTGAGTTCGACGAGCCCGAAGTGGGGCCCAAACCATATGAGGGTCAGTCTATCCCAGGGAACCATATCAACAAGTCCCGCTGGCAGCGGGCGCACCAGATGGGGCAGGACAGCCGCCACGTCCTCGTCGATCTTCTCGGATACTCGGACGCCGAATGCGACGCGCTTGCATCCGAAGAGACGGTCGCATTCAGTCACGAAACGCCGAACTCTGCTGGTGGGAAATGAACTTTCCGGACGGTTTGCAGAGGCGCCATGCCCGAGTAACGAGCGCATACTCGCACCGATAGCGATGCCACTATCGATGGCGGCGGTTCTGAGAGTGATCGCTTGGCGCGCGCCACCCTCAATTCCGCCCGGCCGGATTCAGCAAGGCGACGTTCGTCACCGATTGGGTGCGCGAGAGCGGCTGGCAAACCGAATGGTTCCCGAGACGATCACGGCAATGACGCGTCGCCCTTCCTGCCACGCCTGATGGCTGCGTCAGATCGAGGATGACAGCGGCCACACCAGGCTGCATGCCCTCCAGCCGTCGCCGTTGCGGTGATCCTCGACGCGACGATCATCCGCATGGTCCTCGCCCCCGCGAGCATGGAGCTGCTGGGCGACAAGAACTGGTTCTTCCCAAGCTGGCTGGAGTGGCTGCCCAAGATCAGCATTGAGGGCAAACGCGGCGCACAGCCCGAGGCGCAGCCAAACGGCCAACCCGAGGCGCAGGCGGCGTTCGGGGACTAACTGGCGCATAGACGGCAATGGCGCGA
This sequence comes from uncultured Dehalococcoidia bacterium, assembly GCA_964588665.1. Classification (GTDB taxonomy): domain Bacteria; phylum Chloroflexota; class Dehalococcoidia; order Lucifugimonadales; family UBA1123; genus UBA2160. Next base: position 2,122 of record CAZPQQ010000103.1, on the reverse strand, counting down.
TCGGATGCGGTCGCGGGAGGGGGGCAGGTCTGGTGACCTGCCCCCCTTTTTGTTCGCCGCTCAACCCGCCTGCACCGATCCGATGTTGGACATTGATGTCGCAATACGACCTACGTTGTCGCAGAGTTAGACATGAACTTCGTGGCCGAGGGAACCGTTTTCGACTGGGGTCACAGCATAATACGGCACCCTGGCAATGCCTGCCGCAATTCCTGCAGGGCATGTTCGTCAACCTCGGTGCCTTCGAGATAAAGGCGTCGAAGCCCGGTCAGCGGCGAGAGGGGCGTCGGGTCACTCACACGAGCCGCCTGGAGTTCCAGCGTCTGGAGACCCGTGAGTCCGCCCAACGGGTTGATATCTTCCGCGCCAGTATTTGCCAGATTTAGCGACCGAAGGTTGGTGAGTCGAGCCAACGGAGCCACATCACTAACTGGCGTTCCTGTGAGCACGAGGGTCTCGAGCCCCGTGAGTAGGGCCAAAGGTTCAACGTTGCTGACCCCCGTAGACGATAGGTCGAGAAAAGTGAGCCCGCTGAGTGCGGCGAGGGGTTTGATGCTCTCGACCTGTGTTCGGGCGAGACAGAGCGACCGGAGTCCAGTCAACGCACGTAGAGGGACCAGGTCGCTGATTGGCGTTCTCCTAAGTTCAAGAGATTCGAGCCTGATCAGCCCCGCAAGAGGCCCGATGTCGCTGACTCGCGTGCCGTCGAGGTCGAGGAATTGGAGTTTGGCGAGCGCGGCAAGGGGGCTCACGTCACTAACTTGCGTATCCCAGAGTCGGAGTGAACTCAGTGAATGGAGAGCAGACAATGGCGAAAGATCGGCGACATCCGTTCCTTTGAGGTCAAGTGTTTGCAATGTGGGGGAGACGATAGATGGCAAGAGATCATTAATCGGAGAATTCTTGAGCGACAATGTATTTGTGCCTGATTCACGTATGGCGTCAACGAATATTCGCAGTAATCGGGGCTGGTCAACCCGTTCTGCTCCCAGCAATACGGAGATAGTTCCGGACGCATCACGGTCGCTCATCTCGATTATCGCTTCCCTGATCTCTGTTCCCTTTCGTGCCTGCTCTTGGGCTTCGAACGCGCAACAATGTGCAATGGCCGTCCATTTGAGCCCATCTTCATTCAAACCGGCGTGAGGGTCGATTGCCAGCCGTGCCAGGAGGTTCACGCGACTAATTCGTTCTTGTCGGATGGTGTCTGAATCGTCGTCGTCCAATTCATCAGTTGTCAACGGAAGCGCATCGGCGAATCCTTCGCCGAACAGGCCATAAAACAACTCTTCTGACCAATCAGGCTGTTCCGCCGCCGTCAACTCGGCCAGGAACACCAGAGCCTCTTGCCAAACTGAATGAGCATCGTAGGCGTTAAGATCCTCACGCCCGGCACCTTGGATGCCTTTGACTTCAAGTCGCCGAGGCGGAAGGACAAATTGAGTTAGGAGAAACACCGCCGCAAAATACTCTTGAAACGACAGATGAGTGAAAGCGAACTGATCCTCCCCTCGCGGCAGCAGCAATCCGCTACGCCGACATACCTCGTCGATGAAAGCATCGGCTGCCTCTTCCCTGATCTCCGATTGTCCTGAGTCACGCATAGCTAGAAGCACCCAGTGGCGTACATCTCCGCCTTCGACTAGTATCTCATCTTGTCGCTGTGCCATTCACAAAAGATCCAATTCGCAAATCGGACGTACTCAGGCCAAGCAGTGGGGAGCATCATTGGTCAGCATGTGTTTCAGTTCGTTCCTGTTGAAATGCGCGAACTCGTCGCCGAGAGCCTTGAGCGTGTCATTGAAACGGGCAAACCGGCCAGCTACGAACTGGATGGAGTCGGCCTTCCCGGCGACGAGCGGTCAGTGATCTGTCGGATCGGGCCGATCAGGCGCGGCGGCCAAATCACTGAGTTGAGCCTCATTCTGACCGACATCACGGAGCGCAAGCAGGCAGAGCTCGCAACAAAGGAAAGCGAGGCCAGATTCCGCGCGGTCTTCGACGAATCAGCCATTGGCATGATTCTAGCCGACATTCACGGTCGACCCGTGAGCGCTAATCCGGCTTTCCTGAGAATGGTCGGTTACTCGCGAGACGAAATGCTGGAAATTGTGATCGGCCA
>CAZPQQ010000102.1:0-9934 GCA_964588665.1 uncultured Dehalococcoidia bacterium | reverse complement strand
CTGTTAATTTCAGGCCCAAATGTGTCCCACTTTCGCTGACGGTCTACAGTGGAGATGATCAAGAGCGAAGAGGCGTAACGCCAGTTACGCGAAGCCTCTCGGCACACGCTGTCGAGAGGCGAAACCACTCGCTCGAAGCGGCCAGGCTCAGGCGGCGACGGAAGCCGGGGCAGTGAGACGGTACCCGACGCCGCGGACGGTCCGAATCCAGACCGGGTCGCGCGCGTCGTCACCCAGCTTGTTGCGAAGGCGCTGGATGTACTTCTTCAGGCCCTCCGCGCCATCTTGTTCCCCCTCCCAGACGACTCGCTGGATAAACCCCTGCGAGAGCGTGACGTAGCGGTTCTTGGCGAACAGGTGGAGCAACCGGAACTCCGTGGGAGTCAATTCGAGTCGGGCGGCGCCCAGGTAGACCGCGCGCTCCGAAGGGTTGATGAGCAGGTCGCCGCATCGGATCTGGGTGTCGTCCGGTCGGGGGTTGCTGTTGCCGGCGCGCCGCATCAGCGCCATGGCCCGCGCGGTGATCTCCATCATGCTGCGAGGCATGCGGATGTACTCGTCGGCGCCGAGTTGCAACGCTTTGACGACAGTTGACTCATCTCCTCGCTCATCAGCGACGATCAACGGCACGTCGGTGACATCCCGAACGATCTTTAGGATATCCATTAATCCCATATCGGGCAGATCGCCCGACACGAACACCATCTCGGGCTCGCAGGCCAGCGCGTCGATCAACCGCCGTCCGTCCGACACCACCGACGAGGCGGCATCGGGCCAACGCAATCGTAGCGCCAACTCCAGCTCGGTTATGTTCCCATGATCGCGGGAGGCGAAAAGTACCTTCAAACAGCCGGGCTCCGTGACGTGCAGCCATGCAAAACTTTGGCGCATCCGTAGAGCGCCTCCAAATCACTAGATCAACCAATCCGCCGGGACCGAAACGTAAGCGTGCGGCTGCTCCGTGTTGTGAGATCGGAACGACGCCCAGCATACCAAACGATGGTGTCAGGACGCGGCGCCGGTTGATCTCGAGCGACGCCTGCATCCGCCGTTCAATACGCAGCGACCAACGGTCCGATCTCCTTGGCGGACAAAAGTGACGTTTCTTGACCGTCCGCTCCGTTGTACCCACCATGCTACCATGAGTTATGATTGCCCCGGCGCCAACGCTCTCTCTCTGAAAGGAGGTAGCGGTCAATGGGGGTATATGCCTTGGTCAAAACGGTTTCTCGCAGGTTGGAGTCCATCGTGACGTCGCTCACGGACGCCCTACCTCCGTATAACGTGGTCCAAGGCGCGCTCAACTCCAAGGAAACAAGCCCGGATGGCACGTGCTACTTCCATGTCGCGTCGGCCAGGATCGAGGTCGACGAAGCGACTTTCGGCATGCTTGAGGTCGGCGATATGCTGAAGGTGCGATACACCCGCGGCGACCGAGCGATCAACATCGATCGTTACGTTCCCCTCAACGGCCAAGAGTAGATCGGGCCCGGCATTCGCCGCGCCAACTAGCATCGAGCCGAGGCCGTGCTCTCCGTATCCCTTGTGCACCCATTCCTCGTCTTAACTGCGCCTAGTTCAGCCCTGTTCGTTCGCGGCAGACTCACGGTGAAACGGGCGCCGACGCTCCGTTTTTCGACCGCCACGTCGCCGCCGTGAGCTTCGACGACGGCCAGGACGATTGCGAGGCCGAGACCGCTGCCCGGATGGGACGCCGCGTTACGTCCCCGGTGGAAACGCTCGAACAGGCGCGGCAGATCATCGTCGGGGATGCCTATCCCGGTGTCTTCGACTATGAGGATGTGGTCGCGATGTTCCATTGCGTCGGACCTCCCGATCATCTTATACTTTGTCGGTATCGAACGGGCAACCCGACACCGGAGCAGCCAGTGAAGTAGGGACACGGGACAAGCATCAACGCTGTTGGATTCAGACGCGTCGTCGCGGATTGCGACGGGCGCGTAAACGATCTGCGTAGTCGATCCCGTTCCCTATGTCCTGCCGGTGGCCCGCCTGCGAACCGCACACGCGAGCCGCGGACTGCCTCGGTTTTTCTTTTCCCCAGGCGCGGTTCGGATTTCCGGGAAACAGGTCGACACGCGAAAAGGAGACACTCGCCGTGTTGGCAGCATCCCTTCAAAACGTATCCAGCTACTATGGCGCGGAAACCGTGCTGCAGGGCGTCACGTTCCGGATCTCCGAGGGACAAAAGCTCGGCCCGATCGGGGCAAACGGCTCCGGCAAGACCACCGTGCTCAGGATATTGGTGGGCCAGCAGGAGCATTCTGCAGGGCAAGTCGTCATCCCTGACGCAGTTCGCGTCGGCTACGTCCCTCAATTCGTCGAACACGACGCCGGCGACACCGCGCTCGGTTTTTGCTGTCCGAGTACAACGTCATCGCCCAGACGCTGCGTGATCAGGAGCAACGCCTCGAAGACGCGCCGGAGCGAGGGATGTCGGCCGCCCTCCGAGCGTACCAGAAGGCGCGCGACGACTACGACCACGTCGAAGGCGACCTGTTCCCGCAGCGAGCTCGGTCGATGCTCGACACCATGGGCCTCCCGGGCAAGGCGGACCAGATCGTCGGCTCGATGTCGGGCGGCGAGACGAACGCGCTGGCGCTGGCCCGAGCTCTGCTCGCCCAACCCGATCTGCTGATCTTGGACGAGCCCGCAAACCACCTCGACTACCTCGGCGTCGCCTGGCTGGAAGACTTCCTGGTCCGGTTCAAGGGCGCTGTCTTGATGGTCTCCCACAACCGCTACCTGCTCGACAGGGTCGTCGGCGGCATCCTCGAGCTCGAAGACGGCATGGTGACCGCATACGAAGGCAACTACTCGGCGCATCAGGGGACCAAGCTCCGGCAGTTGCTAGCGCAGCAGGCGGACTACCTCGCGAATCAGAAGCGGCTGGCGAGACTGGAGGCGCTGGTCAAGCGGTTCGAGCAATACGCCCGGGTCTACGACGACGCAGCCTGGGGAAAGCGGCTCCGAGCAAGGAAATCGCAACTGGAGCGTGAAAAGCGTCAGGCGGTCGAAAAGCCGGTGCTCGCCGACTCGGGGATCAGCGCCGAGTTCGAAGCGCAAGCACCGCGAGCGAACATCGCACTCCAGGTTCGTGGCTACGCCCGAAGCTTCGACGACCTGACCCTCTTCGAGAACGCCGACATGGACGTCGCGGGCGGAGAGTCGGTGGCCCTCGTCGGCGCCAACGGCAGCGGCAAGACCACGCTCTTGCGCGACATCGTGGAGAACGGCGACTGGGAAGACGAGCACATCCGCATCGGCCCCAGCATGGAGCTAGGCTACTCGGCGCAGCATCAGAAGGTGCTCGACGACGACAGCACCGTCGTGATGGAGGTCCGCTCCGTCGCGCCGATGTCGAACCAGGTCGCATTCGCGCTGCTGAGCCGGTTCCGGTTCGAGCACGAGGACATGCAAAAGCGCGTCGGCGACCTGTCAGGCGGCGAACGGAACCGGCTTCAGCTCGCGAAGTTGATGGCCACGAAACCCAACTTCCTGATCTTGGACGAGCCGACAAACCACCTCGACATACCGTCACGCGAGGCCGTCGAAGAAGCGCTGGAAGACTTCCCAGGCACGCTGCTGGTCGTGTCCCACGATCGCTACTTCCTAGACAAGGTCGTCGACCGCGTCGTCGAGGTCCAGGACAAGCGGCTGGTGTCGTACCCCGGCAACTTCACCGAGTTCTGGCGAGCCAGAGGTCGCTCGACGGTCGACGTCGTCGGCCGCGTATCGCAGCGCCGAATCCGCCGAGAGCCGGACCGCATACAGCGCGCCGAACAGCGCAAGGCCACCGCCGACCTGGAGTCCCGCATCCGCGCCGCCGAGCAAGAGAAGCTCGACCTCGAAGAAGGCTTGGCCAAGGCCTTCTCGTCCCGCGACCATCGCGCCGGCCGCCGCGCCAAACGCCAGCTAGACCGCGTGACAGCCCAGCTCGAAGACCTTTACGCGAAGTGGACTGCGCTGGGGTAACGGGGCGATCAGGGACCGGAGGGACTCAAGGGACAGAAGGGGCGCTGCAATCTCAAATGCCGGTCGAGCCGATGCCAGACGCGCCTCGGGCAGTGCTCTCGAGGGAGTCCGTCACTATGATTTCGGGTTGCTCGACTCGCAGGAAGATCAGTTGGGCAATCCGATCACCTTTGTTGACCTCGTAGTCGATCGAGCTCAGATTCTTCATCTCGACCTTAACCTCACCGCGGTAGTCACTGTCTACCCAACCGGCGCCTACCTCAATGTTGGACCTGACCGATAGGCCTGAACGAGAACCTATCCGACCAACCGTGCCGTCTGGCAACTCGATAGCAAACCCGACCGGCACAAGAGACCTGCCGACGTCCACCCGGCCATCTTCCGATACAGACGCGGCGGGGATGACCGCGTCTTCTGCCGCGTACAGGTCGTAACCGGCGCTGCCCTCCGACATTCGCGAGGGCGGAACGGCTTCCGGTCGAAGAAGAATGATTTTAGCAGTCGTCATCACACACTCGTTTCGGTCTTGGCCGAGTTTCCGATGCGGCAACCTCAACATTGTACCGGACCTGGTTGGGGTAGGTTGGCGGGGCGCGAAGCGACCGAAGGGACTCAAAGGACAAAAGGGGCACACCGCATCGCTGAAAGGGGCGCCGGATAATCAGTGATCGACCGGTCGCTTGAGTCGCTTCGGTCCCTTTCGTCCCCTGGGGCAGCGCTGATCCATCGAAGAAACGTTTCCCGCGATTCCCATGTGATTTGGCGTCAATCCGGCGTGCCGCTAGCTGGCGGCCAACTTATCCGCTGCGCAAATCACCGGCAGATGTGCTACCTTGGCCGAATACTCCACGATCCCACGAACTGCCTCAGCGGTCAGCCCGTGTGCGTGAGAGGAGGAGGATGCGCCGCGACAACAGGCCCACGATACTGCTCGTGGACGACAACCCCCACATCCGATCGTTCATCAGGCCGGCGCTTGAGGACAACGGGTTCACCTGCGTCGAAGCGGTCGACGGCGACGAGGCGGTGCACCAGGCGGAAGCCGCTCAGCCCGACCTGATCGTGCTGGACATCGAGCTCGGCGACCCCGACATGGACGGCCTCGACGTGTGCAAGCGGATCCGGACGCTCGGCCTCACGATGCCCGTGATCTTCCTGACCGTGCGGGACACAGTCGAGGACTTGGAGTACGGACTTCGCGTCGCTGGACCAGGCTCGGACTACGTGCGCAAACTCGAGGAGTTGCGACGGATGCAGGAGGCCGATCAGGCCGTCGGAGACGTCGAAGTCGCCGTGAAAGCCCCTGACACACATGAACTCATCGCCCGCATTCGAGCCAGACCGCCGGAGGACCAGCAGGAGTTGTGACCCGATCTGTGCATGAACCGAAAAGGTCGAAGCGTAGAGAAACGAGCCGATCGGACCTGGGAAGACGCTCGTCTGCAGCCGCTGGAATATGAAGTGTTCAAGACGCTCGTCGATGCGGACGGCGCGGTCGTCGGTACGTGAGAGCTGGTCGACCGGGTGTTCCAAGGCTCGGACGAATCCGCAGCCGATCAGCACAAGAACCGACTGTGGGTCTGCGTCGCCAACCTACGGAAGAAGATCGACCCCGACGGCGAAAACGACCACGTTCAGACCATCCACGGCATCGGCTATCGATTCAACCTGAGAGATTCGACGTAACCACAGGAGCGATTCGTTGTCTCTACCCGTCGTCTACATCGATCTCGGCCTGCTCGCGGCGTTCCTAGTCGCGGCGCTGGCGCTCGGTTTGGCGGGCGGGTGGCTGATCGCTTGACGGCGCACCTCTTCGAACACCGACCAGCAGCCCTCCGAGCCGGCGATGTTCCTCAGGCTGATGAGCAGAGCGGACCATGCCTTGGACAACTACATCACATCGATCCAAGGGCACCTGTCGGTCCTCGGCGAAGAGCTGCCGACCGACCTTCAACGCTGGCAGGTTTCGCGCGATGCCATCGGTGAAGCCGCCGCGCAGATGAAGCGCCACGTCCAGCGCCTGCGCCTCATCCGAATGGGCTTGGACGAGACCACGCTGCGAGTGGCGCCCGTGAACCTGGCCCGACTCATCGAGCACATCCTGATCGAGCTCGAACCGGCGGCGACCGAGAGCGACGTCACGCTGCGCATGGAGGTTCAAGGCCTCACCGAGCCGGTGCCCGGCGACCCGCAGGTGTTCGAGGAGATATTCACGACGCTGCTGGACAACGCCATCAAGCACAACCCTCCAGGCACCGAAGTCGTGGCCGAGCTCGCCCGCCGGGACGGCATGGCGCTGGCCCGTGTCAGCGACACCGGCAAAGGCATGGACGACGGCCAGGTCGCCCGCGTATTCGACGCCGGAGCGCGAGACGCCAGCGCCGGCTCCGCGAGAGGCACCGGCATGGGACTGTACATAGCCAAGGTGCTGACGGAGCTTCACGGCGGCTCGATCGACGTTGAGAGCCAGCCAGAATAGGGAACCACGTTCTCGGTCGCGCTGCCGTTCAGCCGGTTGGAAAATTAAGGAACTGTTAAGGTTTTCCTAAGGTCTTGCTAAGGTTTGCGGAGTAGTGTGTGTTCATCACAGGTTGAAAAGAGGTTTCCGATGATGCACACATTCAAGTTTGTTGCCGCCATGGCGATCCTGCTCCTAGTCTCGACGGCCTGCGAGTTGGGGATATCGGCGAGCACTCCCGTGCCCGCCGCTCCCGAAGACGTGGAGCTGAGCGTACTCATCAGTCCCGCGGGCGTCGGCTACGTCGAGTACGACGGCGCGATAATCGACGACGGGGTCGCAGTCCCAGTCAAGGATGGCAAGCTGGTGAACCTGGTCGCCAAATCCAGCGACGCCGAGTGGCGATTCGCCCGCTGGGAGCGCGACCTCTCCGGAACCAACGCAGGCGAAGCGCTGCAGATGGACGGTTCGAAGGTCGTGCGAGCGGTGTTCGCTCCGGTGAGCACCCCTGCACCGGCGTCTGCTCAGACAGCTCCTCTGGTGGCCGTGGGTGTAGCGCCAGCGCCAGCTCCTCGGCAGACGCCGACGCCTGTCCCTGTCGTAGCGGCTCCCCAACCGACCCCAGTCCCAGGAAGCGCAACCGCACCGTCAACGCCCACCCCCGTGCCGACTGCTGCACCGGCGCCAACTCCGGTCCTGCCACCCGAACCATCGTTCACGGTGGATGTCTCCAGCGGGAGCGCCCCGTTGACGGTCCGATTCACCGACTCGTCACGAGGCTCGGCGACCTCCGTCGAATGGGACTTCGGAGACGGCACGACCAGCGCCGAAACCAGTCCGACCCACGAGTACACGGTCGCCGGGTTCCACACCGTACGCTTGACGCTGATGGGGCTGGGTGGCGCCGAAACCTTCACTTTGACCGAGCCTATCGTCGTGATCCCGGGACCGTTGGTGAACATAGAGATCAGACCTGCACAGATCGAACTGCGGGTCCGAGAAACCGTCGCGTTGACCGCCATCGCTCAGGATCAGTTTGGCAACGAGATCGGGGACGCCCTGGTCACGTGGGCAGCCACGGGTCCGATGGGTAGTGTCGATGACTCAGGTCTGCTCACAGCAGGCACTCAAACGGGAACCTTCGAGCGTCTCGTCCAGGCAACGGCCGTTCGTGACGAAGAGACGCTTCAAATCTCGGCAGACGTCATTATCAATCCGGGCGCGTTGGCCGTCGCCGCCATTGAGCCGCCCGAAGTCACGTTGGACATCGACACATCACAGTCTTTCAGCGTGACTGCCACCGACCAGTTCGGGAACCTGGTCCCGGATGGGCTGGTCTCATGGAGCCTGCCCGCCGAACTCGGAGTTATCGATACAAACGGCACCTTTACGGCCGGAACCAGGGCGGGCGCGTTCCCAGGCTCGATTCGCGCAGACGTGGTCAGCGGCTCGGACGGAGCTTCGGCGGCAGCGGACGTATCGATCCGGCCAGACGCCCTGGCCACCATCGATGTTCAACCTGCAAATTTCATCGTCGAAAGCGGCTATTTGCATCAACTCACCGCAGTCGGTCTCGACGCGTATGGCAACGAGATACCCGACCTCCCGTTCGCATGGGAGGTAGCGGGCGGCGAGATCGACCGAGACGGACTCTTCACCGCAGGAAGCCAAGGCGGCTCGTTCGTAATCACTGCTTCTGCGACATTCAAAGATGTCGATGGCGCCCCAGCAGTTATGGTTGAAATCCCCCCAGCTTCACTGATTTCAGATCAACATCCACGCTCAATCTGTTTGGAAGAGCCGAGATCCGAAACGGCGACTCGATAAGATTGATCCCCGAAATCGACGAAATCCAAAGGACTGACTTTGGTGGAGCCATTTGGTTTGCGAACAGGCAATGGTTATCAGACGGTTTCGTAACAGCCTTTCAATTTCGGATGGGCCCAAGGGAACGCGGGCCGCAGGGATTCGCATTCGTGGTACAAAACTTCGATCCTGAGACGGCGCTGGATACCGAAGGTGGTAGCGTGGGCTACGATGGGATACCCAACAGCGTCGCTGTCGAATTTGATCCTAGCTTTGATATGTGGGCAGGCGACAGGGATGACAACCACATAAGTGTCCATACCGAAGGGCATAACCCCAACAATGTGCGAGAGCTCTCCTCCATTGGTTCAGCTACTCCTGTCGGAGTTGACATGGGGGACGGCGCACCTCACACAGCAAGGATCGAATACGTACCCGGCACTCTGGAGGTCTATCTCGACGACGACGCCAGTCCTGCTCTCCAAGTATCGTTGAATTTGGGTGATCTTCTAACCTTGGAGGAAGGCAAAGCTTGGGTGGGGTTCACCTCTTCGGGTTTCACGCCCCATTCAGCAGCCCAAGACATTCTGAGCTGGACATTCTCGCCAACACTGCCGCCGCCCTCGGCCTCATTCTCGGGTGATGTCGAATCAGGAACCGTGCCGCTGGAAGTTGGGTTCGCCAACAAAACGCTGGGGCAGTTCAGCTCTGTCGAATGGGGCTTCGGCGACGGCGCGACCAGCACGGAAAGCTCCCCGACTCACACTTACACGACAGCCGGAACCCACACCGTGACCATGACCGTGTCGGCTCCCGATGGCAGTGACACCGTTGTCATGACCGATCTCATCACCGTGGAGCCGGGCCCGTTGGCCAGCATCGTCGTCGAGCCCGCGCAGGTCACGATGGACATCGGCGCCTCGCAACAGTTCGCGTTCACGGCGGTCGACGAGTTCGGCAACCGGGTCACCGACGTCGGCGCCACGTGGACAGTGCCAGCCGAGTTGGGCAGCATCGATGCGAACGGCGTCCTCACCGTCGGGACGATGGCCGGCGACTATCCGGGCGGCGTCACCGTCGAGGTCGCGCAGGGCTCGGTCACCGCGTCGGCGACGGCGGACGTGATCGTCCGGCCCGATCCGCTGGCGACCGTCGAGTTGCAGCCCGCCGAGGTCGTCCTCGATCCAGAAGACCAACAGCAATTCACGGCCACGGGGCGCGATCAATACGGTAACGATCTGAAGGACGTTGAGTTCGCATGGGCATCGACGGGCGGCGAGATCGACCAGACTGGATTTTTCGCGGCGACTGGTCCCGGTGGTCGATACATGGTCGTCGTAACGGCGAATGTTGGAAGCAACACGACGATTGCGTCCGCGAACGTCGATGTGCTGCCTAACTGGGTCCAGATCGGCGACATGCTCAACAGGCGCTCAAGTCACACCTCGACGTTGCTGCCTGGCGGAAAGGTTCTTATCGTCAGAGGAGCGGTTCCTGCGGAGGTCTATGATCCTTCAGTTGACGCGTTCGAATCGATCGGGAACCCCCTATGCGGCCATGGAGGCAACGCGCAAGCTACGATGCTCGACAATGACAGCGTCCTGATAACAGGGGGAGTTGACGACCCTACATGCGCCTTGCTGTAGACCGTCAGCGAAAGTGGGACACATTTGG
>CAZPQQ010000101.1:0-10018 GCA_964588665.1 uncultured Dehalococcoidia bacterium | reverse complement strand
GAGTCTCTGTTAATTTCAGGCCCAAATGTGTCCCACTTTCGCTGACGGTCTACACCTTCGGTGACGTTGCCGTACGGGCCGTCGATTATCGTGAAGTCCCAGGGCATTGTCACTCCTTCCGCGACGCACACCTCAGCCCGTTCGTGATGAGCACCCTAACCCGTTCGTGGTGAGCCTGTTGAACCACCCGTCGAACTCACAAGCCGACGCCGCTAGATGACCTCGTCGGACTCGCCAATCTCCGCGGCGGCGCCGCCTTCAAGCTCCGCGCCGACGGCCTTGATCCTGCCGAAGTCCTCTCGCACTCCGTTGTGCATTTGCCGAGAGTCGGAGCTGTACAGCACGAATCGGACGCCCTCGCGCAGCCACTTGATGCTGAGCTCGACCGTCTGGTGGTGGAAGAGGTTCGGCACGTTGTGGGCCTTGCAGATGCGAATGACCTCTCGAAGCGCCGCCTCGTAGTCGGGGTGGTCGTACTGGTCGGGCACGCCCAGCGAGATCGACAGGTCGTTGGGCCCGACAAATACCGCGTCGATGCCTTCGACGCTGAGGATGTTGTCCAGGTTCTCGATGGCGGGTACGCTCTCGATGCCGATGATGCAGATATTGTTGCGGTTGCGGTTCTCGAGATACGTCCTCGTCTCTTCGGACGGGAGCTCGCCGGTCTCGATAACCTTCCTTGCGAGGGCGCCTTTCAGCGGCTTCCACTTGGTCGCCGCGACTACTTCCTTGACCTCTTCGACCGTCTCGCAATACGGCGCCAGCACGCCCTGCGCCCCGGCGTCCAGCGCCATCGTCACATAGTGCGAGTCGGGGATCGGGATGCGCGTTATCGGCACCACGCCGCTGTACGTGAACGCCGAAATGAAGTCGGCGACGTCGTGCCGCCCCCTTGGCGAGTGTTCGGTGTCGATGACCACGTAGTCCAGCCCGAACCCGGACATGGCGGCACCCCAACGCGGGTTGCGGCTCATGCTGAGCATCATGCCGTAAACGATCCCGCCAGCCTGCATCTTCTGTTTCAGCTCATATCCGTTCATGGTTCCTCCTTGCAGGTGTTGTTGGTGAATGACGAATTGGTCGACGACGGCGCAAGTTGCCTCGCGCCAAGCGATTTTATCAGCTTGAGGATGGATTGGTAAGCGGGGTGAACTGACAGGCGACAACGAAAAGGGACTGAAGGGACTACAGGGACCGAAGTGACCAACGGAAGCTGTTGCGTCACGCGCAACCGACGGTCACGCTGACCGGCCATGCCGCCGCCGGCGCCCTTAATATTGACCTGAGGTATCTTACGGGCAGCGAAATCCCCTTGCGTCTCTGATGTCCCTTGAGTCCCTTAGTTGGACACCAATGCGGGCATCGGATTCTCATCGGCGCCGCTCGCGACCACGAATGTTCGCATTGGGCTGACCCAATTTGACTGACGGACAAACCCACGGTTAATTGGGGTGTCTTCGTAGTTCGTCGTATGCCTCTTTCGCCACCTGCACACCGATGGAGTGAGCTGGTATGAAAAGGAGGGCTTCTTCGATAGAACCGTGATCTTCGGGCTCAAGGATCTTCGTAGCCATGAGTTCTGTGATACTGGGGATTGGGACTGGAATATCGCCAAAGTCGATATCGCGACCCATCGCCCTAAGGCAGCGCAGGCGTAGCAAAGCATAGGCGTAGGTCGGTATTCCACCTTGCTCTCGAATCACGTCGTCGGCTTGCTGATGCAATTGGAAAGCCCGAATTTCCTGGTAAGCGTCATCGACGTCAGAGCCGAAGACTACTATCGCAAAGCCCCCAGATATCCTTCGCAAGACTGCTTCTATGTCTGGTTCTTCGTGCAAGAGCGTAAGCGCTATCGTGGACGCCCAGACTTCAACCAGGCGTTCTGCCTTGAGTAGGCTACCTTCTCCCCATAGCGATGCGAGATGGGCATCTTGCTCAAGCACCGTCAAAGCGGCGCGACAACCTCCGCTCAGACTAGCTCGGAATACGTCTTCGATCATACCGTCCGCCAATGCGCTATCCCCACGCTCGAACACATCGTCGAAAAAGTCTGTTCCGCTGGAAGGGTCTCGGACACTTGATTTAGCTGAGGACGGTTTTGATCTACCGTCACGAGCGAGTGCTTTGAGATTCTCTGCTCTTCCAATAGCACGATCGGAAACCCGGCCAACAGCCGTCTTTCGGACTCGAAGTCGCTCACCAAGTCATCACAAGCTTCGAAGAGGCCCTCAATACTCTCGGGCCAAGCATCGGGTGAGGTTTCTAGGCCTGCTGCTTTCCACCTTGCCGCGCTTTCCTCCGAGGTGGTTAGGTCCGCCTCAAGAGCGCGGATTGCTTCTCGCCGGTGCAAAACGCCCCAGAGTAATGCCTGGGTGAACCATCCGGTATAGTGGAGCGCTAGCTGTGGCTCACCCAGCCATTTCCAAGGGATATGTCCGTCTTCCAAATCCTCGAACTCTGGCCCAGCCATAATATCCCACGGAGGCTCGTCAGGGTTGGCGGCAACGAGGGGCCCAACATCGATGAAATCCACCAATTCCCGAACGCTGTCGAGATCCCAGTCACGGTCGAACGAATCCACGATTATCCGAAGAGCTGCAACGGGGCGGCCCGCGCCAGCAGCGACTCCAATCTTCAGCAACTGGTGTATGCCGAGATCAAGTGCTTTCGTTCGTACAATGAGCTTTCGCCCAAGGAACCCGGATTTCTTCGGCTCCCCAACTGACCTCAAGATGCCAGCCAGCACATATGAAGGGAAATTGGACATGTTCTCAATAATTTCTCACAACTGCCGAATGGCAATGATTACACAGGCGGGAATCGAACCTTGATCGCAGTTGAGAGTTCTCTTTCGCTGAATGCAGGATGTGGGGGAACGTGGTATCTGTTGGCCCAAGCCACGCTAAGCAGTCCCGCCATATACTCGGCTGGATTCGGTGACTCTTATGGGTCCAGGCGTCCTTGCCCTGTTATGCCCCCTTCGTGACCGCTTCGATCATCGCCTGGATGTAGCCGTTGGCGAAGGCGCGGCCTCGGTGGCCCCACTCGGTGTCCTGGTACGTCTGCGGCACGTGGTCGTCGATGAAAAAGCCGTCGAAACCGACCTCGTCGTAGATCTTCATCGCCTTGTACATGTCCACGTAGCCGGTGTTGATGAACTCCTCGTGGAACTTGGGGACTTGGCCCGAGACGTTTCGGAAGTGGACGTAGAGGATCTTCCGCCGTTCGCCGAAGTAGCGGATCATCTCGTAGATGTCGTCGCCCTGCATCTCCGAGAAGGTGCCCTGGCAGAACTCGATGGCGTTGGAGTCGGACGGGTAGATCTCGATGAGCCGGCGGTACGCCTCGAAGCTGCGCAGTAGCTGCGGCACGCCGCCGAGGACGGGAACCGGCGGGTCGCAGGGATGGATGCCGAGACGGATGCCCTCTTCTTCGGCGATCGGGGTGATGATCTTGATCCAGTACTCGAGGTTGCCCCACATCTCCTCTTCATCGTACGCGCGGCCGTGGGTGAACGGTAGCTTCTGCGCCTCTTCGTCGTCGAAGGCCGTCGCCACGGCGCCGCACCGGATGATCTCGGGCTCGGTGCGCCACACCATCGACGGCATCCAGTTGTACCCGAACACGGGGATGCCCGCACGCGCGATGTTGCGGATCGTGATGATCATGTGCTCGATCTGCTGGTCGCGTCGCGGCCCGTTCAGCATGATGTGGTCGTAGAACGAATTCGGCACGTTCTCGATTGCCGACAGCTTGAGCCCGAACTGCTCGACGGCAAGCCGCAGCTTGACGATCTCGTGAAGCTCCCAGATCCCGCCCGCATTGGGCAGGCTCGGCCTGTTGAGCAGCACGTCGGTGGCGCCGTACTGTGCCGCGAAACGAAGGTACTCAGGCGTCGCGTCCTTGAACTGTCCGAATCCCGCTCTCATGACACGTCACTCCTTCTCTTGCAGCGCCTTGAGCACCGTGGCCGGGTTCATCGGGAGGTTTCGCATACGGACTCCGGTGGCGTCAAACACGGCGTTGGCGATGGCGGCCAGCGGCGGCGAGATGTTCGCTTCGCCGACACCTCTGACGCCGAAGGGATGCCGCGGGTTCGGGACCTCGACGATGGCCGTGTCGATCATCGGCAGGTCCAGTATTGTTGGCATCCGGTAGTCGAGCAGGCTGACGTTCGACATGCTGCCGTCGTCGGCCATGAAGTACTCCTCGTTGAGCGCCCAGCCGATGCCCTGGACGGTGCCGCCCTGCATCTGCCCTTCAACGTTGTTCACGTGCACGGCGGTCCCAACATCCTGGAGGGCGGTGTACCGAAGCAAGTCGATCTTCCCCGTCTCCGGGTCAACTTCGACGTCGACGATGTTGGCGGAGTACGATCCACCAGCGCCGACTGGGTTGATGTTCGCCCGGCCCACGACGGGTCCGCCTGTGCGAGCCATCGCACCGGCCGCTTCTTTGAACCCCATCCGAAGCTCGGTGTCGGACGCGTGCCGGAGTTCGCCGTCCTCGTACTCGACCTGGTCGGCGTCGGTGTCCCAGACGATCGCCGCGCGCTCCACGAACTGGCCGATCACGTCCTGTGCGGCCTCGTACGCGGCCCAACCGGTCTTGTACATTACGCCGCTGCCGCCGCTGACCGAGGTGAAGCCAACCGAGTCGGTGTCGCCCACTGAGGCGTTGACGTCTGTAATCGGTATGCCGAGCACTTCGGCAAGCTGTTGGGCGACGGCGACCCGCGATCCGCTGAGGTCCATCGAGCCCTGTACCAGGCTGACCGTGCCGTCCGAGAGGACGTTGGCGATGACGGCGGACGGGCCGGTGTTGTTGCGACAGAAGCCCATCCCCGTGCCGCGTCCCCTGAGCTTGCCTTCGACCTGCTCCAGAGGCGCGTTGTAGTGGGGGTGATCCCTGACGGCCTGAATCACCTCTTCGGCGCCGATCACTGCGTTGACAACCCCGTCGGCTCGACGGGTGCCTTCCTTGGCCGCGTTGAGGGCCCGGAACTCCATGGCGTCCAAGCCCAGGTCGCGTGCGATTTCGTCCACGACAGACTCGGCGCAGAAGATCACGATCGGTGCTCCAGGCGCCCGGTACGCCGATGTCTTCGGCTTGTTGTCGACGACGTCGAACCCGTCGACGCCTACGTTGTCGATCTGGTACGAGGCGAACACCGCCGATGCCGCGCCTGACAGCGGCGCTCCGGGGTACGCGCCAGCTTCGAATGCGAACCAGGCCGTCGCTCCGGTGATGCGTCCGTCGTTGGTGTAGCCCATCTTGATTCGGATTAAGGCGCCCGAGGTCGGGCCCGTGCCCTGGAGCACGTCGGCCCTGTCCATCGACAGTTTGACGGGGTGGCCGCTTTTCTTCGAGAGCAACGCGGCCAACGGCTCGACATACGGGGGCATCTTGCCGCCGAAGCCGCCGCCGATTTCCATCGGAATGACCTTTATCGCCGACACCGGCACACCCAACAGTTTGGCGACACCGTCGCGCACGGCGAAATGGCCCTGGCTGCTGCTCCAGATGGTCAACCGCCCTTCCGGAGCCCACCATGCGGTTGCGGACTGAGGCTCGATGTAGCCTTGATGGACGGACCGTGTGCGGAACTCTCGCTCGATCACATGGTCGGCCTGGCTGAGGCCTTCGTCCGGATCGCCATAACGATACTGGTCTTGCGCCGCGACGTTCTTGCCGCCAGGGAGATCGGGATTGTCAGGCCAGTCTTCGTGAAGCGGAACGGCATCCTCGCTCATCGCGTCTTCGACGTTGGTGTAGGCGGGCAGGGGTTCATACTCGATCTCGATGAGTGAGAGCAAGCCCTCGGCGACGTGGGCGTTCTCGGCGGCAATCGCGGCGATGGGGTGGCCCTTGTACAGCGCCTTTCCGCGGGCCATGATGTTGTCCACCGGCGCCTGCCCCATCACGGCGACAGGCCCGGCCGGGGGAAGGTCCGCTAAATCGGAGGAGGTGATCACGGCCCGAACGTCCGGGTGAGCCTCCGCTTTGGAGGTGTTGACGGACTTTATGTGCGCGTGGGCGTGAGGGCTTCGCAGCACCTTCGCGTAGAGCATTCCCGGCAGATTCACGTCCGCCCCGAACTCCGCGCGGCCTGTGACTTTGTCGATTCCGTCGCCCCGCAATGGGCTTGTTCCGACTACTTTGTACCCCTTAGAAGCGGTCGCCATCTCCCCTCCCGTTTTGCAGTGATTTCGTGCTCCGTGAGACCGCATCATGGTATCACAGGGCGCCGGATTTCATGCAGTAATTCACGCACCGAGGAGACAGGTGTACGGGCCGACCACATTCGCACGAGCGACGATATCGGTAGGGGAGGGTTTTAAACCCTCCCGATGCATCCCGCCCGGAAACACCACCGAATATGCGTATACACAATGGTAGTTACACAGAATAAGCCGTGCGAACAGGCCAAACACGCGGGAGGGTTTGAAACCCTCCCCTACGACTACGAACTCGCGGCGTGCCTCTACTTCAAGAACTCGGTCGTGAACGCCTGGCTGACGTCCACGGAATCGGCCAGGGCTTCGTATGCCAGCAGGGAGTCGTGGAAGGCTTGCCACTGCTCGACGGTCATCCAGCCGAGGCCGTTGCTCTGCGTGAGAGAGGATTCGGCGTCCTCGAGCTCGGTCAGCAGCATGAAACGCATGTGTTCGCGATCTTCTTTCTCGGCGTACTTCATCACGATGTCGAGCGTCTCCTCGGTGTTCTCGAGGGCGAACTCGAGGCCCTTCATCGTCGCCTTGACGAACTTGGCCGCGGTGTCCGGGTCGTCGTCGATCAGGTCCTGTCGAGTGATGTATGTCAACCCCAAAGTGGGCACGCCGTAGTCGGCGGCGTCGAACACCGTGACGTCGAATCCGAGACCTCGCAAGGTGTCCGGCTCGTTGGATTTGAAGACGGCCAGGAGATCGACCTGTCCCTCTGTCAACACCCGCGGATCGAAGCCGACCCTGACCTCTTTGATCTTGGACCGGTCGACTCCCGTAGCCTCCAGTATCGCCAGATAGTCGGGGGGCACGCTGATCTTGTAGCCGAATG
The DNA here is from genome assembly GCA_964588665.1 of uncultured Dehalococcoidia bacterium. GTDB lineage: Bacteria > Chloroflexota > Dehalococcoidia > Lucifugimonadales > UBA1123 > UBA2160. The sequence continues at coordinate 2,962 of CAZPQQ010000101.1, read as the reverse complement.
TCGCGCCCTCCCAATCTTTGGGCGCCCCGATGCCCGACTCGCCAAGCGACACGAACGCCTGCTGTCCCGACTGGCCGAACAGAGCGATCGCCACGATCGGCAACTTGGGGTCGGCCCTGCGTTTGAGCACCGAATTCGCGTCGGCCGTGGTGAAGTCCACGTCGCCGGACATCAGCAGGTTCAGGTGCTCGCCTGTTGAGTGCCTGATGTCAACCGTCAGGCCTTCATCTTCGAAGTACCCCTCTTCCTGGGCCACGTAGGCGGCCACGAACGGCAGGTTGGCCTGAGGCTTGAATCCGGCCATGAACGTGACGGTCTTGGCCGGTCCGTCGTCTCCGGAGCAGCCGACCGCTGCGGACATGGCTGCGATAAGTAAAATAAGCGCGGACCATATGTATCTCTTGTTCATTGCTCTCAACCTTCGATTCTCCGAATATTAACCGCGTCGGCTTTCACAGGCGTCACACTAAGAACGACGACTCATGCCAAAACAGCGCCTTTTTCTCCGCCAGCGACACCGCGACGGTTAACCCGATGCCGATCACGGCCAGCGTGACGATCGCCCCGAAGAGCGTGACCATGTCGAGATTGCTGTGGGCGACGATGATCACGCTGCCCAACCCGCGGTCCGCGCTGAACCACTCGCCGACGACAGCGCCGATAACGGCCAGCGGTACGGAAACCCGGAACGCGGAGAACAGGTACGGCATCGAACTCGGCACACGAAGCGTGACGAAAATCTCTCGTCGCGAGGCGTTGACCGACCGCAGGAAGTCCATCGCCCCCGGGTCGACGGAGCGAAACCCCGTGATGCCGTTGACCAACACCGGGAAGAACGTGATAAGCGCCGTGATCAGGATCTTGGGCATCACCCCGAAGCCGAACCAGATAACGAACAGAGGAGCCACCGCGACGACAGGCGTGACCTTCACCAGGATGGCCAGCGGAAGCAGACTGCGTTCCAAGACCCGAGAGTGGGCCATCAGCACGGCGCCGGTGAGCGCCACGCTCGAGCCAAGCGCGAAGCCCGCGAGGGCCTCGCTCAAGGTCACGGCGCCTTCTCGTACGAACATCAGAGGGTCTTCCACCAACCCCCGGATGACGTCCGACGGCGCGGGGACCAGGTAGATCGGCACTTCCCGGACCTGCACCCAGACCTCCCAGACAGCGGCCACGACGAACAGCGCAACGAGCGGAGGAACGACGTACGCTAACCAAATCGGCAGCGCCCGATCGGCTCGTCTGGACTCATTGGCAGCGGTGAGGGGCCGGTCAGTCCGCGGTCTATCCATCCCCGCCTCCGGGCAACAGAAGATCGTGCAACTGCTCGGAGTAGTTCAGAAACGCCCGACTCCGCTCCATCAACTCGGTCCGGGGTCTAGGCAGATCGATGGGGACGATGCTTCTGACATGTCCCGGCCGCCCGGTCAGAACCGCGACGCGGTCCGACAGCACGATCGCCTCGGGGATGCTGTGAGTCACGAAGACCACCGTCTTCTGATCTTCATCCCAGATTCGCAACAGCTCGTATCGCATCGTGGCTCGCGTGATTTCGTCCAGCGCGCCGAACGGTTCGTCCATCAGCAGCAGCGACGGATCGAACACCAGCGCCCGCGCCAGCGCCACCCTCTGCTGCATTCCGCCCGAAAGCTGGGACGGGTAGTAGTGTCCGAATCGGTCCAATCCCACGACGTTCAACAGGTCCTCCACCGAGCGGCCCGAGTCGCCGCCATTGGTTCGGTTGACCTCCAGGGGCAAGCGAATGTTGTCGGAAGCGGAACGCCACGGCAGCAGCGACGGCTCTTGGAACACGAACCCGAGCTCCTTCTCAGCCTGCGCTTCGGCGGGCGTTTGCTCCCCCACCGTGACGCTGCCGAATGTCGGTTCGAGCAGTCCGCCGATAATCCTGAGCAGCGTGGACTTGCCGCACCCGCTGGGACCGAGCAGGCACACGAATTCGCCCCGAGCCACATCCAACGTTACGTCGTCCAGTGCCACCAGCGTGTCCGTTCCCGTGCTGAAGCTCTTGGAGACGTCGGCGAGTCGGACGTGTGGGCTGGTTTTCGAACACTTCTTCATGAGTCGTTTTTTCGATGTGGAGTCAACGCGCGGGCGACGTGCCGTGGTCTTGCGACGACCCTTCGACAAGGCTCAGGGTGAACGGTTTTGAGAAACGCTTCGTTCGTGGTGAACCTGTCGAACCCCTCGGCTGCTCCCACAGCGTTGTTTGCTACAATCCAGGTCACATTCGCGTTGCAGCTCAATCCGTTTGGGCTCCATTCGGAAAACATATTGTATTGCATCGTGCAAGTTGATAGTATTATACTATCAACCGTCCGGTGTCAATGCTCCGACGAGTTATTCTCGGTTCGGGAGGATGGGAAATGGCCAAAGCCTATATTCAACCTGGACCGGTCGCTCGGGCACTGGAGCTCGTGGGAGAGCGGTGGACGATCTTGATCCTCCAGGAACTCCTGCGAGGAAGGAACCGATTCGCTCAGCTAAAGGAATCGGTGGGCGGCATCGCTCCGAACGTGCTCTCGGACAGGCTGAAGACCCTTGAGGACTACGAGGTCGTCGAGCGCAGGTTCTACAGCGATCATCCCCCGCGAGCCGAATATCGACTGACGAAGAAAGGGCACGAACTCGGCATCGTCGCCGGCGCGCTGGCCGTGTGGGGCGCGAAGTACCTGTCGGACGACATCGTGCTCGCCCACACCGAGTGCGGCTCGGGGATGAATGTCATCTACTACTGTCCCACCTGCGAGACGAGCGTGAAGGGATCAGGAGTCAGGCTCGAAGCCCACGACGAATCTTGGGTTGCGGACGCCTCGGAGTGACGTAACGGTCCGTGTAAGTTGATGCGCAATCGGGCTGTCATGCTCGGGCAATCAAAAAGGCGGCTGCTCTGTCAAGGGCGGAGTGAAAGTGTACCAGTGGGGCGGAGTAAAACTGTACCACC
>CAZPQQ010000100.1:9505-10944 GCA_964588665.1 uncultured Dehalococcoidia bacterium | reverse complement strand
ACCTGGGCACAAAGGTAAAAAACGACGCGGTGCTGGTTCTTGTGGAGACCGACGAAAGGAGTCACGCCCGATGAAGATCACAGCCGTCCGCGCCATTCCCATGTCCGACCCGGTGCCGCCCGAACGACAACACCGCACCGACCTGGGCACAAAGGTAAAAAACGACGCGGTGCTGGTTCTTGTGGAGACCGACGAGGGGTTGACCGGCATCGGCGCATCCCTGGGCAGTCCGCCCGTTCTATGCGGCGTGGTCGAGCACGACCTCGAGCCGGTGCTGTTGGGGGAGGACCCGATGTTCTCCGAGCGGCTATACGAGAAGATGTACAACGGCTCGCGATGGAAGCCGGTTCTCGAGCGCGGACACTCCCAACCCGGCGACGGACGACGCGGCGTGACCATGGAGGCCATCGCGAGCGTGGACATCGCCATCTGGGATGTGAAAGCCAAGAAGCTGGGCATTCCCGTCTACCAGGCTCTCGGCGCTACGAGAGATTCCGTCCGCGGTTACGCCTCGGGCGGCTGGGCGCCCGGAGACGAGGCGGAACAGGAGATGGCAAGGTACGCGGCCAAGGGCTTCTCGGCGGTCAAAATGCGAGTCGTCGGGAGAGACGGCTTCTCCATCGAGAACACACTCCGACGCGTAGCCGCCGCCCGTCGCGGCATCGGTCCGTCGGTCGAGCTCATGGTGGACGCACACGGCTCGTTGGACATATCCACCGCGTCAGGCTCGCTCGACGCCTGGAGGAGTTCGACGTCGACTGGTTCGAGGAGCCGATCTCACCCGACGACCATCCAGGACTCGCCGAGGTCCGGCGCTCGACCACCATCCCCATCGCCACTGGCGAGCGAGAGTTCACCCGGTTCGACTTCGAGGACCTGTTCCTACACCGAGCCGTCGGCATCGCCCAGCCCGACATCGCCCGCGCCGGAGGCTTCACCGAGATCAGGCGCATCGCCGCGATGGCCTCGGCCAAAGGCATCCGTCTCGCGCCCCACGCCTGGGGATCGGGAGTGCTCTTCGCGGCCAGCATCCACATGGCGATGGCCGCTCCCAACTGCCACATCCTGGAGGTCAGCCAGGGTTACATGCCCATGATGAACGAGCTGTTCGTGGAACCTTACGACATCCGGGACGGCACGGTCCACGCCCCTACGCGCCCCGGCCTGGGCTTCACCCTCCGCGAAGACGCCCTCGAACGCTTCAGATACGTCCCCGGCCCCGAGTTCGTGTTCTAGGAAAACGAGAAATGAAGGATTACCGCATCGACATCTTCCACAGCGAAGAGGATGAGGGGTACATAGCCGACATTCCCGATCTGGAGTCGTGTTCGGCGTTCGGCGACACGCCGGAACAGGCGTTGTCAGAACTCGAGATCGCCAAGACGGCATGGTTCGACGCGGCCCGATCATCTGGCAAGCCGGTTCCGCCGCCTCGGCGG
>CAZPQQ010000100.1:7301-9405 GCA_964588665.1 uncultured Dehalococcoidia bacterium | reverse complement strand
GGGAGGGTTTGAAACCCTCCCCTATGGCATCGTCTTACAGCGCCCACCGCCTCAGTCGTCATCCTCCACAACGACCGCAGTGCCATAGACCAGTATCTCAGCGGCGCCGCTCACGATCATTGCTGTCATGAACCGCATGCCCACGACGGCGTTGGCGCCCATTCCTTCGGCTCGTTCCGTCATGCGCGCGAGGGCGACCTCTCGGGACTCCGCCATCAGCTTCGTGTACTCCGGCACGTCGCCGCCGACGATGTTGCGAAACACCGCCGTGATGTCCCTGCCCACATGCCGGGCCCGCACCGAGCTGCCGCTGACCAATCCCAACACTTTCGTAACGTCTCGGTCCTCGATTTCGTTGGTCGTCGTGATAATCAATGTTCAACTCCTTCGAGGTCTTCGTGCTTTCGATTGCGAAGCCTCTCTGCGAGTGCAGCCGCCAACAGCGCCAACACGCCCACGATGGACGCCGGGATGGCCGCCCTAAGCGCCAGCGGCACGTCGGAGTCTCCGAGCACGTCTTCGGCGAAGAAGTAAGCGCCGTATCCGACCATGATCGACACGCTGACGGCCAGGATGACACCGCCGATCCAAAACGTTGCCCTGGACATGATTCACCTCCTCGAAAGGTGCAAATCTCGCGGATTGCCGGTCCAAGAATTGCGGGCTATCCCAACTTCAGGATAACACACGCTCAGCCTGAGAACGGCCACTCCGCATGTGCATTGCGTGACGCCTGACGTCGGTTATGAACCAGTCCGATACAACCCACGATCGGTGTGTCGATCTAGCCGAATGTCGCGGGCGTCCCGGGCCGATGGTTTTGACTCCGACTCATGCCCGGGATATCCTGACGGCGCTCGCCCGCGTGCAGCTCGTATGTGATTATTCAGGCGCGGGCGTTTGGACGGACCTTGGCGACGCGTGCACGCCAATCCTGCACATAAACAGACTGGCCAGTCGAATATCGCTGCGCGGACGGTGAGGAGCCATGCAGGACACGAGCAACGCCAACGAATCGACGGCCCCGTACATAGAGGACATCAACGGCGACAATGCCGGGCGACGCACGCCGATCGTTCGGGGCGAGTTGAACATTGGACGGCAGCCCGGTTCGGGCGGTGTTGCTGTTGAGACCGAGTTCACCGACTGCTCTCGTCTTCACGCCGTCATTCGATTCGACGGCGATCGGGTCGCGATCGTCGATGCGGGAACTAGCGGTTCTGGGACGTCCTTCGGCACGACGATCAATGGCCAGCAACTCTCGCCCGGCTCCGAAACACCGGTGGACCACAACGCCGTGGTCAGGCTCGGACGCATCGGCGGAAAGCTGTTCCGAATCGTGATCGACACTTCCGATCAGTAGTTCGTTGAACCACATTCACCGGTCGGGAACATTTCAGGACCGGTCTTCGTCTTTATCCATAGAGCACATAATCCAAGACTACGCATCATGGAGAAGTCGATGAAGACGAAGAGGACCGGAAGAGTATTTACGATGGCGGTGTTCGCGATCATCCTGATGGCGGCGTTCGCTGCCTGCGAGAGCGTGCCCGCCAGTCCAGGGCCGGACGAGCCAACCGTCGGTCCGAGCTCAGGCGCGCCATCAACTCCCGCGCAGCAGCCGCCGACCGACGACCCGACGATGGTGGAGGTGGATGCGCCCATACAGGACGCGAACGTCATCATTGCCGAGTCGTTCCCCCCGCAGTACTTCCTCGAAGTGACGTCAGGTTTGCCCAACGGCTGCATCAGGTTCGGCGACTACAGCGTCGCGCGAGAGGGCAGAACAATTAAGGTGGCGGTCACCAACCTCGAGCCGGATGACCTCGGGCTGAGAGCATGCACGATGGTCTACGGCATCGTCACGACGAACATCGCGCTCGGCAGCGACTTCGAGCCCGATGCCACGTATACAGTGCACGTCAGCGACATGACCATCGACCTGATCACCCAGGGCGGCGCGCCCGCGAACACCGAGAAGCCCGCCCCCGTGGAAAGCGTCGAGATAAAGATTGGGGTGGACGAAGCCGTGTTGGTCGTCGTGTCCGGACTTCCCGACACCTGCCACGAGCTCGCCGGTCATTCCCTTCTCCGGAACGGCGAC
>CAZPQQ010000100.1:0-7201 GCA_964588665.1 uncultured Dehalococcoidia bacterium | reverse complement strand
AACGGCGACTTGCGCCGCGTGCACCCGAAAGTCGACTGCCAAGCCCCCAATGAAACTCCAGCGCCAGCTCCTGGCGCCGACAAGGCAGCGGTTCCAGCGCCGATCGAGAGCATCACGATAGAGATCGCCGAGTCGTTCCCGGTGCAGTATTTCCTGGTCGTCACGTCGGGTCTGCCCAACGGCTGCGCCGAGTTCGACGACTACGAGATGCATCGCGAGGGCGCCTCGATATTCGTGAACCTCACCAACCTGATTCCCGCGGACAAGAACATCGCGTGCATTGAAATCTATCGGACCGTCGAAACACGAATCGCTCTTGGAACCGACCTCGCGCCGGGGATGGTCCACACGGTCGACGTCAACGGCAAGATCGAGACGTTCACGACGCAAGGCGTCCCGGGATCGACGCCGGCTCCGGGCTCCCCCACGACGCATTTGAGCGAGCCCTTCCGCATTGACGAGGGCCAGAAGACCTTGGTCGTGGACGCCAATCTGGACATCGCATTCATCGAGGTTACCAAGGACTCGAGATGCCCACGGACGGTCACGTGTGTATGGGCAGGACAGGCTAAAGTTCTGATGAGCTTAGTGGACGACGACACCGGCAAAGACTTCGGTCGAGCTGAGTTGACGGTCGCGCAGGCGACGTCGGCTTCGGCCCTTACCTCGTCAAGGCGCTCGAACTCGATCCATCTCCCGAAGACCCCGTCGGATCGGGCCAGCGCCCGCACTACACAGCAACTGTCGTGGTCACCAGAGAGCTTCATGCCGTTGAGCCGGTTCCACTGTCGCCGGTCACAGCCGATGTAACGGTCAAGTTGCGCCACGAAGTCGACAGGAGCCAACCGTTGACGGTGACGATTATCGCCGACATCGTCGGTGGGCCGGACAACAACAAAGACCTCTACTGCCACGGAATCGAATGGCAGTTCGGCGACGGCATGGGCGTGGCGATGATGCCAGGTTGCATCATGTGGACGTCCGAATCCAAGATCCAGCGGCATTTCGAGGAGACCTACACTTATGATTCTCCCGGAACGTACGAAGTCATTTTCACCTACGGTCCGCTGGCCCCCACGTCGACGGAGATACAGGTCCACTGACACACATCCCGGCTGCGATCATTCAACGGCCTTGAACCGCGGCCACTGAGTCGAGTTTCACCCCGGGCGGCGCTTCCCACAACGCGCCGCCCGGCGCCGCGCCGAACTAGCCTGCATGGTCGAACGAGCCGGCCACGCACGCACGCTCCCTTCCGGCAGGTCGTCGATGTTCGCAATTCCCATGCGCATTACCGCCTGGCAAGCGCCGTCCGCCAGACTCGCGAATACATGCGCTGAACAACCACTGCTAAGCGCTCACAAGGTGGCCGATCGTTCGCTCGTCAATCATCCTGGAACGAAGGCGCTCCCGGTTGGATCATTGGCGATTGTGGACCCAACGAGTCCTGCACGGTTAATCGCAAGAGACTGGCGGACTGGCATTCCGACAGTGCCGGCGATTCCGTTGGACATTCCGGTCATCTCAACATAATCCCCATTTATTCACTTGACGTGTCGGAATCTCTTTGATAGCGTTGCAATCCATAGAATGCTTGTTAGCGTGTTTATTGAGCCGAAGTTGGCTGCGGAGTTTTGGGGATGGTGGTTTTGGCAGGCAGAAGACGCATGAAACGGCTGAGTGTCTCGTTCCTGGCGGCGCTCGGCGTGTTGCTGATTGGGTGCACACCCTCGCATCCTCAATCGACTTTCGACCCGTTAGGGCCCGTGGCCGAGTCGCAACTCGACCTTTTCTGGATCATTTTCGCGGTGGGCGCGGTCATATTCGTAGCCGTTGAAGTCGCCCTGATTTACATTGCGGTCACGTTCCGGCGTCACAACGAGGACGTCCCCCGGCAGACTCACGGCAACAACAAGCTGGAAGTCGCGTGGACCGCCCTCCCGATCTTGATTCTGGCGGCGGTGGCTGTGCCGACGGTACTGACCATCTTCGACAACACGAACCCACCGGTTTCGGCCGATGAAGGCGCGGTCGTCGTGGACGCCGTCGGACACCAGTGGTGGTTCGAATTCCGGTACCCCCACCCCGACGATCCCGGCAAACAGATTGTGTTCGCAAATGAATTGCACGTCCCCGTCGGCGAGACCGTGATCGTCCGGCTGACATCCGATGACGTGATCCACAGCTTCTGGGTCCCCAAGATCGCGGGGAAAGTGGACATGGTTCCCAATAACGACAACTCGCTGTGGCTCCAGGCGGACCAGGCCGGCACATACAGCGGCCAGTGCGCCGAGTTCTGCGGCGTCGCACACGCCATCATGAGATTCACGCTGATCGCCGAGCCGCGAGCCGATTTCGACGCGTGGCTGCGGCTGCAATCGGTGCCGCCGGCCGAGTCCCAAGATCCGCTGGTGCAGGAAGGCAAAGAGGTCTTCCGTGCGTCCGGATGCTCCGGTTGCCACGCCACAGACCCGGTGATGAACCTCGCGCCTGACGGCGAAATGGTGAAGGGTCGGTTGGGGCCAAACCTCGCCCATCTGGCGAGCCGCAGCATCTTGGCCGGAGGCGCGTTCGACAACCGAGACGACCTGGGCCAGGTGAACGCGTCGATTTTCCAGGCCAACGTTCGGTCGTGGCTTGAGGATCCGGACGAGGAGAAGCCCGGAAACATCATGGCCAGGCAGGCTTCCGTTTACACCGATCCGGAAAAAGAACTGAACGAGGCTGAACTCTCGGCCCTGGTCATCTACCTTACGCGGCTGAAGTAGGCCAATGAAAATGACCGCGAACCGCCACTGCATCTCGACTGATCGTCGAGTCCGCGCCCACGGGGGGATTGAATGACGACGCGCTCGATCGCGATTCCAAGACCTGTGCACCCATCCGGCGTATGGTCTTGGATTACTACAATAGACCACAAGCGAATCGGGATACTGTACGGGGTGACCGCCTTCATCCTGTTCCTGACCGGCGGTTTGGAAGCCGGACTCATGCGGGTGCAGTTGGCCCGGCCGGATCAGAGCATCGTCACCCCCGAGGTATTCAACCAACTGTTCACGATGCATGGCACGACGATGATCTTCCTGGCGATCATGCCGCTCGGCGCCGCCTTCTTCAATTTCATCATCCCCCTGCAAATAGGCGCCCGCGACGTGGCGTTCCCCAGGTTGAACGCCTTCAGCTTCTGGACGTTCCTGTCAGGCGCCCTGATGCTGAAAATGAGCTGGGTTCTTGCCGCCGCCCCCAACACCGGGTGGTTCGCATACTCTCCTCTGACCAATAGCACGTACAATCCGGCGCACGGCGTCGATTTCTGGATCATCAGTCTGTTGATCCTCGGGATCGCGTCGCTGGCCGCCGCCTTCAATTTCATCGTCACCATCGTGAACATGCGGGCGCCGGGCATGACCATGATGCGGTTGCCGCTCTTCACCTGGATGACGTTGTTGACGGCGATACTCCTTGTGTTGGCGTTCCCGGTTATCACCGTGGCGCTGATCGAGCTGTTGTTCGACCGCACCTTTGGAATGAACTTCTTCAACGTGACGGCCGGAGCCACTCCTGTTCTCTGGCAGCACCTGTTCTGGGTATTCGGCCACCCTGAGGTCTACATCCTCATCCTTCCGGCCATGGGGATCGTCTCAGAGGTGATCCCGACCTTCTCGCGCAAGCCTCTGTTCGGGTACTCAACGGTGGTGCTGGCCGGCGTGGTGATCGCTTTCATGGGATGGATAGTCTGGAGCCATCACATGTTCACGGTTGGACTCGGACCGGTGGCTAACTCCGTGTTCTCCATTACCACGATGATGATCGCGGTGCCCACGGGCATCAAAGTGTTCAACTGGCTGGCGACCCTATGGGGAGGCTCGATTAGCTTCAAGACCCCAATGCTGTACGCTGTCGGGTTCGTGGCGATGTTCGTGATTGGCGGCATCAGCGGCGTCATGCACTCGATAGCCGCATCGGACGCCCAGCAGCAAGACACCTATTTCATCGTCGCCCACATCCACTACGTGCTTTTCGGCGGCGCCGTGATGGCGCTATTCGCGGGCATCTACTACTGGTTCCCAAAGGTCACCGGCCGGATGTACAACGAGAAAAGTGGCCGGGCGCAATTCTGGCTTATGTTCATAGGTCAAAACGTGACCTTCTTCCCGATGCATTTCACAGGCCTGGACGGGATGCCCAGACGGATCTACACTTACGATTCGGCCATGGGCTGGGACTTCTGGAACATGGTCTCCACCATCGGAGTGCTTATTTTGACGGTGTCGTTCTTGATGTTCGTCCACAACATCGCGCGAAGCTGGCGAAAAGGTGAGCCCGCCGGCAGCGACCCTTGGGACGGCAGAACTCTGGAATGGTCGATCCCGTCTCCGCCGCCGGAGTACAACTTCGCCGCGATACCGATCGTTCAGGAACGTGACGACTGGTGGGTCCAGAAGCAGAACCACCCCGGGCGCGTCCCCGTGCCGGTTGCCGGAGGTTCGGACGGAGACGAAGGCCACGACATTCACTTGCCACAGCCATCCTACTGGCCGATCGTCGTCAGCATCGGGCTGTTGATCGCCGGGTACGGGGTCGTCTACAACGACGTAATCTTCCCCTTCGTGTTTGCGATCGTGGGCGCACTCATAGCGACGGTCGCCGTGTATGCCTGGGCATTCGAACCGGTGAACGATCCGGCGCCCGCTGCCTCGCCGTCGAACCATTAAGAGCGGAGAACTTTACTTGGCCAACGCAACAGCTATCACCCACGCGGACGAACACGCGGCCACGTCGACAGGCTTGAACAGCCGAAAGCTGTTGATGTGGGCGTTCCTTGGCTCGGACTGCATGTTCTTCGGCACCCTGATCGCCACGTACCTCATCTACAAAGACAAGAGCCTCGTGGGCCCGTTTCCGGAGGACGTGTTCAGCATCCCGGTCACGTCGGTGAGCACGTTCGTGCTCCTGATGAGCTCGATGAGCATGGTGTTGGCCTACTCCAGCCTCACCCGAGGAAACATCAAAGGATTTCGCATCTGGATCGCGTCCACGGCTCTGATGGGCATGACGTTTCTTGCGTTCCAGACGTTCGAGTTCCGCGACTTCGCCCAGCACGGGTTGACGCCGAAGACAAACCTGTTCGGAACCACGTTCTTCACTCTCACCGGCTTCCACGGTGCGCACGTGACCGGTGGGGTCATCTGGTTGCTCACGCTGTTCTTCCTGTCGTTCAAGTCCGGGGGGGTGACGCCGGAGCGCAATCTGGACGTGGACCTCGCCGCGTTGTATTGGCACTTCGTCGATGTCGTGTGGATCGTAATCTTCACGGTCGTCTACCTGTTCGGCATATTCGAAGGCTTCAACTAATAGACGTGGCGCCGATTTATTCAGCGGATTCCTAATGAATGATCGAGGAAACAGATGATCCAGCAACAGGCGGAGTCAGCCACGCAATCCGAAACGGTCCATACCGGGCACCCCACGCCGGCGACGTACTTCAGAGTCGCCATGACGCTCGTGGCGATAACCGCCATCGAAGTCGGCGTGTTCTACATCGACGAATTGGGCTACGGGATCATACCGGTGCTCGCCATTCTCTCCGTTGTGAAGTTCGCCCTCGTCGCAATGTTCTACATGCACCTGAAATACGACGCCAGGATTTTCTCGGCGATGTTCGTGGCCGGTGTGGCGCTGGCTGTGGCGCTGGTCTTTGCACTCATCGGATTGTTCGAGTTCTTTGGCTGAATATGTGGGGGGCATACCCGTCAGTGACGCAAGTATTCGGTCCACACACCAGTCGTAGTCAGCGCCCCCGGTTAGGAGCCTGAGTTTGGTTGACGGGACGGAATCCCTCCTGGCCCAGTGGCAAGGGCATCCCGACGCTCTGATCGCGATAATCGCCCTTCAGGTGGCGTATCTGTTGGGAGTCGGGCCGCTCAGGGAACGATACCGTCTGGCCGATCGCGTCGATCCCAGACAGATGCTCTTGTTCTCGACGGGCGTGGCCGTGATGCTGATCGCCGTCGCCTCGCCGCTCCATACGGCTAGCGAAAAATACCTGTTCAGCGCCCATATGACCCAGCATGTGCTGTTGACGTTGGTCGCGCCTCCGTTACTCATTCTGGGCACGCCGGATTGGCTTGTTCGGCCACTGATCAGGCCCGCGTGGGCGTATCGGCTGGCCCGAGTCCTGGTCAATCCGATCCTGGCGTTTACCGCATTCAATCTGATGTTTTCGCTCTGGCATGCACCGGCGCTGTACGAGAGCGCCATCAACGTCCATGCCGTACATCTCGTCGAACACGCTCTCATGATCGGCACGGCGACGATGATGTGGTGGCCGTTGGTCAGTCGGGTTCCTGAACTGCCCCGAATGCCCTATCCGGCGCAGATGATCTACCTTTTCGGAATGACGATCGCCCAGATCATCGTGTTTGGCGGATTGGCTTTCTCCGCCGAGCCAATGTACGAGTTTTACGAGAACGCGCCGCGAATCTGGAACGTGACCCCGCTGGAGGACCAACAGATCGGGGCTGTCATAATGAAAGTGGGAGGCGGGTTGCTGTTCCTATGCCTTCTCATTATTGCGTTCTACAGGTGGTCTCAAGAGGACGCACGTCAAAATCCAGCCCCCGGAACACCCGTCAACGGCCATGACCGGCGCCGCGCCGAGCCAGGCCGCCTGCGATAGGAGGACAGATCCAATTGAGCGTTAACTTCAAGCTATCTTTGCTATTTCCGATCATGGCGGTCGCGACCATCATCGCGCTCGCGGGCGGGTTGGGCGTCGTCTTCATGATCTTGAACGACACCGAACTCGAAGAAACAGGCGTCATCATACTGGGCTCCGCCATCGTCGTTGGCGTCCCGTTGGTCGCCTATCTGCTGGATCGCGCGATCTCAGACGGCCAATTGAGGCGTTCAACATCTCCGTTCGCCCTTGAGCAACATTATGCCCGCGCGGCGGACAACGCATATGGCAGCAACGGTCGCCTAGCAGCCTGTCATGCTGAGACCGCAGGCGAAGCATCTGGGGCCCCGCAGGGAGCCAAGTGTCGCGTTTAGCCGGATCCTTTCCGCCTGAGAGCTTGTGAACCTTTTGGACGTTTCCAATTTGAACAACGTCCCAAAGCGGGACAGGTGTTGTACCCCCCCCCCCCCCCCCAAGGGTTGTGGAGCTGGGGGCCCCACCCCCAAAACCCATGCCCCAGGG
>CAZPQQ010000099.1:0-10985 GCA_964588665.1 uncultured Dehalococcoidia bacterium | reverse complement strand
AAGATGGAGCCGTACGACGTCTTCTGGTTCGAGGAGCCGGTCAATCCCGACGACTACAAAGGGCACCAGCTCGTCAGCCAGTCCACAATCATCCCGATTGCGACCGGGGAGAACGAGTACACGCGCTACGGCTTCCGGGAGCTGATCGAAGGCCGATGCTGCGACATTTTACAGCCGGACGGGCTGATCATGGGAGGCGTCACAGAGTTCATGAAGGTGGCGGCGATGGCCCAAGCGCATGACCTGCACATCGCGCCCCACGGGAACCAAGAAGTTCACGTGCAACTCGTGTCCGCGATACCCAACGGGTTGACCGTCGAGTACTACCGCGGCTCAACCGACCCGATGTGGGGTCAGATGTTCCAGCACACGCTCGAGGTCAAGGACGGGCACGTGAGCCCGCCCGACAGGCCCGGCTTCGGCATCGAGCTCAACGAAGAGGCGCTGGCGCCGCACAGGGTTTCGTAGCGCAAACACGAAGCGATGGTCGTCAACTGCTCGTGCTGGCCGATGCGCCGACCCTGTACTTGTTTGCGATAATCGGCGTCAACCATGCCGTTCGTGGTGAGCTTGTCGAACCACCGGCCGCGGGCCCTTCGACAGGCTCAGAGCCTGCCCTGAGATTTCCGAAGGGGCGAACGGATTATCCAGACGGCAATTTCCGACACTAGCAATTAGGCAAGCAGGGTGGTTGACGGCTACTCCTCGGACTCGGCTTCTTCGCCCTCGGCTTCTTCGCCCTCTTCGCCTTCGACGCCTTCTTCTTCTTCTTCTTCGACTTCCGTGACTTCCTCGACCCTTGGCGCAGTTACCCTGACCACCATCTCGTCCGGGTTACTGAGGATCGTCACGTTGTCCGCCACGATGACCTCACTGACCTGGATGGTCTTTTCGAAGTCGTCCAAGCCGGTGATGTCGACGTGGAACGCCGCGGGCATCTCCATGGGCAGGGCTTCGACGAGCAGCGACAAGAGGTTTTGCAACAGGACGCCACCGAGCTGTGTGATTCCCGGCGCCGGGCCGTCGAGAACGATGGGCACCTCAGCGCTGATAGTCTGCGAGACGTCGACGCGCAGGAAATCCACGTGCAGGACCGCCTCGGTCACCGGATGCCGTTGCACCTCTCGAACGAAGCAGATGTTCTCGGTTTCCAGGCCTTCAGCCTCAACGGACACCGGAATGTTGGATCCAACGCTTTGGAGCAGTCTGTTCAGCATGCGGTCATCGACCTGCAGGGGCGTCGGGTCGATGCCCGAGCCGTAAACATGTACGGGTACGAGGCCTTCCCGCCGCAGTGCGCGGACCTTCTTGCCAACGACCGTACGGGTGTCGAGTTTTACGCTGTGAACGTCCATCTCAGGTTCTCCCCTAAATATTCGCCATTCTGATCCGCCTTAGGCGGACAAGAATTTAGGCATGTACAAGAAATTCTTCTGTCGAATGATGGATGCCTGGTTGCCGTCAACACTGGGCCACGATGGTCGAAGCATCCGGTGACGATGAACCGCGACCGGCTCACGAATGCTAATTCTAGCATAGCGACTACAGCCGATTGTAGGGCGCTAGAATATGACGGTCCAGGGTCGACGTTCGGTGGCCAGCGCACGGTCCAACTCTCGGAGTGCGCCCGTGCGATGCTCATCGACTCGTCCGGCGCGTTCAAGCGTGGCCAGGGTCGTTCCTCCGAGGTACACGGAAGCGAGGTCCGATGCCGATAACTCCAAATCAGCCGACCGGGTCGTTGACTTGCAATTGGCGCCGTCCAAACCGGTCTCGAGCACGAAGCGGCCTTCGTTCCACGGGCAGAACGTGTCATGAACGTTGAGCACGACGCCGCACTCGGATGCGTAGCCTCGGGCCGACAATGCGGCTTGTACGTCCACAAGCCGAAGCCAGAGCTGGTCGCGGACCGATCGCGTCAACCTGCGCGGGTCTTTCAGCAGCCATAGCAGCGGGTCGTCAACCGGCCGGCCAGGCGCGAAAGTCGACGTCATCAGATCGATGCCGAAGCAGAATCGCCACAGCTCGGCTTCGGCTTTCTCCGTCGTGCCCAAGAGCATGGCCACCAAGATCTGCGATTCGTTCCGCACCCGGTAGGTGACGAAGCCTTCGTCCCCGGTTTCGCCTTCGTAGACCACGTGAAAGAGTGCGCTTGCCCCTTGTCGCTCGTGTTCCGGGTCGGCGGCCAGCGCGGGCCAAAACGGACCTGGGAAGCTGAACAAACCGACTCGATTGGGTTGCTGTACTTCGTAGATTCGAGGCCATCGGGTGACAACTTCGTTGGGCTCGACGAAACGGAACGAGCCTCGGGCTGTGGAGGTCTCGGCGAAAGCAGAGTGCTCTCTCGGCATCGTCCAATTTTCACACCAGGTTGCGATGCCGTAACCGAACCGCCGATAGATGCTGCTCTCCGAGGCGAAGAGTCCTGCTATGATCTCGCCCCGTTGACGGAACTCGGCCATCTGATGGGCCATCATCGCTCGAAGGACACCGCTCCTGCGATGCGTCGGCTGCACGGCGACAAAGTCCACCAAGGGCAACGGGACTTGACCTCCCGGAATGGTCAGCCCGAAGGGAGCAGCGGTCGCGGTGCCAATCATGACTCCGTCGCTATACGCGGCGATCGATCGGTCTATCTCGACGACCAATCGGTTGTACGCTTCCAGAGCCGCTGTTGGGTGTTCGCCGAACGCTCGCGCGGAAGTGCGCACCCACGCGTTCAGTTCGCCGTCACGAAGCGGCCTTATCTCCAATCCACTGTCAGTGTTCGTCATCGAAAACCCGTATGCTCCCCAACCGCAGGGTACGACCGACGATTCAAACTGAACATCCCTGACCGAGTCGAGCGCGCTAGAACTCGATGGTC
This sequence comes from uncultured Dehalococcoidia bacterium, assembly GCA_964588665.1. Lineage (GTDB taxonomy): Bacteria > Chloroflexota > Dehalococcoidia > Lucifugimonadales > UBA1123 > UBA2160. Next base: position 8,119 of record CAZPQQ010000099.1, on the reverse strand, counting down.
CAGGGCTGTCGCTCGGTGGCAAGTGCGCGATCCAGGTCTCGGAGCGCGCCTGTGCGAAGCTCCTCGACACGGCCCGCACGTTGGAGCGTCGCCAGCGTGGCCCCGCCGAGGTAGACCGAGGTCAGTTCCGACACCGAAAGCGCCAGATCGGGCGAGCGGTTGGTTGGCTTGCAACTGGCGCCGTCCGGGCCGGCCTCGAGCAAGTATCCGCCTTCGTTCCAGGGGCAGAACAAATCCTGCACGTCGAGCACGACGCTGCACTCCGACGCGTAGCTCCTGGCCGACAGGGCGGCTGCCACATCCACCAGGCGGAGCCAGAATTTGTCGCGGACCGAGCGTTCTAACCTCCGCGGGTCTGCTAGCGTCCACGGCAGGGGGTCGTCCACGGGGCGGTCTCGCGCTGTCGTCGAGTTCATCAAGTCGATGCCGAAAACGTACCGCCACAGCGCCGTTTCGGCCTTCGGAGTCGCGCCCAATAGCATGAAGACGAAGATCTCCGATCCTCCGTTTTGCACGCGGTAGATGACGAAGCCTTCGTCCCCGGATTCGCCTTCGTACGCAACGTGGAAAAAGGCGCTCCCGCCGTGACGCATCTCCTCGGGGTCCGATGCCAACGCGCGCCACCAGGAGTCCGGATAGCGGAGCATGCCGATTCGATCGGGTTGCACGCGTTCGTAGATCTTGGGCCATAGGATTTCGGCCTCGTCCGGCTCTACAAAACGGAACCGGCCGCTAGGCGCGGACGCATCGGCGAATTTCGCATGCACTCGAGGCATCTTCCAGCTTTCGGTCCAACTCGCGATGCCATAGCCGAAACGATGGTAGATCAGGCTCTCGGAGGCGCCGAGTCCGGCGATAATCTCTCCGCGTTCACGGAGATCGGTCATCTGACGTTGCATCATCGCCCGAAGGATGCCTCGCCTCCGGTGGGTTGGCTGCACTGCGACCCCGTCGACCAGAGCCATGGGCGTCGGACCCCCGGAATCGTCAGCTCGAACGACATCGCGGCTGTCGTGCCGACGATCTCACTGCCGTCGAAAGCGGCAATCGCCCGGTCGATTTCGACGATATGCCGGTTGAGCTCCTCCGTGTTCGCCGACGAATGTACGCCGAAGCCACGCTGGCGCGTGCGCACCCAGGCATTGAAATCGCCTTCCGACAGCGGCCTGATCTCCAATTTGCTGGGGATGCTTGTCATATTGCCCTTCGCCTTTTGTGACTCACCTGGGCAGTTGCCGATAGACGACTGGCCGGCAGTTTGGTTGAATCAACCGAGAATCGGGAGCCTGTCGATCGTACAATGCTAGCACGGGACACATCGGTTAGAACTCGACGGTCCAGGGCGGCCGGTCAGTGGCCAACGCTCTGTCCAGCGTACGGAGTGCGCCCACGCGATGTTCGTCGATGCGTCCGGCTCGTTGGAGCGTGGCAAGCGTCGTTCCACCCAGGTATGCCGAAGCAAGCTCCGAGACTGACAAAGCCAGGTCGGGCGAGCGGTTGGACGGCTTGCAGACGGCGCCGTCGGGTCCGGTTTCGAGCACGTATCGCCCTTCGTTCCACGGGCAGAACGAATCCCGGACATCGAGCACGACGCTGCAATCAGAGGCGTAGCTGCGTGCTGAAAGGGCCAACGGGACGTCAATCAGGCGCAACCAAAGTTGGTCGCGAACTGACCGTTCCAGCCTCCGCGGGTCCGTCAACATCCATGGCAACGGGTCGTCGACCGGGCGATTCGGCGCGAACGTCGAAGTCATCAGGTCGATGCCGAAGCAATATCGCCACAGCTCGCTCGCCGCTTCAGATGTCGCGCCCAAAAGCAGTACGATGACGACTTCGGACCCGCGCCGAATACGATACGAAACCAGTCCGTCCGGACCGCCGTCGCCCTCGTAGACCACGTGGAATAGGGCACTGGCGCCCAAGCGCCAGTGCATCGGGTCGGACGCGAATGCGTCCCACCAACCGGTGTCGTAGCTGAACATGCCAGCGCGTCGCTGTCGGACACGATCATAGATTCGAGGCAAAATCGCGCGGGCTTCGGCCGGCTCGACGAACCGGGTCCTGCCGTTGCGCGAGGGCGTATCGGCCAGGCTAGCGCGCTCACGGCGTATCGTCCAGTCCTCGCCCCACGAAGCGATGCCGTAACCGAACCGTTCGTAGATGGCGCTCTCCGACGACGTGAGCCCGGCGAAGACTTCTCCGCGTTCACGGACATCGCTAAAGTGCCGCTCCATCATCTTGCTCAGGATGCCCTGCCTGCGATGTGTTGGGAGGACCGCCACCCAATCCAAGTAGGCCATCGGCGCGGCGCCGCCGGGCACGGTAATCTCGAACGAGTGGGTGTTCGTGGTTCCCACGATCCGGCCGCCGCTGAACGCGCCGATGGTCCGATCGATCTCGGTTGTGCCCCGGATCTGGACCCGTCTGGCATCCGTTGAGTGCTCGCCGAACCCGATGGCGGTGGCGTGCTGCCACTCGGAGAACTCATCCTCCGTGATGGTCCGTATCTGTACGTCGCCTCGGGATTGACTCAATCGATCGCGCTTTCAACTGTCGCCGTCCGGCGTTGTGATCGAAGCGGAAAACCCGCCGCCAGCGTTACAAATGAGAAATCAGGAGATTGGCAAACGCGCACGCTTGTCGAAACGCGCCCGTCCACCTGACGGCCAACGCCGCCGGCTAGAATTCGATGGTCCAAGGCTGGCGTTCAGTGGCCAACGCCCGGTCCAACTCCCTTAGCGCACCGCCGCGATGCTCTTCGACTCGCCCGGCGCGCTGTAGCGTCGCCAAAGTCGTCCCGCCCAGGTACACAGACGCCAGTTCCGAGACGGACAGCTCCAGGTCAGGCGAGCGGGTTGTCGGACCGCAGGCCGCGCCGTCGGGCCCGGTTTCGAGCACGTACCGACCTTCGTTCCACGGGCAGAAGGAGTCATGCACTTCGAGCACCACGCCGCATTCGGACGCGTAGCCGCGCGCCGTCAATGCCGCGCGGACGTCCACCAGACGGAGCCAGAGGCGATCGCGCACTGACCGCTCGAGCCGGCGCGGGTCTTTCAGCATCCAGGGGAGCTGGTCGTCCGTCGGTCGGTTCGGAGCAAACGTCGATTCCATCAGGTCGACGCCGAAGCAGAATCGCCACAGCGCGAGTTCAGCCTCCGGGGTCGCGCCCAGTAGCATTACTGCCAACACCTGCGAGTTGTCACGGATGCGGTACGTGACGAAACCTTCGCTGCCCGACGCGCCTTCGTACACCACGTGGAAGAAAGCGCTGGCGCCGTGACGCCACGTCTCCGGGTCGGTCGCGAAGGTGGGCGACCATTGTTCAGGAAAGCGGACCAAGCCCACTCGATGTGGCCGGACAAGCTCGTAGATGCTGGGCCAGAGCTCGCCGACGTCTTCGGGTCCGACGAATCGCAACCTGCCAGAGGTCGCGGGCGTGTTGGACAGATCGGCGTGGACTCGAGGCATCGTCCAGTTTTCGCACCAGGTCGCGATGCCATATCCGAAGCGGGCGTAGATCAGGCTCTCGGACGCGCTCAGCCCTGCGATGCTCTCGCCGCGATCGCGGAAGTCGGCCATCTGGTTCGCCATCATCGCGCTGAGGACGCCTCGCCTCCGGTGCGTCGGTTCAACCGCGACGGCGTCCACCATCGGCATGGGAAGCTCGCCGCCGGGAATCGTGAGGTCCAACGACCCGGCGGTCGCAGTTCCGACAAGGCTCCCGTCGGCATAGGCGGCGATGGCGCGGTCGGGCTCGATCAGTCCTCGGAAGTACGTCTCCGAGGCAGCCGAGCTGTGCGCGCCGAATCCCCGCATGGACGTGCGAACCCACGAATTGAACTCGTCCTCTGGCGGCGGGCATATTTCCAGTCCGCCATGGGCGTTTGTCATGAATCTACTGATCCATCACTGAGCCGTCTTCGTTGAGTCGAGTGTTGACGACGCGCGGTGTGAACGGGTGTTTCTCGGCCGCGTCGTCCATCAGCTCGATGCCGATGCCCGGAGCGTCCGGGACGATGAGGTAGCCGTTTTCCTGGTGGATCGCCGACTTGACGATCTCGCTCTTCGGCGCTTCTTGCTCGCCGATTGGATACTCCTGGAGCGCGAAGTTCGGGATGCACGCTGCGATCTGAAGGCAGGCCGCGGTGCTGACCGGGCTCAGCGGATTGTGAGGCACGACGCCGACGTAGTTGGCTTCGGCCAGCGCCGCGATCTTCTTCGCGCCGGTTATCCCGCCAACAAGGCATACGTCGGGTCGAACGTATTGGACTGCGCCGCGTTTTAGCAGCATGTCGAACTCGTGGATCGTGTGCAGACGCTCGCCGGTGGCAATCGGAATCGAGATATGTTGGGCAACCAAGCCCATCGCGTCAAAGTTGTCGGGCAGGATCGGGTCCTCGTAAAAGAACGGGTTGTACTGCTCGATGCCGCGAGCCAGGACGATGGCTTCGGCCGGCGTGAGACGACGGTGGATTTCGATGCAAAGGTCCACGTCGTTGCCCACGGCCTCCCTGTAAGCGCCGACGGTGTCGATGGCATCCGACATCTTGGCAGCGTGCGTCTTGAAGTAAGGCTTGTCCCGCGCCTCGTCCAGGAACGGAGTCAGATGACCCACGGCCGTGAAGCCCTGCTCTTTGGCGTCTTTGACTCCTTGAATCAGCGTCTCTCTGGTGTCGCCGAATACGTGGTAGTACACCCGGGCCTTGTCCCTGGTCTTGCCCCCGAGCAACTGGTAAACCGGAACGCCGAAATTCTTGCCGGCGATGTCCCAGAGCGCGACGTCCAGAGCGCTGAGGGCGCCCATGATCGCTGAGCCTCTGAAATGGCTGAAGCGGTTCATGTACTGCCAATGGTGCTCGATCAGCAGCGGATCCCTGCCGATCAGATAGCGCCCAAGCGTTTCGATGGCAGACTTCGACGCCTCCAGAAAACCCCAGGCGCCGGATTCGCCGAGACCGGTGATGCCCTCATCGGTGTGGACCTTGGCAAAAAGATAACGACTGACGCCGATCGCTTCGACTTTGGTGATCTTCATGTTTTCTCCTTCGCGACGATGTCGGGGAATATTGTAGGCGGCGTCATGACGCGTTACAAGACCGGGCGGCGCAGCCGGTCGGACTGGACGTATCCAAGAAACTTCGGTTGGCGCATGCCCGGCGTCGATGCTTGGATTCAATTCTGTACGGACGAGCCCAGGGGATTGGCAAGGGGACAGCGTCCCATTGCCCGGGGGCATGGGGGCGTCCCCCATAAGAGATTCGAGGGCGGGTGGGTGGGACAAACAAGTTTCGAGGGGGCTCAACAAGTTCCCCGAAGGCAGAACGCTACAGCGTCGCCAACTCGCGAGCCAAAACCACGACACTCGCAACAGTGATGACTGACAGCACCGCCCGGCGGAACACGATTTCGTTCATCCGTCCAACTAGGTGCGTGGCCAGCCAGAAGCCCAGCACCAGCGGCGCCAAGGCGATCAGCACAAGCATTGCCCGTTCTTGCGTCAACAGCCCGGACACGATGTAGCCCGTTACTCCGGCGCCCTCGATTACCAGGAAATACAGGGCCAGCGAAGCTCGCACCTCGTTCCGCGTCCAACCTCTCGACAGGGCGTACAGCACGATGATCGGTCCGCCGATCCCCGTCGTGTTGATCAGCACCGAAACGATGAATCCTACTGCGAGGCCCAGGAATCCACCCGCTGGCAGCCGCCCGCGGAAATTGGTCGCAGTCAGCGCTGTCAGGGCCAGAATCAGCACCGTGATGCCGACCCGCAACACCCCGGCGCTCACGGCGCCCAAGACGTAGACGGCGACGGGGACCCCGGCGAGGCCGGCGATGCTGATGGGTGTGATCTCGCGCACGTGCAGATGCGTGCGGTTCTTCGCGATCACCAGCACGAACAAGGTGATCGAGACGGTGTTGATCACTACGACAACGGTCTGTGGATCGAAGACGAGGAGGAGCACCGGCGACGTGCTGAGGCCCATTCCGAACCCAACCGTGCCCAGGACAGTGGAGCCGACGAACACCATGATCGCGGCGACGACGGCTTCGGTAAGTGAGGGCATCAATCAGTGACCGGCTCGCGGGCTTGCGGACTCCGGTGTGAATGTTGGATGTGTCCGCGTCGCTTCGATGCCGTTAGGGCACGGCCTGTCCGGCGAGAACGCCGGTGCACCGTTCGTCGTCGACCGCAACCTGCCCGTTTACGACGACGAACGGGATTCCTGTCGGGAACTGGATCGGATCGTCGTACGTGGCGTTGTCGATGACGTGGTCCGGGTCGAAGACGACGATGTCGGCGAAGTGCCCTGTTTCGATTCGGCCACGCTTCGTAAGACCGAACCGGCGCGCCGGGTTGTCGGTCATGCGCTGCACCATCTGCTCCAGGCTGATGATCGGGTGATGACGCCGAAGCCTGCCTAAGAACCGAGGGAAGCAGCCGTACGCCCGGGGGTGTGGCATCGAGCCGAGGGGGATGGAATCGCTGCCGACCATGAAGTCCGGCCTGGACAGGAACTCCACGCAGTCGCGGCTGACCTGCTGCCAGACGCGAACGCTGTCGGGCGGCGCGCCCCGGTAGCAGATCTGGCCGTCTTCCTCGGCCAGAAGGTCGAGCAGAGTTTCGGTCAGAGATTTGCCCCGGTCGCGTGCGACGTCGGGCAGGCTCATGCCTTCGAGATGCTTGTTGACGCCCATGTACGTGAACACGGATTCGTCGAGCCGGCGGGCGGGATTCGATTCCAGGTGCTCGGTCATGCGCGACCGCTCGACCGGGTCCTTGAGCAGCTCCATGATCGCGTCTGGGCCGCCCTCGTGAGCGTAGCTGGGCAGGAAGCTCAACGGGAACGAGCTGCCTGTCGGGTATGGGTAGAGTTCCAGCGAGCAGTCGACGCCCTGTGCCTTGGCGCGGTCGATGGCCTCCATGCGCTGAACCACCTGTCCGGCGTTGTCGGCCTGGGTGCGGTAGTGGGAGAAGTGGACCTTCACTCCGGATCGCCGTCCGATCTCCAGCGCCTCGTTGACGCCCCCGCCGCCGAACGCACGGTCGGTGTTCACGTCGCGCAGGTGTGTGACGTAGACGCCTCCTGCCTCGGCGGTGGCGCGGTTGAGCTCGACCATCTCCGTGGTGTCGCTCCAGGCGTTGGGATGGTACGACATCCCGGTGGCGAATCCGACAGCCCCCTGCTCGATTCCTTCTCGGATCAGGCGTTGTGCGTTGGCGAGGTCATCGCCGATCAAGGGCGTGTCATGGAATCCAAGCGTTTCCAGTCTGACCGCGCCGTGGGCGACGCAGTATGCCGTGTTGATCGCGACCTTCTTGTGATAGTGCGATCTGAACGCGGCGACGCTGCTCATGTCCAGGTCGTCTGGCGGCTCGCCGAGGATTCCCGACAGGTAGCGGCGGTAGACCTTGTAGTTGTCCGCTGACAAGGGAGCGTAGGACAGGCCGTCTTGTCCCAGTATCTCGGTGGTCACGCCCTGACGCAGGCCGTTGGCGTGTTGCGGGTCGAGGAGGAGCACTCCGTCGGAGTGAGCGTGGCTGTCGATGAACCCCGGCGCCAACGCCAAACCCGTGGCGTCAATCACCCGTCGAGTCTCGGCCTGCGACAGGTCGCCGATCGCCTCGATCGTCTCGCCGGTGACGCCAACATCGGCTCGGAATCCCGGCTGGCCCGTGCCGTCCAGGACTGTTCCGCCTGATACTATGAGGTCGAACATTGCCCGTTCTCCTGGATCGAATAGGGTGTATGCCGCCGAGGCGCCAAAGACTGCCGAGAGCATCGAAATCGCGAGGAAAATGTGCCTGCCCGATGACCGACCGAAGTATATCACAGGGCAGTCTGGCGGAGCCGATGGACGTCGACCGTTGTCGCCGTCTGATCGAACGATTCGCGCCGGATATCGAGATACGGACGTGCCAGCCTGTCACGGACGGTTGGAGCTCGTACGTGCTCGACGTGAACGGTGAGCTGATCTTCCGTTTTCCGCGTCGGTCGGAAATTATGCAAGGCGTCGAGAAGGAGATTCTGCTGCTGCCGTTGCTGGCCGAAACGTTGCCGGTGGAAGTGCCGAAATACGATGTGATCGCCAGAGACCGGCCGGACGGCCCCGTGTTGTT
>CAZPQQ010000098.1:0-10999 GCA_964588665.1 uncultured Dehalococcoidia bacterium | reverse complement strand
CGGTGCAACTTCGTCACCGGGCAGACCTGGAGCGTCAGCGGCGGCTACACCATGATGTGATTTTGGCACGCTGGCGGGGCGCGGCCTAACGACACGCCACAGCAGACGGACGCACCGGCGCGCGGCGCTCTCGTTCGCGTTCCGCCTGAGGAAGCAATGGACAACAGTAGGTTATCGCCGATTCATCCAGGAGAGATTCTGCTGGATGAATTTCTAAAGCCCTTTGGCATAAGTCAGTATCGCTTGGCGAACGAGACAATGCAGGCGACTGCTGGGGGCGTCCTGTTCGGTGTAGCGAATCCTGCCGATGGTAAGTAGGGCAACAAATCACGTGGTCTTGCAAGCCGCTTAGCACCACGTGATTCCGACCGTCAGCTCGAGGCCTCTCACCGCCGAGCAGCCTGTGGTAGAGTTGACCTTGTGAAATTCACACGGTATTTTGAGGCGATACGTCAGCGGCCAGATCGAGCGATGATCCAACTGGAGTGGGTTCAGCGGGTGATCGACCATCCTGTAGAAGAGGTGATTCAGCGCGACGGTCGGATTCGGCGTTGGGCCCCAGTCCCGGAGATGGGCGGAAGGTACTTGAGAGTTATACTGTTACCGGATGGTGAGACAGTGCACAACGCGTTCTTTGACCGGTCGTTCACGCCATGAAGATCAAGTATTTCCAGGACACGGATACGCTCCATATTGAGTTTCGCGGTGTCGATGTGGCTGAGACCCGAGACCTCGACGAAAACATCCTTCTCGACCTGGACCGAGAAGGCGACATCTGCGCGATCACAATTGAGCATGCGAGCGAGCGCGCAGAGATTCCTGCTTTTTCCTACGAACAGATCCCGACCTAACACCACGCGACAGTGGACATTCGGAGTGTTCGAATTCCCGTAGCGTGATCAACATGGTTGGCAGGGTTCCCGTCACCATCCGACGGCCGCTGAACTCGTCAGGCATGGGTAGCATCCGCCGCTGGCGACGCCATCGCCACGTAACCCACGCTCTGCTTACCGAAGCTCACCGTGATCGAAGGAGAAGGGATGCTGCAAACGCCGCCGGAACTGGTGGAACGCTACCAGCGCGAGGGTTGGTGGACCGACACGGTGGTCACCGACTATCTGGACCGCTGGGCCGACGAGAAGCCCGATCAGGCGGCGCTTGTCTCCCACTTCTACGAGACTGACCAGACAACGACCCAGAGCTACCGCCAACTCCACCGCCTGGTGGATCGTGCTGCTTGGGCGCTGATCGATCTGGGGGTGGGACCCGGAGACCGTGTTGCGGTCCAGCTCCCCAACTGGTGGCACTTTACGCTCATTTACCTGGCCTGCGCGCGCATCGGCGCCGTCATCGTCCCGATCACTCCCATCATGCGTCACCTGCAGATCAGGCATATGTTGGACCGGACGGAGGCGCGGGTCATGGTGATCCCCCCGAAGTTCCGGAGTTTCGACTACGGGGCCATGATGGAGGAGCTGTCCCCTAATCTGCCGTCGCTCCGGGCGGTGATCGTTGTGGGAGACCCTGTACCAGAAGGCATGCTTTCATTCGAGAGGGATGTCCTGCTCGAACGCAGGGAGGTGGGGCGTTCGACGGAGGAGTTGCGCAAGCTGCGTCCCGATCCCGTTAACGACGTGAGTGCGATCTGCTTCACCTCGGGCACAACCGGAGAGCCAAAGGGTGTGATGCACAGCCAGGCCACCATCTTGTACCACAGCCGCAGTCCAGCGTCGGTGCTGAGACTCAACCAGGACGACAAGATCCTCATGGGCTCGCCTCTCGGCCATTACACCGGCTTCGCGTTCGGCATCAACATGCCGTTGGCGCTGGGAAGCAAGACCGTCCTCATGGACATGTGGGAGCCCGAGACGGCGGTGCGCCTCATCGCCGAAGAGGGTGTGACCTGGACGATGGGCGCTACCCCCTTCCTGATGGACCTCACCCGCGCCGATGGCTTGGACCGGTACGACGTGTCCACTCTGCGGTATTTCGTCTGCGCCGGGGCCACCATACCCAACGCCCTGGTGGAGGAGGCGCACCGGCGTCTTCCCTGTCGGGTGATATCTGCCTGGGGCATGACCGAGGACGGCGCCGTCACCTTTGTCCGTCCGACCGACCCACCTTCCAGGGCGGCGGAGAGCGACGGCGGCCCGGTGCCCGGCATGGAGGTTCGCATCCTGGATCCTGTCAGTCGGGAACCTCTGCCCGCCGGCGCCGAAGGGGCCTTGGTGGCGCGCGGTCCCGGACAGTTCGTGGGCTACTACAAGCGGGCCGATCTCTGGGAGGCGGCCTACGATGACCAAGGGTGGTTCGACACCGGAGACCTGGCGCGCATGGACGAGCAGGGTTACATCCGCATCAGCGGGCGGACGAAGGACATCGTCATCCGCGGCGGAGAAAACGTCCCAGTCGTGGAGGTGGAGGAGATCCTCTTCCGACATCCGAAAGTGAAGGAAGTGGCGGTGGTGGGCACGCCGGACCCGCGGATGGGGGAGCGAGCGTGCGCCTGTGTGACGTTAATCGGCGACGAACGACTCACCTTCGAAGAAGTCCAGACTTGGTTCGACCAGAGCCAGACCGCCAAGCAGTACTGGCCGGAGCGGTTGGAGGTCTTCGACGATCTCCCCAAGACGCCCTCGGGGAAGGTCCAAAAGTTTCTACTTCGAGATTTGGTCGCCGCCAGACAAAGTTAGCAGTTCGAGGAGAGAGATGCTTGAAGCATTAAGCCTGGAGGGCAAGGTAGTCGTCGTCACAGGCGGAGGCACGGGACTCGGCCGCGAGATGGCGCTGCATCTGGCCGCCGCCGGAGCGGACCTAGCGCTGGCGGCCCGTCGCCCAGGTCCGCTGGAGGCCGTGGCGGCGGAGGTCGAGGTTCTGGGACGCCGCGCCCTGACCATCCCCACCGATATCACCGACTCCAGCCAGGTCAATCGCCTGGTGGAATCGGTGATCGAATCTCTGGGGTGCGTGGACGTTCTGGTGAACAACGCCGGGCAGCCCAATGAGCCTCTCAAGCCCATCTGGGAGGTCTCCGACGCTGAGTGGCATGCAGGCTTGGACGCCAACCTCACCGGCGCATTCTACTGCTCTCGGGCGGTGGCCCAGCCGATGATCCAACAGGGGCGCGGACGGATCATCAATGTCGCGTCCCACTTCGGGCTGCGCGGCGTGCGGGGCGAATACGTGTACGCCGTGGCCAAAGGCGGCATGGTGCAGCTCACTCGCACGCTGGCCATCAGCCTCTCCCGCGAAGGCGTCACGTGCGTCACCCTCGCGCCAGGCGCCTTCACAACCGAGGCCACGGCTTCGCTAAGGGAGGCGATGCCCCGGAACGAACACGTGCCGGTGGGACGCTTCGGACACCCCGAGGAGATCGGACCAGCGGTCGTTTTCCTGGCTTCCGACGCGTCGGAGTATATGAATGGGGAGATCTTCCCGATCGACGGCGGTGTTCTGGCCGGCGGCGTCGCCCCCACGGGTTACGCGCCAGTGGCGCCATGGGGCCCACAAGGCACTGGAGGCGTGTGATGCCAATTCCGCCGCAGTGGGACCTACACGGAAAGACCGCGCTCATCACCACCAGCGGGCACTTCGCCACGCCCTTCTTGGCGGCGGCGTTGGCCGAGGCGGGCGCGCGCGTGGCCGTTGCCGGCGGTCCGCCGGAGGCACTAAAGGCGGTTTGTGAGGCTGTCAGCCTAACCGACAGTGACGCCGCGGTCTTCCCTGCCGACGTCACTGACCCGACCAGTGTTCGCAGTGCATTTCAGCAAGCGTTGGAGGCTCTTGGTCGCCTGGACATTCTGGTGAACAACTGCCAGTTGGTGGCCGCGAAACCCTTCCTGGAGACGACCATCGAGGAGTTCGACCAGGTGCTTGCCCAGAACCTGCGCAGCGTCTTCCTCTTCTGTCAGGCCGCCGCGGGGCACATGACGAGCCAGGGCAGCGGCCGCATCGTAAACGTGAGCTCCGCGCTGGGGGAGCGGGGGGTCGAGAACATGGCGGCCTATTGTGCCAGCATGGCCGGGATAGCCCAGATCACCCGAGTTTTGGGCCTGGAGCTGAGCCGCACCGATATCCGAGTAAACGGGATCGGCCCCGGCTGGTTCATCGGGGATGATCGAAGCGTGGAGGATCAGCAACAGGAGCTTCTGGCTCGCTTCGTCCCTTCCCGGCGTTACGGTCACCCTCGTGACCTGGCGGCCCTCCTGGTCTACCTCTGTTCCGATGTCTGCGGCTTTGTCACCGGCCACACCGTCTACGTGGACGGCGGGGCGTTGGCGCGGCTGTAGGGCGCCCCCGGCCGGCCCGGCACAGGTGTCCCGACCCTCGCGTGAGAGCGCCCGATCAACCGATCGCTAATCTGCGATGGCGCCTACAGGTTCAGCCAATGCGCCCAGAGCCTCCATCAGCTTCTCGAGTCTGCTCTCCTGCTCCGATGTCAACGGCGTGAACGGGTCCCGAGGCACGCCGATGTCGACGCCGGCCATGCGGGTTGCGGCCTTCGCCGTCGCTGCGTAGCCTTCGGTCTCGAAGAAGTAGTTCAGAGCGTACAGGTCTTGCCACAGATCGAGGGCCCCGGCGAAGTCTTTTCGCTCGACCACCAGTTCGTACAGATCCACGCACGCCTTTGGTGTAGCGTTGGCCACGCCCCAGACGCAACCCGCGGCCCCGTGGACGAGGCCAGCCAGCGCGCCGACGTCGGAGCCGTTGAATATGGTCAACTTGTAGCTCAGCTCCGCCACGATTCTCTGGAACTGGGTAAGGTCGCTTGTGGAGTCCTTCAACATCGTGACGTTCGGAATCTCGGCCAGTCGGTGGAGAAGCTCCGGAGTGAGGTTGATCTTGGAGTGGGCGGGGATGCTGTAGACCATTATCGGAAGGGGAATCGCGTCGCTGACGGCCGCGTAGTGCGCCACGAGTTGGTCGTCGGTGGGCACTTCGTAATATGGAGGCACGATCATCAGTGACCCGCATCCGATGCTTTCGGCGTGCTTGCTGAGCTCGATGGCCTCTCGAGTGCTGCAAGCCCCCGTGTGAGCCATGACCGGCACGCGCCCGTTCACCTGCTCCACGCAGATCTCGGTCACCCGTTTACGCTCGTCAAAGCTAAGCGCGGGGAACTCTCCGGTGCCTCCGCAGGGGATGATGCCGTGCACCCCGTTTTCTAGCTGAAAATCGATGAGGCGCCTTAGCTTGTCCTCCTCAATGCTCTGGTCTCCCCGGCTGAAAGGTGTGCAGACAGGACTGAAGATACCGTGAAACTCGCTCACCGCGGCCTCCTTCGCTGGGTTGAGAAACTGGTCCGTTGGGGCGCCTACCCCATTGGCGGCAATCGTAACAAATGCAAGGAATGTGTCAAGTGTGGCAAGGGCGGCGCCATGGGGCGGGATCGAAGTCGACTGTCAAGAAGCGCCGAAGGTCGATCCGAAGGGGCGGACCTTGCGTCATCGTCGCAGAACGTCAACAATGGGGCACGCACGACGACTCGGCGCCGGATGCTGAGATTGGTTGACCGGTGACGCGCCGCCTGGCCCCAGCCGGTTGTTGACCGAGCTGCACGAGGAGGGGACATGGATTTCGAAGAAGCCCGACCATTCATGGAGAAGAACCACCGGGGAGTGGTAACGACATATCAACGCAACGGCGCCATGCACACCAGCATCGTGGTCTGCGGCGCATACCAGGGCAACGCCGCGTTCGTAATCGTCCACGGTAAATCGGCAAAAACCCGCAACCTCAGTCGCGACCCGCGATGCACCGTGATGGCCGTGGACAACGACTGGCGGCGCTTCTCCGCAGTTGAGGGCCAGGCTGAGCTGCTGGACTACCGGAACACCCCGGCCGAGGATTTTCGGGTGTTGCTCCGAGACGTGTACCGTGCCTGCGGCGACAAAGATCATCCCGACTGGGAGGAGTACGACCAGGCTATGGTGCAGCAGGACGCGGTGGTGGTTCTGGTGAAACCCGATCGGGTGTATGGAAGGGTTGGCTGACGGTCGTCCACGATGGGCACTATCCGATACAATCAGACTCGCAAAAAGGCGCTGGGGTTCGTCAGTCTATTGGCCCGCAGCCGGCTAGGAATGGCCTCAAGCGCCGCCTATCGACGACAACACGAGAGCAGCGCCCGGGGACGCCCAGAGCGCAGAGGAAGGGATTGAAACATGGCAGCAAGCCTGAACACCGTGGAAACCGATGTCCTGGTCGTGGGCGGCGGAGGCGCCGGAACCCGCGCGGCTTTGGAATCGGCACGGGCTGGCGCCAAGACCGTCCTGGCCGTCAAGGGGAGGTTCAACTCGGTGGGGGTTCACGGAGCGGGCGCCACGGGAGTCGGACTTTCCGAGGCAGGAGCGTTCTTCTACTTCGACCCCAAGACCGGCTTCCCACTGATCGACCCCGATGAGTGGGGTCCGATCAGCCTGGAGGAGATCCTGGAACTAGACTACCAGGTCATCATCCAGGTGGGGCAAGGCATGGCCGACCCGAAGCTGGCTCGCGTCATGGTTCAGGAAGCTGTGCCCCAGCGTCAGCAGATCGAGGAGTGGGGCGTTCGGATTCATGGCGACCGTCTGAGACATCACGGCTTGCCGCTTATGGCCGCTCTGGGCCGCCAGATCCAGCAAACCGACGTGGACGTGCGTGAGGAGGTCGCGATCACGGACCTGTTGACGCACGACGGCCAGTGTGTGGGCGCGGTGGGCGTGGATTTTCAGGGCAATTCGATCGTCTTCAAGGCTGGAGCGGTGATCCTGTGCACCGGAGGAGACGCTGGGCTTTATCGCCACAACTTCCACCCGCCCGACGTAAACGGCGACGGGCACGCGATGGCGTACCAGGCCGGCGCCACGCTGATGAACATGGAGTTCGGCCAGTTCTTCATATCCACCCTGCCCGCCGTGACCCATCCCAGCGCGGTCTGGCTGTTTCAACCCGGCGCCCGGCTCAAGAACGGTCAGGGTGACGAGTTCTTGCCCGAATACCTGCCGTCCGGCATAACCTCCGAGCAGGTCTTCGCCGCCAGAACTTACCAGCCAATGTTCACCACCGCGAACGTCAGCAAGTACGCGGACATCGCCATGATGAAGGAGACGCTGGCTGGCCGCGCCGGACCCAACGGCGGCGTGCTGCTGGACCTTACCGACCCGAGCGTGGTCACCAGAAGCATCTACGCCGAGGGCTGGCTGGCAAAGCGGGGCATCGACGCAGCCGAACGACCATTGGAGATCGTCCCCGCCCGTCACTGCTCCCATGGCGGTCCTCGGATCGACGAGCACGGCCGCACCGACGTGCCTGGCCTGTACGCCGGAGGAGGCGAGTCCGCGTCGGGACCACAGGGGGCCGATCGCATGGGAGGCCACATGCTCGGCAGCGGTCAGGTGTTCGGGACGAGGGCGGGCAGAGACGCCGCACGATTCGCGGCGGGGAATGCTCGTGAGGACCTGCCAGCCGACGTGGTCGAGCAGGGCTTGGAACGAATCAGAAGCCTGGAGACGCTACGGGGCCAGGTGAGGCCTCGGGACGTGAAACGGGAGCTCCGCCGGCAGGTGTGGGAAGACCTGAACGTAATCCGCAGCGATGCCGCATGCAACAGGGTGTTGGAGACCGTGGCCCGAATCCGCGACGAGACCGTCCCGCAGCTTGCGATCCAACAACCGATGGACCGGATGGAGGCCATGGAGCTTCTGAACATGCTGACGGTGACGGAAATGGTCTCGAAGACGGTGGCCATGCGCACCGAAAGCCGCGGCGGCCACTACCGGGAAGACTATCCCGAGCAAGACGACGCCCAGTGGCTGAAGAGCATCACCATCCGCAAGGAACGCGACGGGATGGAGTTGGGCATGCTGGCGCTCGACCCGGAGTGGAAGGACCGCACCGAGCTGCTGAAGGGCGTCAGCTTCGCCGGAGGCCGCCAGGAATAAGCCTTTCCGACGCCAGACGGCGTCCTCAACCTTGGTGGGCCGCCGTCGCCCGCGCTACCGCAGCGAGGTGTCTGCGTGCACGTTGCCGAGTATCTCTTGGTACACGCGGGCGTTGTGTTCGCCTATCGAAGGGTGGTGGGAGGCCTCCGTCGCTCGGCCGTTGACCCGAATCGGCAGCCTGTGCACCATGAATTCGTATCCTGACGGGTGCTTTACGGGCTGGAAGTGCTCGTTGGCCATGTGCTGGTCGTGCTCCAGCGCGTCCTGTATGTTTTGGACCACGCCCGCCGCGATTCCGGCGCTTTGAAGGGTCTCCATGACTTCCCATCGGTCTCGCTTCGAAGTCCAGGATTCCATTTCTCGCTCCACCAGGTCCTCTTGAGATTTGCGTCCCGCCAGAGTCTGAAGTTCTTGGGACGATGCAAGGTCCGGTCTCTCCATCGCGCGGCAGAGGTCCTGCCATTGAGAATCCGACGTCGCTTCAATCGCGACCCACCTGTCCTCTCCCTGACATCGAAATGCTCCGTGCGGACAGGAGTGCGGGCTGCGGTTCGCGCTTTGGGCCGGCGTGGCGCCGTTGACGGTATAGTCGAGAATCTCGGTGTCCAGGAGGCTGACGCTAGCCTGATACTGAGCCAGGTCGATGAACTGTCCCCTACCGGTCCGATTCCGATAGTGGATGGCGGAGAACAGGGCCGTGGCGCCCAGAAACGGACCGGTGAAGTCCGGATAGAGCGGGCCGATTCCCACCGGCGGCCTTTCAGGGAATCCCATCGCCATGTTGAATCCCGCTCCCGCGCCTACCCCGTTTCCATAGGCGCCGAATCGTTTCCACGGTCCGGTCGTGCCCATTACGGGCATGGACATGGCGATGACCGACGGGTTGATCTTGACGATGTCCTCATAACCGAGTCCCCATCGGTCCATGCGGTCGCCGGTGAAGTTGTTGGTCACCAAATCGGAGATGGCCACCAACTCCTTTGCAGTCTCGATGCCCTCGACGGAGTTCAGGTCCAACGTGATGCAAAGTTTGTTGGAGTTGCAGTCAGCAAACACTCCGGCGGCATCCATGTGGTCGTCGTCTTTTCGTCTTGGTCCGCCTTCGCGTATCCTGTCGAGCCGGGACATGGACTCGACCTTGATGACCTCGGCGCCGAAGTCGGCGAATATCCGAGTCGTCAGCGATCCGGCTATGAGCCAGCAAAAGTCCAATATCCTGACGCCTCGAAGCATGTTGCTGGACGTCGGTCCGGGAACGGTTGGGTTGTCAGATGACACCGCGACTCCTTAGGTCTTCGATCTCCCGCGTCGACAGACCGAGCTCGCCCGCGAAGACCTCTTCGTTGTGCTCGCCAAGGCTCGGAGCCGCGTGAGCTATCTCGTAAGGGGTCTCCGAGAGCAGCATCGGAGCGCCCGGATAGGTCAACGTATCTTGCAAGTCACCGTGCTCGACTTCCACGAAAAACCCTCTGCTGTTTAGCTGTTCGTCTTCGTAGAGGTCGTCCACGGTGTTAACGGGCATGCCCAGCAACCGGCGATTCTGAGCTTCATGGAAGAAGTCGTTGCGGTCGTAAAGCGCGGCGAGCCTCTCGGTCGCCTCGGCGACCGGACCCGGGTCTTCCATGCGTTTGACGGGCTCGGACCACTCGGGAGACATCAGCTCCTCGGCCAGGTCATGTTCCAGCAGCCAGACGATGAAATTGTCCCAGAAGTCTGGCGGGACGACGAAACTGACCCAACGGCCGTCTCTACACTGGTGAATGGAGCGTCCACTGCCGCCTACACTGCCCATCCCCGCGCGGTTCGGAGTCTGCCCGAGGTCCGTGTAGAACTTGGTGTTTGCGGTTTGAATGGTGGAGATCGAGACAGCTTCTTGCATGGAGATGTCCAGGTACGATCCCTTGCCCTCGGTGTGCATGTCGCGGGCGCACACTGCCAGCGTGATCCCGGTGGACGCCGCGATCGAGGCCAGGTGGTAGCCCTGCAGTCCCGCCGGATGATTGGGCGGATCTTCCGGAAAGCCGCAAAGCGCCATGAGTCCGCCCATTGCCGTCCCGACGATGTCCGTGCCGGAATATCCGCTGTAAGGGCCTTGCTGACCAAAGGGTGTGATAGAAGCCGTGATCAGGCTGGGGTTAGTCTTCGAGAACTCTTCGTGACCCAGCCCCAGACTCGCAAGATGTCCGGGCGCATAACCCTCCACCACCACGTCGCTGCGCTCGGCGAGACGCCGGAGCAACGCTGCCCCGTCCGGCTTCTCGATATCGAGGGTGATGCTCTGCTTGCTGGTGTTGTACTGAAAGTGCCGGAGGCTTGTCTCGACGCCTACCCGTCCATGATAGTACGGCCCTTTGTGCCGGAGCGAATCTCCTCCCAGCGGCTCCACGCGAATGACGCGGGCGCCCAAGTCGGCCAGAATCTTCGTGCAATAGGCGCCTATCTCGAGGGACAGGTCGAGCACCCGGATATCCGCGAGCGCCTTGTTGGGGATCGGTGACTGGGACTGTTGGGACGTCATGACAACTCGATAGCTTGCTAGTTCGTTGGCCTCGGCAGCCCCGCCAACCGGGTTGCGATCGTTTTTGCGTGCGTGAAACCATATCAGACAGGGGTTGACTTGTCAGGCCTATCGTCCGGCGCACGTGACGGCGGTCCAGGAAAGGGCGACCGCGAATCTCGGGGCCGGACCAGGCAGCATTGTACAACACTGCTGATAAGCGTCGTCAGGTGGTGCGAGGGATCGCCGTCAATGGTGTTCGGGGCCTGGTTGGGAGAAGCGATAATCTGCGGAGGGAGGAGTTCCAAGCTGTCAAAGCCGTGTGCCAATTGGAGGGATTCGAGAATTCCCTAGCGTCCCGACTCGCCAGTTCGTTTCATACATTGCGCCGAGTGCTGCAACGGATCTGTGGTTCGACGGGTCCCGACCGGGCAGAGATCCCGATGTGTCGGGGCTCACCACGAACTGGCGGACCCACCCTTCCGTTCGCCCCTTCGGAAATCTCAGGGCAGGCTCTGAGCCTGTCTGTTGGCTGTCAGCCCAAATGGGACAGATTGTTAATAGAGACTTTGAGCTGATA
>CAZPQQ010000097.1:0-11004 GCA_964588665.1 uncultured Dehalococcoidia bacterium | reverse complement strand
GGTTTGTTCATATGCCACAAGATTCTGGCCGACCAAGGCGGCGAGATTGGCCTCGACAGCACGCAAGGCGAGGGCACCACGGCTTGGGTAAAGCTGCCCTTGTCCGCAGCGGCAGCGGGCGACACCGCAGCCTCTGAAGCCGCACAATGGGGCCTGAACCCAGACACCGCCCAGTCGACGCCCTGAACCAAAACCCGTAGCTGGTCGAACCGCCGCCAGGCGCATAACAGGCTGGCAGGCGCCTATTCGCTTCCCGTCTGTGCGTCGTTGGCAAGCCGCGTCGACTCAGCTGATCTCCTGGACTTGGAGATGCGTACGGGGCTGTTCATCGCGGTACTTCCAAGCAAAACACCCACGGTCTAGTCGCGCTCCCGCTTGTTGACGCCCGTTGCAGCCGTTGGTACACTCGCGACACTCTCACGCTGCACGAGGGGAGGGTCGCGAATGTCCTCAGGAAGCCGCAACGACGAACCAGTTCATGCCCTCGGCCATCTTCGGGTATTGGACCTGGCCGGACGTGAAGGACAGTACGTCGGCAAGCTGTTCGCCGACCTGGGCGCCGACGTCATCAAGATCGAGCCGCCCGGCGGCGACCCCGTCCGCCGAATGGCGCCGTTCGCGGGTGACGTCCCCGACGACGAAGCCTCACTGGTCTTTCTGAACTACAACTCGAACAAGCGTAGCGCAGTAGTTGACCTCGACGCCGAATCCGGCCGAGAGACCCTGCGACGGTTGGCCTCCTCGGCCGACTTGGTGATCGAGACTTTTGCGCCGGGCCGCCTGGACGGACTCGGGTTGGGCTACGACGATCTCACCAACTTGAACCCGTCCATCGTCGTCGTCTCCGTGACCCCGTTCGGCCAGTCGGGCCCGTACTCTGGTTTCGCCGGCTCAGAGCTAGTGGCCCAAGCGATGGGTGGTGTGATGTACATTCAGGGCGACGACAACAAGCCGCCGTGCATGACACCGTGCGATCAGGCGTCGCAGTTGGCCTCGCTCCACGCCGCGTACGGCGCGCTGACGGCGCTTCGGGAGCGCCATGTCACCGGATTGGGCCAGCATGTCGACGTGTCCATGCAAGACGTGGTCGCCCACCTGCTCTTCCCGGTCCCGCAATACTCCATGACCCGCGAGATTATCCGTCGGACGGGCGCGACGTCCACGTTGGCGCCCAACAACTACTACGAGTGCCTCGACGGGCGCGCCAGTTTGTCGATATTCTTCCCCCATCACTGGCAGGTGATGATCGACTGGATGGATATCGACGCCCTTCGCGATCCGATGTGGCAGGACTACACCTTCCGGCGCTCCAATCCCGACATCATCGACCAGTTCGTCGCCGAGTTCGTAGCGGACTTCACCGTGGCGGATTTCGTGCGCGAGGGCCAGAAGCGCCACCTGGCGGTGAGTCCGATGAGCACAATCGAGGGCTTCGCCAACGACCCTCATATCCGCGCCCGAGACTTCTACGTAAACGCAAACCATCCGCGCATCGGCGAGCACGCCTATCCCGGCGCCCCGTACCGATTTGCTCGCACTCCCTGGCAGATCAAGCACGCCGCGCCGCTCGCGGGAGAGCATACACAGCAGGTGCTGGCTGAGGCGGTCGACCGAGCAACCGCGAACCGTCAACCGGGGAGCTTGTCTCGACCAAACAAAGACGGAGCAAAGCCGCTGAAAGGGGTCCGCATACTGGACTTCACCAGGGTTTGGGCTGGGCCCTACGCCACACGATACCTGGCCGATCTGGGGGCCGAGGTCCTGAAAGTCGAAACTGAGGAGTACCTCGACGGCGGACGCATCGCTCCCGGCTCCAGTCCGATGTTCCCCGACATCAACCGCAGCAAGCTGGGCATCACCGTAAACTTCCGACAGCCGGACGGCGCCAAATTGGTGCGAGAGCTCGTGGCGGTCAGCGACGTCGTCATCGACAACTTCGCGGCTGGAGTGCTGGATCGCAGGGGACTAGGATACGACGATCTCCGAAAGATCAAGCCGGACATCGTGCAGGTCAGCATGCCGGGCTACGGGGCCACCGGTCCGTACTCGAGCTTCGTCGCTTATGGCCAAAGTTTGATGGCATACGCAGGGTTGTCGCTGCTCTGGGGCTTTCCCGACTCGCCGCTGGACACCAGGCCCAACGTCCACTACTCGGATTTCGTGTCGGCGGGCACGACCGCGTTCGCGATCATGTCGGCGCTCGAGCATCGCGCCCAGTCCGGCCAGGGACAGTACATCGAGGTGCCTCAGTCCGAGACTCTGGCCGCCACTATGGGTGTGACGCAGCTCGATTACCTGGTGAACGGCAGGTCTGCTGAGGCAACCGGCAACCGCTCGCCCAACTTCGCCCCGCACGGATGCTACCCATGCAGAGGCGACGACCAGTGGTGCGCGATCACGTGCCTGACCGAGGAGCATTGGCAAGCTTTGTGCCAAACGATCGGGGCGGACGAACTTGCGACCGACCCGAGATTCGCGACGATGGAGGCGAGGCTCGACCATCAGGAGGAGCTCGACGAGATCATTGGTCAGTGGACCGCGCAAATCACGCCGTACCAGGTGATGTGGCGTCTGCAGGACGCCGGCGTGCCCGCGGGCGTGGTCCAGTCGGGCGAGCAGCTCTTCCACGACATGCATATGCGCTCCAGGGGATTCATCGCGCCGGTCGAACACAACGGATGGGGCGCCATAGAGCACACGGGCATCACCGTGAATCTGTCCCGCACGCCGGGATCGATCGAGAGCGGCATCCCAGGTCTGGGCCAGCACAACTCCCACGTGTATTCAGACCTGTTGGGGAACAGCGCTGCCGAGGTAGACGCGATGAAGGCCGCGGGGGCTATCGGCTAGCGGACCGGTTTCCGGGGCTTTTCGATACGCGGCGCCTCACCAAGAGCAGCGCCTCAATCCCAGAAGCGGGATAGCCACCGGATAGTCCAAGTATGTGCGCGACCGCAACCGGTGTGCTAACATGTTTCCCGCTGTAAATCTGCACGTTTGGCAGCCAAACGTGCAGATTTACTGAGTTGGATGGAAGAGGTCACGCGCGCATGCGGACTAGACGGCACATCATAATCGCAGCGGTGATGGGGCTCGCCTTGCTCCATGGCGGTTCGCCGATCGCCGTGATGGAGGAGACGCTCGTCCCGCCAGATGGGCGCGAACAACTCCCACTGATCTACGTCCACGGGTTCAACGACGACGGCGCGTCATGGGGGCACACCACCGGGCCGTATTGGAACGCCCTTCGCGACATAACCGAAGGCTCAGGCAACCCGCAAGGGACGCCGGTCGAGAACTACGCGGTCCAGTTCACGGCGCCGAATGGAAACCCTTTCGCCACCGCTGCCCAAGGTCGAGCGCTGCTCAAGTCGACCGTCGCCGAAAGGTCCTCGTAGGCTACGAGTCCAGTAGTGAACGCCGACGCGATCAGCAGGTCCGCGCTTGCGGTCCCTTCTTTCTTGTCGACGAGGTCGGCCGTCGAAGTCACGTTGGACGAGCCCGTCCACGCTGCGTTCGCCAGGGACAAGGTCTGGTTCGCGATTCCAGTTGCCACGACCGATCCCTTGATCTCGAGCGAGCTTCGTGCACCCTTCAAGCTGGCGTGTATCGTCTCTTTACCGCGCTCGGCGGCAAAGATGCCCGATGACAGCGCGGTGAACGCAAACACGGACGCCACGACCACGAACGCGGTCATGATGATCGCAGTCTCGAGTCCGGTGACGCCGCGTTCTTGTCGTGCCAACACGCGATATTCCCGTAGCAGGTTCATCATCAACTCCGGTGGGGCGCGGTGGGCGCCGCTGGCGCCAATCGACCGTTCGCCGACCCCAACATGGGGTCGATGCGACTGTCGATCGGTCCTTGCACGTACAGGCCAGGCCTCGTCTGCGATAGCTTCGGCATGACTGGACAGCAGTTAGCGTGCTCGATATGTTTGGGGGGTGTTGCCACTGCGTTGTTGACCTTTGGTGGAATGCGGGGTTTTGGTGGGCGGATGGCCGGGCGCCAATTGATGTGCTAAGCGCCATTGCCGCTGGGAGTCGCTCGTAGCCCTATGCTGGTTACGTACAACGATACGGGCACGATTGGCGCTGAAACATCGGGCATCCACACAATTGTGTGTCGGGCAGGGGCAGGATGGCACTACAGGTCTGCACCCAGGGACTTTTCGCAGTGCCTGTCAACAGATCTCGGCAGTGTCGACAATCCTGCCGGTGATCACACCCAGCGCTTCACGGGGCGAAATCCAGGCGAGGCGGCCGATCCGCCGGCCGCTGTACGGCGGGTGACACCTGCTCGGGGTCGTGAGGGGCTCGACGAGCTTCGTCATGCGACCGCGACGCTTGTCGTCGCAGGCTCATCGGGTCTCACCCGGCTCTCGTCTGCGTACGACTGTGACACCCGATCATAGGATCGCTCCCTCGTCTCGCATGGCGGCGATGTCGTCCCATGTGTAACCCAGTAGATCGATCAGAATCTGCTCGGTGTTCTCGCCGAGGGCAGTTGCCAGGTTCGGCGTAAACGCCGAGACCACCAGTATTTGCGGTGCTCTGGCCTTTTAAGGCCAAGCCTTTGGTCGCTCGGTTCGGCGTAAACGCCGAGACCACCACCGTCCTTGGTGCTCTGGCCCTTCAGGGCCAAGCTCGCGATGGCCAAGCCCCTCAGGCTGCCAGGTTCGGCGAAAACGCCGAGACCGCCACCGTCCTTGGTGCTCTGGCCCTTCAGGGCCAAGCTCGCGATGACCAAGCCCTTGCGGTTGCCAGGTTCCGCGTAAACGCCGAGACCACCGCCGTCGTTGGCGCTCTGGTCGATTGGGGCCGAGCTCGCGGCTCGCTTCCAGTCTGTGAATCGCGCTTATTTTGCGTTAACATAGCCCGTGACGTCTCGCGGGCCGCCGTGCCGCGATGTGTCCACACCTTATTAGGAGCATTCACTTTGCCGGACCTGATCAGTTTCGATATAGACGGGACCCTGGAGGCAGGCGACCCACCCGGAGTAATCGGCATGGACGTGGTGCGAACAGCCCAACAACTCGGGTACGTGGTCGGCAGTTGCTCGGACCGTCCAATCAGCTCTCAGAACCGCATCTGGGACGAGCACTCGATCAAAGTCGACTTCATCGTGCTGAAACAGAACCTCAGCGACGTTATGGCTCGATTCAAAGCCGAGAAGTACTTCCACGTCGGCGACAGCGAGGTGGACCAGTTCTTCGCGAACCAGGCCGGCTTCCAATTCATCGCGGCCGAGGTGGATGCCTGGCGCCTCGCGCTTCCCGACCTACCTCTGTAGCGGCAAGCGCCGGCGAATCAGCCCGCGGCGGCGGTTTGCTCCACCGTGCGCAACACCCAGTCCCGGAGCGCGGCGGCGGCTTCCAGGTAGTCGAGCAGCATGTGGCGTGCGCCTTCTATGACGGCGAGCTCTGAGTGCGAAATGCCCCGATGCAGCGCTTGGCCGTACTCGAAGGGCACGGTGACGTCGACGGTCCCGTGGATGACGAAGACCGGCATCCGGAGCTCCGATAGTCGGGGCCCGTAATCGTAGCCGACGAACGCCGCGAAGTTCCTGATCATCCCCATCGTGTATGTGAAGAGGTCTGCGTCCGACACCTCCGGCAACGCGTCCAGGTAGGCTTGGTGGCCTTGCGCAAGACTCTCCTGCGCCTCCGGTGTCTCGGGTCCCATGTCGTTGGACATCGAGCCGGGGCTCCGCCACTCGTTCGCTTGTGACTCGAAGAAAGCCTGGTCGCCCAGGGCTTCTGCCTGCTCGACGATCTCTCGCATTTGCGTGCCCCACGGCGTCTCGGCCATCAGGCCGGCGCCGGTCTCCACCAGGCCGAGCGCGGTCACATGTTCGGGGTAGGCCAACGCGTACTCCAACGCGACCATGCCGCCCATCGAATCGCCGATGACGACCGAGCGATCGACGCCTAGTTGGTTCAGCAACGCCCTCGCGTCGGCGGCTAGATCGGGCAACTGGTAAGGCGTCAGAACGTACTCCGACTGCCCCGCTGATCGCCGATCGTACGTAACGGTCGTCACCTTAGCGCGCGGAAAGATCTTGCCGACGGCGCGCTCGCGGGACACGAGCGTGGTCGAGGCGCCGCCGAATCCGCCGTGGATGTACAAGACGACACTCGCGCCGCTGCCGACGACCTCGTAGCTCGTATCGACGCCGTTTACGTTGGCTCTGGGCATGGGGTATTGCTCCTATTCGTGGTTTCCATTGTCGGGTCAGACTGACCGAGCCGCGGATGCAATTACATTGTATAAGGAAGGAAACCGTCCGGCGACGACGTTGTCAGACGATGATCTTTCGCGCACGGAGGGACTGAATCTTCTCGTCCGAGTACTCCAGCTCCGTCAGGAGTTCGTCGGCGTGCTCGCCGATGCCGGGCGACGCGCGGGTGATGTTCAGCGGCGTCCCGTGAAATTCGAAGGGCGCCCCGGCCATCTTGAGGGCCCCGACGGCGGAGTGCTCGACCTCCACCACTAAATCGTTGGCCAGAACCTGGGGATCGTCGAACAGCTCTTCGATAAACTTGACGGGTCCACACGGAACGTCGGAGGCGTCGAATAGGGCCGTCCATTCGGCGAACGTCATCGTCCGCATGATGTCTTCCGCCTCGGCGCCGATGCGTTTCAGCACGTCGACGGCGCCCGCAGCTTCGGGGTCGAAGTCGGGGTCGTCAAGCCGAGGGTCGCTTATCCCGATGACCTCTGTGCAGCGGCTGCGGAGCCTGTCGTTCAGACATGCGACGGCGATGGGGCGGTCGATGGTCTCGTATACGCGGAAGTAGAAGTTTCCATGCGTGAGCTGCGCGTCCGGCTGACGCATTTCCACCATGTCCGACAGTGACATCGAAGCGTTGGATTCGTCTCCGAGTTTTGCCAAGAACTTCTCGCGGACGGGCCGGTCTGTTTCCTCGACGGAGAACATCCTGCTGGCCTGGACTGAGAGGCCCGCGCCGAGCAACGACGTGTCGATCTTCTGCCCTTGGCCGGTGCGTTCCCGATTCCAGAGGGCGGCGCATATGGCCAGGGCTTGGAAGATGCTGGAGGCGATGTCGGCTACCGGGATGCCCGTCGCGGCGATCAACTTGCCTTGCTCGACGCGGCCAGCCGGTCCGGTGAGGTACCCGGTGGCCGCCATCGACAGTATGTCGTAGCCCCCCTTGCCCGCCAACGGACCGTGAGGGCCAAACGCGGTGTTGTGGCAGTAGACCAGCGCCGGGTTCAGCGCCGCCAACGTCTCGTAGTCGATGCCGAGCCGTTCGGCGACCCCGGGTCTAAAGTTGTGCATCACCACGTCCGACCCGTGAACCATCTCATGGATGATCTCTCGCCCTTCGGCGGTGGCCAAATCGATGGCGATGCCTCGTTTGCTCCGATTCATCGAGAGGTTGTTCCGAGTCTCGTGGGGTGCGTAGAGCGGACCTTGCCTCCATCGATCTCCGCCAGGCGGCTCGACCTTGATCACGTCGGCGCCCATGTCCCCCAAGAGCATGCCGCCGTAAGGACCGGCGATGTACTCGGTTAAATCGAGGACTCTCAGTCCCGTCAGGACGGTCATGGCCACCTCTCTCGACTGAACGGATGCGAGATCGCGACGTCAGCGATCGCCACGGGTGCAGGGGAGGTTACCACCAGGTCGAGAAGCGGTCAATTTCAGACGCGCCGTCCGGATGCCGGCTCGGGGCGCGCGCCGGGGGCTCGGCCCGAATGCCTAACCCGCCGTGGCAGGTGATCTGGCCCTTTAGGGCCAATCCGGGCGAGCCGCCAGACTCAGTCTGTCATGCGGCCGCGGATGTGGGTTACGAGTTGGTTGACGCCGTCCGTATCTGAGCCTGGAGCGGCGTTGCCCAGGTAGTACAACAGATCGTCGAGCGCCTGGATCGTGTTCCCAAGCCTGTAGTTGATGATGCCCCGGTCGCGATGGTCGGGAGCGGAGAGTGGGTCCAAGACGAGCGAGAAGTCGATCATCATCAGCGCCCGGTCGTGGTCCTTTCGTCTGAGGTATGAGGACTTGAGGCTGCGGAGCAAACGCGAGATGAATTTCCGTTTGCCGATTGTGTCGAGGTATTTGTCGTCCCAATTTAGGCGACCGCGGACTCTGCGCTTCATCCTGTCGCGGCATTCGTCCACCGAAAGCAGGATTCCGCGGTAGAACGGGTCTACGAAGTAGTCGGAAACCTCGTGGTGCCGAACGAGGAAGTGGCCGGGCAACGCGACTCCGGCCAACGGTATGTTCAGGCGCCGCCCAACCTCGACGTACAACAGCGCAAGCGTGATCGGATTGCCTCTTTTTCGCGACAGAACCTTGTTCAGATGGCCGTTGCGAGGGTCGTGATAGTCCTGCGTGGCGCCTTTGAATTTCAGATCGTCAAACAGGTGCTCGCTGAGGACGTTCATGCAGAACAACGGGTCGTCGTTTTCGAGCAGGGCGCTGGATACGTCGCCGGAAATGCGTTGCAACGTGAACAGCTCGCGCTCGATGTTCATTTCGGGGTAGTCAGCCGCTGCTATCAGCAACGCCGTTCGAGCCAGATCGATCTCCCTGTCCGGAAGGCTGGCGATCTCCTCAAGCTGCGTCAGTATGTGGCTCTGATTCAATGCACTCGCCTTGAAGTTGATGCTGCACTTCATGTGGATGCGAAACAGGCGGATGCTGCCGGCGGCCATCTGTCTCGAATGCGACGAATGTCGCGCGACCACTCAATATATATATCACACCGAACATCGGTTAGCACGCTATTTAAGTATCTTCATGGTAGCGAAATCGGATAGACGACAACGAAGCCGTCCATCACCCCCCACGTCGCTATTGCGGCCTCGTTGCTGACCGTCCCAGCGGCTGGCGCCCGATCGGGCTAGCGGCCTCGTACTTCTGGCCTAGCGTTGCATCGCCTCGGAGGACGATAAGGCAACCGCCATCTTGTCCGAGCGCGAAATCGCCCCTCCTGCGGATGTGGACAAGGCGCCGCGAGGCCATAATTCGAATCAGCACATCAAATCATGTTGGGGGCGACAAGATGCTAGGCGCACTGAGATTCCGGAAAAGCAAGAACGAGGCCAAACGGGCGGCAGTCGAGCCTCCAGTGGACACATCGAACATATGACCTTCACGGGAAAGATAGCCAACTGGAGCGCCAGGCGACGTTGGTGGGTGATTTCCGCAGCGGTCTTGGTCATCGCCATGTCGATGACGTTCCCCGGCCAGCTCGAGACGAAAATGTACGAGGGCGACGGCGGCGAAGGTGACTCCGGCATTGCTGGCGAGCTGATCGACGAACGGTTCAACGCCAAGTCACAGGCCACCGAACAACTAGTCTTCAACCACGAAACGCTGGATGTAGATTCACAGGCCTACGAAGCCGTCGTCCAGTCGCTGGCGGCCGAGCTCCGAGCTCTCCCCGAAGTGGACGCCGTCGTCACCTACTACGACACCAATTCAGACGAGATGGTCGCGGACGACCGCGGCGTTTCCGTCGCCCAGGTCGTTATCGCGGGTGAGCCCGACGACGCAGAAGAGAAGATCGACGCGATTTTGGACACGGTTCACGAGGCCGCGGCAAGTGCGGAGAACCAAGGGCTCGAGGTCACGATGGCCGGGCTGACGTCGATCCTCAAGCAGTCGGACGAGGTCGCCGAGAGCGACCTTCTTCGCGTAACGCTGGTCACGCTGGTTTTGGGCATGTTCATCTTGCTGATCGCCTTCCGCACGGTCGTGGCAGCGTTCATTCCTCTGTTCATTTCCGTCGGCGCCATCATCACAGCCACAGCGTTGGCGGCCGTCGTCAGCCAGGTCTATCCGTTGGTCGAGTTCTACACCATGATGGTCTCGTTGATGGGTTTGGCCGTGGGCATCGACTACTCACTGTTCATCATCAGCCGGTTCCGGAGCGAGCGCAAAGCCGGGCGCCCCAGGTACGAGGCCATAGCGGTCGCCAGCAACACCACCGGCAGGGCGGTCCTCTACGCGGGCATCACCGTACTGCTGTCGATGTTCGGCCTTTTCATGACCACGAATCCGATCTTCATCGGCCTTTCGGTCGGCGCGATCGTAGTCGTGGCAGTCGCAATCGTAGCTTCGCTCACGCTGCTCCCAGCGCTGCTCGGCGCCCTGGGCGACAATATCAACCGTCTGCGCGTCCCGATCATCGGACGTGAGAGCGACGAATCCGGCGCCGGCGGCATCTGGGGCGCCATTACGGACAAGGTCCTGGCTCGGCCGGCGATCATGGCCACGATAACGGTCACGGCACTCGTCGCGGCGGCGATCCCAGTCACGACGATCAACCTAAACACCAACGCCGGCGCCGATTCACTTTCGGACGCGGTCGAGGGCAAACACGCCTTGTTGCTCCTGGAGGAGCACTTCACCTCCGGGCTGACTTCTCCGGCCTATGTGGTCGTGGATGCGAACGACGTAAATTCGACCGGAGTGCAAGCCGCAGTTGCGACGCTCCTAGCGACCATGGAACAGGACGAAGCTTTCTTCGGCCCGTTTGAAACGCGGATCAACGAAGCAGGCGACCTCTTGTATGTGCAGCTCGCCCTTGCCGGCAACGTCGATGACGCGGTTTCCGAAGATGCAGTCAACCACCTTCGCGACGACGTGGTCCCCGCGGCCTTCTCCGGCACGAGCGCCAACGTGTACGTGACTGGTGCGACAGCGGGCAACATGGACTTCAACGACCATATGGCAAGCGCAGCCGTGTACGTCTTCGCCTTCGTGCTCGGGCTGGCCTTCCTGCTGCTGCTCGTGATATTCCGCTCGATAGTGATTCCGCTCAAAGCCATCCTGTTGAACCTGCTCTCGGTCGGTGCAGCCTACGGAGTGGTGGTCATGGTCTTCCAGTACGGCTGGGGCATCGGACTCCTGGGCGCAGAGGCCACCGGAGTGTAGACCGTCAGCGAAAGTGGGACACATTTGGGCCTGAAATTAACAGAGACTCACATTAGGTAAAGCGAGCTCCTGACAGGGGGATAGAATGTCCCCAGG
>CAZPQQ010000096.1:4237-11111 GCA_964588665.1 uncultured Dehalococcoidia bacterium | reverse complement strand
CATTGGAATTGTTGCGTTGTTGGTCGGAATCGCAATCGGTAAAGAGTTCCCTGATTTAGACCAAGAAACCAGTCTGCTCCTTCATCGATCGATAGTCACGCACGGACTCGTGCTGCCCTAGGTCGCGTTCGGGTTTGCTTCGCTGGTCAGGTCGCTTCCGATTCGCTGGCTAGTGTTGGGCTTGGTTGTGGGCATCGCCGTCCACTTATGCTTCGATCTGTTCCCGCGCGGCTGGTCAGGTTTCGCCCTCATCAGCGTTCCGACGATCGGATGGACCGCCCCTTGG
This sequence comes from uncultured Dehalococcoidia bacterium, assembly GCA_964588665.1. GTDB lineage: Bacteria > Chloroflexota > Dehalococcoidia > Lucifugimonadales > UBA1123 > UBA2160. The sequence continues at coordinate 10,825 of CAZPQQ010000096.1, read as the reverse complement.
TTCTCATGGATCTGGATTGCACTCAGCACGATCGTCTGCACTTATCTGGCCATGCGCTTGGTTCGCGGTGTGCTTGATGGCGGTGTCTTCGTTGTTTCCGTCATAGGCACATTTGGATACGCCGCAGAAGGCGAGAACGCATTTTGGAGACCAATCGCGGTGCTCGCCGTCGCCGTTTGCATTTCCTTGGCTCTATCGATCGCCCACACCGGCAGGTCTCGGTACGAATAAACCTGGTCGTTTGCAGGTTCGGATTCGCGTCGATTCGGACCCCGTACGGCGCTAGTTATGCCGGTTCATCGCCTCGGTGACGCCGTCGGTCAGCACCGTTGCGATGGCGTCAGCGGCGCGGTGGACAGCGTCGTCGACCTGGCGCTTGTCTTCGGGCGGGAGCTCGCCCAGGACGTGGTCGATCCGGTCCGCGTTCGACTCGGGTCGACCGACGCCGATTCGCAGACGGGCGAACTCCTGAGTACCCAGCGCCGAGATGATCGACTTAATGCCGTTGTGTCCGCCCGCGCTGCCTTCAGGCCGGAGCCTGATCTTTCCTGGCGGGAGCGCTGTGTCGTCGTAGACGATCAGCAGACGGTCTCGCTTTACGCGGTACCTGGCGAGCAGGTAGTTCGCCGCCTGCCCCGACCGGTTGACGAATGTGCGGGGCTTGGACAGCACGACCCGTTGGCCCTCGATCTCGCCGTCTCCCAGACGCGTCGTGCGATGGCCGCGCGCCATCTTGATGCCGTGACGGCGGGCTAACAGATCGATGCACCAGAACCCGGCGTTGTGCCGTGTGTTCCGGTACTCGGGACCGGGGTTGCCCAAGCCGACGACGATCAGTCCCGGCGGCTCGTGGCTCTGCCGCTGACCGATTAGGGGTTTTAGGATGTCGAGGCTAAATCCCGGCATTGTTTCCGTGTTTCTCGGGATGATGTCTCCGCGGGGCAGCAATCGATTCCGTATTTCGGCGCACTGGGTCAGCGCATTGCACTTTGAGGGCGACGGAATCTCCAGATCGGACCTGACCTGTCATGTTTTGCTCAGCGCCTGTTCGATGTCGGCCACGATGTCGGCTGCCGACTCGATGCCGCACGACATTCGTATGAGGCCGTCGCCGATTCCGAGCTCGGCCCGTTCGTCCGGCGACAGCGAACGGTGGGACGTTTTCGCCGGGTGCGATATCGTCGTTCTCGTCTCGCCGAGGCTCGGGGCCAGCTTGATCATTTCAAGGGCTTTGACGAAGGACGAAGCTGCTTGCAGTCCTCCGGCCAGATCGAACGAGATCATCCAGCCGAACCGTCCTCCGAGGGTCTTGCGAGCCAGCTTATATTGAGGATGGTCGGGCAGTCCCGGGTAGTACGCCTGGCTGACCTCGGGTCGGGCGGAAAGAAACCCGGCAACGGCCATGGCGTTCTCACAAGCCCGTTCCACCCGCAGCGGAAGCGTCCGAATCCCCCGCACGGTGAGCCAGGCGGCGAACGGGTCCGGGACCGAGCCCCAGATTCGCGCCGACTGATGTATGCCCAAGGTGAAATCGAAATTCGCGACTGCGACGCCGCCTGTCACGTCAGAGTGGCCGCCGAGGCTCTTCGTCGTGCTGTGCAGCACCACGTCCGCGCCGAGGCGCAACGGTCTCATGAGCAACGGAGTGGCCAACGTGTTGTCCACGACGATCCTGACGCTGGGCATCTCGGCGATTTTGCTGATCGCCTTGATATCGGGCATCCGGAGCAGCGGGTTCGTTATAGACTCAATTAGGGCGAGTTCGGGTTGGTCGTCAAACGCGCGTTCGACGGCCGCCAGGTCGCAGAAGTCGACGAATTCGGTTTCGACGCCGAGTTTGCTGAGGTGCTGTCGAAGCAGCACGTTCGTGCCGCCGTACATTACCGAGCCAGCCACGATGCGGTCTCCCGCCTTGACCAACGACAGCAGCGTGCCGCCAATCGCCGCCATGCCGGACGAGAACGCCACCGCGTCGTCGCCGCCTTCGAGCTGCGCCATCACGTCCTCGAGGATCGTTACGTTGGGGTTGGATTCCCTGGAGTACAGATACCCGTCGGCGCCGCCGCGGTAGATGGCGTCGATCTGTTCGAGGCTGTCGACCTCGAAGACGGAGTTCTGGTAGATGGGCGCGGCCAGCGGTCGTGTGTCGGACGGCACGTCCTCGCCGGCAGTCGCGCATATGGACTCAATCGATCGCATCGTTCGTCGTCCAGGAAGATAGTTTGGGAGCTTGTCCCGTCGACCCCTATTCGAGCTCGATTAACCCGCTCCTGCCGCCCGACTTGCGCACCAGGCGGACGGCCTCGATCCGCATGCCGCGGTCCACGGCCTTGCACATGTCGTAGATGGTCAGGGCCGCGATGCTGACGGCGGTCATGGCCTCCATCTCGACCCCTGTCTTCGCGGTGGTGCGAGCCGTGGCGGTGATGTCGACCGAACTTCGACTCGTGTCCAGCTCGAACTCGACGGCCACGCTGGTCAGCGGCAGCGGATGGCAGAGGGGGATGAGATCGGAGGTGCGCTTGACGCCCATGATCCCGGCGATACGGGCCACGCCCAGCACATCGCCCTTCTTGAACCCGTTGGACTCGATGAGGGCCAACGTCGCGGGCTGCATCGTGACCGAGCCGCGCGCGATGGCTTCGCGGTCGGTGTCCGGCTTCTGCCCGACGTCCACCATCTGAGCCTTGCCGCTCTCGTCGACGTGGGTCAGTACGGGACTGTTCTCGTTGTTGGCGTCTGCCATGGCGGTCTATCCTTGCTCCATTGCTGTCGCGACGCGATTCCTGAACTCCGCCGGTTGTCAGAGCATTCGACTTCCGGGAGCGAGCGCGCCGCCCTCGTAGCCTGTGTCAACCGCCAGATCTTCGCCATGCGCAGCGGCGACCGCCAACCTGTCGGCTCGCTCGTTGCCCTCGTTGCCCGCGTGGCCCCGGACCCACTTGGTCTCGACGTCGTGCCGGTTGAGTTGGGTCAGCAGCTCGTCCCAAAGGTCTGGGTTGAGGGCCTTCTCGTTCTTGCCCCGTTTCCAACCCCTGGACTTCCAGCGCTTGGCCCGACCCTGGTTGATCGCGTCGACGACGTACTTCGAGTCGCTGAAAAGCGTCACGTCGCAGCGATCTTTGAGCGCTTTCAGCCCTTCGATCACCGCCATCAGCTCCATGCGGTTGTTGGTCGTGCGCCGAAAGCCGCCGCTGAGGTCTTTCTCGTGACCGCCAAAAATCATGTACGTCCCGTACCCGCCGGGTCCGGGGTTGCCGGTGCATGCGCCGTCCGTGTATATCGTTACCGCTGCCACGGGATCGTGCCCCAATCAATCAACATTACGGAGGGTATTGTATACCAGCCAGACGTTCGGACTTCGTCAACGTCGGTCGCCTCACACCAGAATGCCGAAGCCGGACTTGGTGCATATCTCGATGCGGTTGCCCTCTGTGTCGTCGAATTTGAACTCCCGTTGGCCGTCTCCGCGCGTGGCGATCTCGGAGGTTTCGACGCCTCTCCCGCGAATGTGGGCGAACGCCGCGTCGATGTCGTCCACCTCGAAGGCGCCGTGATGCGACGGCATTGACGGGGCGTCTTTGTGCTCGACGAGGTGAACCATCGCGCCGCTGGGGAGCTGCAGCCAATACAGGTGCTTGGCTTCGACCTGGCTGGGTATCTGCTTGACTCCCAGCACGTCCACCCAGAACCGCAGTGCGCGATCCTTATCCTTTACGGTGTAGGTGAGATGGTTGATGCCCGTGAGCCGAATCGATGCGTCTCGCTCCGCCATTGTGAACCTCCGATGGTCATCGTTCTCGCGAGGGTGGCGACATCATACCAGGGTCTCGTGCGGTGTGATAATGCCGGTCGATGCACTAGAATGCAACGGGCCGCGCCATGCGGCCGACGCTCGAATCGAGAGGTGTTGAATGTCTGAAATCGACGACAAGCTGGCCAGTATGGGGATCGAACTGCCCTCGACGCCGTCGCCGGTCGCCAATTACGTGCCGGCGGTCCGCACAGGCAACCTGCTGTACCTGTCAGGCCTCGGACCCACAGCCCGCGCCGACGGCACGACGCCCATCGGCAAAGTCGGCGACGACATGACGGCGGAAGAGGGATACGAGGCGGCCAGGCTCGTGGGCATCAACATCCTGGCCCGGATCAAGGGCGAGCTCGGCGACCTCGACCGAGTCAAGCAGGTCGTCAAGCTGCTGTCCATGGTCAACAGCGCCCCGGACTTCAAGGGACAACCCGCCGTGGCCAACGGATGCTCCGATCTCATGGTCGAGGTGTTCGGCGACAAAGGCCGTCACGCGCGTTCGGCGGTTGGCATGGCTGGTCTGCCCAACGGCATCCCGGTCGAAATCGAGGCGATCATCGAGGTCGAGGACTGAGTCTTACGCCAGGACCTGCATGGCGTACCTGGACCGCATGAGCTTGCCCTCGGTGAAACGCTTGAGGTTCAGCATGGAGATGTCGACGCTGACGCCCTTGCCCTCGGTGATGAGCTCGGACATCGCCACGCCGATCATCGGCGACAGCTTGAACCCGTGGCCGCTGAACCCGATCGCACAGTAGAGTCCGTCTATCCCGTCGACGCGGTCCAGGATCGGGTGCCAGTCCGGCGTGGTCGTGAACAGGCCCGACCAACCGCCTTTGAATGTCGCGTGCTCCATCGCCGGAACGCGCGTCACCAACTTCGCGAACGTCGTCTCGACGACGGGCATGTCGACGCTCTGGTTGTAGGTGTCCGGGTCTTCGGGGGCGCCGTCTCCGGATCCGTCGGCCAGTGTCAGGTCGCCAGTATCGGGTCGCGCCGACAGGTCTTGCACCACGTCGCCGATGATGGGATGGTCGGGAACGACATCCGCCGACCGCTGAAGCATGACGACCTGTTGGCGAATGGGACGCAACGGGACGTCGACCCCGACGGTCGCCAGCAGCGGGCCCGACCACGGACCAGCGGCCACAACCGCGATGGGCGTCTCTATTCGCTCTTCCGCGGTCCGCACTGCCGTGACACGGTTGCTCGTAGTCTCGATCTCGGTCACCGGCGCCCCGGCCCGAATTGTCGCGCCCAATTGCCTGGCGGCATGGGCGTAGCCAGTGGTCACCGAATACGGGTCCGCGTAACCCGACTGGGGTTCGTAGGCGAAGGCTTCTCCCTCGGACACCACCACCATCGGAGCGATTTCGCGCACGTCGTTTGCCTGCACGACGCTCGTGTCGACTCCTACACGCTGTTGCATCGCGACATTCTCGGCCATGGCTCGGCTGTCTTCTGCTCCGACGATGATGAGGTAGCCTGTCTGAACGTAGCCCGACGGACCGCCTACGACATCCTCGAAATTCTTGAAGATTTTAAGGCTTTCCAGGGCCATCTTGGCAGTGACTTCATTGGAGTAGTGCATTCTCAAGATGGCCTGGGAGCGGCTCGTCGAGCCCGAAGCCAGCACGTCTCGTTCCAACAGCAGGGTGTCGGTCATGCCGCGTTTTGCCAGATTGAACTGGATTCCGCACCCCATCACGCCCCCGCCAATGATCACCGCGTCTGCAGTAGCCGCCATGTCCGTCTCCCTGAAGGTCGAGTTAGTTCGAATCGTGAGTCCGTCATGACGCGCCCGTGCCCATGACCCGGCTCGCATTTTGAAGCCGCTTCCGCGTGTGCAATTCTACAATATGCGGTACAATGCCGGTCTGGTTTCGTCGGACACGCAGTCGCCGCACATCGGCGTCGCTCGGATCGATCCAGGTTTGTCGGGGCGCCAGCGCGACGACGCCTGATTCAGTCGCGTTGTAGCTCGTCGATTCACCATGCTATAATTCCCTGGATTTCTCACGTATGCAACAGGAGAACGGATTGACCTTTCAACGAATACGCGACTACGAAGTCGTGATGGTGCTCAGCCCCGAGGCAACCGAGGTAGAGGCCAGCGCCACAGTAGATCGATTCTCAACGTTTGTTGCCGATCAAGGCGGCTCGATCACCCATCAGGAAAATTGGGGCGTCCGCCGGCTAGCCTACCCGATCCAACGGTTCGACGAGGGAAACTACTTCTTGGCCCGTTTCACGATGGGGCCAGAGAGCGTTGTCGAGCTCGATCGAACTCTGAACGCGTCGCAAGACGTTCTTCGCCATCTCGTCATGAAGATGGACAAGAAGGCGCTGGCGGCTCTGGAAGAACAGGCGGAAAAAGAGGCTAGAAGGCTGGCTGAGGCTGAGGCCCGAGCCGAGCGCGACGCCGCGGAACGGGCTGAAATGGAAGCCCGAGCCGAGCGAGAAGCCGAGGAACGCGCCGAGGCCGCAGAGGCGCCGGCAGCAGAAGAAGAGGCCGCCGAACCCGAGGCTGAAGTCGAAGACGAACCGGCCGCCGAAGATGAGGCCGCCGCGCCCGAGGCTGTAGTCGAGGACGAAGCGGTCGCCGAGGAAGAGGCCGCCGAGCCCGAGGCCGTAGTCGAAGACGAACCGGTCGCCGAAGAAGAGGCCGCAGAACCCGAAGCTGAAGTCGAGGACGAACCGGTCGCCGAAGATGAGGCTGCCGAGACCGAGGCTGAAGTCGAAGACGAACCGGCCGCCGAAGATGCAGACGGCGCCGAGGA
>CAZPQQ010000096.1:0-4137 GCA_964588665.1 uncultured Dehalococcoidia bacterium | reverse complement strand
CCGAGGCTGAAGTCGAAGACGAACCGGCCGCCGAAGATGCAGACGGCGCCGAGGACGAAGCTGAAGTCGAGGACGAGCCGGTCGCCGAAGAAGAGGCCGCCGAACCCGAGGCTGAAGTCGAAGACGAACCGGCCGCCGAAGATGCAGACGGCGCAGAGGACGAAGCTCAGTCAGACGAAGCAGAGTCCGAGCGATAGGTCAAGCGGAAGGAGCGCAGCAATGGGCGGGCTAAACAAGATGCTCGTTATAGGCAACCTGGGTAGCGACCCGGAGATGCGCTACACATCGGACGGCGTGCCGGTTACGAGCTTTAGCGTAGCCACCAATCGGAGATACACCACCGCCTCCGGAGACCAGCGCGACGAAACCGAGTGGTTCCGGGTCACCGCTTGGCGCAACCTTGCCGAGCAGTGCAACCAGTTTCTCACCAAAGGGCGACAGGTGTACGTGGAAGGCCGATTGAGCACCAGCACCTGGCAGGCCCAAGACGGTCAAAATCGGACCAGTCTTGAGATCACGGCCGATAAAGTCGTGTTTTTGAGTGGCGGCGGCGGTGGCGAACAGCAGGGCGGCCGAGCACCTCAGGGTGGACCGAGATCTCAGAGCAGTCAAGGACCTCAGGGCGGCTCTCCGCCGGACGGTCCGCCTGCCGACGACGCGGAAGACCTGCCCTGGTAACAATTACGGAATTTCACCGATCGGCAAGCCCTGCAACCAACGCGGACGCCGATCGCAGCAATGATCCCCGCGGAAACCGCGGATGGACATCCAACTAGATCGCGACGGACGTAATCCGTTATAAGGTGAATGCAATGACGAGTCAACCCCCAGCCGGCGCCCGACCCGAAGGCGCGGCTCCTCGACCCGGACCGGGCGGCCCTGGTGGCCCCGGCGGACGGCCCGGCGGCGGTGGTCCGCCCGGCGGCAGACCGGGCGGCGGCAGGCCGGGCGGAGGAGGAGGAGGAGGACGACGCGGCAGGCCGAGGTATTATGCTCGTCGAAAGATCTGCTCCTTCTGTGTAGACCATGTGAAGTACATCGACTACAAAGACGTGGACCGGTTCCGAAGATATATCACAGACCGATACAAGATGGAGTCGCGGCGCAAGACCGGTGTGTGCGCCAAGCATCAACGGGCCCTGGCCACGGCCATCAAGCGCGCCCGCCATCTGGCGCTGATACCTTTCAGTCCGGACCATCGCGGTGTCAGCCTTCGCTTTGGCAGGTAGTGAGCCCTGAAATCGGCCGGTGGCCTGACGCGATTTCGACACTGAAGGCAGTGGAGCGGACGAATTGGTAGGAGACGCGGGAGATGCGCGCCCCAGCGGCGCGCGAATAGACCGGCGTAGGCTGGCCATCCAACAGCCGGAAGAGCATCGCCGGAGACAACGCCTCGCGTTTGTGATTATCAGCATCTTGGTGTTGATCGTCACGGCCATCATCGTGGCTGGCTACGTGATGAAATTCGTGCTCCCTCCGAGGCAGTTGGTCGTCCGCGTGGGCGAGGTGAGCTACACTCGCGGAGACATGGTCAAACTTCTGCGCCTGCAGCAAGCCACTCTCCAAGCCACGGGTCAGAACATCAGCAGCACCGACGACGTATTCGCAGCGTTGCAAACGATCGTAGAAAACGAGATGATTTCCCAGGCGGCGCCCAGGCTCGGCATCTCCGTCACTCGTGAACAGCTCGATGCCCAGATACGATTCGTCATGGCGCCGTCCGAAGCTGAATCCCTTGGCAAGACTGAAGCTCAAGTCCAACGGGAGTTCGAAGAGCGATATCGACAGTACCTCAACTTCACCCAGGTCAGCAAAGACGAGCACCGCGAACTGGTTCGTAAGTCCATTCTACGAGAGCGGGTCAGGCAGTTCGTCGGCGACTCGGTTCCGGCGGTAGACGAGCAAGTGTACCTGCACCGGATGCTCATGACCGCAGGCGACGAAGTCGACGTGATGCAGACTCGGTACGCCGACGCGGTCGCTCTCGAAAAGAGTCCGGATTACTTGCGCGCTGTGTTCAAGGCTCTGGCCCGAGAGTTCTCGTCCGACGCCGACACAATTCAGGCGGGAGGCGACTTTGGTTGGTTGCCGTTGGGGGTCGACGAGGATTATGAACAAAGGTTCTTCGATCTCGAGGTAGGCGAGCTGTCAGAGCTGACGACGAACTTCGACAATCCGCAGCAGTTCTACTTTTTCATGGTGTCCGAACGTTCCGGCAGCCGTCCGTTGAGCGCACAAAACATGGACACGCTGAAGACACGTGCGCTGCAGACATGGCTCAACGAAGAGCGGGCCAACCACGAGATATACGCGGTGTTCAACTCGGAGATTTACGGCTGGATTTTCCAGGAACTCCGCATCACCAGCACGATCACCCCGACGCCCGCTCCACCGTCTCCGTTCACAGGGCTCTAGACACGAAGGTGGTGAGAGCCTGTCTCACCCCAGGCTTAAACCGCATCTTCGCGCGGGCCGACCCAAGCGTATTCGGGCCTGTATCTCTCCCCGATCTGGGCTCGCATGCGCCCAACTCCGGTGCCCGTCCGATCGACGAGCCATCTTAGCTGCCTCGAACGCCTGCATCGACGATGACTGTCGGCGCCTCCGCTGGACCGCCCACCGAGTGGTTTGACATAATGACCGGGCGCCAACCTGTCGTCATGTGGCCGGCGCCAAGCGCGCGACATTTCCTCGGCAGGTGGGCGGCGCCAGATACTCCCCGCCCGCACTCGACCAAGCGTGCGTGCGCAGATTGGACGGGACACGTTGAGCAATTCCACGATCGGCATCGGTCTCCTGGGCATGGGCGTCGTCGGCGGCGGCGTCGCAACTGTGCTGGATCGCAATCGAGAGCAACTCAGGACTCTCGTCGGCCGCCCGCTCGAGCTCAAGGGCGTGCTCGTTCGAGACGCCTCGCGACCTCGCGCGCATCAGCTCCCAGCCAGCATTATCACGACCGATCCGCGGGACGTCCTGGACCGACCGGACATCGACATCGTCGTCGAGCTGATGGGCGGCCAAGACCCCGCTCTCGACTACATGATGAAGAGCATATCGTTGGGACGGCACATCGTCACGGCCAACAAGGAAGTCATGGCCAGACACGGTCCGGACATCCTGGCAGAGGCCAAAGGGAACGGCGTGCAGGTGCTATTCGAGGCCGCGGTCGCCGCGGGGACGCCCATCATCGCACCCCTTCTTCGGGACCTGGCCGCCAATGAGATCATCGACATTCACGGGATCATCAACGGCACTACTAACTACATTCTTACGCGAATGGCCAACGAGGGCGCCGATTTCAACGACACACTGGTCGACGCCCAAAACCTGGGCTTTGCGGAGTCGGACCCCACCAACGACATCGAAGGGATCGACGCAGCCTACAAACTTGCTGTTCTGGCAACGCTCGCCTTTCGCGCTCGCGTAAAAGACACCGATGTCTATCATGAGGGCATCACCAGGTTGACGTCCAGGGACTTTCTGTATGCACGCGAACTTGGCTACGCGATAAAGCTCCTGGCGATTGCGGAAAGGGCTGACGGAGCAGTGCAGGCTCGAGTGCACCCAGCGCTCGTCCCGCGGACCACGATGTTGGCCAAGGTCGACGGCGTCCTCAACGCGATCGAGGTGCAAGCGGACCTGACCGGCAAGCTTCTGTTCCACGGCGCGGGCGCCGGCTCGATGCCCACGGCCAGCGCGGTCGTCGCCGACATCGTGGACATAGCCCGGAACGTCGCCGGAGACAGCGTGCCGACTTCGAACCTCACGTTGTCCGACAACGTCAACATCCGGCCTATAAGTGAGCTGGAAACGCGATACTACATCCGATTGACCACCACGGACCGTCCCGGAGTTCTTGCCCAGGTCGGACGCGTGTTGGGAGACCTGAACATCTCAATCGCCTCGGCCATACAGAAAGAGACCGACGAGGTCGCCCAGAGCGCCGAGCTGGTGCTCATGACTCACCAATCGTCCGAAGCGGCGATGCAAACGGCGATAGAACGCCTGGAGGCGCTCGACGTCGTTGCTGACGTCGGCAACGTGATCCGCGTCGAGGAGTGGTAGGGCGAAGCCGCTAGGTTCACTGTTGGCTGTCAGCCCAAATGGGACAGATTGTTAATAGAGACTTTGAGCTGA
>CAZPQQ010000095.1:5714-11242 GCA_964588665.1 uncultured Dehalococcoidia bacterium | reverse complement strand
GACCAGCCACGATCCATTTGGAAGATCAAGCCCAATTTCCGTCAACAGTCGCCTTCCGAACTTGAAACAGGTGATCTCTGCAATTGTTCACAAGTTCTGAGCGCAGCGAAGCATTTGGGGCCTCGCAGGGCGAAAATCGTCGCATCTAACCAGATCATTCGGCTTCGCTCAGGATGACAACTTGGGAGCAGTTACTTGGAAGTCCCGACACGTCGGGGTCGGGACTTGTCGTAGGGCCGTCGATCGCCCCTCATCGGGCGAACGGTTGAGAAGGACTTACTCGGACCCTTCTTCACTGTCGATAGCCTGGGTCGGCCGCCTTCGATAGTACAGCCCCCAACGCTGCATGATTTCATGCACTCGCCCGTCATCCAGCTCCGCCAGATCGCTGAAAAACCCGGCGAGGGAGTGCGCGTGCATCAGTTCCGGCGAGCAAACCCAGCTTGTATCGGTTGGAACGACGTACAAAAGACCGTTCCGGTGTTCGCATTGCAACTCGACCCGATTCCCGCCGGAGTCCTGCTTAACCGTTATCCCGTTCGTCGCCATCTGACCGCTCCTCACCCGAGTGGCTATCCGAATTCGTCGATTGGTGAAGCGCGCCAATCGTGCCTCGTACGCTTGACGCCCTGTCCCCCGTTGCTATAATCACACAAACCCGAAGATGACGCCATCGGCGTCATACACCGATACGGATTGCCAGGAGACGCCCATGCCGCTCCAATTCCAGGACAGCTCGATTACGATTCACAAGATCAAATGCGGACCATACGACAACAACGCGTATCTGGTCGTCTGCCCGGAGACGAACCAGAGCATTTTGATCGACACGCCGCAGGACCCGGCCGCTTTGATCGAGGCGGCGAAACAGACCGACGTCAAGCACATCCTGATCACCCACAACCACTTCGACCATCTCGCCGGCTTCGACGAGGTCACGTCCGCCATCGACGCACCTGTGTCGATCGGGAGCCCGGACGCAGATGCGCTGAAAGAGCTGTCCAAACAAGCGGACGGACTGCTCAAAGACGGCGACACGATCACGGCCGGCACGATTACCTTGAACGCCCTCGCGACTCCAGGCCATACGCCCGGCTCGACTTGTTTCACGACGAACGGCCACCTGTTCTCGGGGGATACGCTGTTCCCAAACGGACCTGGCAGAACCGGGTCGCCGGAGAATCTACGTCAATTGATCGAGAGCATCACCCAGAGCCTGTTCGTGCTTGGCGACGATGTTCGCATATACGCCGGACACGGCGACGATGGAGACCTCAAAACCGAACGAGGCAAATACGAGGTCTTCGCTTCCAAAGAACATCCCGCCGACCTAAGCGGCGATGTGGAATGGCTGAAGTCCTAGCGGGCAGCGGAACAATGGGGGTGCAGAAGGGCTTGGCCCCGATGCCGGTCCGCCCCAGGCGGACGAGAGTGTCCCTCAGCTACAGACTCTCCCGGCTTTGCGGTCGTGAAGCCGGGGAGAGGGATGGTCGAGGGACGGGCTTCGATGCGAGATGCACGCGACTGGGACCCGGATACGACCCTGACACGTGGAAGCGTCCACGTGCCTTGGTCCATCCAAGACACCGCTGTCGCCACAGGCGTCGTGTTCGTGGCATTCCTTGCGTTCTTGTTAGTGGTGGGATTCGCTTCCACGCTCCTGAACGAAGACCAACGGCTCCGAATCGCTCCCTGGTTCGCGTTCGCCTCCGAAGCAATTCTGCTCTATGCCGTCTGGACCTTTGGCATCGGGAAACACGCCACAGGCTGGGCAATCCTTGGGTTCCGGCGACTGCGGTCGTTGCGTCTGGCTTGGTTGGCGCCGGCGGCGCTGTTGGGAAGCATGGCGGTGACCGGAGTCTACGCTCTCACGACCACCGCGCTGGGCATCGATCGATTGTCGCCGGAACCGATTCCGGACGAGTTGCTGGGCGGTGGAGCGCTGCAACAAACGATGATCGCGGCGGCTCTGGCGACATGGGTGCCGTTGGCCGAGGAGGTTTTCTTCCGAGGCTTCCTGCTCCAGGGCGTCGCGTCTCGATACGGCTCGGTCTGGGGCGTGGTGGTCAGCGCGGCCCTGTTCTCTGTCGCCCACATGACGATCAGCACCGCTTTGCCGATTTTTGGCATTGGTCTGATACTAGGAGCCGTCTACGTCAAGACCCGGTCGCTGTGGATCCCGATGGCCGCGCACTCCTCCCAGAACCTGTTGGCGGTGGTTGCGGCATTGGCAGCCACGAGCTCGTGACGGCTCGGGCGGTGATATGCTGGTTTGCCGTTGCGAATCCGGGATGTCCCCGAGACGCATCGCGCAGGCTGGTTGGACAGACAGCAACCCAAGAACAGGTCGTAGGGGAGGGTTTCAAACCCTCCCGTGCCTTACGGGGTAAATAAGCATGGAAATACCAACGGGCAAGGTGTATCCTCGGAACGACAGACTACACCCTCGGAACCAGGCGGGAGGGTTTGAAACCCTCCCCTACGGATGTCCGTGTGGCCGCTCTTGACCCAGACCAAGCGCGACGCCACACTAACTCCCCCACGCATTGTTCGCCTTGCCGACATGGTCATACTCAACACAGGCGGAAAACCCAGACATTCGCGATGACCCTGTCGGGAGTTGCTGAGCGTCTCAATCGCCGGCCGAATCTCGTCAACAACACATCTGAAACCGGAGGCATCAGAATGCCCAACAGAATCGACACAACCTTTCAACGTCTCAGGGCCGCCGGGCAATCAGCCTTGGCGCCGTTCGTCACCGTCGGTTTCCCAGACGTTCCGATGTCTGAGGCGCTGGCCAAGACGGTGCTGGACGCGGGCGGCGACATGCTCGAGCTGGGAATACCGTTCAGCGATCCGTTGGCGGACGGCCCCACGATTCAAATGACCAGCTACGAGGCGCTGAAACACGGTGTCAACGTCGCGTCTTCGATCGAGTTCCTGATGCGGCTGCGTGCTAGCGGCGTCGAGGCGCCGCTCGTGTTCATGGGCTACTACAATCCGTTTCTGCGCTACGGCGTGGACCGGTTCTTGACCGACGCATCGTCAGCCGGACTCGACGGCATCATCGTCCCCGACCTGCCGACCGAGGAGTCCGGCGACTTCAGGGACGCATGCAATAGCGTTGGCATCCACCTGATCCCTCTGCTGGCGCCGACCTCGCCCGACTCCCGGATCGAGGAGTCTTGCAAAGGGGCTTCCGGCTTTATATACTGCGTGAGCCTCGCTGGAGTGACTGGAGCCAGGAGCTCGATGTCGTCAGGCGTGTCCGATTTCGTGGGCAGAATACGCCGGTACACGGACCTTCCCGTCCTGGTCGGATTCGGCGTCTCCCAGCGTGAGCACGTCGAGCAAATCAGCGAGTTCGCCGATGGGGTGATCGTCGCGAGCGCGCTTCTGGATGCCGTTGCGAAATCGCCCGCCGACGCTGCATTGGATACGGCCCGCCGGTTTGTGCGGGGCTTAAAGGGACTCAACGGAACGAGTGACTGAGTATGGCAAAGGTCCGAGGATTTAGAGGCGCGACAACCGCCGACGAAAACACCGAGGCCTCGATTCAAGAGGCCACCCGCGAGATGCTGGAGAGACTGGTCGAGGCCAACGACATTGCCGTCGACGACATCGCCGCGGCGACCTTTTCCACGACCAAAGACCTGGACGCGTCGTTCCCTGCCGCCGCCGCGAGAAAGTATCTCGGCTGGGACTACGTTGCGCTCATGAGCAGCAACGAAATGGATGTCGCGGGCGGTCAACCCAAGTGCATAAGGGTCATGGTCCTGGTCAACACCGACCGGTCTCCCCAGGAGATCAACAACGTGTACCTTCGAGGCGCCGCCCACCTGCGGACTCGAGACGGCAGGACCTCCTAGCCCCTGTCGAGTGCCCGTCGTTTCCATCGCATTAAACATTCTAATGGCTGTTGCGCCGGTCCACGGCGAAAAGGAGGACCTGGATGGAAGTTATCAAGAACGGCTCGGTACCTGAAGAAGACGCCTCAAACGCCCCCTTATTTTACGGAGGCAAGGTTACCCGGCAGCCGATCGTGGGCGGAGACAAGACCAAATTCTACAACTTCTCCATGGTGAATTTCGCGGCGGGCGCCAAGAACAAGTTCCACACACACACCAGCGACCAGATCCTCTACGCCACCGACGGCAAGGGCTATGTAGCCAGTGAGACCGAGCAGATCGAGATGGGTCCGGGCGATACGGCCTTCATCCCGGCTGGTGAGAAACACTGGCACGGCGCCACCGACGGGTCCGCGTTCTCTCACATATCCCTGACCACGCCCGACAGCACGACCGAGATGTTCGACTAGACGGCGTCCGGTAAGCAGCAGGTTGCCGTCAACCTCGGTCGAGTGTGACCGTGACGTTTCCGGGCCGATTACGCACGTTGGTCGCAACAGAGTCACGGCAGTGAAGCGCGTGCTGACAGTCGTGCGCCGGTCGGCGGTCGCGATGGCCGCTGTCATTGCCGTGATCGCCGTTCGCGTGGCGTGGGCCGACGACCCACTCCCCGTTCCGGGCGTTGCGCCTCAACCCCAGATCGTCGGCGGGCAAGCAGCCGCCCCAGCCGAATGGCCGTGGCAGGTCGCCGTCATTGTCTCGGGTTCGACGCCGATCAACGGGCAGTTCTGCGGCGGTTCGCTGATTACCGCCGACTGGGTCGTGACCGCGGCCCACTGCGTCACCGACGGAAATGGCGCCCCTGTGGTCACCTCCGACTTCTACGTGCAGACTGGCATCACCACGCTCAGCACGAACTCGGGCGCCGCATCGACTGTGGCGGGCGCCGTCGTCCACCCTGGCTTCGACCACTTCAGCCTCGACAACGACATCGCGTTGTTGCGTCTGTCGGCGCCCGTTGCGCTCGGAGGGTCGGTCGGCCTGAGATCGCCCCGCTGACGCCCGCGCTCTCTTCCCTTGCTGCTCCAGGGGCCACCGCGACCGTGCTTGGATGGGGATTGCTGTCGGAAGGCGGAAGCCTCTCCGACGTGCTGCAAGAGGTCGAGGTCCCGCTGGTCTCCAACACCGCCTGCAACGCCGCCGACGTGCTTAACGGCGCCGTGACGGCCAACATGCTCTGCGCCGGACTCCTCGATGCGGGCGGCCTGGACTCCTGCCAAGGAGACAGCGGCGGTCCGCTGGTCGTTCCGGACGGCCAGGACGGTTGGAGGCTCGCCGGCATAGTGAGTTGGGGCATCGGTTGCGCTCAGCCACAGCAGCCAGGCGTCTACACTAGAGTCTCTCAGTTCACCGGCTTCATCACGGCGCATGCCGGGATTTTCGGCGGCGACCTGTCCGTCACGAAAACGGCGGCGCCAAATCCGGTCCTGCCCGGAGGCAGTCTGACCTACACGTTGACGGTCACCAACAGCGGCGCACCATCGACCTCGGTGGTGCTGACGGACGTGATGCCACAGGGAGTGGTCGTTGCGTCGGCAATCGCGACCCAAGGGTCCTGCAACGCCGGCGCCACCACGGTCTGCAACCTTGGCACGCTTTCCGCCAACGCCAGCTCGACCG
>CAZPQQ010000095.1:0-5614 GCA_964588665.1 uncultured Dehalococcoidia bacterium | reverse complement strand
CGCCAGCTCGACCGACCCGGTGTCATCTAACAACACCGCGACCGCCACGACGACGGTTCAGTCCGTCGAGCAAGTGCCCGGCCTGTCGTACTGGGGCTTGATGGCGTTGGCTGGGCTGTTGGCCGCTGCTCTGGGGCGACGACTGGTCTGGCGTTCATCCTCTGGGTAGATGCCAGCGACCTCGGTTCGACTTAACCAGACCGTAGCCGTCGTACTTTTTCGCATGGAAGCCAGCGGAACGTACAAGCTTCATGCGGCAACTATCTCGCGCGTGTCGTTAGGTCAGATATGAACGGTCACGTGACCGGCGGCGATGTCAGGTCGCGGTGAAGGTGGAAGCCGATTCCGTCACGCCTGCCCAGACTCGATCGAAGCGCCTTCCTGGCTGGCCCATTGGGCGTAAGAACCGGCATAGTTCCGCGCATCTTCGTAGCCGAGAATCTTGAGAACGATCGTCGCGAGTCCCGCTCGCGCGCCGCCCTGTCAATAGGCGTCGATCTCAGAATCAGGAGTGATGCCGTGCCTCGTGAGGAGGGCGTTGAGCGCATCCGCCGGCTTGAGCGTGTTCGCGTCTTGGTCGAACAACTCCGTCCATTCGAGATGGATTGCGCCTGGGATCCTGCCCAGTTGGACCGGCGGCCCAAAACCGGCCTCGGTCCCTTCGAATTCCCCCAGACTGCGCGTGTCCCAGAACACAGTCTTCGGTTGGCCAAAAGCGGATTGCGCATGATCCAGCGAGCAGTAGATCGCTTCTCGCGGCGTGGGCGCAAACGTTGCAGACGGATAGTCTGTCGCTTGGGCTGACAGTGGCCTGTCTTCGCGAGTCCACTTCGCGAAGCCACCGTCGAGGATGCGTACGTCTGGGTGACCGTAGTAGAGGAACGCCCAGGCAACCATTCCCATCATCTGACTGGGTGCATCGTACACGATGACCGTCATGTCGTTGCTGATGCCCAGATTGCCTGCCACGACAGCGAATTCATCGGGGCTGGCCATGTCCCCGTTACCCGCCCGCGGGATCCCGCCGAAGCCGGTCAGGTTGACTGCTCCCGGAATGTGGTTGACCGCGTATTGTTCCGCTGTCTGGCGTCGATCACCTGCACTTTCGGGTCGGTGAGGCGAACGGCCAGCCAATCCGTTTCGGCGAGCAGTTCGGGATGGGCGTAGCCACGATCTTGGATTTCGAAGGGTCGCATTGCATGCCTCTGGTGAGCCGTTTGACGCTCTGGTTGAATGTCGCGGACGGATTCCGGTGCTCTTAGAAAGGAGCCATGCCGCGATAGAACAACTGTACGGCCACTCCCGAACGTTGTCAATTAATATCCATGACACGCCACAAAATATGTTAATGGCGACCGCGGAGCTCTAAGACGGCCCAGGAGCGCAAGGTTCTTGGGGGGCTGTTGGTTCGCTCGCGGGGCTAAGCCGGAAACGGCGCCTGCCGTGCAGGCGCTAGACGAAGCGGGCGGCGGCCATCGACCCGATCGCGACGAGCGACATTATCGCCGTTGCGCGGCCGATTCGAGGCAGGCGCGCCGACAAGCTCTGCATCTCAGCGCCCTCTTCGGGGGTTGGGGCACGCCCGGCTATCGCCCCTCCGAGCGCGACCATCCGTTTCGCAAGAGCGGACGTCATCAGACCTGTCGTAAACGCGCCAATGGACGCAAGGAATCCGATCAGCATGGCCCAGCCCCATCCGGTGTCGAAGATCGTGTCCAAATGACCTGACCTGAGCCTCAGCACGAGAATGACGCCAGCAATAATCGTGATGCTTGCGGCGGTCAGCATCACCTTGGCCATGACCGGGGCGAGAGCGCCCATGACAGGTCCCATTATCGGGGGACCCAGTTTCTGAAGCTGTGGCGTCATGATGAATGCACAGAATATCGCAGTCCCAGCCCCAAAACACCCCAAATACGATGTGGATCGTTCTGAGCGTCACCATTTCGAAATCCATCGTTGCTCCTTTCGCACCTCCGTCATAGACCGGTATTTCGTCGAATCCTACCAAGCGACGCTTGAGCGGGCTAGCCAAACCGTCCCCCCGATTGCCCGGTGTTGGTCCAGGGCGTCGCCGAGCTCGACGACTACGACACGATGGGTCTCAACTGAGCCCAAGGGCGAGCCTCTTCGAACGCGGCGCTTGCGGTGAAGACGGTTTCCTCGTCTCCTTTGCGCCCGACGATGTGCAGGCCGACCGGCATGCCGTCGGAGTCGAACCCGCAAGGAGTGCTGGCCGCCGGATTGCCGATGGTGTTGATCGGATGTGTGAACGGCAGGTATCCCCACGAGGGATTCGGATAGGGCTCGTGGCCGTCGATGCTCTCAGGGTACTGCTCCACTGGGAACGCCGTAACCGCCATCGTCGGCGACAGCAGGAGGTCGAACCGCTCGAACACGTCGTCGAATTGCTGGATCATCCGGTCGCGTTCGCCCATCGCAGCAGCGTATTGGACCGACGTCATTTTGGAGCCTGCTTCGATGGCCCAGCGTCCGTACCATGTGAGCGGGTCTGCGGGATCGTCCAGCAGGTGGCCCTGGGTTAGGAACGCGTTGGTCGCGTAGATGGTGAACCACGTGTCGAAAGGCGACTCCAACCGCAGGTCCGCCTCCTCGACGGTGCTGCCCAATTCCGCGAAGGTTTTGGCGGCGGACTCGGCAATCCGAGCGACCTCCGGTTCGACGGCGGCATACCCGTAATCCGAGCTCCATCCGATTCTCAGACCCTCGACGCCACGTTCCACCGCGGCCAAGAAATCAGGTGTGGGCGCTCGCAACGAGCCTGGGTCGCGCCCGTCGTATCCCGCGAGCACGTCGAGTAGCAGCGCCGAATCGCGCACGGTCCGGCTCATCGGTCCCTGCTGGCTGGTGAGGTTGACGCCCGTTGGTCCTGGGGCGCCCGAGTAGCTGGACACGCGCCCCTGAGTCGGCTTGATGCCGTAAACGCCGTTGAAGCTGGCCGGAATCCGAATCGAACCTCCACCGTCGCCTCCGGTGGCCAGAGTGCACAGACCCGCGGCAAGCGACGCCCCCGCGCCGCCGCTGGACCCGCCCGATGTCCGCTCCGGGTTCCACGGGTTACGGCAGGAGTCTCCGAGACGGTTGTCGGTCGCGCCGAACAGGCCGAACTCGGGTGTGTTGGTCTTCCCGAGGATAACCGCCCCGGCGGCGAGCAACCTCTCTGCAACCGCCGAGTCCGCCTCCGGAACGCGGTCTTTGTAGGCGAGCGACCCGCTGGTCGTGCGGATGCCAGCGGTCATCTGCAGGTCTTTGACGGACACCGGAATCCCGTGTAGCGGGCCCAACTCGTCGCCTCTGACGACAGCCTGCTCCGCTCTACGTGCGGCGTCCATCGCCAGGTCCGGCGTCACGGTCAAATAGGAATTCAGCCGCGAATCCAGCCGGTCGATCCGACTCAGAAACAGCTCGATGATCTCGGTCGGAGACACCTGTTTGTCTCTGATCAGCGAAGCAACTTCCGTGGCAGGCGCATGGGCGAGATTTTCGTCAAGTTGAGACATCATGTCCCCCTTCGTATTCTGTGGATTCAGACTCATTAGGCAGGCTCTTGTCTGACCAATACGCTCAAGCGCCTGTCGCGAAGCTTAGGCGGACGTTACTTCGATCTCATTGCCCACGGTAGCCAACATGCCCGAAATGGGTTGCAAGGGCGAAGCCCTGCCGGGGTTTTTGGGTGTCCCAAGAAAACTTTCGAGGGCGGGCGGGTGGGACAGGACAACTTCGATCACAAGACCTTCCAGGCAGCGGCAATGGTGCGAATCCGTTCTCTAGCGGATTATGGCACGCCTCGCGGGACTTGCCAACCGCGCGGACGCGCCGGACGCCGCCCAACCCGACGCCGCTTGCGAATATAATGGACGCCACGCCGGGGCAGTCCGGCACACGAGTGGGAGCGCCGCCTTGACCATCGGGAATGAAAACGCCGACCCGATCACAGGCCGAATGTGGGCCGGTCTGGTCGCTGCCGCCCTCGGCATATTCCTTACCGCGTTGGACGTCACCGTAAACGTCGCCTTGCCCAACATCACGGAAGACCTGAACACCGACCTCGAGACAGTCCAGTGGATCATCATCTTCTACGTGGGCGGCACGACGGGCATGCAGCTCGGTCTCGGCGGCGCGGTCGACATGTACGGACTCAAGCGGTTCTTCGTCGTTGGGCTGCTGGCCTATATGCTGGCCGTGTTCTTGATCGGCGTCGCGCCCGGATTTGGGTACGTGCTGGGCCTTCGCGTGTTCCAGGCAGTCGGGAACGGCCTGATATTGGCCGCGGCGCCGGCGATAGTCACCGGACTGTTCCCGGCCCGATCCCGCGGTCGCGCTCTCGGGATGATGGCGGGCCTGGGGACGCTTGGCATGATCACCGGCTCATTGGGCGGCGGCGTGCTGGTCGACGCCTTCGGATGGCGGACCATCTTCCTCGGCAGACTGCCCCTGTGCCTGGTCGGAATCGCGTTCGCCGTCTTCGCTCTCCGGGAGACGAGGAGCGCTGATTCGAGGGCGCCTTACGATCTTCGCGGCGCGATTACGCTGTTCGTCGGTATGGCGTCATTCATCCTATTTGTCACGCTTGGAGGCAGGGACGGCTGGACACTGCCTTACGTCCTGGGGCTGGCGGCGCTGGCCGTGGCGTCGATAACCGTTTTCGCCCGCATCGAACGCCGAGCCCTGCGACCGATCCTGGACCTGGCTCTCCTGAAACACCGAGTGCTGGCGCCCGCCCTGTTGGCCGCGTTCCTCGTGACGGTGGCAACATTCATCAACTGGTTCATTCTGCCCTTCTACGTTTCGGACGTAATCGGCGCCAGCGCTCGCGCCTGGGGGGTGTTGCTCATGCTGCACGCCGTCACCGCCGCCCTCACTTCACCGATCGGCGGATGGCTGTCCGACCGGGCGCATCCATCGCACACGATCACCGCTTCGATGGCGGTCTCCGCGTTCGCAATGTTCTGGTTCACCACGTTGGGCACGCAATCGAGTCTGGTCGACGTTGGCATGCGGATGGCCGCGGCGGGCTTGGGGATGGGGTTATTTCAGGCGTCGAACGCCAACCTGATAATGGGGAATTTCGCTCGCGACAAGTTGGGCATGGGAGGAGCCGTCATGACGCTGTCCCGCAGCCTGGGCACCGTGTCCAGCGTGGCCATCATGGGCGCGCTGTTTTCTGCCAGACAGGCGGCCAGATCCGGGTCGTCAGCGGTCGATGACGGCGCCATCGACCCGCCGACGTTCGTGCTGGCGTTCCAAGACCTCTACACCGTGTCTGCGGTGCTAGCGGCACTGGCCGTGGTGGTTTCGTTGAGCTATTGGCCCCAGGCGATGCGCAACAGAACTCTTTGACCGACAAACCCCGTGTCACTACAATCGACGTAACCATTCCCGGAGATGCTAGTGCCTGACGACTTCCTGGTAGCCACCGACCTCAGTAAGAGCTTCGACGATCTGCGCGCCGTCGACGGCATCTCGTTCACGATCCGGCGTCAGGAAATGTTCGGCCTGCTCGGGCCCAACGGCGCGGGCAAGACCACGACCATACGAATTGTAGACCGTCAGCGAAAGTGGGACACATTTGGGCCTGAAATTAACAGAGACT
>CAZPQQ010000094.1:0-11601 GCA_964588665.1 uncultured Dehalococcoidia bacterium | reverse complement strand
GACCAGCCACGATCCATTTGGAAGATCAAGCCCAATTTCCGTCAACAGTCGCCTTGCGAAGTTGAAACAGGTGATCTCGGAAATTGTTCACAAGTTCTGATGCGGACCAACCGGGCCCCGGCGGTCAGGCCTGATCTTCCGAACAACCCGCTACGACCACGTCGACCTGGCCGTCGGCGACGAGGGTCGTTCCGAGCTCGGAATGGGATTTCCGGACCAACGCGAGGGCTATCCGCCGGTCGGACCCGTCCTCACCGAAGCTCGATGTGACTACACCAACGCTTCGCTCGCTCGACATCAGAGCCGCGCCGACGGGAATCGTGGCGTCAGAGTCCCACACGAGTGACACGAGGAGTCGCTGCACTTTGTCATAGGCGTTCAGTCGGGCGACGACCTCCTGGCCGATGTAGCAGCCCTTGTTGAAGCTGACGTGTGCGAGCAGCCCAGCTTCGAGGGGATTGTACTGCTCGGTCAACTCGGCGCCAAACGCCGGCGCCAGGTTCTCGATCCGCAGCAGTTCCGCCGCGGCTGGTCCGACGGTCGGGATGTGGATGGCTGCGAGGCGCTCGCGAACTTCAGCCTCGGATGTGCGGCCCATGACTATGTCGTAAGCGTTCACGCCCAAGGAATTTGTCCGAGCCACGGTCACGTCATCCAAGGTTTGGCAGACGTCGTTGTCGAACAAGTCCCAGTCACCGCAGTCCATGCCCAACACCGCGTCGACAGCGCGGGACGACTTCGGGCCGACGATGCTGATGTTTGCAGTCTCTTCAGTAATGTCCTCTACTTCGACATCTTCCGTAAATGTGTAGAGGTCGATCCACTCGGCCACTTTGTGCTGGTTTCCGGCGCCTGTCAGCACAAGCAAATGATCTTCGCGGCGCAGGACGGTCAGCAGGTCGATGACGCGGCCCTTGTTGGTCGTGAGGACGGTTCCGACGCCTAATCCGACGCTCAGGCCTCGGAGGTCGTTGGTGGAGAGTCGATCGAGCAGGTCGATTGCGTCGTCTCCCGTGACCTTGAGTCGACCCACGTCGGACCGGTCGACAATGGCGGCTTGTTCGGTCAGTGCGCGATATTGCGTTGACAAGACGTCGTCAACGTCGCGAGACATCGGAGCTGCTTTGGGGGACGCCATAGTCGCCTCCTCCTTGAATGCAAAGCGCCGCGGCATCGTGCGCGGCATTGCGTCGAAGGGCTGGGTTTTGGGTGTTGCGGTTCGGGCTAGACGCTAAACGAAGTGCCGCATCCGCAGGTTGTCTTGGCGTTGGGGTTGTTGAACACGAACCCTTTGCCGTTGAGCCCGCCCGAGTACTCCAGCGTGGTGCCCGCGAGGAATATGTACGACTTGCGATCCACGAACAGTTTCACGCCGTGATCTTCGATGATCTTGTCGTTCTCGCCGGGCTCGGCGGCCAGATCCAGGACATAGGTGAGGCCGGAGCAACCGCCGCCTTTGACGCCGACCCTCAGGTGTGCGTCCGACTCGCCGGCTTGCTGCGCGAACTCGCGGACATGGCCCGCTGCTTTTTCCGAGATGCTAATGGTTAAGGGTTCGGGCTTTATTCTTGCCATTAAACTCAACCGTCCTTGGAATTTGGAGGACGTTTCGGAGCGTCCCCAATTCATTCTACAGAATGTGTCAACTTTCTGCACTCCGAGACGGAGCCTTGACGCCTGATGACATGCCGAGACTGATTTTGTGCCTGGCTCCTACCCGATTGCTCAGTTGCGCTGCAACAATAGCTGCGATCGAATGAGTGGACGTGGTGTTCGACTAATTCAATTACGCGGGCAGGGACGCCAACACCTGCAGGCGTCACCGAAGGGAGCCGCCGCGTCGGCCCGCGGTCGCCGCTGGAGGCGCATCCACTGCTCGAAGGGCATGCTTACGCGGCGCTTTTCTTGCGACCGGGCTTCATCTTGCCCTTCTTGATCTTGATGTTGAGCGAGAAAGCAGGCTGAGTGTCGCGCATGTGTCCGCACTGCAAGCATTCTTCGTAGCGGCCATAGTGATCGGCACGCTCGTGAACGTCGCCATTGCATCTTGGGCATGCCCGAAAGAGCAGAGTCATCGTTGCCTCCAAATTTCATCCTGCGATAAAGAAGTGATCGATGGCTTGGCGCCAACCCGCCTGGGCCATGCACCTCGCGTCCGAGCACTAGGAGCTTGCGCGGCGTCAAATGATGCGGTTAGCGCAACATGGCGTCCCACAGATTGCTCGCTGACCCACGGCGATGGTCAGGCGTTGTGATCGCATGAAAGGTATCATGCTATATGCGGTTTGTCAACTTTGCAATGCTTTTTGTGCATAAAAGAAGATAGGCATAAACGAGGGTGATATCGAGTGCGGGCAGCCTGTTGGTGCGGATAACCCCGAATAAGATTGACTCATTACGGGCGTGCGAAATATACTTTCAGGAGGAGTTTCCGATGCTCGTTCTGTCTAATTTGGTTGAACGCTGAGGGAGATCGACTTCTCGCAAGACAGGCTCGTTTACGAATTCGTTGATTTGGATGCAGACCATGGCGAGGAGATGCCCGCCAAGAGGCCGCCGATCCGAATCCGCAAGGTTTAGACTGAGGTTACCGTGGTCGATTTCGATGGCAAAGTAGTGATAGTTACTGGCGGCGCGCTCGGAATGGGGCGGTCCACCGCGGACGAGTTCGCCAAGAGCGGCGCATCGGTTGTCGTCGCAGACATTGACCGCGAAGCAGGGGAGCGTAACGTTCGACACATGCGTGACGAAGGCTCAAGCGGTCTCTTCGTGCGAGCCGACGTCAGCGACGCGGGCGACAGCAAGCGAGTAGTCGAAGAGGCCGTCGCGGCCTTCGGCGGCGTGGACATCCTGTTTAACAACGCCGGAATCCAGCCGCCCGACTCCTACTTGAACGTTGAGGACACGTCAGAGGAGACATGGGACCGGATCACCGGTGTAAACCTCAAAGCACATTTCTTGATGTCCAAGTACACGATCCCAGAGATGCGAAAACGCGGCGGAGGCGTGATTATCAACAACGCCAGCGCCAAGGCCTACAATCGCAGCCTCTGGTTCCGGCTTACGCCGCCAGCAAAGGAGGCGTGTTGTCGCTGACTCGCCAGATGGCGCTGGATTACGCTTCAGAGGGCATTCGCGTGGTTGCCATCTGTCCCGGAACCATCGACACTGAGATGGTGAGGTCGGCCGCGGCCCTGGAGGGGGGCGACATCGACCTGACCCTCACACGGTACGGCGCCGGCCACCCGATCGGCAGGATAGGGCAGGGCGGCGACATCGCGGCGCTCGTGCTGTTTCTGGCCAGCGACGCCGCATCCTTCATGACAGGGACCCACGTGGTCATCGACGGCGGCTTGATGGCAATGGGAGCGTGGGCGGGCGGCGCAGGCGCCGCGACCGCGGACGATTGATCGACCGGCGCACATGAGACGGCACTCGGAGATTCTCCAATGACGATATTGACCAACGGGAACGACGTCTCGGTGCTCGTGGACGGATTGGATCACCCCGAGGGCGTCGCGTGGGGCCAGGATGGATTCGTGTACGCGGGCGGCGAGGCGGGTCAGATCTACCGATCGACATCGACCTCGGCCAGGCGGTTCAATTCGCCCAGGCGCCCAACGGGTTCATTCTTGGCATGGCGATCGACGCCGACAACAATATCTACGCCTGCGACACCGGCAGCCACAGCGTACTTCGTATAACCCAGGGCGGCGCCGTTTCCACGTACTCCCGAGGCGCGCCCGACACGCCTTTCCACTTTCCTAACTACCCGGCGTTCGACAGCCAGGGCAACCTGTACGTCTCGTCGTCCGGCGATTGGAACGCGAACAACGGTCGAGTTTTCAAGGTAAGGCCCGGAGGTAAAGCCGAAGTCTGGAGCGACGAGCTGGCGGAGTTTCCTAACGGCCTGTGCATGGGACCCGACGAGAACCATATATACGTTGCGATGAGCTTGAATCCGCCGAGGGTGATTCGGATCGCCATCCAGGGCGATGGAGGCCCGGGTGAAATCGAAACCGTGGCCGAGCTTCCAAAGACAGTTCCGGACGACCTGGCATTCGACACGAACGGGAACCTGTACATCTCCTGCTACAGACCCGATCGAATCTATCGCTTGTCGCCGACCGGGAACCTCGAAGTGCTGGCCGAAGACTACGAAGGCACCCTGATTGCCGCCCCAACCAAAATCGCGTTTTGCGGGCCAGACAGAGACATCCTTGTGTCGGCAAACCTTGGACGCTGGCACCTCACTCGATACGAAGCCGGAGTCCGAGGCATGCGGCTGCACCATCCCCGAGTGGGTTGATCGGTTACTCCGCAGCCGTTGCCCGTCGTGGTCGTGGTATCCGGGCCGCCGGCGGTTGGCAAAACAACAGTCGCCCGAGCCTTGGGTCAAGCGCTCGGATTCCCTGTGCTGTCCAAGGACGACATCAAAGAAACTTTGATGGACAACCTTGCGTGGACCGATAGGGAGTCGTCGAAGGCCATTGGCAAAGCCGCAATTGATATGTTGTTCAGGTGGATCGAGGTCGAGATCACGGCAAGACGCTCTCTGATAGCTGAGATGAACTTTCACACCGCCTTGATCCTCCAAGATTCGTCGCCCTCCGCACGCGCCTGCCGTGCCGCTTCGTGCAGGTGCACTGCACGGCGCCTAAAGACGTTCTGATCGAACGATATCGAACGCGGGCTGCGTCCGGCACATGGCATCCCTGACACTTCGACGATGCGACAGAAGTCCAAAGCTCGATCGCGAGACGCCTCGACCAAGGTGAATGGGCTCCGCTGCAAATTCCGGGACCGCTCATCCAGGGTGACCCGGCCGTCTGGGATTTTGATCGCATCCTCAATGAACTCAGAACGGCCATCGACTGTCCGCACGACTGACGGCGCCCGTGCTCGGGATGCCATCGCCGAACGTCTATCGCGGCGTGACGAGAATCCGGAAGATGTCCTTGTCAGGCGACATCATCCGCGGGAATCCAGTGTCGATAACCTGATCCAGCCTTATCACGTCGGACACCAACGGCAAGGTCTTCATCTGACCGGATGCGATCAACCTGACCGCCTCCTCGACATCGTCCTGTTCATACGCCAACGAGCCGGCCATCCGCACCTCGGCGCCTACCAGACTGTTGAAGTCGAACTGCGGCGCCGATGTGTAAATCGCCACCAGCAACACCAGACCGCCTCGTCGCACCGACTCAACCGCCAACTCAGGAGTCACGGCGGTGCCCGCCGCGTCGATGACGATGTCCGGGCCGATGCCGCCGGTCAGATCGGCAAGCGCAGCCCTCGCGTCTTGGGCATCGGGATTGATGACCGCGTCGGCTCCGAGCTCCGTCGCAAGCTCGAGGCTCATCTGTCTCGTGTCGACCGCGTAGACTTCGACTCCCTGGGATTTGAGCGCTTGCAGGGCCAACAGGCCGACCGTTCCAACGCCGATGACCGCGACTCGGTCGCCGGCGTTGACGCCGGAGCGCCGAACCGCGTGGACGGCAACCGCAGCGGGCTCCACCAAAGCCGCTTCTTTGCTCGATACATTTGCAGGAAGAACCACGGTTTGCTCCGCGGGCCAAACCAAGCTCTCGGCCAACCCGCCGTCGATCGCAAATCCGATCGCGGCCATCGACGGGCACTGCGAGGTCTCGCCCAGCCTGCACCACCTGCACGTGCGGCAAGCCAGAACGCCGTTCAAAACGACGCGATCTCCCATGTTCGGGTAGGCGACTCCGTCCCCCAGCTCAGCCACGGTCGCCGCGATCTCGTGACCGGTCGTCAGCGGCATCTGCCGGCCGGTGACCGGGTTCGGCGAATCGCTGGAAATGAACACGGGGCCGTAGAGGTACTCTTCAATGTCCGTGGTGCAGATGCCGCAGTAATCGACGTCGAGCTTCACCTGGCCGGGTCCGGGTTTCGGTTCGGGGACAGTCTCGAGCCTGAGGTCTTTGTTTCCATGATACACTAGGGCTTTCATGCTTCCCCTCCTGCCGATGTGATGCTGCGCCGAGTGTATGGAGCGCCGGCGAGGCCTGTCAATGCGATTTGCGGTGACGCGATGGTCCGGGTGCCGGTCAAGCTTCGACGTCGGCCAGAGGTCGCGTGCGAGCGGCTCAAGCGCGCCCTGTGTCCATTCGCCGCATGTCATTATTATCCGCCGCCGGAGTCGAAAACCCACTGCCGGTTAGGGTTGCGTTTTGGGGCAAGACGGGCTATATTTGGCGTGCGAATTCGCCCAGCGTGTTGGCGTGTGTTGTTTGTCGTGCTTCCAGGCAAGAATCGCATGCATCGTGTGGGCGCCGCCGAGTTGATTGCATGTCGATTCATGCGGAAGGAGAAAGCGTCGATGTTAGATTCTGAGCGCATCGGAGAAGTTGTCCTCGACGTCAAAGATCTTCGCACCTACTTTGTCACAAGGTGGGGCGTCGTAAAGGCCGTTGACGGCGTTAGCTTCCAGGTTCGACGCGGCGAAACGCTAGGCGTTGTCGGCGAATCGGGATGCGGCAAGTCCGTCACCTCGCTTTCCATCATGCGACTAGTGCCTTCTCCTCCCGGCCACATTGTGGGCGGACAAGTTCTCCTCCAAGGCGACGACATCCTTCAGCTTGACGACGACGAAATGGAGAAGATCAGGGGCAGTCGCATCGGAATGGTGCTACAGGACCCGATGACCGCGCTCAACCCGGTGTTCGACATCGAAGACCAGGTCGGAGAGGCGCTGAAGATTCACAAAAACATATCCGGCCAAGGCTTGAAGGACAACGTCATCGATATGCTTCGCAAGGTCCGGATTCCGGCGCCCGAGGTGCGGATCAAGGACTTCCCCCACCAGCTCTCAGGCGGCATGAGACAGCGCGTGGTCGGCGCCATAGGAATCTCTTGCGACCCCGCGGTGCTCATTGCCGACGAGCCCACCACTTCGCTCGACGCCACGATTCAAGCGCAGTACTTGCGCCTGCTTCGGGAACTCCAGGAACAGACCGGCGTCGGCATCATCTTCATAACGCACGACTTTGGCATCGTCGCCAAGATGTGCGACCGGGTCGCGGTCATGTACGCCGGAAAGATCGTCGAGCAGGGGGATGTTCGGCAGATATTCAACAAGCCGGCTCATCCCTACACCGAGGCGCTAATTCAGTCAGTGCCGAAGATGGAAGTGAAAGAAGAGCGGTTGTATTCGATTCCCGGACAGCCGCCCGCACTGTGGGCTTTGGACGAGGGTTGCGCTTTCGCCGACCGATGTCGGTACGCGTTCGACCGGTGCAAAACCGAGTATCCGGATATGTTCGAACTCGAAGACGGGCAGACCGCTGCGTGCTGGCTCAGAGAAAAAGACAAAGTGGCCACTGCCTGAACGGCTTTCTCTGGAATGAGGTGATTGATGACCAGTTCCGAAGGGACGCTATTGAGCATTCGAGGTCTGAAGAAGCACTTCCCGGTCGGGTCTGGCTTCCTCAGCAGGACCAAATCCTGGCTCAAAGCCGTGGACGGCGTTAATTTCGATATCGAGCCAGGCAAGACCTACGGGCTTGTCGGTGAATCGGGTTGTGGGAAAACGACCACGGCGAAAATGATCCTGCTCCTGGAGGAACCGACGGAGGGCACGTTCAGCTTCGAGGGCACGGACGCTCTCACGATGGACCGAGACAGCCGAAGGAATTACAAGTCCAAAGTGCAGGCCGTGTTCCAAGACCCTTGGGCGTCACTCAATCCCAGAATGCGGGTCGGGAGCATTATCGGCGAGCCATTGGAAGTCAACAGCACGCTGACGAAACAGGAGATCAAAATCAGGGTTGGCGGCCTGCTCGAAGAGGTGGGTTTGGCGGCGTATCAGTCGAACCTGTTCCCTCACGAATTCAGTGGCGGCCAGCGCCAGCGCATCGGCGTCGCGCGTTCCCTGGCGCTGAACCCGAGCTTGATCGTGCTCGACGAACCCGTGTCCGCCTTGGACGTCTCCATTCGGGCGCAGATCATGAACCTGCTTGAAGACCTTCAAGACGAGCACAACCTCACCTACTTGCTCATCGCGCACCACCTCGCAACGGTTCGGTACATGTGCGACAAAGTCGGCGTCATGTACCTGGGTCGCTTGGTCGAAGAAGCCCCAACGGAAGAGCTTTTCGACAACCCTCTGCATCCGTACACAAGGGCGCTGATGTCCGCCGCATTGCCGTCGCACCCGGATGTCGAGAGGGAAGAGATCATCCTGACCGGAGAGGTTCCTTCTCCTGTAAACCCGCCCGAGGGTTGCCATTTCCATCCAAGGTGCCCGTCGAGATACGAGCCTTGCGCCGACGCCGAACCGGTCGAGATCGAGCCGACGCCGGGCCACCGGGTCGTGTGCCACCTGTACTAGCGAGTTCCTGAGACACATGGAGGGCGAACCAACGCTCTCCGCTCAACGCAAGCATGAGCAACGCCGCCGTGGACGAAACGCCACGGCGGCGTTGTCGTTGTTTGATGCTTCGCAGACGGTAGGCGTTCTCGCATCAGGGTTCCGAGGCTTACTTCAGTCTGGCCGTCCTCAGATTGTTGAGGGCGGCGAGGTTTCGATTTGCCATCGGCCGCATATCCCAGTCGCCGTCGACGAAGGCATCAGGGTCGAATGCCGGCCAGAGCGGACGCTCGAAGACGCCGATGCATAGAGCCCAATCACGATTGTTGGCGAAGAATGTTGCGGCCAACGCCTCTCGCGCCTCCGTTCTGGACTCGCCAGTCATGTTGGCGTACGTTTCGCTCGCCCATGGAATTTCCATGCCGACACCGTCTCCGCTGGCGCCGATCGAGCTCATCACGAATCCATGCGCCCAGTCGAAGGGAAAATTCGACTGGTTCTCGTCGCTACAACCAAAGAACGGCGTATCAGTGCTCCGCGACGCCAATCCAGAGCGGAAGGCCGAGTAGGATGTTTTGAACATGTTGACGGCCACGCCAAGTTGTTCGTTCCAAACAGCCGCCACGGACTCTCCGATATTGGACACCAGCTCGTCAGTGCCGACCCAAAGGTCCATTTCGAATCCGTCTGTGTAACCAGCTTCGTCGATCAGGCTTTTTGCAAGGCCGTGATCAGTTCCCCAGTCCCAGGCGCCGTCGTGAGCAGGGCTTCGGTTGGAGTTGTATGGTTGATGGTTCACGAAGCCCAGTCCGCCCAGCAGGCTCTCCACTAACGTTTGGCGCTCGATCGACCATGCGAGAGCGTTTCGAACAAGTTTCGATCGTTGCATCGACGGAGTGTTGGACTCAAAGTCGCCGCCGCCTTCGAATGGGTCACCGACCCAGGCCTTGGAGATGTCGCGTTCACGGTTCAATTCGGTCCCGGTGAGCGCCCCGAATTTCTCCCAGTAGTTGCCCGACATGGCGATGCTGTCGGTGACGTTGTACCGCGCTCTCTTCTGGGCCGCAAACCCCTGATTGATCAGTTCGGGCAGTGCATTCAGTCCGACGTCGGCTATCTGCACTTCGCCGGTTTCCAGCATGGCACGCCGAGAGTTGGCATCAGGAACCTCCAACCATCGGATGTTCTCGACGAACGGGCCCCAACCCTCCGAAATGCCCCAGTAGTCGGTAAAGGCGTGCCCGACGAGGGCGCCGCCCCGCTCCCACTCATCGTTCTCAAACGCACCCACTCCGACCAGCGTATTCTGCGCCCCGTCTGCTCCTAAATCGTCGTATACCTTCTTCGACACGATGCCGGCGGTCTGCCAAAATCGGCTGAATCCGTGCAGAATGCCGCGACTGTCGTAGTTGCGGTAGTTTACGCGGATCTTGTACTTGCCGACCGCGTCGACCGACGAAATCAGCAGAGCGAGCTCACCAGCCTGTCCGTGGATGGAGTCCGGATTCGTGCCGGCATTGGCGTCGTTGTAAGAGAACGCGACATCCTCGGCGGTCATCTCGCCGTAGCCCCTGTGAAATTGCACCCCCTGCCTGAGGGTGAATTCGCTGAATTCCATTCTGGAGTCCAATTCAAAGGAAAGCGCCAGCATCGGCTCGGTGACAATCGTCCCCTCCGGTGTGACGTTGGAATTGAACAGCGTGTCGGTTATGCCTGCCAAGTAGATGTTTTCGGAACAGCCCGCCCTGCAGAATCTAGGCAGGCCGTTCGGCGTCGCGATGTCAGCGACTGCCAATGTCAGCGTGCCCGACGGCCTTACGTTGGCTGATGGATCAACCGCGCGTGGAGTGAGGGTGGGGAGCGGCGCCTCGGTGGCCGTGGCGATTACCGCTGGAGCTGGTTGTGCCGGCGCAATTGGCGCGGAGGTTGGGGCTGTGGTCGGCGCAGGCGCTGCTGCTTGATTCGCCGGCGTGGCCGCGGCCGCTGGTTCATCGACCTCATCGGAGCAACCCATCATCAGAACTAGCGCTGTCGCCAACATGGGTCCTGCCAATAGTTTGCGCCACATAGGCTTGAACCTCCGAATGGATTGGAACGTCACCGCTCGCGAGACCGCGGCAAGCGCCTTCGCGTGATTGCCATACCCCAAAGTAGCTCGTAACGCCCTGGGCCGTCAACGTAGAATGGGCCGCACATTTGGACGGGTTCGCAGGCTGAGACTAGATCTTGAGGCTGCCGGCGGCGGATCACCGGGATACCGCAAAGGCGGGCATGGTGATAGAATGCGCACATTCGAGACACAGACATGACCCATGCATGGAGGCATATGATGGCAGACTTCAAAGGAATACTTCCGGCGATTATCACGCCTATGGGCGAGGACGGCAGATTCAACGAGGCCGCGTTCAGAGAAGTGGTCGAGTTCAACATTCAAGCCGGCGTAGACGGATTCTGGGTGGCTGGCGGGACCGGCGAAAGCGTGCTCCTGGACGACGAAGAGAACATGCAGATCGCCAGAGCAGCCGCGGATCAGAACCGGGGACGCACGAAGATGATCATGCACGTTGGAGCGGCGACGACTCTGCGGGCGGCAAAGCTGGCGGAGAATGCGGGCAAAGCAGGCGTCGAAGCCATCTGCTGCGTGCCTCCGTTCTTCTACCGGCAACCGGATGAATCGATCGTTCAGCACTACAAGACCGTGGCGGCAGCCGCGAACTTGCCTCTGTTCGTCTACAACCTGCCCGGTTCCACGGGCGTGGAGATCACGCCTGAGCTCATGGAAAAGATCCAGGACGGCGTTCCGCAGCTTCAGGGGCTCAAGCATTCCGCGATGAACCAGGGCTTCGTCCGGTCGTTCGCTGACATGGGCCTGGACGTCCTGATTGGCAATAGCACGCAGATGCTCGCGGCGATGACCAACGGCGCGACCGGATGCGTCGACGGTCCCCCGAACATCGCGCCCGAGTTCTGGGTGGCGATTCGGGACGCGTACAGCGCCGGCGACATTCCCGCCGCCGAGGCTGCGCAGCAGCACGCCGCCAAGCTCACGGGGATCGTGCGAGAGTTCGGCATGCACCCGACGATCAAAACCTTGATCAGCGAGCGCTTGGGAATCGACTGCGGAGATCCGCGGCTCCCAACGCAGCCGTTGTCGCCTGCGAACAGGGCGGAGGTCATCCGACAGGCCGAAGCTCTTGGCGTGACCAAGCTCGCCGTGGCGCAATCGGACGACTAATCTAAACTGAGAGCGTTGCACTAGTAGG
>CAZPQQ010000093.1:0-11704 GCA_964588665.1 uncultured Dehalococcoidia bacterium | reverse complement strand
AATCGAGACAGCGGCGCGTATCGAGGCACGCGATCGATATGGGGAGGTCGGCCTGCCATCCGCGCTGCGCTGTACATGGCTGCTCTTTCGGCTGCCAGACACAATGTAGTCATCAAAGCCTTCTACCAGCGATTGCGAGCTGCGGGCAAGCCCGCTAAAGTCGCCCTGACAGCCTGCATGCGGAAACTACTACTCATACTCAACGTGATGGTCAAACGGAACACAACCTGGGGACCGCCATACATGCCAGCCACCGCATTGCTTGTCTGAATCCTTGACATTTAAGACAGTTGCTGAGGCCGCAGCCGAAGAATCTAGGGCCCCTCAGGCAGTCATGTATCGAAGTGGCCGAGATCACTCGCTGCGGCTCAGGATGGTTAGGGGAGGGCCGTTAGTTGGAAGCCTGTGAGCATCGCGGTCGCGGTCGCGGCCGCCGACGATTTGACGCCACTGGCCATCATATATGAAGCACACCCCAGGCAGGCGCTCCGTGCGGACATTGGTTTGCCACCAATTTAAGCCAACCTGGCGAATGTCGCCTGCAAGCGGTATGCAAGTGCATGCCCGATACATTTTCTCACGGCTATTGTACGAAGCGCAGGAGATCAACGCACGACTGAATCCAGAGGCTGCATAGTGTTCATCAGCTCGCCTGGAGTTGATTCAACGTCGCATCAAAGGAGGCTCGGTCATGGCTGGATCAACGGAGTCCTCTGAAGCAAATACAGAATCCGGTGCCGAAGACTACATTTGCCGCGCGTTCAGATTTGACGCTGACGGGTCGTGGACGTGTATACGTTTGGTGTCGATTCCTATCGGCAGTCGGAGCATGCAGGTGCTACCGGGCACGAAATTCGTTAGAGGCGTCCGATTCATGGGCGTGGATATTACCGCCTGGCTAGATCGAACTTGCGCGTAATCTTGCGCGTGTCAGCCGACTTCGACCCGCCCCATCGATTTCGAACCCAACGCGTCCGCAGACACGTTGCGACTCCGCGCTATCGCGACGCAACCTACTCACGTGCGACGTCGGTGCGGATGAGGCTTCGCAATGCACCCTCGCTGAGGCCAAAGGCGCGGCCGGCCTGGATGTACCGGTGTTCACGGAGCTTCCTATCCTCTTTTTCGACATCGGTGAGCCTCTGGCCGTATCGGGTCACCAGATTGCAGTAAGCCCGCAGCGCATCCAGGTGATCGACAAAGAGGTGCTTGATGTCGAATGTATCTTGGAATTGCATCGCAAGGCTCCTTCATATCCGCTCATTTCACAGTGAGATGAAACGTGCCTGAACTCTGAAATACAAGCCTGCGCCGCAAACCCATAGGTGGAAACCTTTACACATCGTTCTTGCCTACTTGCGGTTCTTACTCACTAAGTTTGTGTGGGCGCCCAGAGCAATTTCAGGTAATTCACCACTAATCTGACATGAATGCTGTGTGGATCGAGATCGAATCAACTAAGCGAACAACCAATGAAAATCAACACGGGCATACTCCAGTCGAGCAAACGGGAAAGACGCCACCGGTTCGGAGGTCGCGATGATCGCGATCAACATCGAATCGGTCGCGTCTGTTTTCGGTTAGTTGCATTGCCCACGGGAACCTCCCTCGTCGAACGGGCGAAGGAGGGAGGTCCCACAGAATCGGAAGGTTCCAGCAGTTTCATGTCGTGCAGGGGGTTCAAGCGTCACCGGCAGCGGTTGCTGCCATCGGTGTCGCCGGATCCTCCGGGGAGTATCGGCGATTTGCGCGCGGCGCCCAGAGAACGAGTCCACCGCAGTGATTGGACCTCTCGTTCGGCGCTGTCGCATGCGAAAGGAAATGCCATGGAAGACAACGTCAGCAGCACGTTCAGGTTAGACCCTGGGGGGATGTGGATCTGCGTTCGTTCGGCCAGGATCACGATCGGCAGCCGAACCATGCAGGTGCAATCGGGGATGACGTTCACACGAGGCATGCGCTTCATGGGCGTGGATGTCGCAGCTTGGCTGGATAAGGACTCCGACTAACTTCGTACCAGAACAGCCGCATCAGCAGCCTCCGGCCGATATCGAACTCGGCGCGCAAACTCGCGCGCACGAACGGTCCCTCGTCGCTCCCGCATTCCTGCGCCGACACGCACGGTTGACTCGACGGTCTCAATCGCGGAGTGCCCCTCACAGCTTGGCCAACAACTCGGCGCACGCTATGGCGTCGTCCCAGCCGTTCCCGTGAGACTCAAAGCTCCACCACGCTGAAAGCACCGCTTGCGGCAGCCCCCAATCGATGATGCGTTGTCGATCGAATCCCAACTCCTCTGCGAACTGATCGACCCGCCGTGCCATGAGGCAGCCGGGTTCCGGAGCGTCCAAGAAGTGATTGCGCAAGAAGGCGCCGACCTCGTATTCCGCCTCGCCGATCACCCCCTTCGGGTCGATTGCGAGCCACGGATCGCGTTCCGCCGACAGGATGTTTTCGTGGTGCAGGTCGCCGTGAAGCAACATCGGCTCTCCGGCCATGATCATGAAATCCGAGTAGATCGCCTCGGCCCGTTCAACCAACCGCGTTGAGAACGGACCTGTCTCGCCCTCGAAATGGTTTCGCAGCCGTCCGATGCCGGTCGCCCAGTCCCAGACCGAAGGGAACTCATGCTCGGAAGGAACGGGCCGCCACAGTTGCTTCATCACATGTGCCGCAATCGACGTTACTTGTTCGTCGTCCACGACGCTGTCGAGCGTTGCACCCGGGCTGAGCCGCTCAAGCAGAATCGCGCCCAGATCAGGGTCGGCGCCGAGCAATCGGACCGCCCCTCCGCCGTCGATATGGCGCAACGCGTCGATCTCGCACCTCAGTTCGTTATGCGGGACTCCAAGCTTCAGGATCGCCTCCGTGGAATCATCCCGAACGACCGGCGCCACGAAGTTGTAGGACAGGTCGGCGAACGGCGATTGAGACCGCAGAGACCACTGCTCCTCGCACTGAGCTATCGTCTCGCCAAGCCGCAGCACCCAGTCCGCGCCCGCATCACCGTGAATGTCGATGATCGTCGCGACGAATGCCTCGGGGACCTGCTCCATCTGTGCCTCCACTTCGCGCAAACGAAGATGCCTGAACCGTGTTACAGGTTATCATCTGCGTCCACGGCGGATCGTGGGCGTGGCATCGCGCTGAATGAGCTTCAGTCGCAATCTCGTGCTTGCGGATTCGTGGCGCCGGTCGCGACGACCCCGGCGGTGGCAATGGCGGCTTCCTGCGGATTGTCCAAGTCAGCGTCCGTAGACGGACACGAGGTTGTCGCTGTCGGAAGTGAAGGGTTCTCGGTTCCAACCGGACCATCGCTCCTTCAGCCGCAATCCTGCGATGCGCGCCATGAGGTCGAGTTCGGCCGGCCATGCGTACCGCTGAACTATTGGGTTCATGCGCACTCCCCCGGGGGAAAGGGACACGTGGCTCTCTTCGATCATCTGCGTCGACATGTCGTGGCGCAGCACATCCAGTTTGACTTCGCTTACTTCGATGGCTTCCGCCTCCACGTATTGATTGTCGCGCAGGCGGTGTAGAAAGGCGGGCACGTAGGCCTCCACCACGAAGGCGCCGTCGTTGGTGAGGTGGTCGGCGACGTTCTCGAAGCACCGAACCTGTTCGTCTTGAGTCAATAGGTTGAACAGCGTGTTGAAGACCACGTAGATCAGTCGATAGGCGCCGGGGACGGCAACGTCGGCGAAGTCGCCGATTGTGACGTCGATCTCGGCACCGCCAGCCTTGGCGCGTAGCTGGGCGACCATCGCGGACGAGAAGTCGATGCCGTCGACGCGGATTCCACGAGCGGTGAGCGGCAGCGCGATCCGGCCGGTTCCGATCGCAAGTTCCAGCGCGGGGCCGCCCTTTGCCATCTGCTCCAGCCATGCAACGGCCTCAACCTCATCGCCTCGTTCGACGTTGTCGTACCTTTTGGCGGCGTCTTCGCCAAAACTCAAGACCGGTTCATAGTCTTTCACGGCGTCCCCCATCTACCCGGACCCGTCGTAAGACGAATCTGGGCATTCATCGCGATTGAACGGACCCGGCTGCCCTCACCTATCTAGCAGCCGCTCGTCTATGCTCGTGACCCATCGGTCGATAACGACATGGTAGATCAACTCGCTTCGTTCGTCATCACATGGTTGGGGCTGAGAATGACATCGTCAGAATTCTGGGCGTTGATGACTGCGTGCGGTCGATGAAACCAGGTCGTTTTCGGCTCTCGTGGGTCGTGCCAGCGACAGATTCACGCTGAACTTCTGCCTCTCTCCTTCTTAGGCCTGCGACGGTCTGCTATCATCAAACCTCAATCCAGCGGAGGTGCTCCATGCTGCGAAAGATAGCGACCTTTATGGGCGTCACCCTATTACTGCTTGGGCTGACTGCCCCGTACCTGAACTCGTGCACTCAAGACGCACAACCCGCTCCC
Source organism: uncultured Dehalococcoidia bacterium (assembly GCA_964588665.1). Taxonomy (GTDB): domain Bacteria; phylum Chloroflexota; class Dehalococcoidia; order Lucifugimonadales; family UBA1123; genus UBA2160. The sequence continues at coordinate 7,275 of CAZPQQ010000093.1, read as the reverse complement.
GGTCACGAGCCGAACGTACTGTCGATTCCCGAGGCTCGCTCCACGCGATCTTGATGCCAAGAGAGTCTTCGATTCAGCCCTGGCCCAGGTCGGCGCCACACTTCTTGCGTTGACCGAAGAACGCGGCTAGCGCCTTGCGGTCCGTTGCCCGTAGGTCCAGGGCACGGGTCTCTTCGGCGGTGAACCAGGCGAGACCTTCACCTTCGACAATCTCACCCGGAGCGGCTCTCCTCAAAGTCAGCGTATCCATGGCCTGTCTCAATTCCGATGCGAATATCTCGACGTGGAAGGTTTCGGGATCGGCAGGGACCGCGAAGCGCTCGACGTACTCAAGTTCATCTACGTCGATGCTCACGGTCAGCTCTTCAGCGACTTCTCGGACGGCGGTGCGGGCAGGATCGCCTCCATCCAATTCCTCTCGAGTGCCGCCGAAGAAAGACCATTTCCCCGGATCGGTCGGTGCGTCTTGGGTTCTCTTGCACAACAGCACCACTTGGACGCTGTCGCCCAAGGCGGTGGACACACGCCTGTGAAAGATTACGTGGGCGCCTACGTACTCCATAACGTACCTCTGAACGGATTCCTCGTGCAGTCGCCGCAATGGCAACGCATCTTTAGCGCCAACCCTGTCGTTACCTGAACACGGAGCCATTTGCAGATGGGAGCAACCTCCGGCAGAAGGTAACGCGCCAATCATGCACTGTTTAGCGTGCGGAGGCGGGTAGGTCGACCGGTTTGAACTTTCTCACGTAGTTGTGCCCGGTGTCCGCCACATATAGGTTGCCGGCACTGTCGAACGCCAGGCCGTGAGGTCCGTTGAGAAGCCCGGAGGTGAGTTTTGAGAGGAATTCTCCCGCCGAGTCGAAGATCTGCACTCGATGGTTGTCGACTTCGGAAACGTAGACAGCGCCGTTTCGGTCGACTGCGATGCCGGTCGGGACTTGAAACTCACCTTCGCCAAACCCCTCCGAGCCTAAGACGGCAAGGACTTCACCGTCGCGATTGAGTTTCAGAACGCGGTTGTTGCCGCGGTCGACGACCCACACGGCTCCTTCGCCGTCCACTTTGACACCAGTCGGCGAATTCAGCTTTCCCGCCTCCGAGTCTTGCAGCGTCCACGCATCTCGATAAACGCCGTCGGGACCGAATACCTGGATCCGGCCGTTTCCCCAGTCGCTCACGTAAATCATGCTTTCAGCGTCTGTCGCGATCACCATGGCAGACATGAACTGTCCGTCTCCTCTGCCCAGCGAGCCCCAGGACGCCAGCCATTCGCCGTCTGCCGTGAACCGCTGCACTCGATGGTTGCCGCTCTCCGATACCAAAATGTTACCCTCGCTGTCGATGGCGATGCCTGTTGGCCTTCGGAACATCCCGTCGTCGGCACCCGAGGCGCCCCATTGGGCCACGAGCTCGCCCTCGGACGTAAACTTCTGCACCCGATTGCCTCGAAACTCGGTGACGTAGACGTTGTCCGCGGAATCGACGGCAATGCCGTTGGGAGACGAGAAGCTCACTCCGGCATCGGGGTCCATCCCCCAAGTAGCCGCCAGGACGTAGACGGGACCTTGGCTTGACGGCTCAATCATGGGCGGGGGATTCGCGACAACTGGGGAAGCCATTGGAGCAGCTAACGAAGCCGGGGCAGCGGGCGTTGGCTCTGTGTTAGGCTCGGCGTCCTGCGCGCAAGCCATCAGGCATGCCGCCGCGCCCACCGTCAGCCAGAGCGCCAGCCGAAAGATTCCCATCGTCCTCCTCCCTTAACACAACGACACGCCGTGCCAGCACCGCCAATCTACCACATGCTCCGCGCCTGATGCCTGTATCAACCGTTAACGACGGCGGCGCCCTGGAAAGGCGCCACGCCATCATGCGGCTGGTTGGTAGGCGGGCGCCAAGTGATTCTGCAAGTTCACGTGCCTAGTTGCTGCTCACGTTCACGAGACACGCCTCGAAACCGGCGACTCCAGCCTTGCTCTCTGTCTTGTCAGGTGATTGTCGGTTTTCTTTAGGGCGTCGGTCAGGAACAGCGCGCCTTACCACGCTATTCTGAGATCAACAGGCCACTACAGACAGATCGGCTGTTGAAGGAGTAGCGCTATGGAACATCGAGAGAACGTCGAAGTCAAGCAAGCTTTCATCGATCACCTAGACGCGCTGCGCGCTTACGGCACACTGGCCAACGAGTGCGGCCAGTGCCTCACCGAAGCCGAGCGGGCTGACTTGAAGCTCCGGTTGCAAAAGTTCCTTGAGATCGGCCGGACCTTCGGACTGAGCGACGGCGCGCTGAAAAGCCTCATCCACTGCGGCTCGTTGATCGAATAGTTCACGGCCGCTCCCACGGTCTGCTCCACGCCGACCGCGATTGCTCTTCCGATCAGGCGCCTATGCTGGGCCCGTCCCGTAGCGCGCCTCCGCTGTTTACATCTCCGGGTCCCAGTCGCCGTAGACTTCTATCTCGAGGGCGCCCGTGTTTCCGCCGTTCGATTGCTCCACCTCGAATCGAAGCGTGGTGGCTGTGAAACTGACCGAATAGTAGTGAACCTCGGATGCGTCCGGAACCTCGAAGGGGTCGTAGGTCTTACCGAGGTCGGTGACGACGCTGAATGCGAACACCTGCGCGGAACTCCCCATCGTGCGAGTGCGAAGCCCGATCCTCTTGACCAATGCACGCTCGGGAAGCTGCATCTCAATCCAGGCTTCGTCGCCGTTGCCGTCGCTCGACCATTCGGTGTCGGAGTTCCCGTCGATAGCCATGTTGGCGCCGTACGTGGAGCCGTCGTCGCCGCCTCCATAGTTGCTGCTGACGCCCGTGATCGTCGTACCCATCTTCGCTAGAGCGAGGTTGTCACCCGACGGCTTGCCTGACGAGACCGGAGGGGTAGCCGCCGGGAGAGGTTGAGCTGGCTCCGAGCTCACCGCCGGCGCCAGCGCGGTCCGGAACGTGTAGTCCTCGCTGCGGTAGATCGTCCCGTCCGGGCCGACGCCCTGGAGCCTGACGTGGTACTCGGTATCCGGCTCAAGACCGGTCAGGAGAGGGTGATGGTCTCGGTGTCCGCCTCCGGTCATGTCGTTGTCCACTGCTATCGACCCGTAGTCCGTTGTCTTGCCGTATACCGCGGAGCACGCAACGTCGATGTTGGTCTCCAACAGCAGGGTTGCCGATTCCGGACCGGGATCGGGGAACGACGGGCCGGTGACCAGGATATCGTCGATTGGCCTGACTCCGTCCGGCAGCGTCGTCGCTTCCGACGCGGGCTGAGGCGTCGGCGCCGGAGCGTTCGTTTGCGGAACCGCCGTCGCGGGCGCGGGCGCCGGATCGGTCGAGCCGCACGCCGCTAGCAGGACCAAGGGCGTCGCAACAAGCAGCCAGACTCCGATTCGCGCATAGAATGTCTTGATCATCTAACTTCGCCCTTGTCAGGTCGCGTTATCGAACACTCCGGCTTCGGAGTCGGCGAGTCACATGTCATCCAATCCCGAGTTCCTCTGTAGTCAGGCAACGCCTCAAATCAACGATAGCACCTCTCGGCGGCTAGTTGGCGCGAGGTCGCCCCAATCGCGGCGGCGACGCGCTCAGCATGACCAGGAACGCCACGGAGCAGATCGCAACCACGGCCTGCCAGGCGAGGTCGTAGCTGCCTCTGAAGTCGAAGACATACCCCATCGCGGGCGCTCCGAGCGATGTCGCCACCAGTATCGTGGGCATGGTGACGCCGCGGATTGTGCCCAGGAACGACCGACCAAAGTAGTTGGCCCAAAGGTACGGTTGCGATACGATGCCCGTGCCCGCCGACATGCCCCATATGACGGCAGAGGCGAACATGTCCGTGTTGCTGTCCGCCGAGAGCATTATCACGATGGCGATGCTAAAACCGGCGAAGGGACCGGCGGCCACGAACCTCGCAGGCACGCGATCCAGCAGAAATCCCACTGCCAGCATCACCGCCGCGGCGCTCGCCGCATGGACCGAGATCGACAACGACACCAGGTCAGGGTCGAAGCCTTTGTCGACCCAGTAAGGTATCCGGTGCACTCCTCCGCCCGCCGCGAACCCGCCCAAAGCAAGCGCCGCCGTCAGCATCCAGAACGCACGCGTGCTCAATGCCGTGCCGAGCGTCCACACGGCTTCGTCGGCTGCCGAGGGTCCCTGAGCGGTCCTCGACCCAAGGCGCGAGTCCGCGTCGCCGTCCGGCCGAAGCCCCATGTCTTCTGGTTGTCGCCTCAGGAACGTTAGGGCGACCGGGATGATCATGATCATGCCAATGATCCCGAGGTACAGCCACGCCCGGCGCCAGCCGACGGCGCCGATGAGGAACTGCGTCACCGGAACGAATGTAGTTGCGCCGAGGGCCAGCCCCATGGACGTCAGCGCCATCGCCGTGCCGCGTTTGCGGACGAACCATTTGGCCACGGGCACCGAAGTCAACAGGCCGCCGCCTTGTGGGCTCAGGCCGCCGAAGCCGATGACGGCAAAGAGGACGAACAACTGGACCACGTTGGTGGCCGAGCCGATTGCGATCACGCCCAGACCGGTAATCAACGCCGAGGCGGGAATCAGAATGCGCGCGCCAAAGCGGTCCACCAGGCGGCCTACGACGATGCTGGCAAGACCCGCGGCGAGCGTTCGCGAAGTGGTGAGCCATCCGAAGAGACCGCGGGATATGCCAATGTCGTCGCTCATTGGGATTACGAATAGGCCGAGGTTCATGTTCCCAGTGGCGTGAGTGGCGAAGTTGACCACAAACAAGGTCGCGACGATGACCCATCCGTAGAAGAATGCGCGCCTCAATGGCGAACCCTTATTTCGATCAAGCTGATCTCAGGTGCATGGCAGGGAAGGCGTTCGGCATCGGACAGCCCGTCAGTCGAAACTCCGGTCACGTCAAACGCGAGCCTCGGCAAACGAGGCTCGCGTCCCGAACTTGTCAGTGAATTCGACGTCTTCGTCCGACTACACCGCACCTCGCATCGAGAAGGCCTGCTCCTCCGACGAGATGACCTCGATCACGGCGGACTGGCCGTCTTTGTTCGCCTGGATTCCGCGCTGCAATGCAGGGACGACGTCCTGTGGTTTCTCTACGCGCTCCGCGTATGCGCCAAGGGCCTTGCCGACGCTGGCGTAGTCGCCGCCGGTGCTCTTCGCGCCGAACAGCTCGGTCGCAACCGGGAAGCTGCGGTGCGAGTAGATGCCCATCGACGAGTTGTTGAGCACGACCGTGAGGATCGGGATGTTCTCCCTGACCGCGGTCTCGATGTCCATGCCGACCATGCCGAGCGCGTAGTCGCCGATCAAGTGCGCCACGATCTTGTCTGGCGCGGCCAGTTTCGCCCCCATTGCGAGGCCGAGGCTGTGGCCAAGTTGAGTGGACTTGCCCCAACCCAGGAACCCACGCGGGGTCAGCGCCTCGTAAAACGGAATGATCTGGTCGCGAGGGCTGCCCGCGTCGTGCGTCATGATGGTGTTCTCTTGATCCACCGTGTGCATCAGGTCCCAGACGACGCGGTACGGATTTATCGGAATCTCGTCCGAAGTCAGCTTCGGCATCCATTCGTCCAGCCACGCGGCCTTGGCCTCGGCGATCTCGGCGTGGGTCTCGCTCCCGTCGACGCTATGGCCGGCGCCGAACGAGTCTTTGGTCTGCTCGATGAGCTGCTCCAAAACCAGCTTGGCGTCGCCGATCACGGCATGGTCCACGTCGTAGTCCTTGCCCAGGTCCTCGACGTCGTTGGTGCATTGGATCAGCACCATGTTGTCCATCAGGTTGGCGCCGTAGTGGTTTCTCGTGAAGCTGGTGCCAATGCCCAGAATGACGTCGGCTTGCTCGAGGAAATGTGCAACCTGTCCGGTCGTGGTGCCGCTTCTCGTGCCCAGTGCAAGTGGATGGTTCTCGCGGAATACGCTCTTCCCTGCCATGGTGGTCATCACCGGAGTCTGCGTCAACTCGGCTAGCTCTCGGAGCTCGTCCCAGGCCTCGGCGTACAGCACTCCCTGCCCCGCCTGGATGATCGGTCGTTTGGCTGCCAACAACATCTTGACGGCTTGCTCGATGTCGCGTGGGTCGCCGGCGCTGCGCCGCGGCCTCACCGGCCCGTACGTCAGAGCGTCGTCGGGGAACTCGCCTCTGAGCACGTCGCCCGGCATCTCGAGCAGGACTGGGCCCGGGCGCCCCTGCCGCAATCGGCTGAACGCACGCCGCATGATCTCGGGAATCCGCTCGGTCAAGTTGATCTGTTGCGACCACTTGGTGACTTCGTCGTACGCCCGACTCGGGCTGAACGTCGGATGCACGCCGACGCGGTCGAGACGCGCCGCGGCGGGCAGCAGCAGTATCGGCACCGAATCGGCGAAGGCCTGCGCCGCGCCGGCAAACGCGTTCTCCGCGCCGGGTCCGGCCTGCATCGAGAAGACGCCGATGCTCTTCCCGTTCATCACTCGCGTAAAGCCGTCAGCGGCGTTGACGCCGACCCTCTCCTGGCGGAACACGATCGGTCGAATTCCGGCGATTGCCGCCGCCTCTTCCAGGGTGTTCATCGGGATGATCCCGAGGAAGCCCACGCCTTCCTCTTTCAGTATCCGGGCAATAGCCTCCGAGCCTCGCATGTTCGCTCCTCCCGCACCCAGGGGTGCATTCAAATCGAATTCGTTGGGCGCATCGTAGTACGGCAGACGAGCCGTGTCCAGACGGGGCTGAGTCGACCGGGACCGGATGGGTCGTGGGATACGTATGACTGGCTGACGTCGATTGCTCGATTACGATACCCTAGGGTTCAGAGACGAATCACCAGCGATTCGAATCAGGAGCGTGGGGATAATGCCGGAGAGTCTACTGTCGATACAGGTCGAGGAGTTGCCCGAAGGTGTGTTTCTTGCTACCGGCAAAGACCTTCCTGGGTTGCTCGCTCAGGGTAGAACATTGACGGAAACGTTGGAGATAGCCCAGGATGTCGCCAAGAAGCTCGCAGAGTCTTATCGGGAACATGGAGACCAGCCCGAGCACGCTGATTGAATTCGTGCGACTGATTGTTCGCTAACCGCCGCCCGGCTGGATCAACCCGCTCTCGTAGGCGAAGACCACCGCTTGTATGCGGTCTCGCAGTCCCAGCTTGCCCAGGATGTTCGAGACGTGCGTCTTGACCGTCGCCTCGCCGATGACGAGGTTTTCGGCCACCTCGATGTTCGTCATTCCGGTGGCGACAAGCCGCAGCACTTCGATCTCGCGTTGTGTTAGATGCTCGAGTTCTTCTTGACCGGCGCTCGGAAGCGGGCGGGCC
>CAZPQQ010000092.1:0-12019 GCA_964588665.1 uncultured Dehalococcoidia bacterium | reverse complement strand
TTGCTCCCATACTGGTTTTCGAGACCAGCGCCTTCGTCCGCTCGGCCACCTCTCCCCAGACGTGGATTATAGCATATGGCGTGGGCTTCCCCATTCCAGCCCAGCGCCTGGGACGAGGCTTGCCGGGCGAGCTCAGCCCTGGTGGCCGCCCGTGAGCTGAAGGAATGTGCCTGACACCCAGCGGGCGGCAGGACTGACGAGATACCTGACCGCCTCGCCGATGTCCCTGGGTGTGCCGGTCCCGAGCGGATACTGGGCCCTGCGTTCAGCCGCGTACTCCGGCGTCCATCCGAAGTCGCGGGACTCGACTAGGCTCGGCATTATTGCGTTGACCCTGACTCCGCGTTCCGCCACCTGTGCCGAAAAGCCCCTGGTCAAGCCAAGGACTCCTGCCTTACTGGCGTTGTAGGCCGGTGAAAGGCCCTTGGCGCCGGCCTCAGCGGATCGTGAGCTGATGTTCACGATGCAGCCGCTGCCCTGCTCGAGCATCGGCCCCAGCGCTGCCTTCGAGCAGTTGAAGACGCCCGTCAGATTGACGTCGATAGTGCGCTGCCACTCGTCGTCGGGAAGGTCCCACGCGTTGCCGTCCGGGGCGTCGATTGCGGCGTCGTTGACCAGGATGTCGACCTTGCCATGGAGATCGACCGCGAGCTGGACCAGCCGTCGGGCGTCGGCAGCCACGCTCGTGTCCATCAGCATGCACACCGCCTCGCCCTCGGGCTTGATCCGGTCCACGGTGTCGGAGGCGTCCTGAAGGTCTCCGATCACGATGCGTGCGCCGGCTTCAGCAAGGACAAGCGCGATACCCTGGCCGATGCCCTGAGCGGCTCCCGTGACGATTGCGACCTGCCCGTCCAACCTTGTCGAGTCGTTCATCTGCGTCCCTCCTTCACGTGGTCAAAATAGTATAGGGCGTTGCGACTGGTATAGGTAACCACCGGCGTCCACGCACGCTCAATTGAGCCGCGAACACCCTCCGGGGGCCCCTTTTGTCCCCAATGTCCCTTGCGTCCCTTCAATCACCAAGAATCGCCCTGTACCGATCCGAGCGCTGCAACTATAATGCGCAGACGAGCCAGCAGCACATCCGAGATCCCGGCAGCTCTAGTCAGAGGAGGCCCACATGGCTGAATACGACGCATACTTCAACGGAGAATGGATGCCCTACAGCGAGGTCAGGATCGACCCCCGCGACAGGGGGTTTTTGGTTGGCGACGTGGTCTTCGACGTCACTCGGACCTTCAACGGCAAGGTCTTCAAGCTGGACGACCACATCGACCGCCTGTACCGCTCACTGAAGTTCGTGCGCATCGATCCCGGGTTGTCTCCGGAAGAGATGTTGGGGATTAGCGAAGAGGCCCTGCGCCGCAACGAAAGCGCTCGGGCCGATGTCGGCGACTACACCATATGGCAGTTCGTAACGCGCGGTCCGGGGAGCTGGACCCACAGCGCCGGTCCGCCCACCGTCTGCGTGCACGTGAGCCCAATCGGGTTTTCGCGGTTCGCCAAGTTCTACGACGGCGGAGCGCACGGCGTTGTCACCCGCACGCGAAGCTACCCTGTCGAGTCGTTGGACCCGAAGGTCAAGCACTTCAGCCGGATGAACTTCAACTTGGCTGAACTGGAAACCGCGGACGTCGATCCCGAGGCTTGGCCGATCCTGACCGACTCGGACGGCAACCTGACCGAAGGCACCGGGTACAATGTGTTCATGGTCTCAAACGGCGTCATCCGCACGCCCGGCGACCGCAGCCTCCTCCAGGGCGTTTCCCGAGGTACGATCCTCGACCTCGCGGAGCAACTCGACATCCCGGTGGTCCAGGAAGACCTCCAGCCGTACGATCTCTACACCGCCGACGAGGCGTTCTTCTCCGGGACCAGCCCCTGCGTATTGCCCGTGACAAAGGCGGACAGACGGGAGATCGGCGACGGCAAGCCGGGTCCCGTCACACAGCAGCTCCTCGCGGCATGGAGCGAGCGCGTAGGCGTCGATATCGTGGGACAGGCTGTTCGCTACGGCACATAGGTTGTATCGCTCGGCCATCCGCGCATCTATAATCTAACGATGATGGCGGAAGACCAACAACCAGAACCGGCCGACGGGCTGCCCCGCACGCCCGCTGACATCGGCAAGCGTGCAGCGGCAGTAGGATTGTTGGCTGTCATCGCGCTGTCGCTGGCCCTTCGTCTTTACGGTCTGAGTTGGGACCAGGGGTTCGACTGGACGCCCCATCCCGACGAACGGGCGATTCTGATGCGAGTGGCGGAGTTGTCTCCTCCGTCCGTGGGCGACCTCGGCGTGCTCTTGGACGCGGAAGAGAGCCCCTGGAACCCAAGGTGGTTTCCGTACGGCAGCTTCCCACTCTACTTCCTCAAAGGTGTCCAGCTCGTCTACGGATTGCTGCCTGTATCCGACCTGAACGATCTCCGGATCGCTGGGCGGCTGGTTTCGGCGCTGGCGGACGTGGCAACCGTGGCGATGGTATTCGTCATCGGGAAGGCCCTGTACACCCGAAGGATCGGTCTGTGGGCGAGTGCGCTCGTGACGCTGGCCGTCATTCACATCCAACTTAGCCACTTCTTCGCCGTCGATACGTTCCTTGCGTTGTTTACAGTCCTGACGATGTACTTCCTAGTCCGTGTAGCCCGCGAGGGCAGGGTGCGGGACTCGATGCTCGCGGGCCTGTTCCTGGGACTGGGTTTGGCAACCAAAGTGAGCTTGGCACCGATACTCGGGGCATTCGCGGTCGCGCATCTGATGTACGCCTTTCGGCTGGCCGACAGAACAGCACCGCATCGTTCACTGGGCCTGACAGACCGGATTTCCGCAGTGATTCAGGGGATGCTCGTCGGCGGATTCACGGCCGGCGCCGCGTTCCTCATCGCCCAACCGTACGCGCTGATCGACATGGACCGCTTCCTCGACGACGTATCGGAGCAGTCGGAGATGGTGCGGCGCATCCGTGACTACCCTTACACGCGTCAGTACATCGACACGACTCCATACCTGTATCAGGCCCGGCAACTCGCCACGTGGGGCCTGGGATGGCCGCTGGGCATCCTCGCATGGGCGGCGCTGGCGCACACCGCGTTGCGAGGGCTGCGACCGATGATCGCGCTGGCGTACGTGGTCGTCGGATGGGCGCTGCCGATGGCGGTGTTGATCCGGTTCGACAGCGTGATCGCGGTCATGGCCGCGTCGGCAATAGCCATAGTCGCGCTGGTCGCCACGCTGCCGCTCCGGCGAAGCGACACGCGGCTCGACGTGCTGTTGCTGGCATGGGTCGCTCCCTATTTCTTCATCACCGGCGCCTTCGAGGTTAAGTTCCTCCGTTACATGATTCCGATCACTCCGTTTCTGCTGCTTTTCGCTTCGAGGCTGGCCGCTGACCTGTGGGAGCGAGTCCGGTTGGCTGATCGGACGGCCGTGCAGCGGGGTACGCGGACCGTGGTCGGCTTGGCTTTGGCGTCCGTGTTCGCGACCACCGGGTTCTACGCGGTTTCCTATCTCGGCTTGTACGGTAAGACCCACCCCGCGGTTGCCGCTTCGACCTGGATAAACGCCAATGCCCCGAAAGGCTCGGTCGTGTTGAAGGAGCACTGGGAAGAGGGGCTTCCGGGCATGCAGGACTACCAGGTCCGAGAATTGCCGCTCTACGAGCCGGACACGTCCGGCAAACTGCAAAACGTCTCCGCGGACCTGGCCCGAGGCGACTATCTGGTGTTCTTCAGCAACCGCCTGTACGGGACGATCCCCCGACTGGAGGAACGTTACCCAGTCACTCGCGAGTACTACCGGCAGCTCTTCTCCGGCGAATTGGGATACGAGCTCGTTCAGCAATTCACCGCCTACCCGGAGTTGCTGGGCGTCGAGTTCGTGGACGCGACTTTTAAGCGTCCCAACTTGCCCGAGCCGTCTCGACTCGCCGAAGAGTCGGGCACGTTCGAGTTGGGCCTCGGTTTCGCCGACGAGAGCTTCTCGGTCTACGACCACCCGAAGGTGCTGGTTTTCAAGAACCAATCGCATATGACGCGAGAGGTCATCTACGATCAGGTGAACCGGGCGGCGGGTGGATTCCCGGACGGCGCTTATTTGTCTCCCCGGCCAGTCGAGACTCCGGGCAAGAGTTTGTTGTACTCGCAGGAGGATGGTCGATCTCAACAGGAAGGTGGGACGTGGACGGACATCGTCCGGTCCGATAGCTGGACCAACCGAAAGCCGGTGCTGGCGTGGCTGCTGGTCGTCGAGGGCTTGGCCGTGCTGGCGTTCCCGCTGGTGTTCGCAATTTGCGGTCCGCTGCCTGACCGCGGCTGGTTGCTGTCCAAGGCGCTCGGACCGCTCTTTGCCGGACTGGTGGTGTGGCTTCTCGCCAGCCTGCACTGGATGGCGTTTTCGAGGGCGTCGGTCGCGGTGGGCGCTCTGGTCGTGTTCGCGCTTTCGGTCACCGTGCTGCTCCGGCGCCGCGATGCGATCAAATCCTATGTCGCGACCCACTGGCGAACCATCGCGATAGGCGAGGCGGTGTTCCTGGCGGCCTTCTTCGCGTTCTTGCTGATACGAATGGCCAACCCCGATCTTTGGCACCCGTTCAGAGGCGGCGAGAAGCCCATGGACCTGGCGTACCTGAACGCCGTGGTGCGGTCGACGTTCATGCCGCCGTACGATCCGTGGTTCGCCGGCGGGTATCTGAACTACTACTACTGGGGCCAGTTCCTCGTGGCTACCATCATCCACGCCACGGGAATAGGCTCCGGCGTGGCGTACAACCTGGCGATCCCGTGGTTTTTCGCCCTCACCGCGGGCGCGTCTTACTCGCTGGTCTACAACCTCGTGGAGAGCACCCGACGCCGATCCGCCGCGACCCGTGGGCTGGTGTCATTGCCCTCCGGCTTCTGGTCGGCGTCGGTGGCGGCAGGGATCGCTGGGGCGCTGTTCGTGGTCGTGCTCGGAAACCTCGACGGCGCGGTGCAGCTCGGAGAGAGCGCCTGGCGGGTCGTCGTTCAGGGCTTGCCGGCTGGGGAGTTCGACTTCTGGCGCAGCTCTCGGATGATGCCACCCGATCCGCCAGGGCACGAGATCACCGAGTTCCCGTTCTTCACGTTCTTGTTTGCCGACCTCCACGCCCATCTGATGGCGCTTCCATTCACCCTGGTTTCGCTGGGTTTAGCCGCCGCGGTCGCCATCGGCGCTTACAGAAGCCCGGACGGCGAACGGCGCTGGGGATTGTCGACCTTGGGTCGTCTGGCTGTTTTGGGCGTCGTAGTCGGATCGCTGCGAGTCATTAACGCTTGGGACTACCCGGCATACCTGGCCATCGCCGTTGGCGCTGTCGCCATCGGAGAGTTGCTGGCTCACGGCGGGCTCGGATTGACCGTCGCGATTCGAACCGCGGTGAAGTCCGCGTTCGTGTTTGGCGTCGGGTATATGGCTTTCTTGCCCTACCACAGGAGCTACGAGACCTTCTTCAGCAGCGTCGAGTCGACAACCAACACGACGGTGCTGTGGCAGTTTCTCGCGATCAGCGGACTGTTCGTGTTCATTCTTGGCTCGTACTACCTGTGGACGCTGCGTGGATTCGTGCTCGGCGCGGGCGCTTCCGCGGGCCGGTGGCTGTCGCGATTGACGGACACGGTCGCAGCCGAAAACGAGACTTCTGCCGTCAGCGGGGCAGCCCAGGTGCGAGTCGGGCAAGTGCTGGCCATAGTCGGCTTGGCCCTCGGGTTCGGCTACCTCGTCACGGCAGCCGCTTCTGGCGTCGCCGGCGACACGATCGTGTTCGCCTCAGTGGCAGTCGTCGCGGTCGCCTACGCCGGCATTCGCGCGTTGACTCGTTTCGATGCCGCGTCCCCGGAGCTGGCCTTCGTCTCGCTCGCCGCGGGTGCAGCCTTCATGATCGTCGTAGGCCTGGACTTCGTCCGCGTCGAAGGCGACATCGACCGCATGAACAGCGTGTTCAAGTTCTATCTCCAAGTGTGGGTGCTGCTGGCGGTGGCGTCGGCGTACCTGTTGTGGCGGTTGCTGGCGCGATCGTCGAACTCGCGATCACGGACCGTGCGCGCGTGGCGTCGCGTCTGGGTCTTAGGGCTGACGCTGCTGATCGTCGCCACCGCGGTGTACCCGGTTCTCGGCTCCAGAGATCGGCTCCGCGATCGGTTCGACGACAACGTCACGCCGATGACCCTTGACGGCACGGCGTACATGGACGGCGCGACGTACCGTGGTCCGGAAGGCAATATCGGCCTCGCAGCCGATTTCGAGGGCATCGAGTGGCTTCGGCGGAACGTTCAAGGATCGCCTGTGATCCTCGAGGCCAACACTCCCACATATCGCTGGGGAGGGCGGGTGTCGATCTACACCGGCCTGCCGAGCGTGGTGGGATGGCAATGGCACCAGGAGCAACAAAGATGGGGTAATCGAGCGGACGTGGGCAGGCGGATCAGAGACGTCCAGAACATCTACGGCCCGGCCAACCCATCGGACGCCCTTTCATTGCTGAGGAAATACAACGTCAAGTACGTGTACGTGGGCCAGTTGGAGCGGGCGTACCACCCGGTTGGCGTCGGAAAATTCGACGGACCGATGGCCCCTTTCTTAGAGCTCGTTTTCGAATCGGACGCAGTTACGATTTACGAAGTGAAGCCATCGGAGCTTTGACGGAGGAGGAGGAAGATCGATGTGTCGTAGCATCAAGGTTCTTCGGGAAGGCGCCGTCCCGCTATCGGACGAGGAGATCAGAGCGGCCGCGCTTCAGTTCGTGCGCAAGATCTCAGGGTACCGTAAGCCGTCCAGGGCCAACGAACACAGCTTCGAGACGGCGGTGGACGAGATAGCAACGGTCAGTTCGAAGCTGTTGCATTCACTGGAGTATCGTGTACTGAAGTCACGCTGAGCCACAACAGGGAGGGAGACCGCTAATGAGTTCGACGCCAATGTCACCGGAAATTAGCGCCAGACTAACCGAGTTTCTGGCGCCGTCAAGGATCGCCGTGGTCGCAACCATCGGCGCAGACGGAATGCCGCAACTTACGCCCAACTGGTACGTACTCGAAGACGGGAGGATCGCCGTTTCCACCACCAAGGAGCGGGTCAAGCGCCGGAACCTTGCTCGCGATTCCCGGATGTCGATCTGCGTCTGCTCCGACCTGCAGGCTTCGGACTACGTCACCGTCTCTGGACCGGTCGAAATATCCGGCGACGAGTCGATCTGGCCAGTGACGCGAAACATCGTCGCGCGTTACGTCCCCGCGGAGGCCGTCGAGGACCGGTTCCGCCAACTGAGGACGCAGAATCGGGTAATCCTGTGGTTGAGCCCTGCCACGGTGATGTTCAGGGACTGAGCCGCCAGATGGCGCTACTGCGCCGTCGCGCCGCCGTCCATGATGAGCGGCGATCCTGTCATGAACGAGGACTCGTCCGAAGCCAGGAACAGCGCGCCGTAAGCGATCTCCCGCGGGTCGGCTATCCGCTTCATGAAGTTGGACGATCCCGCTTCGCGCAAAAAGTCGTCACGGTCGCTCCCGGTGAATCGTCGGTGCGATTCAGTCGCTTGTGTGAGGACCGACCCGGGGCAGACGCAGTTTACGCGGATGTTGTGAGGAGCAAGGTCCAGGGCGAGACATCGTGTGAGTTGCAGCAACGCGCCCTTTGACGTGTTGTACGGGACGAACGCGGGCTGCGCGATGAACGAGCTGACCGACGCGATGTTCACGATCGATCCGCCGCCCAGTCTCTTCATGTGCGGCATCACGTTGCGCACACAATAGGACGGCCCGAGCACGTTGACGCCGAACACCCTCTGCCAATCGGCGTCGGTGACGTCCTCGACCTGACCGAATACGAACGCGGCAGCGTCGTTCACCAGCACGTCGACTTTGCCCATTGACGAGGCGGCTTCTTCGACCATGGCCTTCACCTGGGCCTCGTCGGAGACATCGGTCTTGACGAACTTGGCCTCGCCGCCCGCGCCAGCGATCAGACTCGCCGTCTCATGGCCTCCCGTTTCGTCGATGTCCGCCACGACGACCGACGCCCCCTCTTCGGCGAACAACAGGCAGATCGCCCTGCCGATGCCGGCCGCTCCGCCCGTCACTATCGCCGATTTGTCGCTCAATCGCATCGCTGCCTCCGTTGTTTACATCTCAGTCCAGGTGGAACACCTCGTCCAACTCCACCATCATTTGGTCCGGCCTCGCGCCCTCCGGGATCTCGAAATACGGCGCCATGAACTCTTGCCACCGCGCGTTCACATCCTCGCCCTCCATGGCCGCCAGCGCCGCCTCGAAGTCCGCCTCCGCCTCGAAGTAACCGAACAGCAACCCGTCTTCCCGAGCGAAGATCGAGTAGTTCCGCCGCCCAGACCGGCTCAGCGCCTCCAACATCTCAGGCCACACGGCCGCGTGGTGGCGCGCATATTCCGCTAGCAGTTCTTGTTTGACCTTCAGCAAGAATCCAATTCGTTTGATGTGACTCCTCCCTTGATCAAGGTCCGTGCTCTCGGCGTCATTATACGCGGCGCCCGCACCCGTTTCTTGTTGAATGCAGATCAGGCCGCTTTGTGCAATCTTTCACTAAATCCTCACGCATACGACGCCAGTCCTCATGAGTGTCTCACGCGCTGGACACTATAATTTATCCGGGAAGAGTGGCCGGAGCGAGGTCAAATCTCCGAGTGCGAACCCACGGGAGAAGCAGTTGCCGGGCCCCCTGGTGGCCTGAGCGGAATGACGTGGAGGAGTTGAAATGTTCGAGAAGATTCTGGGGCCGTTGGATGGAAGCGAAGAAGCTAGAAGCATCCTGCCATACGTGTCGTATCTGGCGAAAGGGATGCGGAGCCAGTTGCATATTCTGTCGGTCATCAAACCGGAGGAAATAGGTGTCGCCGGCGATCCGCGCACGGCGCGATCCGAAGGCGTGGGGCCTGTGGCAGTCAAAAGCGGCGGGAGGGTTGGCGTCGAATCCCAGGCCCATGTGCGGCGAGAAGCGCTGGGTCGGTTCCCGACGAAGGACTACGACACCGGCGGACCCTATGTCTCACAAGCCTTCGACCGAGAGGAAGCCAGATTGAGGTGAGATCTTTCCGTCATCGTCGACGAACTCGCCGTGGACGGACTGACCGCCAGGGCCGCCGTCAGAATCGGCGACGCCGCCGAGCAGATCGTGAGCTACGCGAAGATGCACGACTGCGATTTGATCGCCATGTCCACCCACGGTCGCAACATGGTGTCTCGGGCATTCCTGGGCAGCGTCACCGACTCGGTAATCCATACGTCGGATGTGCCGACGCTGACCATCTCGCCCGACAAAGCGAAGCAGTACTGGACGGACGATGAGGTCGCGATATCCAAGATACTCGTGCCGCTTGACGGCTCTGAGTTGGCGGAGAGCGCAATACCGTTCGCCGAAGAGTTGGCGCGCAATCTATCGATGGAGATCGTTTTGGTTGGCGCCGTCAAGCTGGCGAACCTGCCCAGCCCTGACGCGGTCGGGCATTTCTACGCGACCGACGGGAACATTGACGGGACGTTCGAAGCCGAAACACATGCGTACCTGAGCGGCGTCGTGGATGGTCTGCGGAAAGCTGGGCTCGTCGCGACGTACGTGCTGAAGGTCGGGGCGTCAGCCCCGATCGTCAACGACCTCGCTCACAACACGCCCAACAACATGATAGCCCTCACTACACACGGCCGATCCGGGTTCCGACGAATGGCCCTTGGCAGCGTCACGTCCGCCGTTGTCCGCAACGCGGGCGATCCGGTGCTGGTGATCCCGCCCGTGCGTCCCGAGTAATTGGCTGTCATGCTTACGGAGTCGCGGCGTCATCCACCGACGCCGCGACTTCACCTGCTCCCACACCGTGCGCAACTCAGGCCGCGCACTCCGCGATTGCTCCTCGTCGTGACGACGTGAATCGTCTCCAGGCGACGACGAAGTTCGTCACCTGGCACTGCTTCTCGAATCATGAAGTGTGGGGATGCGACTCCGACAAGGCGGCATTCGGTGCGGCATTTTCGAGCCGGGTCCAGGGTCCGTCGAAGGCTGGAAATCGGGGTGGTTGTCCGGTTTTGACAGCCACTGCTGCTCGTTCCTGACGCCCGATCAATCCACTCGATCGGTTGTGCAGAATTTCACTAATACCTCATGCCCTCCACGCCTATCCTCATGAGTGTTTCACGCGTAGAGGACTATAATTGAATTGGCGGACGAAGAACAGGATCAACCAAATCTATAAGGCTCGATTACCGAAAACAGTCAACGTCTCGGGCCACAGACGGCCCGAGCGGTATCTCGTAAGGAGGGTGTTATGTTCAAAAAGATTTTAGTGCCCCTGGTTGGAAGCGAACAGGCTCGCGGCATCCTGCCATATGTGTCCTACCTGGCCAGAGGGATGGGGAGTCAACTGCACATTCTATCGGTCATCAACCCGGATGAAGTGGAGATCCCCGGCGTTGCGCGTAAGCCGCGGTCGGAGTTCGTTGCCCCGATGGCCGTTGGATACACCGGTGTCGTTGGCGCCGAACCCAAGGAGCGCCAAGGTCCTGAGACGCGGGAACGATTTCCGACAAGGGTGCACGAGACCGGCGGGCCCTACGTTTCACAGGCATTCGACCGTGCCGAGTCTCGTTTGAGGCGTGACCTTTCATTGGTCGCCGACGAGCTCACCGAAAACGGTATCGACACCAGGGTCGCGGTCAGAACCGGCCTCGCCGCCGAACAGGTCGTGAGCTACGCCAAACGGCACGATTGCGACCTGATCGCGATGTCCACTCACGGCCGGAACATGGTGTCTCGGGCGATCTTGGGCAGCGTGACTGACTCGGTAGTCCATACGTCGGATCTGCCCACCCTGACCGTCACGCCAGAGAAGGCAAAGGAGTACTGGACGGACGGCGTCAAATTGACAACGATTATCGTGCCTCTCGATGGTTCTGAGCTTGCGGAGAGCGCACTGCCTTACGCGGAAGAGCTGGGGCGCAATCTCTCGATGGAGATGGTGTTGGTGAGCGCCATCAAGCCGACGAACTTGCCCAGCGCTGACGCGGTCGGGCATTTCTATGCCACCAACGAGGACTTTGATGCAAGTTTCGAAGCGGAAACGCGTGCGTATCTCAGCGGCGTTGTGGACACGCTGCGGACCAAAGGACTGAAGGCAACCTACATGCTGAAGCGTGGAGTTCCGGCGGCGATCATCAACGACTTGGCCCACGACACTCCCGATAACATGATTGCCCTCACCACACACGGCCGTTCCGGAATCCGGCGGCTGGCGCTGGGCAGCGTCACCTCGGCGATCGTGCGCAGCGCCGGCGACCCGGGGCTAGTGGTTCCGCCCGCGTGCGCCGGGTAATCGGCTGGTTGTGTCCTTGAAGATCGGTGTGCGTTGGCGTCAGGTCGGTAGACGGCGACTACGCAAACCGATAGCCCTGCGCACTGAGCATCGCGCCTAGCACGTTTCGGATCGTGCTAGGCGCGACCCGTTTATGCGTACTGCCTTGTTCGAGCCTGCGCTCGAGTCGCCGGGGCCACTGATTCATGACCTAGAACGTGACCACTTTATCGGCCCACCGCGTCCACGACGCCATCTCTTCCGGGGAGCTCCGGTGCACCCCCTCGGCCAGCTCTTCGACGCCTATCCCGCGGGCGTCCAGGCACGACCCTCAAGCGCCAATGCTGACGTCCTGCCGCGCCGCAACCTTCAGCATTCGCTCGATGTTGTAGAAGCCGTTGGGAGTCTGTTGGCCTCGTTTGGCGCATGCCACGGCGTCACCGGTGAAGAACACCCGAACGTCGTCCTCGTCGTCCTTGCTCAGGGCGTTCGTCAGGCGCAGGCCGTTGTAGGATCGCTCCGTGCCGTACGGGGCGTCGTTGAGGATGATCAACGTCTTGCGGTGGTGTTCTTCCGTCACTTCATACTCGCCCGGTTTAGTCTCGTCACGCTCGACTCAAACAAAAGTCCGGCTTGGGGAGAACTGGAGCGGGAGACGAGATTTGAACTCGCGACAGCCTGCTTGGAAGTAGTAT
>CAZPQQ010000091.1:0-12045 GCA_964588665.1 uncultured Dehalococcoidia bacterium | reverse complement strand
GGACCTGCGTCAACCAGAGGCCCATCGTGGCGAGAGGCGACACAATCACGACCGGGCAGGTCCTTGCCGACGGTTCATCGACCGGACAGGGCGAGTTGGCTCTTGGACAGAACGTTCTGGTCGCGTTCATGACATGGGAAGGCTACAACTTCGAGGACGCGATCATCCTCAGCAACCGGCTCGTCAAAGAAGACAAGTTCACCTCGATCCACATCGAAAAGCATGAGGTCGAGGCGCGCGACACGAAACTCGGTCCAGAGGAGATCACCCGAGACATCTCCAACGTGGGCGTAGACAGCCTTCGCAACCTCGTTGAAGTAGGAATCATCCGCGTCGGAGCGGAGATCGGCCCTGGCGACATCCTCGTCGGAAAGATCACACCGAAGGGCGAGACCGAGCTCAGCGCCGAAGAGAAACTGCTGCGAGCCATATTCGGCGAGAAGGCGAGGGACGTTAAAGATACCTCTCTCAGGGTGCCTCACGGACAGCGCGGCAAGATCATCGAAGTGAAGGTGCTCAGCCGAGAGAACAAAGACGAGCTTCCTCCGGGAGTGAACAAGCTCGTACGCCTCTGGGTTGCACAAACTCGTAAAGTCACCGAGGGCGACAAGATGGCGGGACGCCACGGCAACAAAGGCGTTATCGCTCGAATTCTCCCTGAAGAAGACATGCCGTTCTTGCCGAACGGAACGCCCGTCGACATCATCCTCAACCCCATCGGAGTGCCGTCACGGATGAACCTAGGCCAGGTTCTCGAGACTCACCTGGGTTGGGCGGCCAACGCAATGGGTTTCCGCGCCGTCACCCCCGTGTTCGACGGCGCGCCCGATATGGCGATTGAAGACGCACTCGCCCAGGCGTGGTTGCTTGAGAAATCCGGCGCGTTCGATCCCAGCAATCTCGAGCAGTACGGCGATCACTATGACTCAGAAGTGGCTCGTGCATGGCTCGCGGAGCGCGGTTACGACTACGACAAGCTTTTCTCGACCGCCAATGACGGCAGCGCTCGCTATGCATGCATGTCGATCTGGTTGGAGGAAGTGGTCGGGCAGGATGTCTCGGACATGTCGGACGAAGACATGACGGCCGAGATAGCTCGCCTCAACCGCGAAGACCGTGTCGCTGCTCCGATCATCGGCAAAGCGACCCTGCTGGACGGAAGGACAGGCGAAGAGTTCGATCAACCCATCGCCGTGGGCTACATCTACATGATGAAGCTTATCCACTTGGTGGAAGACAAGATCCACGCCCGTTCCACGGGTCCGTACTCGCTGATAACCCAGCAGCCCCTCGGCGGCAAGGCGCAATTCGGCGGTCAACGCTTCGGCGAGATGGAAGTCTGGGCGCTGGAAGCCTATGCAGCGGCGTACAACCTCCAGGAAATGCTAACCGTCAAGTCCGACGACGTGGTCGGCAGAGTCAAGACCTACGAGGCAATCGTGAAGGGCGAAGACGTTATTCAACCGGGTATCCCGGAGTCGTTCCACGTGTTGCTCAAAGAGCTTCAGAGTCTTGGCCTGTCGGTTGAATTGCTTCACGAGGCCGTTCATGACCTCGGCCTGTCCGACCTTGAAGACGGCTTGGACGGCGAAGGAATGCCGACTCTCGATATTGTCGACGGATCGGATCAAGCGTTTGCGCCGATTTCCGACAACGTCACGGTGCTCGACGCCCAGGCCGAAGCCTCATCCGAACCTGCGGGCTCGCCGGAACCTGATGCCGACCAGACGCGTTCCCCGGTTGCCGAAGCGTCGACAGGAGAAGCGGCATCCGATGCGGAGCAAGCCCAGCCTGCCGTTGCGGTAGCCGATCAGCCGGTGGCAGTCGCCGACGAAACTCCCGCCGATGAAGCTGTCGTCGCGGAAGACGAAGATCTGTCCGTCGGCGCAGTCGAAGACACCGACGAAACTGATTCGGACTCAGATGAAGACGAGGTGGTGCAAGTGGAGGCCGAATCGGTCACCGAGACTGTGGAAGAGCCCGAAGCGTCTTCGGACGACGAAAGCTGATCGGGCGGCTCGCTCGCGGCTTTCGGCGACAGTGCGCCTGCTAGTGAGTGCTGAAGCGCTCCGGCAGCGTTCGTTGACGAACAGGCCGAACCAACCAGACAAATTCGAATCGACACGTTTCCAACAATCGATGCGTCAGCCATAAAACAATCAACCCGATGGAGCTTGACATATGGCCCTAGGCGGTAACGACTTCAACGCAATTCGAATATCGTTGGCGTCGCCTGAACAGATAAAGATCTGGTCGTACGGCGAAGTCACCAAACCCGAGACGATCAACTATCGGACGCTGAGGCCGGAAAAAGACGGATTGTTCTGCGAGCGTATTTTCGGTCCGACCAAGGATTGGGAGTGCTACTGCGGGAAGTACAAAAAGATTCGCTATAAGGGCGTTATCTGTGACCGATGCGGAGTCGAAGTTGCTCGGTCCAAAGTCAGGCGCGAGCGGATGGGCCATATTGCCCTGGCGGCTCCGGTGGCTCACATCTGGTTTTCCAAAGGCACACCCAGTCGCATCGGACTCCTTCTGGATCTGTCGCCCCGGAACCTGGACAGAGTCCTGTATTTCGCGCAATACCTGGTCACCGACCTCGACGAGGAGTTGCGCACGGTTCGCGTCGACCAACTCCAAGAGGAATTGGTCGAGGGGATCGACAGCGTGGACCCTGAAGCCCAGCAAAGACTGGAAGAGCTGGGCATCCAGGTAACGAAACTCGAGGCGGCCGCGGCGGCCGATGCCGAGGACGAAGAAGGCTCGGACTCCGGTGACGATTCTTCTGACGACACCGGCGAATCGGACGAATCCGACGCCCCAACCGAACCCGAAGAACTGTCCGAGGACGCGAAAGCGCTTGAGGCCTTCAAGGCCGAGACCCTCGAGCTGAACACTCGGCTCGATCAGGCCAAGGCCGATTTTGAAAACGACATCTCCTCTCAGATAGACGACCTCGAAGACCTGCGAATCGGCCAACTGTTGACCGAGAGTCGGTTCCGCGAACTACGTGACCTATTTGCCGGCATCTTTACCGCCGGAATGGGCGCCGAGGCCGTTCTCGAGGTGTTGCGCAAGATCGACACGGACACGATGCGCGACGATCTCCAAGAGGAGATGCAGTCCACATCCGGCCAGCGCCGCAAGAAGGCGATCAAACGCCTGCGGGTTGTCGAGGCTTTCCGAAAAAGCGGAAACAAGCCCGAATGGTTGGTTCTGACCACCCTGCCGGTGCTGCCGCCCGAACTCCGCCCCATGGTCCAATTGGACGGCGGACGCTTCGCCACCAGCGATCTCAACGACCTGTATCGTCGTGTGATCAACCGCAACAACCGCCTCAAGCGCCTGATCGAACTCCAGGCGCCTGAGATCATCGTCCGAAACGAAAAACGCATGCTTCAAGAGGCCGTCGACGCGTTGGTCGACAACGGTCGTCGAGGGCGTCCGGTGGCTGGGAGCCACAACCACAGGTTGAAGTCTCTGTCCGACCTGCTTCGAGGCAAGCAGGGCCGTTTCCGGCAGAACCTGCTGGGCAAACGAGTGGACTACAGCGGCCGCTCGGTGATTATCTCCGGGCCCGACCTTCAGCTCCATCAGTGCGGCCTCCCCCGGCGGATGGCCTTGGAGCTCTTCAAGCCTTTTGTCATGAACCGCTTGGTCATGAAAGGCTACGCGCACAACATCAAGAGCGCCAAACGCATGGCTGAACGCATCAGGCCCGAGGTCTGGGACATCCTTGAAGAGGTCGTCAAGGACAGGCCCGTCATGCTGAACCGTGCGCCGACGCTCCACCGCTTGGGCATCCAAGCGTTCGAGCCGGTCCTGATTGACGGGAGCGCCATCCAGGTGCATCCACTGGTTTGCACGGCGTTCAACGCCGACTTCGACGGCGACCAGATGGCCGTCCACGTGCCCCTGTCGCGAGAAGCCGTGATGGAAGCGCGACACATGATGCTCAGCACGTTCAACATGCTGTCGCCCAGCTCCGGCGAGCCTATCGTCGCCCCGACTCAGGACATCGTCCTCGGGGTTTACTACATGACGATCATCGACGAAAAGGCAAAAGGAGCGGGCAAAAAGTTCAACAATTTCGAGGACGCCAAGCTCGCCCACGAGATGGAAATCGTCGCACTTCGAGCCCCGATCGCGGTCAAGTGCGATCCCGAGGGCGCAGAGCCAGAGTGGATTGAGACCACGCCAGGACGCATCCTGTTCAACGACGTGCTTCCGGAAGAGATGTCGTTCCGAAATCACGAGGTGGAAAAGGGCGCGCTGAAGAACATCGTTGCTGAGTGCTATAGCATGCTCGGCAACGGAGGCACGTCCGGAATACTCGACGCCGTCAAACAACTGGGGTTCCAATACGCCACCAAAGCCGGCGTCACCATCACCATCAACGATGTTATCGTGCCTGGAGAAAAGCCTGCCATCGTCGCCGGCGCCGAAGAAAAGGTCGTGACGCTGGAGCAGCAGTATATGGACGGCCTCATCACGCAGGAAGAGCTCTACCAGAACTCCGTCCAGATCTGGACCAACACGAACGAAGAACTCACCAAGGTCATCGAAACGAATTTGCGGGACTACGGCGGAATCTACCTGATGGCCAACTCCGGAGCCAAGGGGAACATCGCCCAGATCAAACAGATGGCGGGGATGCGCGGCCTCATGTCCGATCCCAAGGGCCGCATCATACCGCGACCCATCAAGTCCAACTTCCGGGAAGGCCTCAGCGTGTTGGAGTATTTCATCTCCACGCACGGCGCCCGCAAAGGACTCGCCGACACCGCGCTCCGAACGGCGGACAGCGGATACTTGACCCGGCGCCTGATTGACGTTTCGCAGCAGATAATCATCATGGAGGAAGACTGCGAGACGCCCGCGGGAGTCTGGGTCGATTCTTCCGACGGCAGCGAGTTGGGCACGTCGTTTGGCGATCAGATCAAAGCCCGCTACCTGGCTGCCCCAGTTCCCGATCCGGAAACCGGCGAAATACTGTTTGACCGAAACGAAGCCATCGACGCCGCGGTCATAGAAAAGCTGGCTGAGGCCAACGTAACGATCGTGATGGCGCGGTCTCCGATGACGTGTGAGGCGAAGCGCGGCATATGCCAGCAGTGCTACGGCATCTCTCTGGCCACGATGCGGCCTGCGATGATCGGCGAGGCAGTCGGAATCATCGCCGCTCAGAGCATTGGCGAGCCCGGCACCCAGCTCACGATGCGCACGTTCCACACGGGCGGCATCGCAGGTTCCGACATCACGAGCGGCCTGCCGCGCGTCGAGGAGCTCTTTGAGGCTCGGGCGCCCAAGGGCGAGGCCATACTCTCGGAGATCGACGGGACGGTGGAGGTCACCGAACTTCCGGAGGGGCGCAGCATTCGCGTCGTCAACTCCGAGGAGTCTACCGACGAATACATCCTGCCCGACGGCTTTACGCCGACGTTCAAGGACGGCGACATTGTGACTATCGGGGATAATCTCGCCGAACCCGAGGAGCCGTCCGAGGATGAAGAGACGACGGCGCTCCAATCCAGCGACCTGGTCGCAAGGGTCTCGGGCGCGGTGCGCATCGACGGCGACTTGCTTACGATTTCGTGGACCGACGAGGAGCAGCGCGAATACGCAGTGCCTGCCGCGGCACACATCATCGTCAGGTCCGAAGACGCCGTGGTCGCGGGCGAGGCGTTGACTTCCGGGCCTAAGAACCCTCAACAGATCCTAAGCATTCAGGGCCGGGACGCGGTGCAGCGCTACCTCATCGAAGAGGTCCAGAGAGTCTATCGCTCCCAGGGCGTGCCGATTCACAACAAGCACGTGGAACTGATCATCTCCCAGATGCTGCGAAAAGTCCGGATAGACGATCCGGGCGACACCGAGTTGCTTCCGGGAGAACTGGTCGACCGTCACAACTACGAGGAGATCAACGCCGGCATCCTGGCCGAGGGCGGCGAACCGGCCACTGCCACTCCAGTGCTTCTCGGAATCACGAGAGCGTCGCTGAACATGGACAGCTTCCTTGCCGCCGCCTCGTTCCAGGAGACGACGCGAGTGCTGACGGAATCGGCCGTGAACGGAGAGATCGACTATCTCAGGGGCTTGAAAGAAAACGTCATCATTGGCAGGCTCATCCCCGCGAGGCTATCGCTCACTGAAGACGGTGTCAGCGGAAAGACCGAGGAAGGCTCGGCGCCACGCCCGTTGGGGATCATGACCGGCGGGATGGGAATGGCTTCGGAGCGCATGCAGATGGGAATGGACGGCGGATTCGGGCCCGTTGACACGGAACAGCATGCCGACTTCGTGGCTGAAGAGATTATCGTGGACGATTCTCGCGAACAGGTCCCCTCGGACGACGATTAGTGCATCCGATCACCGACACGAGTTGTCGGTGGGAATAGTCTTGACCGTATTCTCGGGGCCTTGATAAGATTGTGTCAACGGCCCCGAGGTCGGAAATCGCTTCGGGATTGGGCGGTTAGCTCAGTGGTTTAGAGCGCTGCGTTGACATCGCAGAGGTCACCGGTTCAAATCCAGTACCGCCCACCATCACAATACTGAAGGCGTGCATCGACGGCCCATGCGAGCTTGACAGGCGCAATCAAATGCACGACCGACGGCAAGGATTGAGTCCGACGCTTTCAGAAATCGAAGTACAGACCCTCATCATTGATGCCCTACCCGGAGACACCAGCATCAAAAGTGTCTCTGGAATGGGATTCGAGTTAGCTCCGGACGCAACGACGCGTGACGTGCATTTCGCCGTAAGTTGCGACTGTGGCGCGTCCGTGTTGCTCGGAGTCGAAGTGTCGCTCAACAAGACGGCCGCGGACATTTCCGCCGTGATGCCCACTATCGTGACGGTGCTCTCGGACCAAGCTAAAGCTTTCCAGGCCAAATCCTGCCAAGAACACACGTTGATGAGAATGGGATCGACCACCGGTTGAAGATCGGCAGAGCCAGGACGAAGAGGAAACTGAATGGCTAAACGCGAGTTGACGCCGGAAGAGGCTTTGCAAAGGGCGGTCAAGTTCTCAGAACGCTATGTGCATCGCGGTCCGTACGAGTTCTTTCCGGAACCAGAAGTCGTCGCTGAGGTCCAGAAGGGCCTCGCCAACAACGAACGAAATCTCGGATACCGGTACTGTCCTTGAATGCCCCCGGCCGGCGATCCCGTTGAGGATCGTAAGAAGATATGCCCGTGCGAGCGACATCACGAGGACATCAAGCGCGACGGGTTCTGTCTTTGACTGTTCTTTGTAAGCGAAGAGTTTCTTCGCTCGCACGAATCCGGTGAGGCTTTCGATCAGACGATCGACGAGGCAATCCCGCTTGGCCACGAGTTGTTTGAAGACACGGGCGGCAAACGGGAGTTCAACGTCCGGAAACGGTCAGAAGATACGGAAGACGGCGCCTGATCAGCCGGACAGTTCTCCGCGGCTTTGCCATCTTTGAATTCACGTTCGCACGTGACAATCCTGAGAATGAACGTTGCCCTGCCCGCCCGACAATGTTAACCTGACCGTAGGCGGTCGCATCTAATAGTTGTAACGGCGGTCGCATTCCGACCACATCAATAGGATCGAGGACAGACACGGGTGGACAAAGAGATACAAGTCTACACATCGAACGGTTGAGGGCCCTGCCACATGGTGAAAGTGTACCTTTCGCGCAAAGACATCGCCTTTACCGAGATGAACGTCTCGCTGGATAGGGACGCTCTCAAGAGCCTGGTGACCATGGGTTACCGGACCACCCCCGTCACGATAATCGGCGACGAGAAGGTGGTGGGCTACAGCCCGTCCAAACTGGAAGCCGCGCTTCAGTCGGAAGGGATAACGGCCTAGCGCCTCCGGCAAGCTCCGTTCGCGCTAAGTTCCTCCGGAAGCATCATCCGGCCTAATTGTTCGTATCATCTGGCTGGTCACCGGCGCCGACTTAGGTCGCCTTGGCGGTCCCGTCATTGCGATGCCGCGAACAACGCACGACACATCCGGAAAAAATAACGGCGCCGTCCGACATGATCGACGGCGCCGTTTGCTTTGGGTCACGCGCCGCGGTGACATCGATCGCCTGGCGATCCCCGCCTTCCCTAAGGTTGACGCCCGCCCGACTCGATGCGTGCTATTATGAGCGCCACTTGAGCAACGCTCTCAGACGAAGGAGCTCCCGATGGACACCAGACGTACGATCCGCGCCGCCGCGGTCCAGCTCACGCCGGTATTGTTCGACCGCGACGGCAGTACGCAGAAAGTGCTGGACGCCATCTCCGATGCTCAACGGCAGGGAGTCGACCTTCTGGTCTTTCCGGAGACGTTTATCCCAAACTACCCCTACTTCGCCAATTGGCAGGCGCCCGCCACTATAGGCGACCAGCACCTTCGCCATTACGAGCAATCCGTCGATGTCCCGGGTCCGGTCACCCATGCGGTCGGCGCGGCGGCCGCGGCTGCCGGGATGGTAGTCGTTCTCGGCATAAACGAGCGCGACGGCGGCAGCTTGTACAACACGCAGTTGGTCTTCGACGCCGACGGGTCGCTCATCCTGAAACGGCGCAAAGTGATGCCCACATACCACGAGCGTATGATCTGGGGCTGGGGCGACGGCTCCGACCTCAAAGTCGTGGACACCGCGGTGGGGCGAGTCGGTCCGCTGATCTGCTGGGAGCACTACATGCCACTGAGCCGGTACGCGCTCATGACCCAACGCGAGGAAATACACTGCTCGCATTTCCCGGGATACATAGGCCGCGAGGGGTTCGCCGACGAGGTCGACGTGACGATCCGGCACCACGCCCTTGAGTCTGGATGCTTCGTCGTCAACGCGACGGGCTGGCTCGACGCCGATCAACTCACGGAGCTATGCCCTGACCCGGACCTGCGCGAGCGCCTGTCCCCCGACTCGTCCTTCACCGCGATAGTGGGCCCTGACGGGCGGCATCTCGCCGATCCGGTCACACACGGCGAGGGCATGGTTGTCGCCGACCTGGATATGCGCGACATCGCTCGCCGCAAACTCCGGATGGACTCCGTCGGCCACTACGCGCGCTCGGACATCGCCCGCATGGTGATCGACCCTCGACCCAGGCGCATCGTCGAGCACGCGGACCTGGGGGGAGGCGCGCCGACCAACGGACAGCCCTCGTCCGGCGACGCAAACCATGACCTCGACGCCCGCCTAACCGCGATCGAAGAGGTGCTGCGCAAGCTGGCATCGGAACAAGACGGATAAAGTCGACCCGTATCCGGTCATACGTTGGGCCCGGATGAATTCTCTCCTGCCCGTTCGGCCT
This sequence comes from uncultured Dehalococcoidia bacterium, assembly GCA_964588665.1. GTDB lineage: Bacteria > Chloroflexota > Dehalococcoidia > Lucifugimonadales > UBA1123 > UBA2160. The sequence goes on along the minus strand of CAZPQQ010000091.1, from coordinate 2,756 downwards.
GAGCAACGACATGTCCGCACGACGGATATCGTATGGGAAAGCAACAGCGATGTGGCGCCACCTAAATCGTGCCTGAAAGGCGAGCCGTTACTTGGAAACAAGCGCTGATCAGGAGTACTGGACCCGCTTGCGAAACTCGTCCGGTCAAGGTGGTTCGACAAGCTCACCACGAACGGATATGAGCGAGGTCCTACTCTCAAATCCGTTCACCCTGAGCTCGTCGAAGGGTCGCCACACACCCGAGTCCCACTCCCTGTCCGTTCGCCCTTTCGACGAACCCCAGGCAGGATCTGTGCAAGGTTTTGCCACCCAAGTCGTGCTTGAAAGGTGAGCCGTTACTCGGAAGTCTCAACTCATCGGGACCCCGGCAGAGTCGGGACCCTTCGAAGGACCCGACGCACGCACAACACCGCCGTCAAATCGATGCCGACCATTACGTAATGCAAGATCAAAACGATCGCACCCACCAACCGGCCATGCCCAAGATCCAATCGCGAGGAATACAAAATGACACACAAACCGTTGATGGAATTCGGCTACAACCCGCCCTCTGGCGAACGCGGCTATGAGAAGATCCGGCCCCGTGAGTACCTCACCGACCTGCACCGAGCCCTAGACGTCGCGTCGCAGTCGTTCGGGTCGCTCTGGACATCGGACCACTTGAACTACACGACCGAGTTTCGCGTCGAGTGCTGGACGCTGCTCACGTGGATGGCGGCGCGATACCCCGGCCCGATGCTGGGGACCGTCGTCATGAGCAACTCGTTCCGCAGTCCGTCGCTCATGGCGAAGATGGCTGCCAGCTTCCAGGAGCTCAGCTATGGCCGGCTCATCCTCGGCTACGGCGCAGGCTGGTACGAGCCCGAGTACCGATCTTACGGCTTCGACTACCCCTCCGCCGGAACGCGCATCGCCCAGTTCGACGAGGGCGTCCGGGTCATGAAAGCCATGTGGACCGACGCCCCGGCCAGCTTCGACGGCAAATACTACAAGATCGAAAACGTCCACTGCGAGCCTCGCCCCGACCCGCCGCCGATCCTGATGCTGGGCGGAGGCGGTGAGCGCAAGACCCTCCGAGTCGTCGCCGAGCACGCCGACTGGTGGAATGACGTCATGCGTTCCGTCGACGTGCTCCAGCGCAAGCTGCATGCTCTCCGGGCCCACTGTGACGACATCGGCCGCGACTACGACAGCATCCGCAAGACCCTCGCCCCGCGGTTCTACGTCCATCGCACCCACGCCAAAGCCCTCGAGCTCGCCGGAGACCGCATGCAAAGCGACCAACCCCCCATCGCCGGCGACCCGTCATCGGTCACGGAGCAGCTCATGCAGCTAGTCGAGATGGGCTTCGACTTCTCGGTCGCCACCTTCCCTCGCTTCCAAGAGCTCGACGACATGAAGCTCTTCGTCGACGAGGTCATGCCGCACTTTAGCTAGGCGGAGGATGCGGTGAGAGTCCGAGCGTGACGCGGAGCGTCGATAGAGGCATAATGGTTGATAGTCGCCGTTGTACGAGGAACACCCAGGACTGCAAGGGATGCTCACCACAGGACGGAGAGGAGTGCTCAAAGATGGCGCAAGACAAGCGTCGCTATTTGGTAGATGAGGATGGCCGGAAAGAGTCAGTCGTGCTGTCAGTGGAGGACTACGAGGAATTGATGGAAGACATCAAAGACCTAGCCCTCATTGCCGATCGAAAAAATGAACCGACCGAGCCGTTCGATGTTCTGAAGAAACGCCTGGAAACGAAGTGGCGCAGTACCGAGTAGACGTCACTCGCTCTGCCGCGAAAGAGCTGGAGAACCTCGATCCACGAACGGGCTCGAGAGTTCTCGAGGCTGTCCAAGCGCTCACCGACGAACCGCGCCCGCGGCAAAGCAGGAAACTCGTTGGTAGCGAAGGCGCCTACCGCATCCGGGTCGGTTCATACCGTGTGCTCTACCTGGTGGATGACGCGAGGCGCGTTGTGACTGTAATCGCTGTTGGTCACCGCCGTGATGTGTACAGGCGAATGCCGCGCAATCGCATGAAGTCGCGGTAGTCTTCAAGCAGCTCCTTCAGGCTCGCGCGGGCCACATTCGTCAGCTTGATCTCCATCTCTTTGGACGTGCCCGAGGCCATGCTGCCTTCAACGATGTTCTGCTTGCACGACCGCACAGCCTGGACCATCTGCCCGACGGTGCGGTCGTACCGGTCGAAGTAACGCTCGCAGAAACGCACTGTGGCATCGTAGACGACGACCGATCGCTGGTAAGAGAGCAGGTCGCGGTACCCGCCATGCGGTGGGATGAAGCCTTTGCTCGTGGTCGGACTCCTCGTTGATGTGGCGGCGGGCTAAGGGACAGGAAGGGACTAAAGCGACTCAAGTGACCGAGCGACATGAACGCAGCGTGCGCAATTCGGACGCCACCTTCTGTCCCTGTGGTCCCTTGTGTCCCTCCGGCGACGGTCTCGCTCCAGAGTATCACACGCCGTATCGCAAGACGGCCACACCTACGCACTGCTCACGTTGCCCGGCAGCCTGCTCATCCCCTTACGCGAAAAACCGACCCACGACGCAACGGACGTCGTCCCCGCGATGACGGTGCACACAACGCGACACGGTGGGCCGCGATGTGTGCACCAAGACTCTATGTCTGTTAGGGCCTGCTCAGCGACGCCGCGCCGTGATCGTAGAGCGCCTTTATCTGGGCGTCGTTGAGAGCTGTTGGCTGTCAGCCCAAATGGGACAGATTGTTAATAGAGACTTTGAGCTG
>CAZPQQ010000090.1:0-12057 GCA_964588665.1 uncultured Dehalococcoidia bacterium | reverse complement strand
ATCAGCTCAAAGTCTCTATTAACAATCTGTCCCATTTGGGCTGACAGCCAACAGCACATCCACACCCTCTGCGGCACGCCTTGAGTTCCTTTTGGCTCGCGGTATACGATGCGCGAACATAGAGAAGTGGCCCAGCGGTGCGACGACGCCCCGGACCGTGACGCCGACCTGAAGTTAACGGGCCCGCCCGATTCAATTGTAGAAACCGCAGCCCGACGCTTCTAGCCAGGCGCCGGGCTTCTTTGTGTCCGTCAACGGTGTTCAGGTGGCCAACATGAAGTTACCGCTGGGCGGTGCGCAACACCCGACGGCGGAAGGAGCAACGATGACACAAGCATCGCCACACCCACGAAACAGGATGGCAGAGGCAGGGGCCATAGCGCCGATTGGCGAGCAACAAGAATCCTCACGACCATGCATGCAAAGTCGCGCAGACTCGGACCTGGTTGCGGCGCGTCGGGTCGTCATGCCCTCCCCCTAAGGCTCGCCCCGCTACCGAATCTCCGTAAACCCCGTTTGGTTGGCCGTTATGAAATCCCAGTCGTATTCGACGCCGAGGCCGGGGCCTTCGGGGATGTCGATGCAGCCGTTTTCGTCGATGGCGTCGATGGCGTCGCGGTAGCCGTCTTTGTAGATCGGACCTCCGAACGGTCCGGCTTTGGGGTGCAGCAGGCCCATCTCGTAGTAGTTGGTGTTGCGCATGGACGCCATGAGGTGGCGCTGGGCGGGACCGGCCACGTGGAGCTCGACGTCCAGGCCAAAGCCCTCGGCGGCATGGGCGATCTTCATGATGCCGGTGATGCCGCCGTCGTATACGGCGTCGCCTCGAACGAAGTCGGTGGCCTCGGCGACGATGAAGTCGACGTGCGATTCGAGGCCCCGCAGGTGCTCGAGCTGAAGGATCGGAGTCTTGATCATCTGCCGCAGTTTCCTGTGAGCGTGAGCCGAAACTCCGCCGTCCTTGAGCGGGTCTTCGTACCAGAAGAAGTTTTCCTCGTCGCACGCCAGGCCCAACTTGAGGGCGTCACCGAACGTGTCGAGGGCGCAGAAAGGATCGAGCATCAGGGCCATCTTGTCGCCGACCCGCCTGCCGACCGCATGGACCAGCTCGATCTGCTCCTCGATTGTCGCTTCCTGCCAGCCGTGGATCTTGAACGCTCGGTATCCGATGTCGTAGCACTGCTCGGCAAAGTCGGCGTAGGCTTCGGGAGTGGCCAGACCGCCGGGTTCGCGGTCTCCGATGTATGTGCTGGCGTAGCACTTCAGTTTCTGTTGATGCCCGCCCAACAGCTCGTAAATCGGGGCGTCGTAGAACTTGCCCGCAAGGTCCCACAGAGCGATGTCCACCACGCCCTGCCCCATCCGGGCTATCTGGCGGGTCGCCTGCTTGACGTCGTTGTAAATCTTGTCGCGTTCCAGAGCCTGCCTGCCGATGAGCGAAGGTGCGAACCCTCGAATGGCGGCGTAGTCGGTGGGCGCCCCGCCGACGAACTCCCCTGTGACTCCAATGTCGGTGTGAATCTTGATCGCGTTGCCGCCGGACTGCAGGGTGCTCCCCGGCTTGTAGATGGGGATCCCGATGGTCGGCTCCCGCCCGACGTCTTGCAACTCGAAACCGAACTGTATCAACTCGATGGCGGTAATCGTGGGTCTGGCTTTCATGCGACGCCCCCTGATGTGATTGCGCGTTGAATCGTACAACATCACCCGTGGCAGTGCTTCGAGTTCTGATTGGACGGGGCAATTGCGCCTTGTATTCGAGCGGCTGATGTTTAGCAGACGATTCCGGCTTCTCGGCGCCGACGTGAGGCCAGCGACCAGAGTCAGGGTCACGCTTAGCCAGCGGGGTCGAGGCGGCCCCGCCGGTCGGAAGACCTTGGCAACGGAGTATGGACCAGGTTGTCAGGCGCCCTCGTCGTCGCGTTGCCGTTGGGCTTCGGCCGCCTTCTGTACCCCGAACGACTGGGCCATATCGACGTACTGGCGCCTCGAGCTCGGTTGCAGGGTGCGCCAGATTATCGCGGCGAAGCTGGCCATCGCGAGGGTGCCGAGCGTTCCCGACACCGCCAGTCCGACCCAATCGGCATCGGTCGAGACTACGCCGAACACGATTCTGAGCACGACGCTGACATTCAACGACGCGTACACTGCGTCCATCAACCAGTGCCACGGCAGAACCGCACCCTCGAAAAGCGGGATCATCCGAGATGCCATTCCCAGGATGATCATCGTCACGAATCCGAGAGACAGAACGTGCAGCGCTGGGGCGGCCAGGTTCGCCGGAAGAGCAATGTCCGGCCAAACGCCGCCGATCGCGTTCCATGCCTGGAAGGCTCCTCCGACCAGCAGCCACCCGTAGGCCGTCCGCAGGTACCACTCGTATCTGCCGTACGCCCTCAGGTTGTACACGCGCGGGGCGTCTCTGCCGTCGAACAGGCGCAGCGCGTATACGAAACCGGCGAATCCGCCGAGTTCCAACAGAGCGCCGACGAGCAATGCCCAGTCCGCCAAGCCGAACAGTAGCGCGATCGTCGTGATGGCGACGCCTGCGTTGAGGGCCACGAGGCCGAGCCGGTTCACGTTCTGCCTCGCTGGCCGCAACCCGAGGAATGCGGACACCGACCTGAGGCTGATCCCGAGGACGAAATTGACGATGAATCCGACCACACCGGCGTGAACGAACGCACCGTCCGGTCGTGCGGATGTGATCTCGCGCGCGTCCACTGCCATCTGGACAACGACAACCATGTTCAATGCCGTGGCCGCGAGCAGCCAAAACAGACTCATCCAGAGCCATGTCTCGGACGAACTGTGGGGCGCCGTCCCTCGCCGTAACACGAGGCCGATCGTCACGGTGAAAATGCCGGCGCCGGCAGCGACGCACAACCCTGACGCTGCCAGCAGAGCTTCGTTGAAGGCCAGCGAAGGTAGCGTCTGGCCGAGGAATCGCAGGGCGATCGAAAGCAATATCAGTGTGAGTGCGGTCCGTTGAGGCCATGGAAACGCCAACGGCCCGTTGCGAAAGCGTGGCACGACGTGAAAAGCCATGCCCATGAGGAACAGGCCGGCCCATCCGAAGATCTGCGCGAATCCGTGTGCCTGGAGGTGAGCAATCCAGGTCGATCCGGTCGAACGGCCCAGCGCCGGCAGGAACAGCATCACGGCGCCGGTGGTGAATCCGAGCGTCATCGCTACGATAATCGCCGACTTGATGTACGGTCGGTAGAACCGCTGGGACGACCACGGCGTCGGCCGGTACCTGTCGCGAGGCGAAGGGCTGTCGCCTGAAGGTCCTTGAATTGGAATCTGGCTCACTCTAATTCGGCCGCCTGAATGTGATTTTCCAGGTGCCGTCGGGGAGCGCTTCCGTCTCGTGGTAAAAGCCGATGTCGGCCATCACCGCGTACAAGGGCTCCGGTTCGAACGGCGCAATGATTTCGAGGCTCTCCGTGGGCGCCAGTTCGTCGACCGCGGCCATTATCCGTTCAAACGGCTCTTGTCCGGCGACAAGGTCCTGTCTCAGGTCAAGGATTGGCATGTGTCCTCCATTTCCCAGTCGCTAATGATACGCGATAACTGATGCGTCACGGTAGCTTTCGTCGCCGCGATTGACCGCTTTTGACGACGGTGTTAACGTCCGACCATGGGCCGTGGCGCGCATCGGCGGGCGGCCAATCCCATCCTGAAAATACGGAGATTGCCATGGAACTGAACGGAAAAGTCGCTGTGGTCACGGGCGCCGCCGCGGGAATCGGGAAGGCTATAGCCGCTGGCCTGGCCGGGGAAGGCGCCTCTGTCGCTGTCGCCGACATCCTGGAAGACATGGCCCAAGAGACCGCCGGCGAGTTGGTAGCCGAAGGCTTGTCAGCCAGCGCGTTTCCGGTCGACGTGTCCGACCTCGAACGAGTCGAGGCCATGGTCCAGGACGTCACCGAGAAGCTGGGACCCGTGGACATACTCGTCAACGACGCTGGAATCGGCCAGAACCGGTCGTTTTTGGACATGGCGGCGGAAGAGTGGGACCGTGTTATCTCGGTGAATCTGAAAGGCGCCTTTCTGTGTTCTCAGGCCGTGGCAAGGCGCATGGTGGATCGCGGTCAGGGTGGCCGCATCATCAGCATCGTCTCGACCGCTGCCGAGAACGCGAGGACCGACGCGGCCGCGTACTGTGCGTCGAAAGCCGGGTTGGTTCAACTCACAAAGGTCATGGCATTGGAGCTCGGCGCGCACGGGGTGACCGTCAACGCTGTCGGCCCCGGCCTCACGATCACCGGATCGCCGGTTCGTAAACCGCCAACCGACGCCTATCGGACCGCGTTCGTCGCCGACGTACCGCTGGGCCGCACCGGTCAGCCGTCCGACATCGCCCAAACCGTGGCGTTCCTCGCTTCGGCCAAGGCGCAGTACATCACCGGCCAGGTCATCTACGTCGACGGCGGCTACTCGGCGGGCAAGTACTCGGTTCGAGAGTGAGCCAAGTCTCCCTGTTCCGTTTGCCCCGAGGAGTCGGGGAGCGCGTCGAAGGGCTTTCGAATGCGATTCGTAATGTTGAGCAAGCATCTGACTCGTCTTGAGGTGACACGATGTCGTTTTTCTTCTTGCAGATGACCGATCCCCAATTTGGCATGTTCGCTTTTTTCAGCGAATTCACGGTGGAGAAGGTCGAAGAATATAGGCGCCGGGAGTTGTTCGTGCGCCACGCGCCGGAGACGATTACCGGATTCGCAGACGAAACCCGGCTCTACACCGAGGCAATTGAAGCTGCCAACCGCCTGAAACCCGCCTTCGTTGTCATGTGCGGCGACATGGTCCAAGACCCCAGCGATCAGAGCCAGGTGGACGAACTGTTCCGCATTACAGCGCTGCTGGACGACGACATAAACATCTACTGGGCGCCGGGCAACGCCGATGTCGGCAATGCCCCTACGCCCGAATCTCTGGCTCTCTATCAGGAGAGATTCGGACCTGACAACTATTCGTTCGAACATGATGGATGCCACTTCGCAGTTATCAATAGTTCCGTGTGTTTCAACCCGAAGAACGTGCCCGGTGAGTGGGAGGGCGTTGTACGGTTCCTGAATGACGATCTGAGCAAGGCGAGGTCCAATGGGTGCGACGATATCATCCTGTTCGTCCATCATCCGCTGTTTCTTGAAGGGGCGGACGATGCCGACGGCAATTTCGTCATCCCGAGAGAACGGCGAGAGGTAATCTTGGATATTCTGCATGAACATGAAGTTGCGGCGGTGTTTGCCGGGCATTGTCACCGCAACAATTACGCCGAGGACGCCGATCTTCAAATGGTGGTCACCGGATCGATAGGCTACCCTTTGGGCGACGACCCATCAGGCCTCAGGGTCGTGAAGGTCGATAGTGGCGTGACACATCAGTATTACGGCATGGACCACATTCCTGATTCGATTGAGTTGTAGGCTACACTTCGTTGGCGCCGCAGGTTCCGGCGCTCGTGGCCCTGCTGGAGATGGAGAATGTCTTTCACGACCTCTCTGACGGGCCAAATGGGCAACTCAATCGGACCGCCGAACTACAGAATGCGAACACGTAAGACGGCGTCAATTCTGTGGCCCGATAACAGTCTGCAATGAGGAGCATCGCCCCGTGAAGATCAAAGAGATACGAGCCGTCACCATCGACCTCCGACCCAGTCCCACGACGACGCCACGCGTCTCGAAGCTGGACAATGTGCCCGAGTGGGTCAGCCCGATGAAGCGGTACCCGGATTACCCCCGCTCCAAATGGACCGCGGGCAATTGGAAGCGCACCGCTTGCGTCGTCACCGCGGAGGACGGCACGTGGGGATTCGGTCTCACCGTGCACAGCGGCCCGGTGTCAGAGATCATCAACGAGCACTTCGCCGAGTTTCTGGTCGGCGAGAACTGCATGGCCACGGAGAAGATATGGGACGTGATGCAGCGGTCGTCGTCTCCGTACGGCACGGCTGGGTTGACCAGCTTCGCCATAAGCGCGGTGGACAACGCCCTGTGGGACCTGAAGGGCAAGCTGCTGAACCGACCGGTGTACGAACTGCTGGGCGGGCCGCAGAAGGACCGGATCTTCTGCTACGCGAGCAACACGGACATCTCGTACGGAACCGAGAACAGCCTCGCGTGGTTCCTTGAAACGGGATTCAAGGCAGTGAAAGTCTTCCTACGTCATGGCCCCGAGGACGGTGTGGAGGGCTTGAATCGAAACGAGGAGCTGGTGGCCCGCGCCCGCGAGCAGATAGGCCCAGACGTCGAGTTGATGGTGGACGCCTGGCTGTCGCTCAACATCGAGTACATCGTCCGGCTGGTGTAGGTCCTCAAGCCGTACCGCATCAAGTGGTTGGAGGACTACCTCATCTCGGAGGACATGGAGAGCTACTTCAAAGTGCGACAGCGCGTGCAGGGACAGACTCTCGCGACGGGCGAGCACTGGTACACGGTCCATCCGTTCGCCCTGGCCGCGAGCAACGGACTGGTGGACATCATGCAACCGGACGTTCAGTGGGTCGGCGGTATCACGGCGTCGGTGCGTATCTGTCATCTGGCGGAGGCCCACGGACTGACCGTGATCGGACACGCGGGGATGAACTATCCCTACGGCCAGCACCTCGCGTACGCGATGCCGGCGATCACATGGGGGGAGCGCTCGGAGGGTGTCGCCCCACCCGGTGTGCCCCTGTCTGAGATGATGCTCTTGCCCGGAACACCCGCCATCGAGAACGGCTACGTCAGGCCGAGCGACGCCCCCGGATTCGGCTTCGAGTTCGACCTCGACTGGCTGGAGGGCTTGGCGGACCGCAGATGACGAGGGTTGCCAGCGTGGATGAGCGACGGTTGAGCGCTGAGTGGCCCGTGTTCGATTCCTTTGAGCAGGTTTGAAGCGTCTGACAGTGTTACTTTTTCTTGGGGGGCTCCGAGAATACACCACCGGCGTCCGGAAGACGGCCGCTGATTAAGCCACGTGTCCAGTACATCACGCCGACTGGACCTGCCCGGCTTCGGAGTCGTGGCGTTCAGATTGACTCCTGCATGGCAATGACTGGAGGACCAGCCGAATGTTTGGGGCAGCTCATCCAGAACCGGAGGGTTCCGCCGCACTGCTCCCCTCGGCGACGGCGTCGAGAGCAAACTCGTGAGACGGCGGAAAGTCCAACAGCTCGACCCTTGGCCTCTGCTGCTCGAACTCCTTCACTCGTCGCATCACATCCGGCAGGCGACGCTTTCCCAGGGGACAGAACGCCACACAGGCGATCTTGCACATGCGATTTCCCGTGCCTTCGTTGCCCCAGTACTCTTTGTCCACGTAATCGACGCCCGGCAGGTCCACCGGGTACTGGGCCTTGAATTTCGCCTTGATCTCCTCGTACCGGACACCTCGGCGCCCCACATCGGTGAAGCATCTCAGGTGGCTGACCCGACCGCCGAGGCTGATCGCCCGCGTCGGGCAGGCCTTCATGCAGATAGTGCACTCCGGAGGGCACGGATCCCCTTCAAGAAGGGATCGCTCTCCAGGCGCGCCGCGGTAAGAAGGGCGCCGAGGCGCATCCTCACACCAAGCTCCGGGCTGGCAACGACGCCGTTCTTTGCCTTCCGCCCCAGCCCGGCCAGCACGGCCAGCACGGCTGAGCGTTTCAGGCTGAATACCCCGTAGCCGACGGAGAGAATGTCGGGGTTGTCGTCCGCTCGATGATTGTAGCGGGATTGGCCGGCGCTGCCCAGAGGCGCCGATCTGTACCCCTGCTCCTCGAGCCAGAGCGCCAAGCCGAAGGTGATGTCATTCAGCTTTCGGTTCAGGAGCACGTAGCCAAAGTTCCCCTGCATCGCCGTGGTCTTGGTGTCGGTGGTGGTGCTGTCGATAACCCCGTCCAGGTGTCTCACAGCTACGACGACGCTTTGGGTGGACGGCATCAACTCCGAGGGTGTGTATCCACTGTGGGGGTAGACATGAACAGTGGAGGGGTCGAACGGCGGCGGCTCATTCCATCGTTCCGCTGGAGCCACCGAGACGAGGTCGGCCCCAAGGCGGTGGGCCGTCTCCTTTAGCGCCTTGGTCAACTCTGGGGTGTCCGGCCCGCTCGTCACGTCGCCTTCCTCTCCCCTGTGCCACGATTCCGTCGGCTCCAATGTGCCCGCGGCCTCGCCGCGTGTTGAGGCCGCTGACGGTCCCCGGCTTGGGCATTTCTCCCGCGCCTCGCCACAAGCGGTTGCGCGAGCAATGCAAACCGGGTTCGAACAAACGGATAGCTCCCGCCAGTCTACCCGCCCGCGATGGGCGGGAACACGATCAACGTTGCGTCTTTCGTGACGACGTCAGTCGAGTAGGCGAGGTTGCCGTTCATCGCAGCGTTCCAGGTCTGCTCTCGCGTGACCCCGAGTTGCTCCAACACCTCGCCTACCGTTATACCTTCGTCAACTTCGACATCGACTTTCCGGTCTCCGTCTTCGGTGGACTTGCCCAGATCGCCCAGTAGTTCGACCTTCACCTGCATGACACATACCTCGTCCCCACTCGCCGCCACACCTGATGCCATACGGCCATGATCGCCCGCCTTAGACTGCCGCGAGTTCGCGGAACGGGGCCTCTTCTTCGATCCAGCTCAAGCCGAGTTGCGCGATCTTCTCGGGTGTCGGTACGCCGGTTTCAGCGTCCCATCCCATCATCGTGTAGAACATTCCGATGGCGTGCTGCATCTTTTCAGGATCGATCCCGCCATTGACGAGTGCGCCGGAAGTGGTCGGCTTGAACATCCGCTTTGGCAGGGTGTCTGCTTCGGAAGTGATGCCCTCACGCAGGTTGAAGATGCGTCCCATGGTCGCGACACGCTCGCCTGTCAGTAGCGCCTCGCTGACTGTGTACTGCCATCCTGTGAGCGCCCGTAGTATCTCCACCTGTTGGTGAACGGTCCACGGCACGAAGGAGCAGCAAACCATCGAATCCCTGAACAGCGCCCAGAGGTGGACGGCCCGCTGGTTGGCTACCTTCTCGCCGCTCAGGTCGTCGGCTGGCAACGGGCCGACAACGCCGACGCCTCGCATGTGTTCGAGCCCAGGTGATTCTTGCGTCGCCGCCGTGTCGTGCAATCCGGCGCAGTGGTCGGCGCCCTGTGCCTCGACCGAGTAGACGATTCCCAGACCTTGCTTGACCCGCGGGTCGTGCATGGGGAGTTCGAGGCCTTTGACGTGCACCGCGTACTCGTCCGAACCTTCGCCCAGCTTTTCGGCGGCGGCGCGCACGCCGTCAGCCAGGATGTCGCCGATGCCCTCTCGGTGCGCAATCATGTCCACCATCTTAACCAGGGCTTCCGCGTTTCCGAATCGAAGCTCGACCCCGCCGGTGTCTTCAAGCGTCAGTATCTCGTTCTCGAAGCACTCCATGCCGAACGCAATTGAAACGCCCAGTGAGATGGAGTCCAGGGAGTGCAGGTTCGCGAGCTCGTTGGCCTTGATCACGGCAGCCAGGTCGTCAACGCCGCATGCCGCTCCCAGCGAGGCCAGCGACTCGTACTCGGGTCCGCCGTTGCGGGGGTCGACGTTCCACGGTTCGCCGATCTCGACGGTCTTCTTGCAGCGAATGGCGCAGGCTGCACACGCCTCCATCCCGGCGCCGAAAACTTCCATCGTCTTGGTCGCCGTAATGTTCTCGGTGGTTTCCAAGTTGTTCACGCCGAAGTTGTGCGTGGGCATGTTCCCGATGTTGTTGCCGCCGATCATCATCGCGTGTTCGCCGGTGCCGACATCGTGCATCGCCTTGCTGAAAATCGGCAACTCGTAGTAGTTGCGGTTCATGTACAGGGTGAGTTCGCGGATCTTGTCTTTGTCGGCGACGACTGGGGTCTGGCGCCCGCGGGATGCCACCGCCTTCAGGTTCTTGGAGCCCATCACAGCCCCGAGCCCGCCCCGTCCGGCCGCGTCCTTGAGGTCGTTGATCACACAGGCGTAACGGACCATGTTCTCGCCGCCTGCTCCGATCGCCGCGGTGCGGATGCCTCTGATCCCGGTCTCCTCCGTGATCGCGTCGTGGGCTTCCATTACGGTTTTGCCCCACAGGTGGGTCGCGTCGCGAATCTCCACGGTCTCGTCGGTGATCAGCAGGTAGCAGGGTTTCTCCGACTTGCCTTCCACGATCAAGGCGTCGTAGCCGGATTTCTTCAGTTCCTGTGGCCAGAAACCGCCGACCTCGCTCTTGGAGAAGCCGCCGGTCAGAGGTGATTTTGCGCCGATGCAATTGCGGCTTGCGCCCGGCATTGCCTGGCCTGCCATGGGACCCAACGCGAATATCAGTTTGTTCTCAGGGCCCAGCGGGTCGGTGCCTGGCGGCACCTCTTTGAGCAGGAAATAGGAGACGAATCCGGCGCCTCCCAGGTACTTTCGATAGAAAGCCTCGTCTGGCTCGTCCACCGTGATTTTGCGTTCCGTAAGGTTCACTCTGAGGATCTTGTTAGCGACACCCGCTACCATGCATGGCCTCCTTGTCTACACGACGTTCTCGCCTATGTTTTGAGCGCATTTGAGCTGCGGCAGAACGCCGACAGTTTTGCTTGTGGCAAGCGTAAATGGACAGACTCCTTCTGTCAATCCCGAAAGGCCGGTCTGTGGATGTGCACCGATTATGTCAGTAGGTAGCTGTTCAGTGAAAATGTCAGTCTATGAGGACATTGACATTGACGGCAAAGGAACAGAAGCGGATACAGGTGTTGGCCGGTGTACTGGAAGGTGGTATCAAGTTGGCCCAAGCCTCTGAGTTGATGGGAGTGAGCGAGCGCCACGCGTGGCGACTGCTGGCAGCATTCAAGAGGGAGGGAGCCGCTGCCATTGCTCACGGGAACAGAGGCAGAACGCCACAGATCACCACGGACCCAGCGATCCAGGATCGGGTCAAGAACCTGGCCAAGGGGACCTACGAAGGACTCAACCACACTCACCTGACGGAGGTGCTGGCAGAGCGAGAAGGCATCGACTTGTCCCGATCCACGGTGAGACGGATCCTGCTGTCAGTAGGGATCAAGAGTCATCGCAAGCGGAGGGCCCCGAAGCACCACAGCAGACGCAAGAGGTATCCGCAGGAAGGCATGCTGCTGCAGATCGACGGGAGCAAGCACGATTGGCTTGAGGGCCGTGGCCCTTATCTTACGCTCATCGCTGCTATTGACGATGCTACAAGCACCGTCCCGTTCGCCCTATTCCGCGACCAAGAGGACGCTCACGGATACCTGTTGATGCTCAGACACATCATCCAAGACAAAGGCATCCCCTTGGCGCTCTACAGCGACAGACACGGCATATTCCAGCGCTCACCCAAAGAGCCTGAATCCCTGAGAGAACAACTTCGGGGCAAGCGTGACGCCACTCAGTTTGGGAGGGCGCTGCAGGAGTTGGGCATCGAGCTCATCGTGGCCTACACTCCGCAGGCCAAAGGCCGTGTAGAGCGGCTCTTCGGCACTCTACAGGACAGGCTGGTATCCGAGATGCGGTTGGCCGGGGCGACCACCGTCGATGACGCTAACAGAGTCTTGTGGCGATTGCTGCCGAGCTTCAACCAGCGCTTCGGCGTCTGTGCTGAGCAGCCGGGCTCGGCATACCGTGAGCCGTCAGCGGACCTGTCCATCGACAGCGTGCTGTGCTTCAAATACTTGCGCAACGTGGCTAACGACAACACCGTGCATTTCCACAAAACCACGCTCCAGCTCCTGCCTGATGCGTATCGAGCTAGCTACGCAAAGGCCACAGTCGAGGTCCAGGAACGTCTCGACGGCAGCCTAGTTGTCGTTCACGCGGGAAAGACCATCGGCAGTCAGCCAGCCCCTCTCGCCCCTGTCACCCTCAGAGCACGCAACGGTCGACGGGCTACAGGCGCCATCACCACCGAGGTTTCTGGTGACACTCCCAGTGACTCTGTTGGGTACCCAACAGAGTCACCAAAGCAGAGTTCGGGGCCGCCAGCGGCCCCGAGGACCAAACGGTCCAAAAAGCCTAGTCCCGATCACCCATGGCGCAGGAAGCTACTGACATAATCATTGAACAGTTACCCTGACATTTTCACTGGACAACAACA
>CAZPQQ010000089.1:0-12122 GCA_964588665.1 uncultured Dehalococcoidia bacterium | reverse complement strand
CGACACCCGTACCCCTGCAAGCCTCGTGCACCCAGAGAGTTCTAATCTCACAACAGCCGCCCCAAGTGTGGCCGCTGATGCCTGCAACGATGTCGCCGTTGTCGTCTTCCACCGATGCGTTGAGCAGGCACCCGTCGTGGATTCCGGTTGTCTCGGGATTGAACTCATAGAGGCGCTCTTCAAGATACGCCTCCAATTCGGGCCGATACTCGTCGGAAATCTGTATCTGAGTGCTTGGCATGCAATAGCGCCTACTCTCGTGAGCGGCTCCGCCTTACCTGTTAAGGTCGCTATCATAGCCTGCAAGGCGTCCCAGGGCGAACTGGATTAGCTCTCACGACCTGGATACGGCGGCCAAACGCACGCTATCTGACCGCCACGACCAGATCGAACGCCCACGACCGCTTCGTGCCGCCTTCCCATGGTTGGCTGTATTCCATTGACGCCGTACTCGCGCCCTTGCTGATCGCCTTGAAGGTCCATGTCTCTTTGCCCGGGGCTCCGGGGGCGCTCGCGCCTTCGGGGCTGACGTAGTGGTTGTCCACGTGCTCCAGAACGCTCGTATCACTGATATCTGCCAATTCCCATGAGTGGCCAGTTGTGACGTTGGAGCACAACGTGACTACCATCAATGTGTCGGCATCCACTGTCATTTCCTTGACCACCGCAGACCCAGCGTCTAGAGTCGCGAAGTCGTCACATGAAACTTCGACCGACGGCACTGACAAGCCGCTGCCTAAATCGGAGCAGGCTGCTGCTGCCAACAAGCCTGCAACGATCAAAATCACAACGGTTGACGCCAAAGAACGATGTTTCATCGCTCTCACTTCTTTCGGAACCGGAGCGTCGAGCAACATACACTTGACACTCCCCTGTGATATTCATCACGTCCATTGATGCTCCCCAATGAGTTGGCGCCGACAGCAGATCTCGCCTTCGTTCGGGCAGGTCGTAGCCGCCTGCTGCGTAGTTCTGTTGGGTTCACGAGATGCAATCAGGCGTTGATCTCCGACTCGATGGTTGGTCCCGTGGCTGTTGTCGGTTCGTGTGGTATCGTAGCACCTATCGGCAATTCCACAACTGGCGTCAAATGACGGAAGGAGCAACTCCGTGCAACAATCCGACAACCAGGCGACCAACATGGGCAGGCTGACATATCCGTTCGCCGGCCTCGTCTCGTTTCTGAGGTCGGATGTCTGCACCGATCTCGATCAGCTCGACGCCGACATCGCCGTGATGGGGGCACCAACGGACGAGGGCTCGCCGTTCATGCCGGGCGCTCGATTCGGGCCACGAGGCATTCGAGAGCACTCCCTGCGATTCGGCAAGGATGGCTACTATGACGGCGACGCGGATCGGATGTTTCTGGAATACGAGATGGTCAACCGGCGAATCGTCGACGTGGGCGACGCCGATGTCCTGCCGACAAACGTCGAAGACACGTTCGAGAACATCACGGAGATGACTCGGAAGATACTGGACCGCGGCGCGCTTCCCGTGGTTCTCGGCGGCGACCACGCGATCACGTTCCCCGTTGTCCGCGCCTACTCCGAGCCCTTGCACGTTGTTCACTTCGACGCGCATATCGACTACTCGCCGTTCGTGCACGGCTTCGAATACACGAACTCGCACGCATTCAGGCACATCTATCACATGTCGCACGTCGAGAGCCTGACACAGGTAGGCATTCGGAGCCTGCGCAACAAGAAAGAATGGGTTGACGACTCGGTGAACGACGGCAACCGGGTGATTGGTATGGAGGAGCTCTGGCAGATGGGCGCCGAACAACTCGCCGCCGTAGTGCCCGAAGGCGAGCGCTGTTACGTCAGCATCGATATCGACGTGCTGGATCTGCCATTGGTCCCCGGCTGCGTCTCCGCCGAGCCGAACGGGATGACGTACTCGGAGCTTCGCGACACCCTCGTCGCCCTGGCCGATCGCAGCGAAATCGTCGGCTTCGACCTGGTGGAGGTCAATCCGCAACTCGACGTCGGGACGGGCATCACGTCGTATCTCGCGGCTCACACCATCCTGGAGTTCCTCGGGCACATATGCGACCAGCCCGCCTGGGTGGCCCGTCGCCAGACCGGCGCCTGATCGAAACGGGCAATCGAACTTGAGGTGACCAATGCCGGAGTTGATCGCGTATCTGAACGGTGAGTTCGTTCCCGAGAGCCAGTGCGTCGTTCACGCGACCGATCGTGGGTTTCGGCTGGGCGACGTGGTCTACGACCTTCAGCGAACGTTCGACGGGCGGATCTTCAGGCTGCGGGAGCATCTCGAACGATTCATGCGCTCGCTCAAGTACACGCGTCTCGATCCCGGGTTGGACATCGACGAGTTGGAGTCGTTGACTCGCGAAGTCGTGGACCGCAACCAGACCGCCCGTCATCCAGGCGGCGACTTCACGATCACGCAGTTCGTCACTCGCGGAAGGACGCGTGGCGTCACCGATCCGGCGAATCCGACGGTCTGCGTTCTGCCTCAACACATCGACTTCGGACAGTACGGACCATTCCACCGAGACGGTGTGCACGTCGTTTTCCCGCGCACCCGCGCATATCCCGTCGAATCCCTCGACCCGAAGGTCAAACACTACAGCCGAATGAATTTCGTGCTGGCGAACCTTGAATCCGCCGACGTCGACCCGGACGCATTTCCCGTGCTTCTCGACTCGGACGGCAACATCGCCGAGCATATCTTGGGCAACTTCTTCATTGTCACCGACGGGGTCATTCGCATGCCCGGCGACCGGAGCTCGCTTCAGGGCGACACGAGGCGGTCGGTCGTCGAGCTCGCAGCGCAACTCGGCATCCCGACGACGGAGGAGGACCTGCAACCCTACGACGCGTACACGGCGGATGAAGTCTTCATGACCAACACGACGTATTGCATCATGCCCGCCGGGAAGATCGACAACCGCGCCCTCGGCGGCCAGGTTCCCGGACCCGTGACCCGCCAGCTCCAGTCGGCATGGAGCGAGATGGTCGGCATCGACTTCGTCGATCAGGCGGAGAATTACCGTCCGCCCTCATGAGTCGCGCGGCCGACTCATCTCAACTCCGAGTGTGAGATAATCCTAGCCGCAGTGCTGTCGGGCCGACGCCCAGGAGTCTGGATAGGGCGCACGATTCGATTTTCGCTGCACGGACGATGCTCGTCGCGGAACATTAGCCGCCTTGAGACGGGAGCGATCTGGTGACCCGACTGAAACTTCTTGTGGTCGACGACCACGTTTTAGCTCGCAAGATGATTAAGACCGCGTTGCGGTTTTGCAGAAGCGGGGAGCCCGAGATCGTGGGCGAAGCGGCGGACGCCGCCACCGCTTTCGAGATGGCTCGCGAGCTGGCGCCCCACGTCATCACCATGGACATCAGCCTGCCTGACATCAACGGGTTGGAAGCCACCCGTGAGCTCATGAAAGAGGCTCCGGAGCTCCAGGTGGTCGTGGTCACCATGCACGGAGAACGAGAGTATCGTCGTGCAGCGATGGAAGCCGGCGCCGCTCACTTTATCGACAAGATGCATCTGATCGACGAGTTGCCGGCGTACCTGGATCGAGTGGCCGACGAGTTGGAGCTGTGCGCAGCCGACAGCGTCTGATTAGTTTGGGCGTCACGGTCGAAGCATCAACCTATCTGAGGCTGCGCGACACCAACCCTCTCTGAACTACCCTTGTCCGGGATATCGTATTGTGAGCCAGGCGCCTCGGAGAAGACACCCGGCTCCGTTTGCGTCGAACCGCTACTTCTGCGCCTCCATCTTGGCCTCTTCCTCTCGCAGAGCAGGCATCACCTCTTTGGCGAACAACTCCATGGACTGGCGCACCTTGGAGTGCTCGAGGCCTCCGATTCGCATCTGGGTCATGAAGCTGGTTGCACCGAGTCGGTGCATGTACGTCTTCATCGTTTCGATGACCCGGTCCGGCGTGCCGAAAGCGGTTCCGCGCTCGAGGACATCGTCGACCGTGATCGAGGACAGCACCGACGGGTCTTGGGGGTAGTTTTCGTAACCGGAAGGCGGCGCGGGCCGGCCTGGCGCCCCAGGCAGAAGCGTGGCCATCAATTTGTAGAACCATACGACGTGCTCGGCCTCGGCTCTTGCCGCCTCCATGGAGGGCGCCACATACGTTCTGACCGACAATGGCTGGTCGATGCTGTCTGGGTCGTGCCCGTTCTCTCGCATCATCGATTGGTAGGTTGTGTAGGCTTCCGCCACCGCGTCCAGCGTGCTGAACTGAGGCGCACGAAGCAGAGACATGCCGTGTCGGGCGGCGATGTCCAGGCTTCGGGGCGTGACGCTGGCCAGGTAGAACGGCGGGTGGGGTTTCTGGATTGGCTTGGGGAATATCTCCGTGGGCTCTTCGATATTCCAGAACTGGCCCTCGAACGTGAACTTCTCCCCGCTCAACGCTCGCTTGATGATCTCGATGCTCTCGTTGAACATGGCCGACGAGTCCGATTGCGGCACGCCGAACCCGTGGAACTCCGGCGGCTGGTAACCACGACCCACTCCCAACAGGAGCCGACCGCCGCTCATCGCGTCCACAAGTGCGGCGTCCTCGGCCACCCTGAGAGGGTGCTGGAAGGGGAGAACCATGACCGCGGTGCCTATCTTCATCCGCTTTGTACGCTGTGCGATGGCGGCGGCGAATGTCAGCGGATTGCCCAGCATGCCGTACACCGCGAAATGATGCTCCGGGAGCCAGATGGAGTCGAACCCCAACTCCTCCGCGTACTCGATTTCGTCCAGAACTTCGTTGAACACCTGGTCCTGCGGGATGTCGCCAAAGTCGCTGAATAGATAGAACAATCCGAATTTCATAATGCCCTCCTGGATTCACTTACGTCCGGTATTCGCCGATTCGGTTAGACTCGGCCACGTCTGGACCGCCGCATCCAGCGTGTCACGATGGGATAAACAGTTGTCGACGGACTTGATCTTCGAGGTTCAGGCTATTTCCCGCACCCGTTTCTGGGTGACCAGAACCGTCGTTGTGAACAACAACAGGAGCACCGCCAGAAGCCCTATCGCGAACCGCGCGCCGAGGAATTCGGCCATGATCGAGGTCGGCAGCACGCCGAGAGGCATCAACCCTCGGTTCATCATGAACACGCCCATCACCCGACCTCGGAACTGGTCGTCGGTGTTCTCGACAACTAGCGACTGATTCAACGTCCTGAAGCTGGAGTCGCCAAGGCCAAGCGGGATCATGAAGAATACCGCGGCCACATATATCGGAACGATTGCCAGAAGCAGCAGCGCGAATCCGGAGAGGAAGCTGCCGATGATCAACAGCATGCCCCTGCGCCAGTTGCTGAGCGACGCCACGAATAGGGCGCCGACGAGCGAAGCGGCTCCCATGGAGGAGACGAGCAATCCCATCTGTTCGGGACCGACGCGGTACACGTCGACGACGAATAGCGGCATCAGCATGCGGAACGGCATCGCCAGCACCGCCGCGGCAACTCCCATCACCATGAGCGCAAGGATCAACGGGCTGCGCCGTACGTAGGACAACCCTGCGCCGACCTCTTTCAGCATCGAGTTGTTCCGATTGGCGGAGCCGTCGCCGGTTTTGGGAACTTTCGACGTGATTATGACCGCGCCGTACCCGAGTGCGGAAATGACGAAATAGACGTTGTCCGGCCCAGCGTAGGCGTAGAGGAGCCCGGCGAACGCGGGCGCGGCCAGTGTCATGGCGCTCATCGCCGCGGAGTTCAGGGCCATCGCGTTGGTGAGATTTTCGGGCTCCACGAGATGAGGGACGATCGCCTGCCGGGCCGGCATCATGAACGCAAAAGAAACCCCCTTGAACGGCAGCCGCAATCATCAAGTGAACCCACGAGACGGTTTCGGTGTAGATCGCGATTCCGATCACGAGGGCGAGTGTGGCGAAGACGGCTTGGCCGGCTTGGATGATGCGTCTGCGGTCAAACCGGTCCGCGAAGGCGCCTCCGAACATCGACAGGCCAAGCATCGGGAGCGCGTTGGCTGCGGAGACCACGCCCAGGAGCGCGGCCGAGCCAGTGATGTCGTAGACCAGGTAGCTCCGAGCCAGCATCTGCATCTGCATGCCAGCCATGACGCCAAGCATGCCGAGCCACATGAATCGGAAATTCCGGTTGGACAGCGACCGGAACGTGTTGCGCCAGCTTGCCACGGGCGCTGACCGGACATTCGACGACGCCTGAACGTCACCTGTTTCGGGGCGCGACTTCGGTTGGTCTGCGGTTACGGGGGGAGCGCTTGGACGACCTGGAATCGACCGGGCGTCGCCGTTGTGACCGACAGGATTGGAGGGTCCCGTCGGTTCTGCGCCGTTCCGGTCGGGATCATCCGACAACTTCGAACCCGTCCATACGCTCCACTTCCGTTGCACCGACCCGAGGACGTGAATCCAGTCGCTGGCCTGCACGACTTTGCGCCCACGTTCTGCAAAATGCGACGAGGGAACATTGCACATAACAAGCGAATACCCTCGGCGTCGCCAATTTAACACGGTTAGCCTTAAGGCTCAACCGCACGCCGGCGCCGCCAGATCGGGAGCGGCGGCGATGATACAATGCCGCCGCATCGACAGTCGTTCTGTCGTGCCTGGGGCGTCGCTACGCCGTCCGAATGGCGCCACGTCGGCTCGACCCAAACCCACACGGAGGCGCATCGTGACAAACACCGCCGATCACACCACCGGCCTCGACTACTTCCCCGGCAACTACCGTTGGTCCGCGGCCATGAGGATGGCGATATCCTCGGCCAAAGGCGGCGGAGCGGAACTCGGCGAAGTCGATGTCGTCGGCCAACGCCTGTCCTCCGCGGACGGTGACGATGAGGCATGGTTCCGCGAATGGCGCTCTATGGGCGAGCACGTCCGA
This sequence comes from uncultured Dehalococcoidia bacterium, assembly GCA_964588665.1. Classification (GTDB taxonomy): domain Bacteria; phylum Chloroflexota; class Dehalococcoidia; order Lucifugimonadales; family UBA1123; genus UBA2160. Next base: position 5,247 of record CAZPQQ010000089.1, on the reverse strand, counting down.
GGGTTGGCCCGCGACGCCGAGGCCGCCGGCCACACGTTGACCGCGGCGGGCGCCTATCTCAGGGCCGTGACTTACTATCAGGTGGGCGAGCGATTCCGCACGCCCAAGGATGGCGACGCATTGGACGCTTACCGGTCGTCGGTGGAGTGCTTTCATCGCTACGCGGAGCTCGTCGACCGTCCGAAGATCGAGGCCGTCGAGGTTCCGTGCGCGGATGGCGACATGCCCGCGTACTTCTTGCCGGCCGAGAACACCGATCTCGAACGGCCACCCTGCGTCGTGTTCTTCGACGGACTCGACGTAACGAAAGAGATCCTGTACATCCGCGGGGCGGACCTGGCTCGACGAGGGATAGCCTGCCTGCTCGTCGACGGCCCCGGCACCGGAGAATCCATACGATTCCGAGGACTGCCGCTAAGGTACGACTACGAAGTGGCCGGCTCGGCTGCGCTCGATTATCTGGAGGGACGCGCGGACGTCGATCCGGGCAGGGTAGGGGTGCTCGCCTTGAGCCTGGGCGGATACTACGCGCCGCGCTGCGCGTCGATGGACAAGCGATTCAAGGCCTGTGTCGCGTGGGGCGCCATATGGGACTATCACGCCACGTGGAAGCGCCGCATCGACGCCGCGTTCCAGACCGCATTGTCTGTGCCCGGACATCACATATCGTGGGCGCTTGGAGTCGACACGCTGGACGATTCGCTGAAGAAGCTCGAAGACTTCCGCCTCGACGGCGTCGTTCAGCGGATGGAGTGTCCGTTCCTGCTGACTCACGGTGAGCTCGACGCTCAGATCCCCATGGAAGACGCTCGCGCCTTGTACGACGCCGTCGGTTCGAGCGACAAGACGTTCAAGATCTTTACCGCCGAGGAGGGCGGTCACCAGCACTGCCAGGGCGACAACCAAACGTTGGGAACCACGTACATATTCGATTGGTTTCAGGACAAGCTGTGACCAGCATTTCTCGCGTCTAGCACCGTCTGTTCATCGATCGGGCGCCGTCAACGGAGGAGCCCCTGCAAACAACGAGGCCACCCATGAGGCGGCCTCGTGAATCGTTCAGCCCCCGGCGACGGGAGGGAAGATCGCCACCCTCTCGTCAGCCTTGATAACGTAGTCTTCGTTTCGCCCGACGTTGTTGACGAAGATCAGTTTCGTCTGCGCTGGCGGTATGCCCAGCAAATCGATCAACTCCGCCACCGTGGCGCCATTAGCGACCTCCATTTGGAAAGTCCCTCCCTTTGGGTCGTCGGGACGGTATTTCCGCAGGGTCGCAAACAGCGCCACCTCGATCGTAATCAAGCAGGAATTCCTCGCTGGCGTCGAACGGCCAAACTACTCGCCGAACACGCTGTCCATCACGGCGTCAGGGATATTGTTCACCTGATCGAGCGGCGGAAGCGCTTCGTACGTCATGAACTCCGGCAGACGGTCGTCCGCCTTCGTGAACCCTGCCGCCGCGTTGAATTCGCGCTCAGATTCGAGAATCTCCATTCCGACCCTGCCGACGTCGTCGACGGTCCAGTCGGTGCCGAGTATTCCGTTGACCGTCTCGACCATTCCCTCCATGCCGCTCGAAATGTCCAACATTGCGAAAGCGGTGAAGAGGCAGTAGCCATGTGCATCGATGAAGGCGGTCGCAGCCTGCATCGTCCGCGACAGGTCAGCTTTACCCTCGACCTCAACCGGATCGACTTTGCCGCCGACGCCCAGAATCTCCTGCGCGTTCGTGTAGCCCGCCGTGTGGTCGGCGCCCTGCGGGCTGGTGGCGTACGTGACGCCCAAGCCTTTGACCACGCGCGGCTCGTAGGCCGGCATGCCCTGACCTTTAACCGTTGGGACCCTGGTTACACCGAACGCCTTGCCGGTAAAGGTCGCGCCATTTCCGAGGATGCGCCCCGTTGGGCTGGCCTCGTCGATCTCATGCAGTAGGGCGATGGCCGCCGGGCCGTCTCCGAACTGCGCGATGCCGGCCTCCATGGCAACGCCGAGTGTGACGCCCGCCTCGATCGTGTCGAGGCCGTATTCGTTGCAGAGCCGTATCATCTCGGCCACTTCATCCATGTCGCTCACACCAAGGTTCGCGCCGAGCGCCCAGACCGATTCGTACTCCATCACGGAGACGAACTCGCTGCCGTCGGCCCGGGGATAGATGTTTGAGCACTCGATGACGCAACCGGGAGAGCACGCGTGCGTCGATTTGCCCATGCCTCCGCGTTCGCGGATTATTTCGGCGAGCATCTCTCCGGAGATGTTGTTGGCCTCTTCGAACGATCCCGATCGGAAGTTGCGCGTTGGCAGTCCGCCCGCCTCATTCATTACGTTGATAAGCGCTTCAGTGCCATACTCATTCAGCGTTCCTCCGGGCTTGGTGACGTCGTGGGTCTGAAGGGCTGAGAGCATCTTTCGTTCGCCAGCGCGGAAGACCTCTCGGTCCTTGACCTCGACGCCGGGGGCGCCGGTCGTGTCGATGACGATCGCCTTCAAGCCTTTGCTCCCCATGACCGCGCCCAGACCGCCTCGAGCCGCGAACCGGCTGGCCCTGCCTTCTGTATCGTTGAAGCAGATCCCTGCCATGGACATCAGGTTCTCTCCGGTGGTCCCGATGCAGACGATACCGATCCTTTTGCCGTAGCGTTCGAAAAGGGTCTCGTTGATCTCGGAGGTGGATTTTCCCGCCAGATCGTCTGCCGGGAGCAGTTCGGCCTTGTCCTTGCCGACTTGGAGCAACCACCAACCGCCGTTCTCGGGCTGGTTCTCGAAAATGATGCCCTTTATCCGGAGGCGGCCGAGCATCTGCGACACCGGCGTGCCCGCGTTGCTCTCCTTCGTTCCTCCCGTGAGCGGCGACTTGGCGCCGACCGAGACTCGCCCGGAGGTGGCTGCGGCACTGCCAGTCACGACTCCAGGGGCCATGATCAACTTGTTGTTGGGCCCAAGCGGGTGGCATCCGGGTGTAATCTCATCCATGATCACCCTGGATGTGAATCCGCGGCCTCCCAGCAACTCCCACTTACTTGGGACTTCCTCTTCTGCCACCGACTGATTCCCCATGTCAACCCTGTATATCTTCGTCAAGACAAGCCTCCTTAGTGTAAGTGACAGAGCCTGGATCGCGAACAATCCCGCTGATCGATCAGCCGAGTTTTCCAGTGGATGCGTGGGACTAACCCGACCGCGATCTGACGCGTGATTTGTGTAGGGTACAGGCGCGGCTCAATGCAGTCAACAATTGTTCGAGGCAGTTCCCAGTTGCGGGCTGGCAGCTAGTTTCGTCGGCGCCGATCGCGCGCTACGCCCAACCGACAACCCGGCGATCGACAGCTCGTCGGACATGCCGGCGATGGGCTAAACCTCCGATTCGGGAACCGACTCCGGAAGTCGGGGCAGTGTGAAACTGAACGTGCTCCCCTTGCCGAGCTCGCTCTCCACCCATATATCGCCGCCTTGCAACTCCACCAATACCTTGCTGATGGCCAACCCAATCCCGGTTCCGGTGGCTGATCCCGTGCCTGAGCCTTCTACGCGGTAGAACTTGTCGAAGACACGATTGACGGCGTCCGGAGGGACGCCAGACCCTTCGTCTACGACGTCCACACGTAGCAGCCCGTCTTCGGTCACCCCGGCGTCGATTTCAATCTTGATGCTTTTCCTCGGCAGTGTGTATTTGATCGCGTTGCTCATTAGATTGGCCAGTATTTGGATCGTGCGATTCCTGTCCGCCCACACCACGGAGGGGTCGGCGGCTCCCGTCACGGTCACATCCAGATACTTGCCGTCGATGTCCGCCCTCATGTCGTCAAGCGTGAGTTCGACCACGACGCGGAAGTCGAAGCTCATCACGTTAATCTGCAGTCTGCCAGCCTCAAGCCTGGAAATGTCGAGAAGGCTGCCTATGAGACGCTCGAGTCTCTGCGTATTCCTGGCCGCGGCTTCGAGAAAAGTTCGCTGCTCTTCCGTAAAGCCCGGAGAATCGTCTTCTATTATGAGGTCGAGAAAACCCTTGATGGAGGTAACCGGCGTCCTCAGCTCATGCGACAAGGTGGACACGAACTCGTCCTTCAGCCGATCGATCTCGATGCGCTCCGTAATGTCTCGAAAAGTGATGACTGCGCCGACCAAGTCACCGTTCTCGTCTCGAATCGGAGTGCTTACGTATTCGACGGGAAACCTTTCGTGATCTCTTCGCCAAAAGACCTCGTTGGCCACGTGGTGCACTTGTCCGTCGTTGAGCGTGGCATGGATCGGACAGTGCTCACTCGGGTACGGGGCGCCATCCAACCTCGAATGGTGCACGACGTCATGTTGTGACTTGCCGATGAGTTCGTCCACGGTCCATCCGACCATCCTCGCGGCCGCCGGGTTTACGAACGTCGTGGCGCCATGCAGGTCCACACCGCAGATTCCTTCACCTGCGGAGTTCAAGATCAGCTCGTTCTGCCGTACGAGTCGTCTGATCTCCGTCTCGGCGCGCTGGCGTGCGGAAAACAGTTGCGAATTGACGATGGCGCCGGCGATTTGGTTAGCTATGCGCTGTGCCAGTTCCACGTGATGTTGCTCGAAGCCATCCGGTTCTGTGGAGTCCAAAATCAGGACGCCGGCAGTTCTGTCGCCGGAAATCACCGGTGCCCCTATCGAGCACCTCACTCCTGCCCGAAACGGCGCATGAAGGCCCGGCAACGTCGACGGTATGTGCTGTTCGGATTCCATGCGAACGATCATCGCCTCCTGGCTCTCCGCCACATGATTGGTAAAAGAGCCTTCCAGCGAAAGCACGTCTCCCAGGTCTCGCTCAGGCACGCCGAGACCTTCGACATATGAAACTTCGTAGGCTTGCGCGGCGAAGTCGACTAAGTTGGTCCGGATTCGGTCAAATGGGATCAACCGGCGGGCCTCGACGGCAAATCGTTCGTATACGTTTTGTATGTCAGGAGACGAGCCGACGATGCGGCCAATCTCCGCCATCGCGGCGTTCTCCTCGGCCAGGCGACGCGCGGTCTCTTCACTGTCGCGCAGAACAGCGTCCACGCTCAGTCGCTCTTCAATTCCCTGGCGCAACTGCTGGTTCGCGGTTTGCAGCTCGGCGGTCCTCGCCTCGACCTGCGATTCCAGTTCTTCGGCGTGGCGCGACAGTTCTCGTTCCGCGTTTCTGGCTTCGCCAATGAGCGGAAGCCAGCGCGAAAATCCCAGAAACTGTTGGCTGTCAGCCCAAATGGGACAGATTGTTAATAGAGACTTTGAGCTGAT
>CAZPQQ010000088.1:0-12149 GCA_964588665.1 uncultured Dehalococcoidia bacterium | reverse complement strand
TTCAACGACGACCGGCACCCGGAGGCTCTGGCCGTTCACGGCCGAGCCTAAGACCCACACCCGGCTCGGCCTGAAGTCCGAGGCCAACGAACTTTCACAGACGACCGACATCGCTGTGCTCCGGTCGTTCATGGCCAAGCCCACGGCGCACGTCTCCTTGACATGGCGGAGCCGCACAATGTAGGATTTTTGTGTCCGTAACAATTGAATACGTCGCAGCTCCCATCAAGAGTGGCGGAGGGATCGGCCCCTTGAAGCCCGGCAACCAGCTCGAACGCGGAATAGCGAACGAGATACGGTGCCAAATCCGACGAGCGTTATGCGCTTGAGAGATGAGAGCAGTGTCCTTAATTTAGGACTTCTCTGCTCTGAGAAGTCCTTTTTGTTTTGAAAACTAGCCGATCCGGCCCGCCCCAGTCGTGAATGAACCAAATCGCAGTTAGGAGGATTCGGTGAGGTCCGCAGGCTTCCCTGAGTTTAGTCCGATTATCTGGCGAGGCGACAGCCTCAGCCTAATCGAACAGACCCGTCTCCCGTTGGAGGAGGTCTGGTTCGAGACGTCCGACTACAGGGAGGTCATCCGAGCGATCAAAGAGATGCTCGTGCGGGGCGCGCCAGCCATCGGAATCGCGGGAGCATACGCACTCGCATTGGCGGGCATGGAATTGTCCGGCACAGCCAACGGTGACTTTTCCGAGCGGCTCTGCAAAGCCGCACGCGAGATCAAAGCCGCGAGGCCAACAGGCGCCAATCTTGCCTGGGCCGTCGACCGGCTGCTGACTCGATGTCTCGGGGCTCAGTCGACCGCGCAATCAACCGAAGAGATCGTGGCTGACCTGACTTCCGAATCCGTGGCCCTCCACGCAGAGGATCTGTCTTTCAATCACCGAATTGGCAGGCACGGCGCACGACTCATCCCCTGGGGCAGCCAGGTGCTGACTCATTGCAACGCGGGAGCGCTGGCGACCGGCGGGTACGGCACCGCCCTCGGCGTCATCAGGACTGCTTGGAGCGACCACCGCATCACGCACGTGTTCGCCACCGAGACCAGGCCGCTGCTGCAAGGCGCTCGGTTGACCGCCTGGGAGCTGTCGCAGTCGGGAATCGACACCACCCTCATCACCGACTCATCCGCCGGACAGCTTCTCCGGCGCGGGTTCGTACAGGCGATCGTCGTCGGCGCCGACAGGATCGCCGCAAATGGCGACGTGGCGAACAAGGTTGGGACGTACTCCCTGGCAGTGCTGGCCAAAGAGACCGGTGTTCCGTTCTACGTGGCCGCTCCGACAAGCACACTCGATCTGTCGCTGTCGTCCGGCGACGAGATCACGATCGAAGAACGGTCCCAGGACGAGGTTCTGCAGTTCGCCAATAAGCGGACGGCGCCTCCCGGGATCGACGCCATGAACGTCGCATTCGACGTTACGCCCGGAAGGTACGTCACGGCCATCGTCACCGAGCAGGCCGTGTCCAGACCCCCGTACCTCAAGTCGCTGTCCAAACTCGCGGAGGCCAACGTTGGCTGATTCCAGGGTCGGCTTCATCGGAGGGTCCGGCCTCTACGACATGGACGGGATCGAAGACCGCCGCGATGTGCGCGTGGAGACTCCTTTCGGCTATCCCAGCGACGCCATCACGGTAGGGACGCTGGACGGCGTGGACGTCGCGTTCCTGCCCCGGCACGGCAGAGGGCACAGGCTCCTTCCGACCGAGATCCCGGTACGGGCGAACATCTACGCCCTGAAGTCCCTGGGTGTCCAAAGCATCGTTTCAGTCAGCGCGGTGGGCAGCCTGAAGGAACATCTGAAGCCCCTCGACCTTGTCGTGCCCGACCAGATAATCGACCGGACCAAGGCCCGGGCGTCGACGTTCTTCGGGGACGGCGTGGCAGCCCACATCGGATTCGCGGACCCCTTCTGCCCTACCCTTCATCCGCTGGCGGTTCGGAGCGGCATCACGGAGGGCGCCGACACTCACAGCGGCGGCACGTACGTGGTCATGGAAGGGCCGCAGTTTTCGACGCGAGCTGAATCGGTGGTCTACCGGAACTGGGGCGCCAGCGTGATCGGCATGACGGCGCTTCCGGAAGCAAAGCTGGCCAGGGAAGCGGAGATCTGCTACGTCACTCTGGCGTTCGTAACGGACTACGACGTCTGGCATCAGTCCGAAGAAGAGGTGTCGGTCGAGTTGATCGTGCAGAACCTCTTGGCCAACGCGAGCACGGCTCAACGGATAATTCGACGAATGATCGCCGACATCCCGAACTTGCCGGCGTGCGGCTGTCGTTCGGCTCTCGAGAGCGCGATCATCACAAGCCCGGATGCGATTCCCGAGCTCGCCCGAGAGCGGCTCGGTCTGTTTATCGACAAATACGTGAAAGACTGAATGGAGGAGTGAGAATGCCCGAACAGGTTCAGGGTGAGCCATACCACCGCGTAACCATAGAAGAAGCAGCGGAGCTATACAAAGACGACAGCTTTGCCGTCGTCGACGTACGCCGGATGGACGAGTATCTCGAAGGCCACGTCAAAGGCGCCATATTCATAACTGTTGACGACATATTGGCGCGGATGGAAGACTTGCCTGACGACAAGAAATTGCTGTTCATCTGCGCGGCTGGCGTCAGGAGCGGCCTGGCTTGCGAGATGGCTGCCGCAATGGGCGTCGATTCCGAGCGGCTGTACAACATCATGCCGGGCACTCAGCCGTGGATCGATGCTGGGCATCCGACCAGTTACGGAGCCGACGAATAGACTTGCCAGCCAGCCTGGTCATATTCGATCTCGACGGGACGCTGTTTCGGACCGACTCGGTCACCGTTCCGGCAGTCCAGGAGAGTTTCGAAAGCTTTGGCCTGGCGGTTCCGGACCCAGACGTGATAATCGGCTTCATTGGCCAACCGAGCAGCGCCATGGCGCGGTGGGCGGTGGAAACGTGTCCCGCTGAGAGAGTCGACCGTCTGATGGCCGAAATCGACAGACGCGAACTCGAGCTTGTGCGGACCGTAGGCAGGCTGTTCGACGGCGCCGCGGAAGCACTGGCATCTCTGAGAGCCGATTACGGCTCGCTGGCTATTTGCTCCAACGGCCAAAGTCGGTACGTCCACGATGTGTTGGACGCGACGGATATCCGGGAGCGCTTCGATCTGGTGAGATACAGGCGTGAAGACGATGTCTCGAAGTCCGGCATGGTCCGAGACGTGGCCCGGCGGTTGAATGCCGAACGGGCGGTCGTCGTGGGCGACAGGGCCGATGACGTTCGCGCCGCGAAAGACAACGGTCTTGGTTCGGTGGGCGCCGGATACGGGTTCGGCGGCCCCGACGAGCTCGACGACGCGGATGCCGTCGCTGAGAGCATCGGACATGTGCCCGACCTCGTCCGGTCGGTGTTCGAGAAGTTCGGGCAAGGCTCGGGGCGCTGCTAAGCAATAATCGGTTAACTGGCCCCAGACCAATGTTGACGCAAATCGTGTGATTAACGATGGGCTGGAGACCAGACATCATCGAATAGGAAATCCGGAGAAGATATGAGCCTATTGGTAGTCGGGTCGGTTGCATACGACTCGGTAAAAACCCCGGCCGGAAGCCGCGACGTCTCTTTAGGCGGCTCGGCCACGTACTTTTCGATAGCGGCGAGCTACTTCTCGCCAGTCAGCCTCGTGGCGGTGATCGGCGACGATTTCATGCCCGAGCACGTTGAGTTGCTCGAGTCGCACGCGGTGGACGTATCCGGACTTGAAAGGCGCGAAGGCAAAACGTTCAGGTGGTCCGGCGTGTACTCGACGGAAGATTTGAACGAACGCGAGACGCTGGACACTCGACTGAACGTATTCGCCGAATTCAAGCCCGTCTTGACCGATCAGCAGCGCGCGACCGAATACCTGTTCCTGGCGAACATCGACCCTCAGCTTCAGCTCGAGGTACTGGGACAGATGTCCCCTCGGCCCAAGCTCGTGGCACTGGACTCGATGAACTTTTGGATCGATGGCAGTCGATCTCATCTGGATGAGATTGTCGGCGCCGTCGACCTGGTGTTCATGGACGAAGGCGAAGCTAGGTCGTTCGCGGGCGAGGAGAATCTGGCCCAGGCAGCGAGTCGCATCCATGCAATCGGTCCGCGAGTCGTCGTGATAAAACGAGGCGAGCACGGCGTGCTGGTCTCCAACGAAGGCAGCCTGTTCGCGTTGCCCGCGTTTATATTGGACCGCGTGGTCGACCCCACGGGCGCCGGAGACTCGTTCGCCGGCGGATTCTTGGGAATGCTCGCGGCGACCGGCGATCTCACCGACGGAGGGATCAGAAGAGCGGCGGTTTTGGGATCGGTGATCGGCTCGTTCACGGTCCAGGATTTCAGCGCCGACCGCTTGGCCGCGCTGTCCCACAACGAGATAACCGACCGGTTTGCGGCCTTCGAGAGACTGACCGGCTTCGCGGGACTCGAAACCGGAGGCGGCCTGCCTCAAAGGGAGTGACCTGCTCCCGAATTACGACATTTATACAACGTTGGCCAAGAATCGGCGCCAGCAAACAACAAGGAGGAAGATTTGACATCAGACAACAACGACGGAGACGTACTGGACCGTTCATTGGCGGCGGACGGCGTCCGCCGCATCGAATGGGCGGCCCGCGAGATGCCGGTCGTCAACCAGATCCGCGAGCGGTTCGCTCGGGAGAAGCCGCTCAACGGGATCAAGGTCTCCGCGTGTCTTCACGTGACATCCGAGACCGCCAACCTCATGTTGGCTTTACGTGACGGCGGCGCCCAGGTGGCGCTCTGCGCAAGCAACCCGCTGAGCACGCAGGACGACGTTGCGGCGGCCCTGGTGACCGAGTACGGCATACCAACGTTCGCCATCAAAGGCGAAGACAGGGACACGTACTACAAGCACCTCCAGTCTTCGCTGAACAACAAGCCCAACCTGACGATGGACGACGGCGCGGACATCGTGGCGTTGGTCCACACGGACCGGACCGACGTTCTCGAGACCATCGTGGGCGGCACCGAGGAGACGACCACCGGCGTCATACGGCTACAGAGCCTGGCGGCCGACGGTAAGCTCCGTTATCCCATAGTCGCGGTCAACGACGCCGACACCAAGCACTTTTTCGACAACCGGTACGGGACAGGGCAAAGCACGTTGGACGGCATCACGAGAGCGACCAACGTCCTCTGGGCCGGGAAGAAGGTTGTCATTGCGGGCTACGGCTGGTGCGGCCGCGGCGTCGCGCTCAGGGCGCGCGGAATGGGTGCCCACACAATCGTGACTGAGGTTGACCCGATTCGCGCCCTGGAAGCCGCCATGGACGGCCACCTGGTGATGAGCATGGCCGAGGCCGCCAAGATCGGAGACATCTTCATCACCGTTACCGGCGGCATGAGCGCCGTCGGACGACAGCATCTCGAAGTCATGAAGAACGGCGCCATCGTGGCCAACAGCGGCCACTTCAACGTCGAAATCGACATCCCTGCGATGGAGGAGATGGCTGACGGCAAACAGACGCTCCGACCATTCGTCGAAGAGTACCTGATGGGCGACGGGCGCAAGTTGTACCTGCTGGGCGAAGGACGCCTTATCAACCTGGCCGCGGCGGAAGGGCATCCATCCGCGGTTATGGACATGAGCTTCGCAAACCAGGCGCTCAACGCGGAGTACCTGGTCGAAACCGCCCACACGCTCAAGCCGGACGTTTACCCGGTGCCAAAAGACATCGACGAAGAGGTGGGCCGCCTCAAGCTCGAAGCAATGGGCATACAGATCGATACGCTGACCGCCGAGCAAGAAAAGTATCTGGCCAGTTGGGACGTGGGAACATAAGCAGCGAATCGTCAGGTCGCGCGTCCGGCGACGTCAAGGAACACCCCGGATGCTACGGGTGCGGGCAGGCCAACTCGATCGGCCTGCGGCTGCGCATGCGCCAACACGGAGATCGTTTAAAGGCATCGTTTACGCCTCACAAGGACCATGAGGGTTGGCCAGGAATAGTGCACGGCGGCGTCATATCTTCACTGCTGTACGAGTTGATGGAGAATCTGGCATGTCACCAGGGTTCCGTAACCACGATGCGCTCGATGGAGACGCGATATCGAACTCCAGCCAGTGTCGGCGAAGAGCTCTCCGCTGAATCCTGGCAGGAGAGTCGAGACGGACGTGCGATCGCGGTCCGAGGCGAGTTGCGAAGCGCCGACGGCAAGGTGATCGCTGACGGCTCGGCAACACTCGTCGTTTTGAATCAAGAGCAACTCGCCCGACACGGATTGGACTGACACCGCGGGCAATAGACCAGGCGGTTGGCCGCGTGCTGAGACACGAGCCAACCGCGAAGACAAGCAACGGCCCGACGAGTCGGGGCCGCCACAAAGGAGAACCAATGGCATTTAGTTTTACCGATTCCCCATCGTTCCTCTTCACGTCGGAATCCGTGACGGAGGGGCACCCGGACAAGCTGTGCGACCAGATATCCGATGCCGTGCTCGACGAGATCATCGCCGCGGACCCTTATGCGAGGGTCGCATGCGAGACCTGCACAACCACGGGAATGGTCGTGGTTATGGGAGAGATCACGACTGACACCTACGTGGACATCCCGAATATCGTCCGTCGCACCATCAGAGACGCCGGATACGTCGACTCGTCGTACGGTTTCGACTATCAATCCTGCGGCGTCTCGGTTTCGATCCACGGCCAATCACCGGACATCTCCACCGGAGTCTCGAACGCGCTTGAGACGCGAGGCGAAGACGGCGCGACCGACGTCGAGTCTCTTGGAGCGGGCGACCAGGGCATGATGGTCGGCTTCGCCTGCAATGAGACGCCGGAGCTCATGCCGCTCCCAATGGCCTTGTCCCACCAGCTCTGCATGCGTATGGCCGAGGTCCGGAAAGAGGGGTTCCTGCCGTACATGCGGCCTGACGGGAAGTCCCAGGTCACGGTGGAATACGAGTACGGAGTCCCGAAACGTGTGCACACGGTAGTGTTGAGCACTCAGCACAACCCAGAGGTTAGCCAGTCGGTAATCGAACGCGACCTCATCGAGGATGTCGGCAAGCACGTGATCCCAGCCAAATACATAGACGGCGACACCCGGTGGGTCATCAACCCGTCCGGTCGATTCGTCATCGGCGGCCCAGTCGGAGACACTGGCTTGACGGGCCGAAAAATACTCGTCGACACCTACGGAGGCATGGCCCGCCACGGCGGCGGCGCGTTCTCCGGCAAGGACCCGACCAAGGTCGACCGGTCCGCCGCATACGCCGCGCGGTACGTCGCCAAGAACTTGGTTGCGGCAGGACTGGCGGACCGCGTCGAGCTCCAGGTTGCCTACGCCATCGGGGTTGCGGCCCCTATCTCGATCTCTGCAGAGACATTCGGCACCGCCAAAGTATCGGACGAAACCATAAGCGCGTTGATCGAGAAGCACTTCGATCTCCGCCCTGGCGCGATCATCCGCGATTTGGATCTGCGACGGCCGATCTACAAACAGACGGCCGCGTACGGTCATTTCGGCCGCACCGACGTCGATCTTCCGTGGGAGAGAACCGACAAAGCGGATGCGCTTCGGCAAGAAGCGTTCCCCGAAGGCGCCGGCGCCTGAAGCCCCGTATGACGCAGCCTTGCCGTTCCGAGAACCCGCGCTGTCCAGGAGATGAGCCGTGGCGATAAGATTTGGCACCGATGGCTGGCGAGCGATCATCGCGGAGGATTTCACCTTCGAGAACGTCCGCATCTGCGCCCAGGGAACAGCCGACTTCCTGAACGCGAACCGGCTCGGGTCGCGCGGGTTCATGATCGGATACGACAACCGATTCGCGTCAGAGGACTTCGCCCGCGAGGTGGCAGAGGTCATCACCGCAAACGGGATACCTGTTCTTCTCTGCGACAAGGCAGCGCCGACACCTGTGATCAGCTTCAGCCTGGTGCGCAAGGACGCGGGCGCCGGGTGCATAATCACCGCGAGCCACAACTCGGGCATCTGGAATGGATTCAAATACAAGCCTGACTACGGCGGCAGCGCTTCTCCGGAGATCGTCGCGCGGCTCGAGGAGCGGATCGCCGCGGTCGAACTTGATCCCGCCGTGAAGCGGATGGAGCTTGACGACGCCGAGCGCCAAGGGCTGCTCGAGTACTTCGACCCGGAACCCGAATATTTGGCCCACGTCGCCTCTCTGATCGACGTCCAAGCCATTCGCAATGCGGGCTTGAACATCGTGTTCGATCCGATGCACGGCTCGGGCGCCGGGTACTTCAGCAAACTCTTGGACGGCGGCAACACCCGCCTGATCGAGATACGGGGCGAGCGCAACCCGTTGTTTCCGGGCATGACGCAGCCCGAGCCGATCGCGCAAAACTTGGCGCCGCTCATTGACGCGGTAGCCGACTTCAACGCCGATGTCGGGCTCGCCACCGATGGCGACGCCGACCGCCTGGGAGTCGTAGACGAAGACGGGGAGTTCCTCACCACGCTCCAGACATTCGCCATTCTGTGCATGCACCTTCTCGAGAACCTGGGCCAGGACGGTCCGCTGGTGCGTTCGATCACCATGACCTCGATGATCGACCGCCTGGCCGAAGAGTACGACGTGCCTCTGTTCGAGACACGGGTAGGCTTCAAATACCTGGGGCCTGTGATGATGGCCGAAGAGGCGATCGCCGCGGGTGAGGAGAGCGGCGGCTACGCCTTTCGCGGACATGTACCCGAACGGGACGGCATACTCAGCGGGCTGCTGTTCCTGGACATGATGGTCAGGACCGACATGAACCCGACTGACCTTCTCGCCACGCTATACGAAAAGGTCGGCCCCCACCATTACGATCGAGTGGACGTCACGTTCGATCCGGCACAGCGCGACGAGATCCGGCAGCGTATCCAGGTCGCGGGACCCTCGACGTTGGGGGGCAAGCCGGTGCTTGGCATCGACGAAACCGACGGCGTCCGGTTCATGCTCGAAGGGGGCTATTGGGCCCTGGTGCGGTTCTCCGGCACCGAGCCGTTGTTGCGCATCTACGCCGAGGCCGAGTCCCCGGCCAGCGTGGCCGCCATACTCGACGAGGCCCGAACGCTGGCTGGCGTGTAGCGACGCTCGCCCCTGATTCTGGTGGCGCTGTGGCGCCGAGTGTATAATCGGAATGTTCCCACTCGACGCGACAGGAGAAACCGATGCCGTCCGGTGACATGCGCTCCATGCTCGAACCAACGCCCCTGCTTTTGCTCCTGGACGGTCACGCGCTTGTCCATCGCGCCTGGCACGCCATCCGCGACCCGCTCACGGTGCGCAGCACGGGCGAAGAAGTTCGGGCTGTCTTCGGGTTCCTCAACAGCTTTCTGAAGACGCTGTCCGAGCGAAAACCCTCCCACCTGGCCGTCACATTCGACCTGCCTAAGCCAACCTTCAGGCACGAGCGGTTCAAAGAGTACAAAGCCCATCGCCCACCGACTCCGCCGGAGCTTCGGAGCCAGTTCGGCCGCATCCGCCAACTCATCGAGGCGTTCGAAATACCGATCTACGAGCAAGCCGGATTCGAGGCGGACGACGTGCTCGGCACGCTGTGCAGGCAGGCGGAAGAGCAAGAGATAGAGACTATCGTGCTCACCGGGGACACGGACACGTTCCAGCTCGTGTCGCCCTGGGTTCGGGTGCTGTTGAGCTTCGCGGTCCAGCAGCGGACCTTGTATGACGCGGTAGCGGTCAAGGAGCGCTACGGAGGACTGGGGCCCGAGTTCATCGCGGACATCAAGGCGCTCCAGGGAGACACGTCGGACAACATCCCCGGCGTCCCGGGCATCGGGATCAAGACGGCGATCAAGCTGCTGACCGACTACGGCAGCATCGACGGCATCTACGAGAACCTCGATTCCGTCAAGCCGCCCAGGGCGAAGCAGAGCCTGACCAACAACCGAGACCTGGCGATGCAGGCGCGATTTCTGACCACCATCAGTCGAGACGTGCCCGTCACCCTGGACCTCGAGGCGTGCAAGTTCTGGAACTACAACAGGTCCGCCGTCATCGACGTGCTGCAGGAACTGGAGTTCTACAGTGTGGTCGACCGCATCCCCGTGACCGGCCAAGAGGGCGAGGGTCAACTCGCGCTAGCGCTGGACGAAGAGGAAGCAACACCCGTGGACTACGCCATCGTCGACGACGATGCGGGACTCGACGAGCTCGTCGCGGTGCTCAACCGTCCGGAGGGTTTCTCTTTCGACACCGAGACCGACTCGATCAACCCGATGGACGCGCAACTGGTCGGGCTCTCGTTCTCGAACAGCCCCAACCAGGGGTGGTACGTGCCCGTGGGCCACGCCGAAGGCCAACAGCTCCTCATGGACACTGTCTTGCGGAAACTCGGTCCGGTTCTCGAAGACCCGGGAGTCCCCAAGGCTGCCCACAATGCCAACTACGACCTCATGGTGCTCGAGAACCAGGGCGTGAAGCTGCAAGGGCTGGAGTTCGACACGATGCTGGCCGCCCACGCCAGCGGTCGAAAGGCGGTCGGGCTCAAGGCTCTGGCTCTGGAGTTCTTCCACCACGAGATGACACCGATCACCGAGTTGATCGGGACGGGCCGCAAGCAGATCACCATGGACAAGGTCGAGATCGCCGAGGCCGGCAAGTACGCCGCCGCCGACGCCGACTTCACCGAGAGGCTGCGAACGTCGTTAACTCAAGAGCTAGGCGACGGAGCAATACGTCAGCTTCTGGACGACGTCGAAGTGCCGCTGGTCCAGGTCTTAGTGCGGATGCAACGCGATGGCGTCGCCGTCAACTCGGAGTTGTTGGGTCGGATGTCCACTGAGCTTGCCAGCCAGTTGGACCAGATCCAACAAGGCATGTACGCGACCATCGGACACGAATTCAACCTGAACTCGCTGAAACAGCTCGCCGACATCCTATTCGTCGAACTCCGCCTCCCCGTGATGAAGAAGACCCGCACGGGATACTCGACCGACGCTGCCACGCTGGACAACCTCAAGGCGTTCCTGGACAGCGGTAAAGCGGAGGGAGTCGATCCGAGAGCGTACGAGGTGCTGGATCAGATTCTCGAATATCGGCAGTTGTCGAAGATCAAGTCCACATACGTGGACGCGCTGCCCGGCCTGGTCAACGAGCACACCGGCCGGATACACACGAAATACAACCAGGCGGGTTCGGCAACGGGCAGGTTCTCATCGAACGACCCTAACGTCCAGAACATTCCGGTGCGCACGGAGCTGGGACGACAAGTGCGCAAGGCTTTCGTCGCAGAGGGCGCGCCTGACGCGACGCTGCTTGCCGCCGACTACTCTCAGGTCGAGCTTCGGGTGCTGGCCCACTACACTCGAGACCCGGGGTTGTTGGAGGCCTTCCACAACGACGAAGACATCCACAGCGCAACGTCCTCGCTCGTGTACGACGTGCCAATCGACCAGGTGACAGCCGAAATGAGGCGCTTCGCCAAGATACTCAACTTCGGAGTGCTGTATGGCATGACGTCGTTCGGGATATCCCAGCAGACCGACTTAAGCCCTGACCGCGGCCAGCACTTCATCGACCTGTATTTCGAGAAGTACCCGAAGATCCTCGACTACGTTGAGAGCACGAAGCAGTCGTGCCGCGACAAAGGTTATGTCGAGACCGTGCTGGGCCGTCGCCGGTACCTCCAGGACATCAACGCGCGGAACTACCGCGTAAGACAGGCCGCTGAGCGCGCCGCGATCAATATGCCGATTCAGGGCACCGCGGCCGAGATCATCAAGATCGCGATGGTCCGCATCATGGAACGCATGGACGACCTCGGCATGAAATCGAAGATGATCTTGCAGGTTCACGACGAGCTGATATTCGAGACGCCAAACGACGAGTTCGATCAGATGCGGGAGATCGTAATGGAGCTGATGCCCTCCGCCATGTCGTTGGCCGTCCCGTTAGGCGTCGAGATCAAGTCCGGCTACACGTGGGGCGACATGGGGTAGAGGCGTGTGCGGGCGGGCGCTTTAGTCACGCATCGCGGCGGTCAACACGCGCCCCTTCTGTGTCTATTGTCCCTGCCGTCCGGTCTCGATGGCTCTGACGGGGCTTCGTAACGAAATGCTACAATGAGGCCGCACCACGCGTGTACCACCCGAGCGGGAGTAGCTCAGTGGTAGAGCCCCTGCCTTCCAAGCAGGCTGTCGCGA
>CAZPQQ010000087.1:0-12254 GCA_964588665.1 uncultured Dehalococcoidia bacterium | reverse complement strand
GCTCAAAGTCTCTATTAACAATCTGTCCCATTTGGGCTGACAGCCAACAATGCTCCAGAATGCCGAGAAGTTTGTCCGATATTTCCCAGATGGAATCCAGTCTGGATTAGTGAGATGTTGCGTGGGCGCTGAGCCTGGACCGCGTAGGTCACCGAGGTCTCGCCGCCTCCCTCCAGGCTGCCGACGATTTCGACTTGGGTCGGGCATTCCAGGTACGTGATTTCATCGCCGTCCAGGCTGAATGGCCTGTCGCGGCCGGGGTAGAACACGTTGGACGCATCGAGCATCTTGCTCACGCTTGATGCGTGATCGACGTCCCAGAATACGTTGTACGGCAGTCCTCGGCTTACTGTACCGCCATTGGGGGAGAGCGTCGCCCGCCACCAGGGTCTTCTTGCCTCCTGTCTCTAGGAGCACGGCCATGTGGCGTTTGGTGTGACCGGGCGTGGCGAGCACCGAGACTCCTTTGGTCACCTGGTCGCCGTCCGAGATCGGCTCCCTCTTCGCGAGCATGGCGGCAAAGTACCAGTATGCGCTGGTGTCGCCTCGCGCCGGGTTGTGCGCGTAGTCGAGTTCGGTCGGATGGACCAGGATGCGGGCGTTGGTGAACAGGTCGGTGTCCGGGCAATGATCCCGGTGCAAGTGCGTGAGGATGACGCCGACGAGCAGGCCGCGCCTGGACGCCGGTCCGGTGTCGATCAGGATGTTCTCGCCGCCGGCATTCAGCAACGAAATCGCCGACCAACCGAGGCTGCCCGGGTCTGTCGTGAATGCAAATCCGTGGTACGGACGTCAAGATTCGCATGCCCGCGCTCCTTCGATAGGGGTCTTTGAGCGATCGTCCTTGGAGCGGGGCGAGAAGCCGTTTCCGGCAATCGACGCTGCGCGTCGTAGGCTTGCCGGAAATGTGGAGCTTAGGTGCTCATGGCCGCTAGCTGGATGAATTCTTCGACTGACGGGGCCTGCCTCGACGGCCGGTTTTGCCCCGGCCTTGGTCTTGCCAGAAGTACACGGATCCGCCGACTCGTCTGACCACGAGCTTCTGCCCGGCCAGCGCTGCCGCCGAGCCAAGTCTCCGTCGGATCGCCGCGGTCGTTTCGCCGTCGTCGGCTCGAAGCACTCCGGCGATGCCATCGCGAAGTTGCTCAATATAGCCGAGATACTCCCGAACGATTTCTCCCCGTTTCCCGGTCAGATTGGTTTGAGTAACGGCTTCGTTAAGGGCCACAATCTGGAAGTCCGGCATCATCCACTCCTCCTAACGTTCTCAATTCATCATATGCCGAACTCACGACGCGACACAACAATTTCGAAGATTCGCTCCGTATTATGAGAACGATTGTCACTTGATTCTGTATGTCTCGGAACAAGAGCGACTGAACCGGTGGTTCCCGCGTTTCAATCGAAGATCATTTCCACCGTCGTTTGTGCATTCGGAACACCTTGGAGTTGGCGTTGGGTGTGGCCGTCGCCGTCGCCCGACACGAGCAGATGCGAATGTCGTGGTGTGGCGACAACATTTTCCGCCGCCATAAACTAAGAACAATTGGTCTAAAAGGTCTTGGGCTTTGCCTGACAGAATGCAGTCTCAAATGGTAGAATCAAGTCTGGCAGCGCCAAAGCACCGTTCCCTCTCCTCGCCTTATCGGCAGCAACCGCAGGGTCGCTGTCGCCTCGATGCCAGAAGCCGCTCGGGGCACCCTGTTATCGGCATGTAGACGCAACATCGGAGGCCCACACAGAATATGCCGCTAGAGAACATCGTTGTACAGGGCGCGCGCGAGCACAACCTCAAGAACGTCGACGTGACCATCCCGCGCAACAAGCTGATAGTCATTACCGGGGTGTCAGGCTCAGGAAAGAGCTCGCTTGCGTTCGACACGATATACGCTGAAGGCCAGCGACGGTACGTCGAGTCGCTGTCCGCGTACGCCCGGCAGTTCCTGGGACGGATGGACAAACCCGACGTCGACTACATCGGAGGCCTTTCGCCTGCGATCTCCATCGACCAAAAGGGAGTCTCCCACAACCCCCGTTCGACCGTTGGGACGGTTACCGAGATCTACGACTACCTTCGTCTGCTGTTCGCCAGGGTGGGCAGGCCGCACTGCTACAAGTGCGGACGGCCTGTCGAACGCCAAACCGTCCAGCAGATCGTCGACGCCGTCACGTCATTGCCCGATGGCGGTCGCATCCAGATCATGGCCCCGATGATTCGGCGTCGCAAGGGCGAGCACAAAGAAGTCTTCGAACAGGCTCGCACCGCGGGATTCGTCAGGGTGCGCGTCAACGGCGAGACCCACGACCTATCCGACACATTCGACCTGGACAAGAAAAAGTGGCACACGATCGAGATCGTAGTGGACCGCCTGGTGACCGGCGAGGGGGCAGAGCCGACCAGGGTGGCCGACTCCGTCGAGGCCGCGCTCAAGATGGCCGACGGGACCGTGCTTATTGACATTATTGACGGAGACGAGCTGCTGTTCTCCGAGCAGTTCGCCTGTGTTCACTGCAACATCAGTCTGGGCGAGTTGGAGCCGAGAACATTCAGCTTCAACAACCCTCACGGCGCCTGCCAAACCTGCACCGGTCTGGGCTACAAACTTGAAATCGACCCCGACCTCGTTGTTCCCGACAAGAACATGAGCATCGCCGAGGGGGGAGTCCAGGCCTGGGCACGTACGGGTTCGATTTCGCCCTGGTATCTCAGCCAACTCTCCTCTCTGGCGGAGGCGTACGAATTCTCAACTGATTCCCCCATCAAGGATCTGACGAAGCAGCAGCTCGATGTCGTCTTCTACGGCACGAAAGGCAAGAACATCAAGGTGACTCACCATACGAAACGGGGAAGGACCTATCGGTGGTCCACCAGCTTCGAGGGGGTCATCAACAATCTGGAACGTAGATACCGCGACACCGAGTCCGACTACATTCGTAAAGAGATCGACCGGTACATGGCGGCGAGGCCGTGCGCAAAGTGCAGCGGCGACAAGCTCCGACCCGAGGCCCTGGCAGTGACCATCGGCGGTATCAACGTGATGGAGATGACCGACAAGTCAATCTCAGCCGCCCTCGAGTGGATTCATGTCATTGGGGGCGAGATCCCGTCGACCAACGGCGTGTCGGCTGACGACATTCTCACCGAACGTGAGAGGACGATCGCGAACCAGATTCTGAAGGAGATCGAAGCCCGGCTTCGGTTTCTGTTGAATATCGGGCTGGACTACCTGACGCTGTCCCGCACCGCCTCGACATTGAGCGGCGGCGAAGCGCAGCGCATACGCCTGGCGACGCAGATCGGCTCCGGCCTCATGGGCGTGCTGTACGTGTGCGACGAACCGTCGATCGGCCTGCACCCCGCGGACGATCACCGGCTCATCACAACCCTGAAAGGCCTCCGTGACCTTGGCAACACCGTGATTATCGTCGAGCACGACGAGGCGATCATGCGGTCAGCCGACCACATCGTCGACCTTGGCCCCGGAGCGGGCGAGCACGGCGGCAGGATCGTTGCCACCGGACCGGTCGAGACGATCATCAACTCGCCCGAGTCCATCACGGGACAGTACCTTGGCGGCACGAGAAAAATCGAGGTCCCGGAGACGCGGCGCCCAGGCAACGGGAAGCAGATCGTGGTCAAGGGCGCCAGGCAAAACAACCTGAAAGACGTCGACGTCAGCATCCCACTCGGCAAGCTGGTGTGCATCACCGGCGTATCGGGGTCGGGAAAGAGCACGCTGATCTACGAGATCCTGTACAAGAAGCTTGCGCAGATCTTCTATCGATCCAGGGACCGCCCCGGCGATTCGGACGGCATCGACGGCATTGAGCACATCGACAAGGTCGTCAACATCGACCAGTCGCCCATCGGCCGCACCCCCCGCAGCAATCCGGCCACGTACACGGGAACGTTCACGCCCATCAGAGAGCTATTCGCGACGGTGCCCGACGCCAGGACCCGCGGCTACAAGCCAGGCAGGTTCTCCTTCAACGTAAAAGGCGGCCGATGCGAGGCATGCTCCGGAGACGGCCACATCAACATCGAGATGCAGTTCCTGCCGGACGTGGTGGTGCCATGCGAGATCTGCGACGGAAAGCGTTACAACCGCGAAGCCCTGGAGATCAGGTTCAAAGACAAGAACATCGCTGAAGTGCTGAACATGACGGTGACCGAGGCGCTGGACTTCTTCGAGAACATCCCACGGGTCCGGAACAAACTCCAGACGATGCAGGACGTCGGCCTCGGCTACATCCGGCTAGGCCAGCCCGCCACGCACCTGAGTGGCGGTGAGGCCCAGCGCGTGAAGCTGTCGACCGAGCTCTCGAAACGCGCCACGGGCCAGACGCTCTACATTCTGGACGAACCGACAACGGGCCTGTCGTTCGAGGACTGCGCGCATTTGATGCGGGTGCTGCACAGATTGGTCGAGGCCGGAAACAGCGTCGTGCTGATCGAGCACCACCTGGACCTGATCAAGAGCGCCGACTGGATCGTCGACCTGGGCCCGGGCGCCGGAGACAAAGGCGGCGAGGTCATCGCCGAGGGCACGCCAGAGGACCTGACGGGCATCGAGGCCTCCCTAACGGGTGACTACCTCCGAGACATCCTCCCGAAGACAGCCGGTGCGGTCGAGGCGGCGGAAGCTCCGGCGGCGGATTAGGCGCAATTGTGAATGCTGACCGAGTTCGCCGGTCGGGCGGCGGAACTTGGCTCATCGGGGTCCTTCGACAGGCTCAGTACGAACGGACGAAGGGTGCTACTGCACGAAGATCGCGCATACAGCCTGCATGCGTGTGGCTGTCGGACGCTTTGCCAGACCTCTTAGATTGACCTTCCGCGTTGTTTCGTGCGTACCCAACCCGAAGCGTCGTCCCGGGATTTCGGATTATGCCAAGCCTCGAAGATCGCGACGATTCCGGCACGTTTGACACGCCCAAACGCGTTATCGTGCTGGGCACGTCTGGCGCAGGCAAGACGTCGCTGGCCATCGAACTGGCCAGGACGCTGGGCGTGCCGCACGTTGAGTTCGACGCTTTGCGGCACGGGCCAAACTGGACCGAGACGCCTGACGACGAGTTCCGTGCGTTGATCGCCGAGGCGTTGAGCGGCGACCGATGGGTGGCGGACGGCAACTACAGCGTTGCCCGCGAGGTTGCCTGGTCCAAGGCCACCACGCTGGTATGGCTCGACTACCCGTTCCCGGTTATTTTCTGGCGATTGACCCTTCGTATCTTCCGTCGAGGGATCTTTCGAGTCGAGCTCTGGAACGGCAACAGAGAGCGCCTCCGGGATCACTTCTTCACCAGGGAATCGCTATGGCTGTGGGTCGTGAAGACTCACTGGCGACGGAGACAGCAGCTCCCGGCGCTGTTCCGCGAGCCGCGATTCGCCCACCTGGAAGTCGTGCACCATCGCTCGCCCCGAGCAGCGAAGGCGTGGCTCCGAAGCGTGGCCGCCGCGAGCAGGACCGGCGCAGAACCCGAGGCGGACGCTGTCGGGTCAGACTGAGCGGGGGCCGAATTCCCATGCGGCAGCAGCGCCTTGACTCCAATCGCGCAGGTGGTAACCTGGCCTCAACCTGTGAGGAGTGTGAACCCATGCGCGTCGCCGTCTACAAAGGCAACCAACAGTTCGCCATCGAAGAGATGGCCGATCCGAAACCCGGTCCGGGACAGCTCGTCGTCGACGTGGAATTCTGCGCCATCTGCGGCACGGATGTTCACGCTTTCATGTACGACATCGCTCCGCCCGGTTCGGTGCTCGGCCACGAGTACTCGGGCGTCGTGTCGAAGGTCGGCCAGGGCGTCGAGCGATGGAAGGTCGGGGACCGGATTGTCGGCGGAGGGGGCGAACCTCCGCCCACGCTGGCTACAGCCAGGGGTCCGCGATTCAACTATCGCAACGAAGGGTTTCCTCTCAACAAAGTGCGTGCGTACGCGGAGCAGGTGCTGATGGATGAGTGGGAGCCCATCGCCATCCCGGAAGGCGTCTCCAGCCAGGCTGCGGCTATGTGCGAGCCGTGCGCGGTGACCGCCCACGCGGTCCGGCTGTCGAAGATGCGTCTGGGAGACACGGTGACCGTTCTGGGCGCCGGACCTATCGGCCTCCTCTGCATGCAGGTCGCCCGCGCGGCTGGTGCGGCCCGCGTGTTCGTGGCCGAGCCTGCGCCTGCGAGAGCCGAAGCGGCCCGCAAGCTGGGCGCGGACGCGGTCATCGACCCGACGGAAACGGATGTGATCGAGCGCATGGTGGAGCTGTCGGACGGCCTCGGTCCCGACGTGGTGTTCGAGTGCGCCGCCGCCAAAACCACCCTCGACGACGCGCTCCAGATGGTCAGGCGCAACGGGCAGGTCATGCTGGTTGCGATCACGTGGGAGCCGACGGAGCTTCTGCCGCCGGACTGGATGGCGCGGGAGGTAAGCGTGCAGGCGTCGTTCGGCTCTCGACCAGAAGACTGGCGCATCGCGTTGGACCTGATTCGCACTGGCAAGGTGTCGATGGAGCCGCTGATCACCGACGCGAGCCTCCTGCCGTTGGACGACATCCAGCAGGCGTTCGAGGCGCTGTGCCGTCCGTCGATGCAGCTTCAGATGGTCGTGAAACACGGCTGAAGTTCGTCGGGTGACAACAGGACCGAGATCGATTGGGCTCTGGATACGACCCTGAGCGTTTGGCGTTGCTCTGCCGCGCGACGGTGTGTGGGAGCCTGGCTTGGCCCTGAAGGCGATAAACGAATTGACGCGCTGTTTGGCTTGGCCCTGAAAGGCCAGAGCACCGTCAGGACTGGTGGGCTCGACCTTGAGGCCGGCTCCTTGTAGCCGTTGGCGGGCCTGTGAGGGCAGATCGCATCGTCGGTCACCTTGTTGACGGAATCGGAAGGCATTGCTACCCTCTCAGGTGCAACGCGGCCCCGTGCTTACCGGCTCGGTGTGAGTCGGCATCGGCGGCAACTAAGCAGAGGAGAACTCGACACTTTCTCATGGACATTCTGTCATTCAACACCAACCAATTCGGCGGAGTTCTTGTGGACCCGTTGGCGCTCCCCGAAGAGCCCCGTAGCTTCAGGACTCAGCTCGCCTTTTCGATGGACGAGTGGGCGGCCGAAGGCTACAAGGTGGCATGGCTCGAGTTGCCGCTCGAGAAGGCGCCGTTGGTGCCGATTGCAGCCGAGGCGGGTTTCGAGTTCCACCACGCCAACGAAGCCTATCTGATGATGACCATCCAGATCGAGCCGGAAGCCCATATTCCGCCGTACGCGACCCACTACATCGGCGCCGGAGCGGTCGTGCTCCATGAGTCGAAGGAGATTCTGGTGGTGTCGGAGCGATACCGCATGGGCAGCGGTCGCGGGCCCGGGTACAAGCTTCCGGGCGGCGCCCTTCATCCGGGCGAGCACATGGTCGAGGGCGTTGTCCGCGAGGTTCTTGAAGAGACAGGCGTCCAAGCCACGTTCGAGTCGCTGGCATGCTTCCGTCATTGGCACGGATACCGCTACGGCAAGTCGGACATCTATTTCGTCTGCAGACTTTCGGCGCAGAGCTACGAAATAAGCAGGCAAGAAGAGGAGATCGCAGAGTGTCTCTGGATGCCTCTCGACGATTTCTTGGCCGATCCGCAGATCGGCGAGTTCAATAAGGTTATCGTGCGCGCCGCCGTGGAGAGCCCCGGCCTCGTTCCAGGGACGATCCAGGGATACGGAGACCCGAACCGCTTCGAGTTCTTCTTGCCGGGAAGCGCTCCGTAGGACACATGAACTGGGCTTGGCCCTGAAGGGCCAGAGCGCGAGGCGCGTTTGGCTTTCAGGCCGGCGCAGGCATCGAGCCAAGCGGTCGGCGGCACATTCATCATTCGCGCACAGCGAGCTTCAGGAGACATCACATAGCAGATGCGGCCACGCTAGCCGGCAACGAAACCTGACACCATACGCACTGCATGGCCGAAGGTGAGACTCGTGCTCGGCCCCAGTGGTTTCGTTGTCCGCTCCCTTCGATGGACGGCAAGGATGATCCCGCACCGTTCGTTGTCTCCCGGAGAGGCGCCCGTCTACGAGATCGTGTCGGCGTCAACGGACGACGACCTCTGACGGATGTCCCGCCGGAATCGCCTATGCGACCGATAACCAACGCTTGGCGTGTCGCGCGTAATCCGGGCCGGGACGTTAACACAATGTTCACAATCCATTAATATGGGCTTGACACGCGTGGTATAAAGTTATGAGGAATCTGTAGAAGATTTCACAAATCACAATTCACTTAAGGAGTTATGGTCCGATGAGCGAGGTAGTTGCCGCCCAGAATGTCATCCAAGAGCACGCCGTGCTATTCAAGTCATGCGCCCGTTGCAGTGGGGACCGCCAGGTCCGTCGCGACTTCGATGGCTATTACATAGCCTGCCTGTCTTGTGGCCACGTGACCTACCCCGAGGTTACTACTCAAGAAGTCGTCCGCTTGCTGGAATGGAAATTCGCCTCTTAGTCCAATAGGCCCTTCCCAGACCAACCCCTCTCGATAGTAAGCGACCCGCCGAAGCCAGCGTCCGAGTTCTAAACTCGTGACGCCGAGGCTTTGCGTCCGGGAGATCCGGTCGTCCGGTTGCTTTCGGTTCGATCGAACCATCCGGCTTGGGATCGCCTCGCAGCGTCGAAAGCGTCGATCACCCCGTTTGGACCGATGTGCTGGGCCGAAATTGCAACGCATCAGCCATCTGAATGCGAGCACCGGCGCAGCACTAGCGCAAGATAACCACACTAATAGGTGCTTCCGCCCCTACCAATGTTGCTGGGCACGGGCTAAGCTGACGGCAGAGTGGAGCATCGACGGTCTGGGGACCCAAAGCGGAGAGTCGTCTTCCGGACGTACCGACCTTAGACCTGGGAAGAGTGTGCGGCCTCGGTGTACAAGCCCATCGACCAGTACGGCCTGATTGGCGACATGAATTCTGCGGCACTTGTTGGAACCGACGGTTCCATCGACTGGTGTTGCTTCCCACACTTTGACTCGCCCAGCGTCTTTGCCGCTATCTTGGACGACCGCAAGGGCGGGCGGTTTCAGATCTCGCCCCGAGTGCCCAACTCGCGGATCCAGTCTTACCTGCCCAACACCAACGTCCTGTCGACTCGGTTCACCACTCCAACAGGTCAGATGTCGCTAACCGATTTCATGCCGCTGCGCAACGGCGGATCCGGTGACAGTTGCCCGCATGAGATTCACCGCATCGTGCGCTGCACAAGCGGCACGGTCGATGTAGCGTGCACCTTCCAGCCCAGCCCCGACTACGGTCGGTCCGACGTGACGCTGAGCCGTGTCACCGACGGGGTAGTCGCCCGCGGCAAGCGGCAGACGCTGACTCTGGTAAGCGACACACCGATGGAGATCGTGGGCGGTGAGGCCTCTGCGAAGTTCACGCTGCGAGCGGGCGAGGAGGTTGTCTTCGTGCTGGCTTATGGTTCGAGGCGCCCTCGGCGAATCGAGTCGTATCACACGGAGTCGAAACTTGCCCAGACGAAGGTTTACTGGGAGGTGATCGCATCCGGCATGACCTATGACGGGTTGTGGCGAGACGAAGTGGTTCGGTCGTTCCTGTTGCTGCAGCTCATGATCTACGCCCCCACCGGCGCAGTGATCGCGGCGCCAACGACCTCGCTGCCAGAGGCGATCGGGGGTTCCCGCAACTGGGACTACCGGTACTCCTGGCTGCGAGATTCCAGCTTCACCATGGATGTTCTCTTTCGCATGGGACAGGTCGAACGCGCCGAACAGTACCAGCGTTGGCTGCTCGACCAATGCAGGCTGATAACCGACAAGCCCAAGATCCTCTACGGCATCAAATCGAACTCGTCGTTGAAGACGGCCGACCTTGACCATCTGGAAGGGTACAAAGGGTCGTCCCCCGTCCGGATTGGCAACCGCGCGGTCGGGCAGGTCCAACTCGATGTCTTCGGCGAAGTCATCCTGTGTTTCGACACTCTGCGAGCCAATGGAGGCGCATTGTCAGACGGGGCATGGTCGTTGGTCAAGCGCTTCGCCGACCTGATCTGCGACCACTGGCGGGACAAGGACAGGGGTGTATGGGAAGTGCGCGGGTCGAAGCAGCATTTCGTCTACTCGAAAGTCATGTGCTGGACCGGGCTCGACCGAACTATCGCCATAGCCCATTGGCTTGGCATCGAGAAAGAGGTCGAGCGATGGCGCCACACCGCCGACGCGATCAGGCAGGACGTGCTGGAGCACGGCTGGAGCGCCGAGAAGCAGGCGTTCACCCAGCACTACGCCACCGATGCTCTCGACGCCAGCAATCTGGTGATGCCCTTCGTAGGTTTCCTTCCGCCCGATGACCCGCGCGTGAAATCGACGATGGAAGCGATATCCGACGAGTTGGGCGTGGGCGCGCTCATGCGTCGATACAACCCCGTGATAGTCGACGACGGATTGGGAGGACAGACCGAAGGCGCCTTCACGATCCTGAGCTTCTGGTACATCGGCAACCTGATCGCGGTCGGGCGTGTGCGGGAGGCCAAGGAGTGCTTCGAGGAAATGCTCTCGTACGCCAACCACGTCGGTCTGTTCGCGGAGATGATCAACCCCTGGACCAAAGAGGCCCTGGGCAATTTCCCGCAAGCCTACAGCCACATCGGGCTGATCCACACCGCCCGCAACCTCAGCAGAGCTTTGGGCGGCAGGGCGTCGATCCGACCGAATCTCGCTTCAGCCGCAGATTAACGAGCAGGTTGGATCGGCGAAGTGCCAAACGGTTGAGTGTTCATCGCACATCGCCTTGATCGGATTGATCCATAAGTCGCTCGATGGTTTTTCGTAGCTCAGGTAGATCTTCAGTGGCCACTTGCCAGACTTGTGCTGCGTCCACGATCGTATATCCGTGGATCAGAACGTTTCTAAAGGCGACGATTTGGCGCAAATCCGGGATTTGAGCGGCCAATGCTGCGTCACGCCTGGACAACTGGTTCAATGATTCTCCGACGATTTCCAATTGTCGCTCCACGCCTGATCGGAGCATAAGGTCTTGTTGGAAGTCATCCCAACTTCTGTCGCGAGTGAAAGCAACGATCGAGTCGATCGCCTGTCTGGCGTCCCAGAGATATGCTTCAGGCTCACGCTGCAAAAAGGGACTCTCGACTCTTCTCAATTGATTTCTTTATGTAAGGGTTCTTTACCGCCGATGCAACCAACAAGTCCACCGGTCGTTCGAGAACATCCTCCAACGCGTGTTTCAACCCAATGTACTGACCGAGTCCTTTTAGGGTCGAATCCGGGTTGAACTCTACCAACAGGTCAACGTCGCTGCGATCCGGATCGAAATCAGGGCGCGTCGCTGAACCAAAAATGTCCATGCGCTGAACCTCGAACTGCTCGCACAGCAGTGCTATTTCAGCTTGTCTGGCCTTGATTATTGGATTCAACTGTCACCTGTTTCAACGCCCGATGCGCCCGACTCATGATCATCGGTCCATCTGTATATTAGGCCAGCGGATCATCCGGTGCAAGAACTGTCATCGCACTGAAATCTGCGAGTACACCACGACTGTATCCGCTTAGCGAGCTTCCGAGCCTACGCCCGCACCCGGGCCATGGTACGCGCATCGAGCGCATAGGCGTGATCCTCCGCCCTGACCGGTCGCACCGATATGTTCAGCTTCTCCTGCGCGTTCATCCGAGCGTAACCTGATCGCCGTCGAAGGTCATCGAGTGGTCGCCGAAGCTGATCGTTGCACCGGCGAAATGTCGAAGCTCCGCCCGAAGGTCGCGTAGGCGCTGTGTGATGACCGGTTCGTCTTCGTTCGTGTTCCCCCTCGCGATCGGCCCCCACAACCCGAGCTGGGGGCCGGTCATGAGGAAGCGTTCGAACTGCTCGATGAACGGATCGAAAACCAACGCGGACAGCTCTGGCATCGGTGTAAATTCTTTGAGCTCCGCGAAGAAGACGCTCAATACGAGGCGCCCGTCTTCAACGTTGGCCGACAGTTGGAGCCGTGGTTGGTGTTGCTGCTCGAAGTACGACCGAGCGCCTTCCACCTCGCCAGCGACCTCGCGCACGGCGGTTTGAAGGATTCGCAGCAGCCTCGACAGTTGGGAGATCGGAAGCGCTTCCGCGCCCAACGTGATCTGCAAGCGACACGGTCCGTCTCTTGAGGTGGTGTCCGAGTTCATGACGGCGCCTCCCACCGAATTAGCAGGCTACCTGAGCACGCGCGCGTCGCCGACTCGACGGGTGATGCGCTGGTGGTCCATGTGGTCCA
>CAZPQQ010000086.1:0-12324 GCA_964588665.1 uncultured Dehalococcoidia bacterium | reverse complement strand
ATATCAGCTCAAAGTCTCTATTAACAATCTGTCCCATTTGGGCTGACAGCCAACACTCAGCCGGATCGCGGTCGCTGGACCCTGTGGCGCTGAAACTGGCCACCTCCCCTTCGGAAACCAGGTCGGGACCGACGATGTCGGCCACCGGCTGGAATTCGGGGTTGATCGGGAAAGCAGCGCCCGTTTCCTGGTTGAAGCCGCCCAGCGCCCAGGCGCCCTGATTCTCGACGAACCACTCGTCGTTCTTGGTGAAGATGGTCTCTTCGTCTCTGGAAAAGATGTTGATTCCGTGTTCGAAAAGCGGTCCGAGCGGCCCGACAACGATCTCCGGCGCGTAGACCTCAGGCGATCGCACCTCTGGCGTGCACTTCTCCTTCGACTTGCCGATCGGGAGCGAGATCGTCACGCAGATCTCGGGGACCAGCACTATCGACGGAACGACCAACACACGTGGCGTCTGCAGCGACGACCGTCCGACGACCGTCGTCAGGTCTGAGCGGAAGTTCGTGACCGTGTCGTTGAGGAAGTTGGCGTAGTCTGGGTCCATTCTGAAGGTCGGCGTCACGATGTCGACCTCGTGGTCCGCCCGCATGACCACGAGGCTCGAGATTCCCGAGCACACGGTCGACGGCAGGCCGCAGTAGCCGTCGCCTCCGTCGTACACCGTGAACTGGACCGGTTGGCCGAACTGCAGCACCACTTCGATTCGCGGGTCAAAGTCGAAGTCCTGGACTTGAGTGATCGCCAGTTCCGACTTGACGTCGAGGACGTCGTAAAACGCATCGACGTCACCCAGAGGTCCCGGAAGTCCCAGGTCCGGCGTCTGAGCGCCCAGCGGCGGCAGGCCGCGAGCGATGGTGTAGTGGGCGTCGATGTCCGCGACGACGTCGATGAACGTGTCCTGGCCCGACGCGGTCACGGTGCGGCCGTTGGCGGTTGACTGTGTCTGGATGTTGGGGAGTCGTGCGAATGCGCAGACCGGAGCGACAGCCGCAAGGCACTCTAGCGACTGGCGGTTGTCGATCCCTATCAGAGAGTCTGCCGTGAGCAGCCTTGAAGGCGTCGTGTCATAGTGCAGGTCGAATATCTCGACACTCTCGCATTCATAGACGCATATCTCTGCGTCGATGTCCGCGTGGAGCCCGAGGAACGCCTCGATTCCAACTGACCCTCTATCCGGCGGCGCCGTTGCCAACTCGGCTCCGGGTCGGGGTCGCCAGCTAGACGTTATTGTCACGGTGTCTCCGGCTCTGAACGAATCCACCGCGGGCCGGGTAAGGCTCACTTGCACGGGGTAGTCTACGTCGATCTGCCTCTCGTTGAAGCCGTAAAAGAGCGCGTTCAATCCGGCGGCTCCTCGCGCGCTCATCTCCAACTCGGCGCCAAAACTGCCGCCTGGGAATCCATACTGGCCGCCAACGGACTGGATGCTGCCCACCAGCCCGATCGAATCGGGGACGCTCGGGATCGGGGGTGTTGGAGGCGAGGGGGGCTCAGGCGAAGGCGGTGGGGCCGGCGATCCAGGAGGCGCGGGGGGAGGGCACGGCGGGTCGGATGGCGGCGGTGTGAACGGCGGCGACAGTGGAAACGTCAACGCCACGATCGGCACGGTCTGTGAGCATGGCACGTGGCCGCGGCCCCCACATGCTCTGGTCATCTGTAACGAAATCGACGTTGTACACTTCGACGACATTCGGCTGGGGGACATGGTCGGCCAATGCGGGTCCGAATTCGGCCCACTCGACCATGAACAAGACGGCGAAAGCCGTTAACGTTGCGACCAGAACAAGAGACGGCAATCGGAATCGTCTGGTCGCCCGAATAGAGGCGTCGGTGGACATAGCTCCCCCTTGAATGTGTGCAGACGGTATGTACGGTGCGCTCGAATCAAAGGCAGGAATTCGCCTGGCTCCCAGTTGGGAGGCGGCATCGGACAGCGCCTGCCTTGGGACGAGCTAGATCGTCATGGAAACAGGCGCGCTGTTAATAGGCACTTTGCTTAGCAAACATTTCACTCTTCCCTGTTATAAACAAGGTTCATAAGGTAATAATACAATTAACCACGTGAAATGTAATCACACCGGCTGAATGGTGTCAATTAATGTGGCGTTAAGTATCAGATCACGTCCCGTTAACCATCAAATACAGTTGTCGGTGTCGGGCTGTGGGAACGGCTGGAAGCGCGTGTTCCGGCAACCAGCGAAGCTAAACGGTCGCGGTCTCGGCAGCCGTCGGGCGAGCTGCGACGGATGCGGCGGTCGATGCGCCCGGCGAGCCGGATCGGGATTGAGGCAAGACTGGTCGAGTCGCCTGCGCAGCGGGTCGCAGGCGTCTGGCTGCGGGCCGGTGTTATAATGTGTGCGTCGCCGGAAAGGCGACATCCAGCGCCTGAGCCCACGCAATGAAGCTTCAAGACCACGCCTCCACACAACCCGCCGTTGGCAGCGGGTCTGACACGCAACGACGGTACCGCCGCGTCGTGGTCAAAGCGGGAACATCTCTGCTGACTGGCGGGACCGACCGCCTCGACCTGGAAATGCTGGCAACCCTGGTGGGGCAGATCGCACGGCTCCAAGCCCGAGGATGCCAGATCATGCTCGTATCCTCCGGCGCCGTCTCCGCGGGCCAGCACGTGCTGCGAAAGAAGTCCACGAACCACGGAACGCCGATGCGGCAGGTGTTGGCCGCGGTGGGTCAAACCAGGCTGATGAACGCCTACGAGCAGTTGTTCGACTGGCACGATATCGCCGTTGCCCAGGCGTTGCTGTCGCGACGAGATTTGAGTGACCGATTGGGCTACCTGAACGTCCGCAACACGCTCCTTGGACTGCTCGAACACGACGTGGCGCCGATCATCAACGAGAACGACGTCGTCTCCGTCGACGAACTGTCCGGCGAGGTCTTTGGCGACAACGACACGCTGTCGGCGATGGTCGCAAACATAGTCGATGCCGACCTACTGGTGATGTTGGGCGAGGTGGGTGGCTTGTACACGGCCGATCCTCACATCGACCCGGACGCGAAGCTCATCCCCAGCGTCGAGCGGCTCAGCGACGACATCGAGTCGATGGGCGGCCCTTCGTGGCAGAATCAGGGCCGTGGCGGCATGGCGACGAAACTCGAGGCCGCGCGACTAGCAACGGCCTCAGGCGTGGATGCGGTGATTGCGAACGGACGCATACCCAACGCTATCGTCAGGCTCACCGAAGGCGAGTCTCTCGGAACCTTCTTTCCGGCGACTAGCACTCGGCTCGAAAGCCGCAAACGCTGGATGCTCAGCCAGGCGTCCGACACCGGGACCATTGTGGTGGACGAAGGCGCCGCTCGCGCTCTGGTTTCGCATAATCGAAGCCTGCTTCCCGCGGGGATCATCGAGGCTCGAGGAAGCTTCGCGCGCGGGGACATCGTGACGATAGTGAAGGCGGACAACGAGCAGATCGCCTGCGGCATCAGCAACTACTCTTACGAGGACATCTCCATCATCAGCCGGATGCAGTCCGATCAGATAGCGGAGACGCTGGGCCATCACTTCGGGGACGAGGCGGTGCATCGAAACAACATGGTCGTCCTTGGCTGACGACAAACCCGGCGCCGTCAACCGACACAGGAGCACGCCGATGCAGACAATTACGGACGAATTGACCGGCAAGGCCGAGGCTGCTAGACGCGGCGCCAGAGAGCTTGCCAAGTCCAAGGGCGAGGCCAAAGACCAGGCTCTGCTGAACATCGCCGAAGGCCTCAAGTCGCGAGAAGCCGCGATCCTGGAGGCCAACGCACTCGACTGCGACGTGGGACGGCAGAACGGCCTGAGCGAAGCGCTGCTGGACCGGTTACTGTTGACACCCGACCGACTCGATGGGATCGCAGCCGACGTACGCAACGTCGTGACGCTGCCCGACCCGGTGGGCGAGGTCACCGATCAGCGAACCCTCCCCAACGGATTGCAGGTCGGACGACGCCGCGTCCCGCTGGGCGTGGTCGGCGCGATATACGAGAGCCGCCCCAACGTCACCGTGGACATCTCTGTGCTGTGCCTGAAGTCCGGAAACGCCATCATCCTGCGCGGAGGCAAAGAGGCGATCCACTCCAACACCGTGCTCGCGGGGCTGGTCAGCGACGCCGTCGCCGATGCCGGACTCTCGTCAGAGGCGGTCCAGTTCATCGAATCCACCGACCGCGCCATCGTCGGGCAGATGCTCAAAGCGAAAGGGAAGATCGACCTGATTGTGCCACGAGGCGGACAGCAGTTGATCAACCGCGTCGCCGAGGAGGCGACCATGCCGGCGATCACGGGCGGGGTTGGCGTTTGTCATACCTACGTGGACTCCGCCGCGGACCTCGACATGGCAGTCGAAATCGTGTTCAACGCCAAGGTCCAGCGTCCATCGGTCTGCAACGCCCTGGACACGATACTTGTGCACTCACGCGTGGCGCCGAGTTACCTCCCGCTGATGGGCGTCCGGTTGGCCGAGGCAGGCGTCGAGATGCGCTGCGACGGACGGGCCATCAGCGTGTTGGGGCCGATGGACGGGCTGCAAATCGCGCCCGCCACTGAAGAGGACTGGTCCACCGAGCATCTCTCGCTGACAGCGGGCGTGCGGGTCGTCGATTCGCTCGACGACGCACTTGACCACATCGAGACGTATGGATCGGGACACTCAGACGCCATCGTCACCGAGGACTACACCGCCGCCATGCGATTTCTGGACGAGGTCGACTCCAGCGCCGTGTTCGTCAACGCCTCCACCCGGTTCAACGACGGCGCACAGCTTGGCCTTGGAACGGAACTGGCCATCAGCACCGACAAGTTTCACGCGCGAGGTCCGATGGGACTGCGCGAACTGACTTCGTACAAATGGACGGTCGTCGGAAGAGGTCAAGTGCGCCCGTAGCGCCGGACTCGTTCGGTCGCTGTCGACCCATCTCAACGCCTCCGCGCTCATGGGCGGTCTCAAGATTGACCTCGCGCGCAGCGCGAAACGACTCGCCAGGGATTTCACCAGGGTCTCAGGAACCCGGCGCCAACACGAGAGGAGGCCCGATGCCCAAGTACAACTTCCAACGAGAGGTTCGCACTCCGTTTTCGGAGTGCTACACGGTCAAAGAGGAGTCAGCGATCATCGGCAGGCTCGACGTTCATTTCGCGGACGTTGACGTGCACGCCACGCTGACCATCATCGAGAGCCTCACCCAAGACGACGTAAAGGATCTCATCTCCATGGTTGAGGAGGACCTGCTGGACGCCATGGGCATCGTCCAACAGGAACTCGTGGTGCACGTGCACCAGGGGCAGGATCTGGGCGTCTACAGCTCGCGGGACTTCAACGAATCCAACGGCGGCGGGTTGACGCTGAATTGACGTCCCGACGTGGCGGGGATACTGATGTATTGCGACTTCCACGCAACGGCTCCGAATTCCCATCCTGAACGAAGCCGAAGAATCTGGCTCAACGCGCCATATTTCGCTCTACTCAGCATGGCGAGACGCAAAATCACCGTTGATTGCTCGCGCATCGTCTACGGTGCACACGTAGCACCGGCAGCGCCGGAACTCACTACGAACGGTTGCAACGTCAAGTCGATGTTCTCGTCGACGGCGCCCTTCTCAATCGCGATGAAATGGGATGCAAGGGCGAAGCCCTGCCGGGATGTTGGGGTGTCCCCAACAAACCTTCACGGGCGGGCGGGTGGGACAGAACAGTCTTGATAACCAACCGCATTCCACTGTTAGATCTGTCTTTCGCTGGGACTGCCGACGCCGCTTGCTTGGAGACCGTTATTCGGCGACACCCAAACGAGCCAACCACTCGCGGCCGGTCGGGCCTCGGTCGACGGCCGGCCTGGGCGCACGGGCGGCGCCTCGGGCGGCATCGGTCGCTTCCGCGTCGATCTCGAGGTTGTCCGCTGCGAGCGCGACCCCGTACTGTTCGAGGGCGGATTCGATGCTCACGAATCCCTCCAGCACGTCGCGCTGCACGGCTTCGGCCGGCTTCGTGAACGGGTCTCCCCAACCGCCGCCTCCGCCGGTCTCGACGCGGAGGAGATCGCCCGCCTTAACCGGAATGTTCTCGCCAGCGGGCGGCAGTTCGCGTTCGTCGGCAGCGCCGGGATTCAGCACGAAGCGTCCCGGCCATCCGGCGCCGCCTCCGTTAATCCCGAAGCAAGGGAACCGCACGTTGTCCATCCGGGTGCTCATCGTGCAGTCCACCATGATTCGTACGTCCCTGACGACACCGCAACCGCCTCGATGGAAGCCGGGGCCTCCCGAGTCGGGTCGGATGGCGTAGCGTTCGATGCGGAGTGGGAACTCCCCTTCCTCGAACTCCACAGGGTAGTTGCGCTGGTCGCGGAAGTAGATTGCGTTGAGCCCGTCAGCCGTCGGTCTGGCGCCCTGGCCCGAGCCGATGCCCTCGCTGAAGTACAGGAACGCGCCGTCGTCGTCGAAGCCTCTGAGGTTGTAGATCACGTAGACAGGCGACGCAGCCGGAGCGCGCCCGCCATTTGCGCCGGCCAACAGGCCGCCTATGCTGCCCATGAGTCGAATCACGGTATGACTCCGCAATCCGACCGGCGCAGGGTAGTTTGGGTGCGTGATCGTTCCGGGCTTCGTCCGCACGTCGTCCAAGAACGAAACCGCGCCCTCGTTCAAGGGAAGCTCAGGGTTCATGTACGCCAGATGGCGGGCCAAGATCAGATTGAACGCGCCGGGGCTTGCGATGAAGTTGACGGGCCCGGTCGCCTGCGGGCCGCTGTCGGTCAGGTCGGCCACGAGCTCGTCGCCGTCGTGGATGAACTTGACGTCCACGCGGCGAGGCTCGCCGGTAACCGGATCGGCGTCCACGTAGTCGAAGAACCTGTGCTCGCCCTGAGGCACGACCTTTCGCACGAATTCCCGATACGCGGTCACACTGCGTTCGATGATCTCGTCGAACGCTCCGAGCACTGTATCCTGGCCGTACCGGCCCATGAGCTCTTGGAGCCGATCCTCGGCCAGCCGGCACGCCGCCATGAGCGCTCGGGTGTCGCCCTCGAGCATATCCGGAAAACGCGAGTTGTTCAGGATGATCGCGTACGCCTCTCGATTCAACTCACCCGCTCGTACGATGCGTATCGGAGGAACCAGCATGCCCTCGTGGAAGATCTCAGAGGCGTGCGGAGACAAGCTGCCCGCAACGCTGCCGCCGATGTCCCAGAAATGCCCGAAACTGACCGCGAACGCGACGAGCTTGTCATCGTGAAACACCGGGGCCAGGAAGCACATGTCGCCCGTATGCTGAATTGCGCCTTGCGATCCATGCGGGTCGTTGTACCAGTACAGGTCGCCGGGCAGCATGTCCTCGGCGGGATACGCCTTCAAGACCGGATCGACGATCCTGGGTCCGGACGTGGACAGGAAGGCGTCGACGATCCTGCCGCCGACATCGTAGATGCCCACGAAGTAGTCCATCTTCTCTTTTATGACAGGGGACATCGCGGTCCGCTCGACGAGCCCTTCCATCTGGAGGATGATCGAGTTAACCGCCCCGCGGACGATCTCGAGTGTGATCGGGTCAACGCTCATGGCGGTGGCTACGATAGCAGGTGGAATGAATGGAGGCAATGGCATGGGCATCTGCCAGCAACGTTGTGCTGGGCGGGTGGGTTGCCGTTACAATTGATTGACCCGTCGCCGGGACACGTAGCAACAAAGCGGTCCGGAGAACCAGCAGCGACGCAAGGGACAGAAAGGCCAGAAGCATGTCGCCGAAGAAACGAACCGTTTCAGTCAGATTGGATGACGCCGCCAAGCGGCGGGTAGATTTTGCTGCTAGGTTGTTGGGGCAATCGCTAGGCGCGTTTCTAGGAAAGTCGGGCGAGGAGCGGGCGCGCCAAGTGCTCCGAACCTGGGCTGTCGAGCAGCACCGTCGAGGCGAGGCGAGTTTCTCGGAGTTGGCGCAAGAGACCGGCCTCGGTGTCGAGGAGATCATGGAAGCCGCCGGCGCCAGAGATCGCGAGGAAGGGTTCCGGATGTTTCTGGCGAGTTGTCGGACGATTGCCGAAACCCTGGGGAACCCTGAATTCCTCCGCCTCGGAGAAGAGGCCGTGAGTTCCCTCCGAACCGAGACGGCGCCACCCGCCGCTTCGTGACGGTCCCGTCCTACGCCCCAACGATCACCAGGTTCCCGTAGCCGTCCACGTTGGCGCCGAATCCTGGCGCCAGCAGCGTTGTCGTGTCGCTCTGCTCGATGATCGCGGGTCCGCTGATCGTGGCCCCCGCCCCGAGTTTAGCGCGGTCGTAGATGGCCGTGTCTACATACCCGACCGACCGCGAGAACATCACGGCGCGCGTGGAATCCGGAGAAGGCGATGAGCCTTCCGCATCGGGGAGTCGCGACATTTCGTGTCGCGGCAGCGCTCCGGTGGCGCTGACCCTGAGGTTGACGAGGTCCACGTTCGCTTCGGGCAGGTTGTACGAGTAGAGTCTCTCGTGGAGCGTGTGGAAGTTGTCGACCATCGCCTCGAGCGTCTCTGACCTGACGGGCCCAGACGGCATATCGACGGTGATCTCCCAGCCCTGGTGCTGGTAACGGAGGTCGGCTGAGCGAGACACCTGGCCTGCTTCTCGGGAGACGTCTTCTCTGTCGAGCCACTCCCGCGCCTGCTTTTCCATACGGGCATATGCTTCGGAGACTTCGGCCACGGATGGGGAGGACCCCGAGTGTACGAAGGTCTGGACGGCGTCGCTCCGAAGATCGGTGAACAGCAGACCGTACGTCGAGAGCACTCCCGGCGTAGGCGGCACGATCACGCTTGGCATCCCGAGCAGCGACGCAAGGGCGCAGGCGTGCATCGGCCCTGCGCCGCCGAACGCGACCAGCGCGAAATCCTTCGGGTCGAGTCCGCGTCCGATCGAGACGGCTCGCATCGCGCCAGCCATGTTGTTGTCTGCGATCTCCACAATTCCAGCCGCAGCCTCGTCGATCCCCAACCCGAGCGGTTCGGCGATCTGTAGGCGGATTGCCTCCCTAGCCGCTTCGACGTCCAAAGGCATGTCGCCGCCCAGCAGGTGCGGAGGCAGGTGCCCGAGGACCAGGCGTGCGTCCGTGACCGTCGGCTGTGTCCCGCCGTTCGGGTAGCACGCCGGTCCCGGAGATGCCCCGGCGCTTTCGGGGCCAACAGACAGGCCGCCGGCGGTTATGGGCCGAGCGATGCTTCCCCCGCCGGCGCCGATGGTGACGATGTCCAGCATCGGCAGTTGCAGCGGTAGCCCGCCAATCTGGCGCTCCACGGTCATCTCGGGCTCGCCGTCGCGAACCAGGCATATGTCCGCGCTGGTTCCACCCACGTCTATCGAGATGAAGCTGGACGAATTGGCGGCGTTAGCCACCTGCAGTGCGCCCATGACCCCGGCCACCGGTCCCGACAAGACGGTGTGGATCGCCTGCCTCGCCGCCATGTCGGCGCTGGTTACGCCGCCGTTGGACTTCATGATGAACAGAGGCGCATTCAGGCCGTTGTCGGCGGCCGCGGACTCCAGTCCGGCCAGGTATCGACCGACTCGGGGCATCACGTAGGCGTTCAAGACCGTGGCGACCGTTCGCTCGTACTCGCGGAACTGGGGCAGGACCTCGGAGGAGAGCGCGATTTGCACGTCCGGCATCTCTTCGCGGATTATCTCGGCGACGCGTCGTTCATGATCCGGGTTCGCGTACGAGTAGAGGAAGCACACCGCGATAGCCTCGACGTCCAGCGCTTTGAGCTCGCGTGCCACTTCGCGGCACCGGTCTTCGGCAAGCGGCGTGACGATGTCGCCCGCGCGGTCCAGACGTTCGGCGACCTCGAAGATTCGGTTTGGCGGCACGGGGCGCGGCGGCTTGACCCAACCGTAGATGTTCTGCCGCCGCGGGATGTCGTGACGGCCGATCTCGAGCACGTACTTGAAGCCCTCGGTGGTGACGAGGCCGACGTTGGCCGGAGTGTGTTCGATCACCGCGTTGGTGGCGATGGTGGTGCCATGAAAGATGCGCTGCACGGTTGAGGCGTGTGCCTCAGCCCGATTCAGCGCGACACGCGCGCCGTGCATGAAGCCGGAAGCCAGGTCGTCGGGCGTCGACGGAGTCTTGACGGTCCACAACTCGCCGCTGTCCGTGTCCTGGACGACGACGTCGGTGAACGTGCCGCCTATGTCGACGGCGATGTTGTGCCGGGCCATTTTATCGGAGCGGCGAGTAGTCGGTTGGCGCGAGCAGCGAGTTGAAGACTCTCGCAACCAACGGGCCGTTGGCTTCGGACTCGGCTCGGACGCGCAGCCACTCCGGATCGCTTCTGAACGAAGCCCAAGCCCGTTCGCGCTGGGCCGCATCTTCGAACGCGACGATGTAGATGAGCTTGTCCGAGGTGTCCCCAACGCTGGCCGTCCAGTAGCCGATGTTCTTGATCCCGTGCTTCTCGAATATCTCGCAAGTGTGGTCGCGGAACCGGGCTTGCAACTCCGGCAACTTGTCTGGCATGGCCTCGTAAACGCGGTACTCGTAGATCATCGTCGCTGCTCCTTATGTTGTTCGGCATTCGAATTA
This sequence comes from uncultured Dehalococcoidia bacterium, assembly GCA_964588665.1. Classification (GTDB taxonomy): domain Bacteria; phylum Chloroflexota; class Dehalococcoidia; order Lucifugimonadales; family UBA1123; genus UBA2160. The sequence goes on along the minus strand of CAZPQQ010000086.1, from coordinate 1,768 downwards.
CGAGCTATTTCATCTGACGCCGACTCGAACCGGTTCCCCTCAACAGTTACCAATGGGAGTTCAGACGCTTCAACAATTTGTCTTCGATATCGGTCCAATCCTGACGCTCGCCGCCGGAAAGAAACGCCGGGTCCAACAAGGTAATCGATATGCGGTTGTTGCGAACGGCTAGGATGTCGGCGCCCTCGGCCGGGTCTTCCTTGAGCGGTTTGTTATGGCGAATCCAGTAGTGCGTCCTGGGACCGACCTCGCCTTTCTCGACGTTTTCGAGGAACGCCCTCGGGCCGAGGCTGGTCATTTCCACACCCTCGATCTTGTCCGCCGTCACGTTGGGAGTGTTGACGTTGTAGACCAGAGGTTGAGGAGATTCGTCGAGGGTCAACGCATCGACCAGGTCCGTCGTGAACTTCGCGGCCACATCGTAGCTTGGGTCGCGTACCGAGGCCGTTGAGACCGCGATGGAAGGGATGCTCCTGAAGTAACCCTGGAATGCGGCGCCAAGAGTGCCGGACACCAGCACGTCCAGACCCAGGTTAGCCCCCGCGTTGATCCCTGACACCACCAGGTCGAACGGCTTGTCGAAAAGCGTCTCGATCGCGAGGATGACGCAGTCGGCGGGAGTTCCTTCGATCGAGTAGGCCACGGCGCCATCGAGGCGAGACGGAATCTCCTTCGCCCTCACAATCTCCAGAAGCGTTCGAGCGGTGCCAATGCCGCTCTGGTCACGGTCAGGCGCGACCACCGCAATCTCTCCCAGGTCCTGAAGCGCCTCGGCGACGCTCCAGATTCCCGGAGCGTCGATCCCGTCGTCGTTGGTGATTAGTATTCTCAAATTTGTTCCCGATTCATACTTGTTGGGTGACGTACCACCGCATGTGTTTGGGGTTGTTTAGCGATATGCCCCGGTCGTAGTAGATCTCGAACGTTTCGCCTTCCGTCGTGCGCACGCGGTAGTAGTTGCGGTGGCGCCGCTGAATCCAGGTATGCTTGCCGTCGTCATCCGAGAACCCGTAGTCGTGCCACGCTGTCATCACATGTTCGATCACGTGCTCCTGCCCGTCGAGTTCGAAGGACACAGGAGTGCGGGTCGTCTCGTGTCGTTGCACGGTGATCTGCTTGCCGAAGAAGCGCTCGGGCATCTCAACACCAAGGCCAAGGTCGCGGTCGGTCTGTGCCGCGGCGATCAGATTATAACAGCCTTCGCCTCCGCATTCGGATCGGTGTAGTCTTGCAGCCCACTCTCCCGGTGGCCCGGCCGGTTATCCTTGAGCCACTGCCGCCGTCGCTGTTATGGTCGTGAGACACACACTGTCGCGCTCGCGTACACTGCGGGCCTGTCCCCGTTCAATATCAACTGAGGTCGCCATGCTCACTGTATTCGGATCGATTGCCGTCGGGATCATGTTCCTCTCGTATTGGCTGGAACCGCGATCCAGATGGTTCATCCTGGCGTTCGCGATTGCGTCGGCGGCGACGGCGCTGTACAGCGGGTTGGCCGAAGTGTATCCGATCATGGTCATCGAGTCGGCGTGGTCTCTGGTGGCGCTGCAGCGGTTCGTCAAAAGCGGACGGCCTGCTGCCGGGTGACCGCGCGGCGAAACACGCCGATCTTGCGCAGAGGCGCCCAACCGATCTATGATTCATGGGACGCATGGTTACGCACCCGGATGACAATCAGCCGGTCGCCCGTAACCTGCCGATCGCGGAGGGGTGGCCGAGTGGACGAAGGCACCTGTCTTGAAAACAGGCATACGTTAACCGCGTATCG
>CAZPQQ010000085.1:0-13152 GCA_964588665.1 uncultured Dehalococcoidia bacterium | reverse complement strand
ACGAGATTTCGAGCACCAGGACATTCCTGGGTTTGGGATTCTGCGATCTATTGGGTCCGCGAACGCTTTGCGAGTCGCGCCGGAGAGTGAACATCGACACCACGACTGCCCGCCGCAAGTAGCCCGACGCTATCGACCTGAATCGTGATAGGATTGGACATCCCAGCCCCGAAGCCGATTAGTGTGACGATAAGTTTCGCTTGCACCGGTAAGCAAGGCGGGCTTGTTTCTTCAGCGGTCCAAGCTGACTCCAACCAAGGCTCTCTGCCTAATTCGGGACTGCGTTCCCAGCCACCTGAGCTATTGGCGCCCGCGAAAGTGCCGCCCCACTCCATGTCGATCATGGGGCGCACGTTTGCGCTGTTGAGGATGTCGATGCAGGGGACCAATCCGTTGGGAGGCATCGTTGCAGGCGCGGCTCTTACGGTCGTCAGCGTCCCGTTCATGATTGGTCTGTCGGCTGTGTTCGTAGCTCTGCCCGGAGTGTTCGGATTCAAAGTCAATGACCTGCGATCAGCGCGCTAGCGTGGATCGGATTCCGATTTCCGTCGGGATGTCCGGCATAAGACGGACCGGCCCTCGGCTAGAATATCGCCATTCCCTCACGTTTTTGGTCCGCAAGTGTACGACCGCGTTCGCGAATTATGTTAAAGTCTCTGTCGGAATGTTCACGTTACGCCAACGCTTAGAACAGACAGGTTGTATCACGTGCCCATGAACGTCGGAGTTCCTCGCGAGACTTATCCGGACGAGCGACGCGTCGCTCTGGTCCCGGCGGGTGCCTCCGCGCTTGCCAAAGCAGGGGCAAGCGTTCTTGTGGAGCATGACGCCGGTCGGCTGGCTGGGTTTCCGGACAGTCTGTACGAGGCTCAGGGCGCGACGATTGCATCCGACCGGGCACAGCTCCTGGCTTCGGCCAACGTGGTCTTGCAGGTGCGCGGACTTGGCGCCAATCCTGATGCCGGTCCCGCCGATCTCGAACTGCTTCAATCAGGCCAAATAGTGCTCGGCCTCCTCGACCCACTGGGCGCCCCTGAAGCGGCGCAGGAGTTGGCCGACAAGAACGTCACTTCGTTCGCCCTCGAGCTGCTGCCTCGGATCAGCCGTGCTCAACCCATGGACGTGCTGTCGGCAATGGCCACGATCGCAGGCTACAAAGCCGTCCTCATGGCCGCCGACACTCTGCCGAGGATGTTCCCGATGATGATCACGGCCGCTGGCACGATCACGCCCGCCAGGGTGTTGATCGTGGGAGCTGGCGTGGCGGGGCTACAGGCCATCGCCTCGGCAAGACGGCTTGGCGCCGTGGTGCAAGCGTACGATGTACGACCCGCCGTCAAAGAGCAAGTGGAAAGCCTGGGGGCAAGGTTCGTCGAACTCGAGCTCGACACCGAAGAGTCCGAGACCAAGGGCGGCTACGCACAGGAAATGGGCGAGGAGTTCTACCGCCGGCAACGTGAGCTGATGGGACGCGTCGTAGCCGATAGCGACGTGGTGATTACGACCGCGGCGGTCCCGGGCGGCAAGTCCCCGATCCTGCTGACCGAAGAGATGGTCAACGGCATGGGCGAGGGCTCGGTCATCGTGGACCTGGCCGCCGAGAGCGGCGGCAACTGCGAACTCACGCGGCCCGGCGAGAACGTTGACGTGGGTGGGGTCACGATAATGGGACCGACCAACGTTGCGTCCACCATCCCGTTCCATGCCAGCCAGATGTACAGCAAGAATGTGACCTCGTTCTTTGAGAACCTGGTCAAAGACGGGGAAGTGCGGATAGACCTTGACGACCCGATCATCCTCGACGCGCTCTTGACACACGAGGGAGAGGTGTTCAGCGCGCGCGTCCGCGAGCGGCTAGGCCTGACGGCATCCAATGAAGGGAGCAGCGCCTAATGGAGGTTTTCGTAGCAGCCCTGACTATCTTCCTGTTGGCCTTGTTCGTCGGCTTCGAGATAATCACCAAAGTGCCGCCCCTGCTCCACACGCCGCTAATGTCCGGGGCCAACGCCATCTCCGGCATCACGCTGGTGGGCACGCTAGTGACGTCCGGTCAGCAGCTCACCACGTTCACGACAATTCTGGGATTGGTCGCGGTGGCTATGGCGACGGCCAACGTGGTCGGAGGGTTCCTCGTTACCCACCGCATGCTTGGCATGTTCCACCGGAGAGATTAGATGTCGATCGAGTACATCAACCTCGCGTACCTGGCGGCCGCCGTCCTTTTCATTCTCGGGTTAAAGGGACTGACGAATCCCCGCACGGCCGTGCGGGGCAACCTGATGGGCTCTACTGCGATGCTCATCGCGATTGTCGTCACGCTCCTGGACAAACGGATCGTCAGCTTCGAAATCATCGTCGCGGGCCTCGTGTTGGGCGCCCTGATCGGCGTAGTCCTTGCTTACCGGGTGCCGATGACGGGCATGCCGCAGCTCATCGCGATCTTCAATGGCTTCGGGGGCGGCGCGTCCGCATTGGCCGTTGGCGCCGCACTGGAAGAGGCGCTCAAGGGCGGGTTCGTCGAGGGGATCGACGTCCAGTTCACGCTGGCCGCTGCGATTGCGGGCCTTATCGGCGGACTGTCATTTCTCGGGAGCGCCGTCGCGTTCGGCAAACTCCAGGGGATCATGGGGGACAAGCCTATCCTCCTGCCTGGCCGTCACATAATCAACGGTATCCTGGCGATCGCTTGCGTCGGTCTCAGCGCATGGCTCGTCATCGACCCGTCGACATCCCTGCCGTTCTGGCTCCTGGTCGGGACGGCTTCCCTGCTGGGCCTCATGCTCGTGATACCCATCGGCGGCGCGGACATGCCGGTCGTCATCGCCCTGCTCAACGCCTACTCCGGGTTGGCGGCGGCGGGTCACGGCTGGGTGCTCAACAACAGCGTTCTCATCATCGCCGGGTCGTTGGTCGGCGCGGCGGGGTTCATCCTGACAGCGCTCATGTCGAAGGCGATGAACCGGTCGCTGGCAAACGTCATGTTCGCTGGCGTAGGATCGGCCGTCTCGAGTGCCGACGACGAAGACGACATTTACGCCGGACGCGTCAAATCAGCGTCGCCGGACGAGGTCGCGATGCTGATGGAGGGCGCCCGGCGAGTGGTCATTGCTCCGGGTTACGGGCTAGCCGTGGCGCAAGCTCAGCACGCCGTACAGGAACTCACGACTCTGTTGGAGTCAAAGGGAGTCGAGGTGGAGTTCGCCATCCACCCGGTCGCCGGACGCATGCCGGGTCACATGAACGTCCTGCTCGCCGAGGCCAACATCTCCTACGACAAGCTCAAGGAGATGGACGAGATCAACCCCACCTTCCGTCAGACGGACATGGTCGTCGTTTTCGGCGCCAACGACGTGGTCAACCCCATGGCCCGTTCAGCGGACCCGTCCGTCCCCATCGCGGGCATGCCGATCCTCAACGTGGACGAGGCGCAGTCCGTGGTCGTCATCAAGCGCAGCCTCAGTCCGGGATTCGCCGGCATCCCCAACCCGCTGTTCGCGGCCGACAACACGCTGATGCTCTTCGGCGACGCCAAAGCGATGGCCGCGGCGCTCGTGGCGGCGCTGCGCGAGGGGTAGGGACGCATCCCGTCTCAGGCACGGTCGGCAAAGCACCGGAAGTGCATACCGGCATGCGAAACGGTCTTGTCGATTAACCACGTTCTGGCACGGTCAACCGACTTGTCTCAATGGCGGATCACATCAACAGCGGGACGTCGTCAGGGGATGTCTGTTCCCGCCCTGATATCCTGTCCGAGAGTATCCACGGTAACTCTCAGCACATCCTCCCCCACGGCGTCCATTATGGCTAGACCGAGGGACAAGTTCTTTACTCGCTCATTCATCTGGGCGTCTTTCAGAGCGATGGACATGCGCGCCAACTGATCTTGGTCCTCTTGCGATAGATTCTGCAAAAGCGCCAGACAGTATGTCGGCAGAGCCAGTTGTGCCTTCTCGAACACAACATCCCTCATGATCTCGTCCACCGATGCTGCTCTCGCCTTGGCCCGTTGGCGATCAACTTCTCTGTCGGCGGCATCAAGCACCACGCGCAACAATGTGCTGGGCCCCAACGCAACGTCCTGATCACCGGCGCGAAAACTGAATAACGATGAGCGAAGGATCGCCATGGCTCCAAAACCCGCGGCCAATACCCATTTCAGGGGTATTGGTTCATCAGGCGACACGACGTCAAATTCCCTGATTAGCGCCAAAGCTGACGCGGCTGCCGACCCATTTACGACGAAATAGAGCAACCCGGGCACTGAGAAAGTAGCCTTAAACGGCGCATCGCGGTAACGAGATATCAACTCTGTGATCCCGATCGCCACCCCGATGACCGTTGCAAGAGCCATAGCCGATAAAAGCGGCGCCGGGCTAGCCAGCCTGTTTCGCTATGTAAGCAACTTTTTCGCCGTTGTCGGTCAGGCTGACTGTTTCTTCACCCGATACATCATTGAGCACAACTAGCTGAGCGTCGACTAGAACGTCGAGCAACTTGGACACCTCGAAAGCGCCCAATCCCGCCTTTTTTATCAGCTCTTGCGCTGGGAGAGGTCCGGATTCGATCAGGATCGCCAAAACATTGTCGAGGGACTTGCTCTCTGTTGGAAGAGCCTTCGTTTCTCCGCTCGTCGCCTCCAACGAGCTATAATGCTTCGCCCGTTCAAGGAACGTTCCGAACCGGTCTCCCTTTGTGCTCGGCATGGTCGAAATACTCCAATGCTAGCCTCAATCCATTTTCACTTTATCACAGACGACCCCTTTCGATTCCTCTCAGGCCTCAACCAAGCGCCCCGCTTCGAATGCCAGCTCTGTGGGTCGGTGGATTCCCTCTTTAGAAGACCGTCCTGACGACATCGGCGTCGGATTAGCCCGACGGCACGTCGACCACATTCTCGACGCTCAACCGGCGCGGTAGAACGTGGTGTGCGGGAAGAAGTCTCGCCACGCCCAGTCGAACGCCGAAACCCAGGGGATTTGCTGTAGCGACTCCCCCTTCAGCGCGCCGGCGATTGCTACGCCTCGGGACTCGTCCCAGACGCTGCCGGTTTCTGCATCGACTAGTTGACCGCTCGGGTCAAGCTCGAACGTCAACTCGATCTGTTTGTCGCTCTCGGGATCGCTGACACGCCTCAGGTAGACCTGGATGTCGCGGGCCTCAGGATCGACGACAACGACGACCGGATGCGCGCCAACAGCATCGTTGACCACGCGGTGTGCCGCCGCGGTCCTGTAGTCATACGCAACGGCGGAGTCCTCGAGAGCAACCCCGATCACAAAGTCGTCGCGCGTTCCGTGGACCACCCTGGAGCTTTGGTAGAGGAAGTTGGTGACGACAGTCGAATCCGGATGATCCGCGACCCATGTCTCCCAGGGGACGATCGATGTCGGGATCAGCGTTAGGGCGGCGCCTACGAGCGGGCCGGTCAGCGCTGTTCCCCAGGGTTGAGACCAGATGCTCTCGGTCTGATGGTCCCACCACGTCATGGCCTGCTTGTACAGCGCTCCTTGGTTGCCGAAGGTGAGCGTCTCACCGCCTGTCCGCCGGTCATGAACCAGACCGGTGTAACAGATCGGTCACCAAGTGACCAGGATTGGGATCCCTGCGAGCTCGTCGTTTACCATCTCGTGGGACCGAAGGCTTCGGAGCGGATACGCGCGGTGTTCGCCGTCAATGCTGAGCGCCCATGACCAGGTCCTGCGCGCTCAGTTCGACGCTGTTGGCTGGCGCGTACTGCGGTTCGTACACCGGAACGATGGCGTCCCGCGTAAGAAGCTGCATGAATCGAGCGCCGTTGATCTCTTTGGGTCCGGTTGGGTTCAGATCTCGAAGCGTCGGAGATATGGGGTCCGTCGTCTGGGCAAGCGGTGCAGGCGTCTGCTCGACGAGATCCGCTGGTGATTGAACCTCCCCCAGGCCGGGAGGGGGCGCATCGTGGATTCTGACGGCAGGCGCGAGCCCCGGGACTTCAGGGGGCGCATATGCTGGCAGCGGGCCTTCGACAGATTCGCCGCGCGACACTGACGACAGGGGAGCTGGCGGCGGCTTGGCAGGCGACGATGGCGCGGTGGCTCCGCTCGGTGCCGCAGGCGCCGGAAAACGACCACCCTCGTTGGCCGGCGGCGTCTGGATCGGCGTTACCTGGCCGGCGCCGGGCTGAAATGCGCTGAGAGCAGGCGACTCAGATGCAGGGGCGTTGGAGGTCGAGCAAGCAGCGGCGAGCAAGCCAATGGCGCCGACTGCCGCCATCAGCGCCCGAGCGCCGAATGCTGGCTTGACCTGTCGATAGAGTCGCCGGATTGTTTTGCCCATGATTACATTCGATGCGCTAGAGCTGCGGGCGATTTCCAGATGACTCGTCCCGAGCGGCGCCGTGGTCGAATTTCGCTTGACGAGGAGCGGGTCGCGCGCTCTGCTGTCGCATCCGTCGATCGCCACGACCAATCTGTTGGAAGGAAGGCCGTTGACTATCCTAAGGTTCATGCCTTCGAGATCGTCCAAGAGTGCTCCATTGCCAAGAACGCCGTCGCGCTCACGGATGGCGCCGTTCCGGTCGATGGCATGCTGGCCCCGCTGTGCCTCAAAAGCCGGTAGGGACACGGTAGGGGTGGTTTCATATCTGGCCGCCACACGTAGGGGCGGGTTTCAAACCCGCCCGATGTCCCACATGCCGCATCGCCCATTTGAACAACTCATCCATGTGTGTGATGCGTTTAGCGCGAACCATCACGGCGAGGGACCTACGCGGGCGGGTTCGAAACCGGCCCCTACGGGATGCCACGACGCCGCATAATGTTTTGTTGATGACCATCAGGGCAAAGTCCGGCGTTCATATGACGCAGCGTCGGCCTCAATCCGGCAGTCGATTCTGATACAATTGTGCCCGTCGTCGACAGCGTCGAGCGTCAGTCGACGCGCGGATGACGGCTCCTCGCTGAAAAGCGCCGGGTAATACATCCAGGAGGTACGACCACAATGACGATGGACAGGTTCAAAGTAGGCCAGAGCTTCGTGCTGACGGAAAAGGTGACCAAAGAACACACCACCAACCGCATGGGCCGCGAAGGGGCAGACGTTCTGTCCACTCCCGCCCTTCTCGGACTGATGGAAGGCGCCAGCATCCAGGCGTCGGAAGAGTTCGTGCCCGAAGGCCACACGACCGTCGGCTATGCCGTGGACGCACTTCGCCATATCGCGCCTACCGCTATCGGCGAGACAGTGACCGTCAAGTCGGTCCTGACCGCGGTCGACAGGAACCGGCTAACGTACGAAATCGAGGCAAACGAGGGTGGAAAGCGGATCGCCAGCGCCACGCACAAGCGGGCGGTGATCTCCACCAATCCCGACGCCTGAGTCCCGATCCGAACAGGACCGGACGCGCAGCTATCGTGAATCAGCCTTGACCGAGCCTGCAGGGTTTCTTGAGGGCCTCAAGGTCCTGGACCTCACCCGACACGTTGCGGGGCCGTACGCCACGCGGTTGATGTCGGCTCAGGGCGCCGACGTCGTCAAAGTCGAGCACCCCTCCGGCGGCGACCCTTCGCGCCGCGCGGGGCCCTTCCCCGAAGGCATCCCACACCCCGAGAAGAGTGCGCTCTTTCTGTATCTGAATCCCGCAAAGCAGAGCGTGACTCTCGACATCAAAAACGCCGGGGCCCGGGGCATTTTCGAAGACTTGGTAAGATGGGCCGACGTGCTCGTGGAGAATTTCCGCCCAGCCACGCTCCCAGCCATCGGATTGGATTACAGCCGCGTCTCTCAGATCAACCCGGCGCTGGTGATGACGTCGATCTCGAATTTCGGGCAAACCGGCCCGTACCGCGACTACGAGGCCACGGAGCTCAATCTGTACGCATTCGGCGGGTTGCAGTACATCACGGGAGACCCGGAACGGGAGCCGCTGCAGATGGCGGCCCGACTGGCCCAGTACGGCGCCGGGCAGAACGCGTTCGTCGGGACGCTGTCGGCGCTCTGGAGTCGCGACGCCACGGGCGAGGGGCAGCATGTGGACGTTGCCATCTCCGAGTACCTGGCAACGATTCTCGAGAACGCGCTGAGCATGTACTCCTACACCGGAAGCAACTTCAGGCGAACAGGGAACCGAGGGTACGGCCGCGCCGCCTGGGGGCCGTACGCCTGCAAGGACGGCTACGTGGGCGTCATCGCCGGTCCCGACCACCTCTGGTCTTCCATGGCCGAACTCATGGGCATCCCTGAGCTCGACGACCCGAAGTTCGGCGACCGCACCGGTCGGGCCGCCAACGCGGACGAGCTGGACGCGCTCATGCAGCCATGGCTGTCGCGGCATGGCAAACGGGAGATCTTCGAGCGCGCACAGGGTTTGGGCCTGGCGTTCGCCTACGTGGCCACGCCTGACGATATCGTCCAGTGGGAGCACTTGCACGAGCGAGGGTTCTTCGAGGAGGTCGAACACCCCGACGCGGGGACGTATATGCACCCGGTCGGGCCGTTCCAGTCCGAAGCGATGGCCTGGGACCTCTCGCCGGCGCCTCGACTGGGGCAGCACAACCGGAAGGTGTACGGCGATCTGCTCGGAATGTCCGCCCAGGAGATCGTCCGACTGCGCGAAGCTTCGGTGATCTGAGGACTTTTGCCATGGCCAACACCGTACTTGTCGTAGAGGACGAAGCCAACCTGCTGGCAGCGCTCAGCTACAACCTCGGTCGCGACGGATACGAGGTGCTGACCGCCGAAGACGGCGAGGCCGGGCTGGCACTGGCGCGGCAGCACGACCCCGACCTCGTGATACTCGACGTGATGCTGCCGAAGCTGGACGGCTTCGAGGTGTGCCGCGAATTGCGCAAGGACTCCGCCGTCCCAATCCTGATGCTCACCGCAAAGGGCGAGGAGATCGACCGCGTAGTCGGTTTGGAACTGGGCGCGGACGACTATGTCACGAAGCCATTCAGCACGCGGGAGCTCATGGCCCGAGTGCGCAATATGCTCCGGCGCACGGCGCACATACCGAGGGCGGCCCACGACCCGTCAGAGGTCATCGTGTCCGGCGACCTGGTGATCGACAACGCCAGCCACTCCGTCAAGCGTGACGGCGAGCCGCTGGCCCTGAGGCCCCGCGAGTTCAGCCTCCTTTCGTTGCTGGCCGCCAACAAGGGAAGGGCGTTCAGCCGAGAGCAGATCCTCGAACGGCTTTGGAGCATGGACTACATCGGCGACTCACGCACCGTGGATGTTCACGTACGGTGGTTGCGAGAGAAGATCGAGCCTGAACCAGCCAACCCTCAGCGCATTGTAACGATCCGCGGCATCGGATATAGGTTCGACGGATGAAGGCGCCTCTGTCTTTCCAATGGCGTCTGGCGCTCGCCTATGCGGTATCGATGCTTGTCGTCATAGGCGCTGCCAGCGCCTACTTGATCGCGTCGGAATCGTCAGAAAACGGAGTCGGCGCGGTGATCGCAGTGGGTGTGGCGTCGATAGCCTTGGGCTTGGCCCTTGCCGCCGCATTGTCACGACGGGCGACCAGCTCGATGCAATACGTGACCGAGGGCGCCCGCACATTCGCGGAAGGGGACCTCGAGCACCGGATCGCCTCACCGTCCAGGGACGAAGCACGGGAGGCCGCCAACGCATTCAACCAGATGGCGGCGACCCTCCAAGACATGGTGAGCAATCTCTCCGCGGAACGAAACCGGCTCTCAGCGGTCCTCGACACTCTGCCGGACGGCGTCATCGTGACCGCCGAAGACGGGACGGTGGAGCTGGTGAACCATGCCGCGGAATGGCTGTTGAAAAAGCCGTTCCAAAGGGCGCAGGGAGTCCAACTCTCAGATATCGTGCGGGACAACGAGATCCTCCAAGTCGTGGAAGACGCACTGTCCGCCCGGGTGATCCGGCAGATCGAATTCGAGATCAACAATGGGCAACAATACCTCAGCGCCATCGCGACGCCAGTCTCGACCCGCGACAACCGGAGCGTTGTCCTCACCCTGCACGACCTCACCCGGTTGCGGCAGGTGGACACGACACGACGGGAGTTCGTGAGCAACGTCTCCCATGAGCTCCGGAGCCCGTTGGCCGCCATCAAAGCGCTGGCCGAAACCATTCACGACGGGGCGTTGGAAGAGCCTGACGCGGCGCGAGACTTTCTCCGGCGAATCGAGGGCGAGGCCGACCGCATGACCACCATGGTCAACGAACTGCTGGAGCTTTCACGCCTCCAGAGCGGACAGGCGCCGATGAACCTCGTCCCCATGAAGCTGGCGACCGTCGTCGATGACGTGAAGTCCAGGTTCGAGCTCCAGGTCGGTCCGAAGCGCCTGAGCCTCAAGACATCACTGCCGGCAAGCCTTCCCTATGTGATGGGCGACCGCGACAAGCTCTCTCAGGTGCTCGGGAACCTGGTGGAGAACGGGGTCAAGTTCACACCGGAAGGCGGCAGCATCGCAATTTCGGCGAGCGCGCTCAACGGCGCCGTTGAAGTCCGTGTGACCGACACAGGGATCGGCATTCCTCCCGAACACCTGCCCCACGTGTTCGAAAGGTTCTACAAAGCTGACCGGTCTCGACGCGAGGTCGGCACGGGCCTCGGTCTGGCAATAGTCAAGCACCTGGTCCAATCGCACGGCGGAGACATCCGCGCGGAGAGTCAAGTCGGCAAGGGCGCCACGTTCATCTTCACGCTGGACCGGGCTTCCTAATATGTTCGAAGCCGCCCTGCTTGGGTTCATTCAGGGCGTCATTGAATGGCTGCCTGTTAGCTCCGAAGGCGTCGTGACCGCCGTGCATACGCTGGCATTCGACAGCTCCGTTAGTGAAGCAGTGGCCTTCTCGCTCTGGCTTCACCTCGGGACGGTGCTTTCGGTGCTGGCGGCGCTTCGTGGGGAGATCGTTCAAGCAACGAAAGACGCCGTCGCCAGCCCTCTGAAACCGACGAGATTCGTGGCGTTCCTGGCAGTGGGCACGCTGGTGAGCGGCGCCGTCGGCTTTCCGCTGCTTCTGGGCCTGGATGAACTCTCCGATCGCATCGGCGCCGTGGCCATGGGCATCGTCGGCGTCCTGATGCTCGTGACGGGCGGCATTCAACTGCGTCGGAGCGACTCGGGCGTCCGAACACGAGACGACGCGGGCGTGACTGATGCGGCCCTGACAGGCATCGCCCAGGGATTCGCCGCCCTGCCTGGGCTGAGCCGGTCAGGACTGACGGTCGCTGTGCTGCTGGCACGGAACGTGGACCGACGCGAGGCTCTGGTGCTCAGCTTCCTGCTCAGCGTTCCAGCCAGCCTGGGCGCGGGACTCTACGCGGCGTTGAGCGACGACGTGGTCATGTCCAGCTCTGCCGTCGTTGCCGTCGTCGTGGCAGCGGTCGTCGGGTTCGTCACGATACGAGCGCTGATGTCGGTGGCCGAGCGGGTGAACTTCGCGTACTTCGTCATCGCAGTCGGCGTCAGCATCGTCGCCGGGGCCGTGTGGCAGGGGTTGCGGTAGAGATTTCCTCGGGTCTGCGCTGTGGGCCCGACGACTAGCAGTGCTGTGGATGATGACCGCGCCCTAGTGACCGGGCAATTCGATGGGGAATGGACCCTCCCGTAGTTCTATGGATTATTCGCAACGGATAAACGGCGGCACGCATCAATGCCAGCAGCTAGTCGCCCCCAGGCAGATGTCTGAATGCCGGAACTCTCGCGCATTTCGGCTCACCCACGCCGCCGAGCTTCAGGCTGGCGTGGGCGCGTAGGCCATCGAAGTCGAGCCCATCCGACGGCGAGGATGATCATTCATGACGCTGTCGCTTTGCCGTCGAAGTATGCCTGTGTCACGTTGACGCTGATTCGTGAGTAAAAGCCCTCTGCCGTCCGAGACGGCGCCGCCGCCCTGTACTGGGATACATCACCTCGTGTTCGGGATGCACTTCTACGCACGACCCAGTTTCGCTTCGAGTCCGTGAGGATTTGGCGCCTAGGCGGGTGAGCGATTAGGCTCCCGCAACAGGGATTAAAGCAAGGAGTAAGAATGATGCGTGGCAATGGAGCCGATCAAGCCTCCGTAGAAGAGTCATACGAATCGATGACGCCCATGGACCTTGCCATAGCCGAGGCGACCCTAAGGGAAGTGAAACAGATATTCGGCCAGTTTGGCGTAACTTTCTTCTTACGCCAAGGCACCTGTCTCGGCGCTGTCAGAGAGAACCGAATCATTCCGTGGGACGACGATATTGATCTTGGCTGCGTAATCGGCCTTCACGGACTCACCGAGGACCAGATTGAACCGGTTGCCGCCGGATTCAGGGACCATGGCTTTTACGCGTCGTTGGAACCCAGCGAAAACTATGTGTCTGTAACGTTGATGAAGTCATACATAAGGATCGACTGGACATGTTATCGGATCGTCGGCGGCGCCATCATCCACTTCCCTGGCGTTCCGATTCCCGTCCATCTGGTGACTCGGTTGAAGGAGATTGAGTTCGCCGGCGATACGTTCCTTGTGCCAGACCCCCCCGAAGACTACCTGGCAGCAAAATACGGTCCGGACTGGACGACCCCCAAGAACGTTGGATATGAAAAAGACATCCTGGCGATGATCCCGGACCGTCCGATCGAGCATGATCAATCCGCTGCCGGACAACCCCCCGGTCCGAACTCGGTCAGGCTGAGGATTCTCGATCAACACGGTGAACCTGTTCATGGCGCGACGGTAAGGGTCGCGGGTTACGGACGCGTCGATATCAATGCACAAGGCTACGTCGAGTTCCAATTGCCTGATTACCCGTGGTACTCTCTCATCATTACGCACGGAACTCAGGAAGAGGTCCTCTATCAAGAAAAGATCTTCCGCGGCAAGACTTACGTGTACAGACCCGATCCGTCAACAACAACCGGACGATTTCTGGCCTTGTCTGAGGAATGACATGGCGCCTCGCGCTATTCTGAAATCTCGATTATCGAAAACGGGTCTTGACGGGACCGCCAACATCGCCGAAAGTGCCGTCTATCTTGTCACCGGCAACTTGTCGGGGATCCACGGCGGCGCGCATTAATGCCGGACGCTCCCCTCGCCCCGGCGCGAGCTTCGCTAGACGTGCTGCGCACGCCCCACGGTCTTCGTGCGCGTTCTGTTGCGTTGTTGGCTGTCAGCCCAAATGGGACAGATTGTTAATAGAGACTTTGAGCTGAT
>CAZPQQ010000084.1:0-13285 GCA_964588665.1 uncultured Dehalococcoidia bacterium | reverse complement strand
GAGTCTCTGTTAATTTCAGGCCCAAATGTGTCCCACTTTCGCTGACGGTCTACACAGTTATGAATTCGCGCAATGACGCCTCGGGCGTTGTGAGCAATGGGCTCTGATCACGGGAAGCCCTTTGGGGCCAGACTGGCAACATCGAAGAACGGCAAGGATGATCGGGTCCCCAAAAAGGACCGAAGAGCAACGATTATGCGCGCCGCAGGCCTCTAGGCGTCGTCCGAGGGCGTGATCACGGTTAGGCCGTAGCTTCGGACCCATTCGGCGACTCGTGCCATGGCATCTGTGTCTGGTGACTCGACGTCGGGCATCGTGCTGTCTCTTCCGAGGCTGGTGTACTTGGAGGCGGCCATGCTGTGGTAAGCCAGGAGCCGGACGGCGGTGATGTTGTCCATGCCGGCTAGGAGTTCGGCTGCCTGCCCGACCTGCTCCTCCGAGTCGTTGACCGTGGGCACGATCAGCATGCGTATCTCGACCGGTGTGCCGCGATCGTTCAGTTTGCGTAGGTTTTGGATGATGCGCCGGTTGGATACGCCGGTGAACTCTTTGTGGTTGTCCGCGTGGATGTGCTTCAGGTCGTAGAGCACCAGGTCCACGTAGGGCAGGGCTCTCTCGTAGAAGCTCCACGGAACCTGACCGCAGCTATCGAGCGATGTGTGGAAGCCTTCGGCTTTGCAAGCCTTGAGCAAGGCGGTCGCGAACTCGTTCTGTAGGAGGGGTTCGCCTCCTGACAGCGTCACGCCGCCGCCTGAGACCCGATAAAACGCCGCGTCCTCACGCACTTCGCCCATGACGTCACTTACTGACATCTGTTTGCCTGCGAGCATCAGAGCGGTCGAGTTACAGACCTCAACGCACTCCAGCGAGAGGTCGCAGACGGCGCGGTCAAAGGTGCGTTGGCCGTCTTCGGCCAGAATCTGAGCGCCCGTGGGGCAGGCTTCGACGCACGACCCACACGCAATACAGCGATCGGGGTAAAAAAAGACTTCTGGCCGATGCCCAATGGCCTCCGGATTGTGGCACCAGACACATCGCAGGCTGCACCCTTTCAGGAACACAGTTGTCCTGATGCCGGGTCCGTCGTGCACGGCGTATCGTTTGAGGTCGAAAACCAGCCCCGTTGCTGTATCGACAGCTCCATCCGTGGTCACGACCACGACGGGGTCAGGCGCCATGGGCGAGCCTGCCGATGAACTGGTCCTGGTCTTCTCGGGACAGTGCGTTGAAGTAGACGCTCCATCCGGTGACGCGGATCTGGAGCGATGCATACTTCTCCGGATTTCTTTGGGCGTCTCGCAAAGTCTCTACGTCGAAGACGTTGAACTGAATCGCGTAGCCGCCTTCTTCGAAGAACGTCTTGATCAGGCCGACGAACGCCTGGAGTCCTTCTTCACCGGATATAGCGGTCGGGTGAAGCGTGACGTCGAGCACGGACCCGTTGGGAGTTGCAGTGAAGTCCAGCTTCGAGACCGAGTCGATCAGCGCGGTGACGCCCTTGCGATCCTGGCCGTAGGAAGCGCCCACTCCAGGCGCCAGGGATTCTCGGGCCTTCCGACCGTCCGGCAGCGCGCCGGTCTTCTTGCCGCAGGCCAGGGCGAACGTGAGCGTAAACAGAGCGGCCTGAGAGCCACCGCCACGCCCGTTCGTAAACGAGTGAACCTTGTCGCTGAAATGGTCGGCGACCTGCCGAGCGATTCCATCGACCTCTGAGTTGTTGTTGCCCCATTTCGGCGCCCGGTTCAAGAGATACAGGCGCATGTTCTCGTGGCCTTCGAAATCGGCCGAAATCGCGTCTATGATGTCTCCGATGGTGAATTTCTTCTGGTCGTACACCGCCTGTTTGAGAGCGGTTAGAGAGTCGGCGGCGTTAGCCAGGCCCGCTCCCACAAACCCTACCGTGTTGTAGACCGGCCCACCCTGCCCAACGTCTTTGCCTCGGGCCAGGCAGTCGTCGATCGTGCCGCCGATCAGTGGCGACGGGTTGATCTCGGGCCATTGTCGTTCGGCCTCGGCGATGTATCTGCTCGAAGTTGTGAGGATGAAGTCCAATTGCTCCCGGTAGGCGTTCATCAACTGGTCGAAGGTCTCGAATTGCCTGGGGTCGCCCGTGTGAGGGCCGATCTGTTTGCCGCTCAACGGGTCGACGCCGTCGTTCAGGGCCAGTTCCAGAGGCTTGACCAGGCTGATCGTGGTGTTCATCGTGCAGGCGGCTTCTTTGCCGTCGACGGCTGGCTCGTAGCAGCCGATGGGCAAGTAGGTCCGGGCATCCTCGATGGGTTTGCCTCGCTTCACCAGCGCCTCGACGGCAATCGCGTCGTTCATCAGCACGAAGGAGTTCCGACCTCGCCGGATCATGTCGGCTACCCGCCGGTACAGTTCGTCCGAGTGCTCGGGCAGATACCTGACCGACAGCTTCGGATCGGGGACGCACAGCTCGTCGTAAGCCTCGAGGGCGACGTAGGTGAGATCGTTTTCAAGGATCGACCCGTCGGCCGCCTGTCCTCCGAACACGAAATTCTTGCCGTTTACGGCGCCTTCGGTGCGTGAGTACCACTTGAACCAGTAGAACTTTATGAGCTCTTTGGCATGATCGCGGGTGAGGCGGCCAGACTCGACGTCCGCCACGTAGTAGGGGTATAGGATGCGATCGAATTGGCCCATCGAGCGGACATCTTCGCCCTCCATCTCTATGAGCTCGTGCATGAGCCATGTGAACTGGAGCACCTGGTGGAACGTCTCGGGCGCCTGAGCGGGGACTCTTCGCAGCGCAGTGGCGACAAGAGCGAGGCGCTCGGCGTTGTCCGCGTCGGTGGCCGCGATGTCCTCGGCCAGGTCGGCCAAGCGTCCCGCGAAGGCGATCGTGGCGGTGTAGACCATCTCGACCGCCTCGTAGAAATCGAGCTGCTCTTGGGTGGCGTGCTCGCCTAGCGCATCTTTCGCCTGGCGCGCCTGGTCGATCAGCCCCAGCAAGCCGCCGGACAGCATGTTCTCCCAGCCGGGAGAGATGTGCCCGAGGTCCAGCCCGCCCGTGGGGGCGTTCGACATACCGATCTCGCCGGCTTGCTTGAACCAGGCGGCGCCCTCGGCCAACGGTCCTTTGGCAGCCTCGTCGAGCCATGTCCCTCGGTCGAAAACCTCGAGGTAGTAGCTGCCCTTGGTCAGTTTGCGCAGGATGTGGCCGTGGTTGAGCTTGTCGGCGAACCAGTCGTTGGGGTCCACGCTGATCTGTCCGCGAGTCACCGCCAACCGATAGACGTTGGCCTTCCGGAGGACTTTCGACTGGCTGACATGAGTCGCCAGGTACTCCTCGACCTCGGCTTCGAGCTCGTCGAGCGGGATGCCCCGGCCCTGGGCGTAGCGCACGTCTCGGAATTGGGCGAAAAGCCCCTCGCTAACGTCATCGAACGTGCCCCAAAGTTGTTGGGCGCCAACGGCATCTGTTGTTACAACCACGTGCGAGCCTCCCGGATCCAATTCATCGTGATCTACAGATTATATCATTCGGGTTGGTGCTTGGGCTGTCGCTTCAATCTCGCGTCTCGACGCGCACACTCGTGTTAGGACGTGGGGCACGCCATCGGCGCCCGGACCCCGATCCCATCTGGGCTGGCCCCAAATCCGACTATTGTGCGCATCGATCTGAAACGGTGGAGATTACCGGAGGGTCTCGTTGTCCACGTCGATGGCCTTCTCGGCCAGGGTGGTGACCACGTTCCAGGCGTCTTCGTAATGGTTCAGCGTGTTGGCTGTTTCGTTGTTTCGCTTCGTGTCGAACATGACGTACTCAGCGCCAAGCTCCTGCAAGATGTCCAGGTCGGCTCGAATCTGGTCCAGCGTGCCCTCTCCGGCGACGCGGTCGTCTTCCGGCAGCGGTGAATCGGTGATGCGGCAGAATATCCGAGGGCAGAGAGGAGGGGTGGGCTTCCCCGCTTCTTCGGCGATGTTCCGCATTCGCGGCATCGCTTCGTCTCGAAGCCAGTCCGCGCGGATGCCCAGGGGATGCCATGACCCGCCAAATTTGACGGCCCGTTCCATGCCCGGCACCCTGCGCCCCAGACCCCCGCTGCCTCCGACCCAGATCGGCGGATGCGGCTTCTGCACGGGTTTCGGGGCAAGCATGACGTCGCGGAACTTGGTGAACGGCCCCTCGTAGGAGGCCACGTCCTCGGTCCACAGCGTTTTAACAGCGGCCAAGTAGTCGTCGGTCATTGCCCCGCGTTTGTTCATCGGAATGCCGAACGCTTCGTACTCGGACACCGACCACCCTACTCCGACCCCGAAGATCAGCCGTCCGTTGCTGAGCTGGTCGATGCAAGCGGTCATGTGCGCCAGATGCAGTGGGTGGCGATATGGCACGACGATAACGGTTGTGCCGAGCATGATTTTGGTGGTCTGGGCGGCCAGCCAGGCCATGTTCGTGAACGGCTCGTAATATGGAGCGGGATATTGGGGCAACACATCGGGCGTCAGCGCGACGTGATCGGCCGTCATCAAGAAATGCAGACCTAAGGTCTCGGCGAACCGAGCCCAACGGAGCATATGGTCCGGGCTGGCGCCGGGACCCGAGTGGTGTAGTTTCAGGCCAAATTTCAAGCTTGCCTCCTTTGCACGTGCGGCCTGCCGACCGGCGTGAACTTAGGTTGGACGCCGAATGTGGCAGCTTACGCCCAACCAGGTGTGTTCGGAATGATTGTAGACCCGGGAGGATCAGACTCTTGCCCGATTGCCCTCCCGGGCTGATTTTGCTGTTGCTAGATTAGCGGGCGGGCACGGCTGAGAAGAGCTCGTCCGGCCAACTGCCCGTGTGGTATGGATAGACCCACTTCGGCACGTTCGGACCCATCGCCCACGGGCTGACGAACGAGGCTATCTGGATGGAGGGCATCCACTCGTACATCTTCGTCTCCCATTCCATGGCGATGTCGAACTGGTCGTCCAGGTCCAGGGCCACGCCGAGGGTGTCGATAAATCCCTGGGAGAAATCGTAGGTGTAACCCGGACCCCAGACCGTGTCCGCGGTCTGGAAACCGATTCCGCTAATTACGTTGATCGGAAGACCGTAGTCGCTGTGGTTCCATATCCATGCGTCAGAGATGGTCTTGGACAGCATCGAAGGGCGCTTGGCCTGATATGCCGCCTTCTCTACTTTGGCCGTCAGGCCGATTGCTTCCCACATGGGCAGGAGAGCTTCTCCGACTTCTTCCAGCACGGGGTTTGATCCGACTGGGATGAAGAACGGGAACTCGAATCCGTCGGGATAGCCTGCCTCGGCGAGGAGCGCGATTGCGCCGTCGGGGTCGGTGGGCACTTTCCACTCGGGATTCCAACGTGGGTTGCAGGAGTCGATGCCGATCACGTAGGCGAGGCAGCCTCTGCCGCCGAGGATCGTGTCGATGATCGCCTCGCGGTCAACCGCCATGGACATGGCCATGCGCACCTTGCGCGCGTTCGCCATGTCGGCGGGATCGGCAGGGTCGCCGACCCACGGCCGCTCGGTAGCAGGCGCGTTGCCGGACGGGGTGCCGTCCTTCTTGGTGTCGGCGTAATACTGACCTGAGAGCCAAACGTTGACGCCGCCGCTGCCGAACTTCTGGCGGCCCTCGATGAGCCTGGCCCTTGGCACCGCGGCTACCTGGTCGATCTGGCTGGCGGTGACCGGGATGATGTCCGCTTCACCAGTCTGGAGCATCGCGATCTTGGTTGCGTCTTCGGGGACTTCCAGTATCTCGACTCTATTGAAGCCTGCGGTCTGTCGCCAGTGCGGCACAAACGCATTCAGAATGATGGAGTCGTCCGATATCTGCTCGATGACCTGGAACGGACCCGTCCCATTCGGCGTTAGGTTCATCTGGTCGCCGCCGAGCTGATCGAACAGCTTCTTGCTGGAAATGGGGGCGTTGCCGTCCAACAGCTTGGTCAGGGTGGATATCCACCTCATGTTCGCCGATTTGAGGTTCATCTTGACCGTCATGGAGTCAGGGGCGGTTATCTCCGCGTAGAACGGGTTGATGACTTCGCCGAGTTTCTTGTTGCCGTCGAGCCTGCCGTCTTCGAAGGTGAAGAGGAAGTCTTCGGCAGAGACGGTCCCGGTCGACGCGTCGTGGAAGGGCACGTCCTCGCGGATCGTCAGCGTGACGTCGTCGGCGGTCAGGACCCAGGAGCTGGCCAACGAGGGCACGATGACGAAGTCTTTGTCCCAACGCAACGCCGACTCGTTGATCCCCAGGAGGAGCGCCCTGTTGTTATAGGGCCACAGCATCTCTTTGGGGCGGTAGCTGGAAGCGGGTCCGACGTCGTTGACGGCGACAATCAGCGTGCCGCGCGGCTGTACGGCCCCCGGTGTGGGGGTCACGACCAACTCCACGAGCACGGGCGAGGCCGTCGGCATCGCCAGTATGGCCTTGGAGACGACAGCCTCGATGTCTGCCGTCGAGAGTGGGGACGGTCCGGAACTGGCTGATTCCGAAACAGCTTTTACAACCAGGTCCTGAATCTCTTCTTTCGTTACGCCAGGTGTCGTCGCCGACGCGACAGCGCTTTGGACCATCGCGCTTATCTCGGCGGCCGTTGGCGGTTCCGTGCCCGCCGCGGCCGCGGCGTTGACAGCCGTCTCGACCAACTGCTGGATCTCAGCGGCGGAAACCGGCGCCGGTCCGCTCCGAGCGGACCGGCGCCGCCGGGACAGCGGCCTTAACGGCGTCCTGCACGAGCTGACTCAATTGAGCCTGATCTATCGCGGGAGCAGCCGCGGGCGCCGGCTCTGAATCGCTGCTGCAAGCAATTGCAAACACGAACGTGAGCAATAAAGTCACCAGCGCGCCTGGTATTATTCCGATTCTTGACTTACCGGGCATTTTCTACCTCCTGCCTATGTTGCTTCATGTCTATTTCGTCCAATTTGAAGATGGGATTGAGATCAATTTAACTTACACAGCGGCCGTGCCGTAAGGGTTGCCCGCCGCCAAATACGCCAGATCGATCAAGCGGACGGCATTGTAGCAGTCCCGGGCGCTGACCGGAGGTTTTCCGCCGGAGACGGCGGCGTCGATGGTGCGGCGCAACACGCTCTCGGTTGGCGCGCCCGTGGGTTTAATCGTTTCCGACCCGTCGGCGGTGTGCAGCACAATATCGTTTCCTTCGGTGATCAGGATCGCGCGTTCGAAGGCGACTTTTATCTGCCCGTCGGTCCCGTCGTACGGAAACCCGTTGCCGATCTCGATGGTTCCGGTCACCCCGCGGGCGGATTTGACTAGCACTGAAGCGTAGTCCTCAATCGGTTGATGATACGTTCCCCAACTTAGACTGGCGCCTGGGACCTCGATGTTCTCGCCCTCGCCTGTCAAGTAAACGAAGCTGTCGAGGCCATGTGAGCCGAGGTTGCGCAGGCACCCGCCGTTGGCTTGGGCTGGGTCAAGCATCCACGAGGCGCCCCATGCCGGGTATCGGTCCGACGTTGGGCGGTTCATCCGTTGGTAAAAGTGAGTGATCTGCCCCCACGTGCCCGCCTCCGCCAGTTGTTTGGCGTGATGGATGATGGGCGAGGACCGCATGCCGAGCGGGGCGGAGGCGAAGCCGCCCGTGGCATCGGCTTTTTCGACGACGCCTGCCAGTTCGAGGGCGTTGAAGCTCATGGGCTTTTCCATGATGAACGGGATCCGTTTGTCTAGCAGATGGTGACCGATCTCCGCCATCGTCACATGAGTGCCCAGCGCCAACACGAAGTCGGGAGCGAGCTCAGCCAGCATCGCCGGGTAGTCGGTGAACGTCGGTATGCCGCCCCCCAATTCGCTTGCTCTATGGGCCGCGGTCTCAGCGCTGGAGTCGTGTATCCCGACGATCTCCACATCCGGCATAGCGGCCAGATGTAGAAGATACGAGGCATCCCACAGAGAGTGCCAGTGCGTCATGCCGATGGCCGCTACCCTGATTGTCGCTTTGGAGTTTTGTTGGTGTGCCACGGTACTCTAACCTCAATTCAGTTGTCGTAGACGAGGGTCCAATCTGTCTCGCAGCCAGTCTCCGAGGAAGTTGAAGGCGAGAACGGTGAGGAAAATTGCCATGCCAGGGAAGAACGCGATCCACCATGCGGTTGCCAGATAGGTCCTCCCATCCGATATCATCGACCCCCATGAAGGCGTTGGGGGCGGAATTCCGGCACCCAGGAAGGACAGGATTGCCTCGGTTAGGATCAGATTGCCGACCTGAAGCGTCGCCAGCACGATCACGATGTTCACCACGCCGGGGAATATGTGCCGTGCAAGGATCCGTGGGGTGGAAGCGCCTGCCACCTTGGCCAGCGCCACGTAGTCGGTGGTCCTGAGCTTGAGGCTCTCTCCTCGCACCTGTCGGGCGAAAAACGACCATGAATTGACCGAGAGTATCCCCACCAATACCCGACAACTTTGACGCTCATCTTGCGCCGTTCAGTCGTGCGGTTTTACTCCGCCCCACTGGTACACTTTCACTCCGCCCTTGACAGGCCGCCATCGCAATCCCCTTAAGTTCGTCGGTTTCTATTGTATCTGATGCGGTTGGCGCGCGGTAGATTTTCGTGCGGCGCCGCGTGAGGTTTTAGTGTCCTCGCCAGAGAGTCGCCGCCTTGACCGTCGCGGCGTAGTCTTTGCGGGCCTCGTCAACCGTTGGCGCTCCGGACCCGCCAACGCGAACCACGCTCGAAAGGTACGTGTCGAACCGGGAGCCAGTGCGGTGGGGTAGTTTGAAGAATCTGCTCAACATCTTGTCCTCCTGCCAGGGTGTGGGTTTCGATGAGTCCATACTACGACCTGGCTGGCGACGTGTAATCGGCGAGAGGCCTGATATCGCCGTGAACGATGGATTGACGACGGGATGGTCATCAGGAGGATGGCCCGTAGTACGGGAGTATGATCGGAGCGCAAAAAGAGACGACGCCCGAAAGCGCCGTCTCTTTTCAAAGTCTATCGAGGCTGCCCGTGCGGTCAGCCGAATATGCCGGGCTACACCGGTCGGAACCTGACCAGCGTGTGCTCAGGCGTCACGTCCTCGAAGACGGCTTCGACGCGCAGGTCGATCGCAGCGTCTTCGATGTCGCATTCAACCAGGTTCGCCGGGATGCGTGTCCCCTCATCGAGCTGGATGATCGCCCACACGTAGGGCGTGTCCGCCTGGAATGCCGGGTTCGCGGCCTGGTAAACGATGGTGTATGAAAACACCCTTCCCTTGCCGGTCACCGGCACCCATTCAGTCTCGCTGGCGTCGGCCAGACAGATGGGGCATACCTCCCGAGGATAGAAGTACAGGTTGGCGCATATCTTGCACCGGGGCATTACCAATTCGTGGCGGCGCACGGCCTCCCAGAACGGTTTGGACACTTCCTCGTTTATCGGACGAGGCAGCGGTTTGGTGTATTCGGTGGTCATATCATCGCCTTGCATCTGGCAGATTCAGGGTGTAGTTACAGTGTTTCCTCGGAACCGAGGACCAGCGAGCACATTTCGCTCGCCGTGCCGCCTCAACCATTCACCATAGCGAGGTCGTTTTTGGCCACCTGCCTTTTCCCCGCTCGGCCCATGATCTGGCGGGCGCCCTCGATCACGTGGCGGAAGCCTCCGGCGAGGCCGGGTTGGCCGCCCGAGAGCTGGCCGCCGTCGGTGTTGACCGGGAAACTGCCCTTATACGTCGTATCGGTGGATTCGTACCAAGGACCGACTTCGCCCTTCTTCATGAATCCGGCATCTTCGAGGCACACGGCCACGAGGATGGTGTATCAATCGTAGAATTCGGCGAACTCCATATCTTTGGGGCCGTACCCTGACATCTGGAATGCCCTGGCGGCGGAGCCCTTGACCGGAGTTGTCGTGACCCGTTCCGTCTGCCAGATGTTCGAGTTGGCCTGCTCCATCCCGGTGCCGAGCACGTAGACGGGACGGTTGGGAAGAGAGTTGGCTCGGTCTGCCCTGGTCATGATCAGCGCCGCAGCGCCGTCGCAAGGCATCACGCTCTCAAGCAGTCTCAGCGGGTAGTTGATGTATCTCGAGTTGAGCACGTCCTGGCGGTCGATGGCCTGTCCGTGGAAGACGGCGTTCTCGTTTTCCACGGCGTTGAATCGCTCGTCGGCGGCGACCTTGGCCATCTGTTCCTCAGTGGTGCCGAATTCGAGCATGTGCCGCGTGTATATCTGCGCGTAGTAATTGCCCATGCCGGCGGATGGACCGTGTGGGTCCTCCCATTCCGAGCGGACACTCCCGCCCCCGCCTCCTGGCGCGGCTCGGTCCATTCGCGAGTTGCCCATGACCACCAGCACGGTGTCGCATAGGCCCGCGTTGATCGCGGAAGCAGCCGCGGTGGTGGCCGATGCTCCGCTTGCACCTTGCATTGATACGCCCGACGCATAAGTCGGCCTGATGCCGATATATTCAGCCATCGCAGCCGGAGCGGTGACTCCGTCGGTGACCAAACCGTTGACGTCAGTCTTGGTGAGCCCTGCATCTGCAATGGCTTCGCGCGCTGCTTCAGCACACAGGCCGATCATCGTACGGTTCGGAATCACTCTCCGGGTCGGCACTTCTCCGATGCCCACGATGGCAACCTTGCCCTTTAGGGTCATCGCTCTTCACCTCCAATAGTCGATGGGCGCATTGTACTACACGCTCTGGCGGACGCAAGCCCTGACCGGCAAGGATTGTCTCCGATCGATGGATACGGATGAGATAGAATCGTGATGATCGACGAAAACGCATCGGAAGGACCGGATACGAACATGCTAGCGAAAGTTGCGCTCTACCACCTGGAAATGACAGACGCCAGTCAATTGACGCCCGGTCGAGCCGAGGCAGCCGATCTCGAGTTCAGACGGGCGGAGATCCCGTCGCCGGAGCTGAACCGGTTCCTGTACACGGCTGTCGGCGGCGACTGGTATTGGATCGACAGGCTGGGCTGGAGCTACCAAGAGTGGCTCAATTGGGTGTCTCGTCCCGAGCTCGAGACCTGGGTCGCATACGTGAAAGGCACGCCGGCCGGCTACTTCGAGCTTGACGGCGCCGCTGGCGCCGACGTCGAACTCGCACAAATCGGCCTGCTGCCGGATTTCATCGGCAATGGGTACGGCGGGCGGTTGTTGACCGTGGCCACCGAGCGCGTATGGGCTATCGGCGCCTCGCGCATGTGGTTGCACACGTGCACGTTGGACCATCCGGACGCCCTGAAGAACTACCTGGCTCGTGGTTTTATCATGTTCGACCAGGGGACTTACGAGCAAGAGCTACCCGATCGCAAGCCCGGACCCTGGCCCGGAGCGCGGTAATGTCGGGTTTTGTGGTGTGGGGAATTGCCTTCAAACGGGCGGAGTCAGTTTCACGTCGATGACCTCTTCGCACCAGCGAGCTGCCGCGAGCAGCGTTTCGTCCGCGAAGGGCGCGGCGGCGAGCTGGATGCCGAGCGGCAGGCCGTCGGCGCTGAGCCCGGACGGCAGCGTGATGGACGGGAAACCGCCGAAGGTGAACGGCGTCTGGAACATCGGGTTGCCCGTGGTGCTGAGGTCGCGCCGCGCCGGTTCTACGGTGGACGGCGACAGCACGACGTCGTAGGGCCGCAGCGCTTCCTCCAAGTCTCGCCGGAACCGTCGTCGCACGCGCTGGGCTTGGACGTAGGCGACGGCCGGGGTGAGCATGCCTTGCTCGATTACGCCTCTGATGTTGGGCGAGTACTCGTCGGCGCGGGACTCAAACCACTCCTGGTGCACGGTTGCGGCTTCGACGGTCATGAGCACGCGGTGGGCCGACAGCATCGTGTCGAAATCGGAGGGCAGGTCAACGTCTTCGATTATCGCCCCTGCGTCAGCCAGTCTGTCGCTGATGGCGTCGGTATGGGCTCTCATCTCGTCGTTGGCGTTGTCGTCGAAGAACTTTCGTATTCGGCCGATGCGAGGGGGGTGTTGCATCGAACCGATCGCTCGCGGATAGTCGGGCACGGGCCGGGTTGACGACGAGAAGTCCTTGGGATCGTGCCCGGCCAGCACGCTGAGCATGAGCGCCGCGTCCTCGACGGTGCGCGTGAACGGTCCCATCGTGTCCAACGACCACGAGACCGGGACGACGCCGTACCGGCTAACGCGGCTGAAGGTGGGCTTCAGTCCGACGATGCCGTTGAACGACGCCGGCCGCAGGATCGAACCCGCGGTCTGGGAACCCATGGCGGCTGGGAACATCCCGACGGCGACGCCGACTGCCGAGCCGGAGCTCGACCCACCGGGGGTGTGCTCGGCGTTCCACGGGTTCCGAGTCGGGGGCGGGTCGCCGCACGCGAACTCCGTGGTCACGGTCTTGCCCATGATGATCGCGCCGGCTTGCTTGAGCTTGGCGACGGTCGTGGCGTCGTAGTCGGGCACGAAATCGGCGAGGATCTTCGAACAGGCTGTGGTCTTGACGCCCTGGGTGTAGTAGATGTCCTTGATGCCGACAGGGATGCCATGGAGCGGTCCGCGCGGTCCTTCAGCGGCGAGCTCCAGATCGCGCTGTCGCGCCGTTGCCAGCACGCCCGCTTCGTCCATCGTGACCCACACGTTGAGGTCTCGCTCCAGCAGCGACACGCGGGCCAGCAGGTCCTCGATCAGCTCGACGCTGGATAAGGCACCGTCTCGAATGTCCTTCGCGGCCTCGGTTATGGTGAGTTCGTGTGGCTGGGTCATGTGACGCTCCTTTCTCAGGGGCGATTATACATCTGGCCGGATTCGCGTGGTGATATGATTCGGGCGACACCGATTCCAACCTTGGAGGCGAGGATGCCGTCACTGACCAGCGAGCAACTGCAGGACTTCCTTTCAACCGGCGATCTCTTGATGAGGCTCGCGACCATTACACCCGAGGGATGGCCAGCGGTGAATCCGCTCTGGTACCAGTACGACAACGGTGACTTTCTGCTCGGCGGTCGGCGGCAGGCGCAGTGGGTCGAGAACATCCGCGCCAACCCTCGCGTCTCCGCGTGCATCGACACCACCGAAGCGATTCACACACGCGCCCTCATCGAGGGAACGGCGGAGATCGTTGACGCGGCGTGGCTCGGGGATTGGAAGGCGTGGGCGGTTCGATACATGGGCGAGGAACGAGGCGGCCAGTATTTCGACGAGACTAAGCACATGCCTCGGGCGCTGGTGCGGATCACGCCCCGAAAGATCGTGACCTGGAGCGGGCCGGGCTGGCACCCACGGTATATTGAGTAGTGCTTGGAAATGTTATGTAACCCAGGGCGGCCAAACCCATGCTCATCATTGGTCTGACGCACGTATCGAGCGGTCCCGCTGCCGTCG
>CAZPQQ010000083.1:0-13614 GCA_964588665.1 uncultured Dehalococcoidia bacterium | reverse complement strand
ACGGCTTACGGCTAACGGCTGACGGCTGACGGCTCGAGGGCCCGCGCCGGCTCCCCTGCCCTTGTGCGACCAACATCATGGTGATACAAATACGTCGGACAAGTCAGGCGACATGTTGCGGCCGGAGATTCGTCGGCGCCTAATGCGCACGCTAGTCTCCGAAACGGCCGACGGCAAAGCACTCCGATGCGTCTCGGCTGACAACGGACGCCTCGAACTTACGCGAACGAGCGACGCCGAACACGCCCGGTAGATGACCGGGCAGGCGCCTCAACCGTGAGGGACCCGTTTCGCCTACAGCCTGGCTGCACACGACATAACTTAGGAGGAAATTGCCATGGACACCGCGATCCCTGAAGAGTTACGGATGCTGCAGAGCACGGTCCGTCAGTTCGTCGAAAACGAAGTGATGCCGCTCGAGTCCGAGTACGACGAGGAGTTGCCGCCCGAGGTCAGAGCGCCGCTGCAGGCTCAACTCCGCGAGATGGGTCTGTGGGCGTTGAGCGTCCCTCCCGAATACGGCGGCGCCGGCATCAACACTCTCGGGATGGCTTTGGTGATTGAAGAGACCCACAAATCCATGCTGTCGCGGAATCTGATCGGCGGCGGTGTGAACCCGCTCCTGTACGGCGCCAGCGATTATCTCAAAGAGAAGTATCTTCATCCGGTGGTTCGCGGCGAAGCCAGGTCCGCCGGCGCATTCAGCGAGCCCGGCGCGGCGGGCGATCTGGGCGGCATCCAGACAAGCTACACGCGAGACGGCGACGACTATGTTCTGAACGGCACGAAGATCTGGATCACCAAGGGCCACGAAGCCGACCACGTCGTCGTGCTGGCCAGGGAGAAGGGCACCGAGCGTCAAGAAGGCGTGACCTGGTTCATTATCGACGCCGGCACGCCTGGCTTCGAAGTGAGCCGGGTGATCCCGATGATGGGTCAGACGACCACGGCCGAGTTCCAATTGACCAACTGCGTGGTGCCCTCGGCCCATCGTTTGACGGCCGAAGGATGCGCCTGGCAAGACGCACAGAAATCGCTCAACGGCCTTAGACTGATGAACGGACCGCAAGTCCTTGGCCTGGCTCAGCGATGCCAGGACATGGCGGTTTCGTACGCCATGGGACGCGAGACTTTCGGTACGCTCCTCTCCGAACGGCAGGCGGTCCAGGGCATGATCGCGGACTCGGAGATCGAGATGTTCGCAACCCGGTCGATGGTACACCAGGCTGCTATGAAAGCAGATCGAGGCGAGGACGTGCGGCGCGAGGCGCAGATGATCAAGGTGTTCGCCACGGAGATGGCCGGACGGGTCATCGACCGCGCTCTCCAGATTCACGGCGCGGCGGGGTACTCCAAAGACCTGGTCATCGAACAGTATTACCGAGCCGTGCGCGCGTACCGGATCTTCGAGGGCCCGAACGAGGTCCACCGCTGGCGCCTGGGCCGAAACATGATGCGAGCCTAACACTCCCGACCCTGATCTGGCAGGCGCTCCAACCAAGATGCACTTGGAGCGGGGCACCTGCCCGAACGCCATTGTCCGGTGTTCGATACACCACGAGCAGCCTCAGATCCGAAACGGATTCCAGGTTCGTCGCCAGGCGCCGGGCGCAGCACCCGGCGTAATGCCGGCGCTCACAATTCGGGCGGTTCCACTGATCGCGTGAGATCATGGTCTAGCTACGGCCGAGCGCCAGCACGCGCGAAAAGATGAAGACGTATCGAAACGAAAGGTGTCAAGGCCAGCCATGAGGATTGCCGTTGTTTCCGACCCAGCTCTGGGGAGCCCCGCCAGATATGGGGTCAACGAGCTCGTCAGAACATTTACCGACGCAGGGCATGACGTCGAACAGAGCGACTCAGTCGATGCCGCTGCGAGTGAGACGACTGTCCTGATCGGGGTGGTCGGTTCGCCTCTCTTCGCCGACGCGGAGTCTGCCGACCTTGCGCCGCCCGGGGACATAGAATCGTATACGCTGGGCGCGGCCGCCGCGCCCATAGGCGATGCGATCCGCGTGGTGGGGTCCGACGACAACGGGGTCATGTACGGTTGCTTCGAGCTCGCCGAACAGATCGAATGCCTCGAAGCAGGCGAAGACATCTCAGACCGGTTGACGCCCAAGAGCGAGAGCCCGGACATCGCGGTGAGAAGGCTCTACGCCTTCTCGCACAACGCCGACCTCGAACGGGACTGGTACTACTCCGAGGAATACTGGGACCGGTACTTCTCCGTGCTTGCCAAGAGCAGGTTCAACGAGTTCAATCTCATATTCGGCCACCAGACCGCTTATCAGATACCGATCTACCCCCATCTATTCGACATGGACGAGTATCCGGACGTCTACGTCGAGGGCCAGACTAAAGACGAACAGGCAAAGAATCTCGAAATGCTCCAGTGCATCTCCGGCCTGGCACAGGCGAGAGGCATCCGGTTCTTCATCGGCATATGGCAGACGAAGGCTTGGGGCGAGAATCATCCCTTCCATCCGCAGGAGACCAAAGTCCGCGGGGTCGACGACGACATGTTGGCTGAGTTCACGCGAAGAGGCATCGCCAAGATGCTGGAGCTCTGCCCCGCCATCGAGGGAATACAGGTGCGCATGAACCTCGAGTCCGGATTGGAGGATCAGAGCTTCTTCAAGGATGTCGTCGTGGGCGCCATCAAGGATTCCGGCAGGGAGGTCGCGATCGACATCCGAAACTGGGGGCTCCAACCGGAGACCCTCGAGAACTTCCTGCAGGACATCCCGAGGCCGAGGGTGTCTTTCAAGTACTTTGCCGAGCACATGGGCATGCCGTACCAGCCCGTCGAGACGCGATTCGGATACAGCTACGACAGCCTGGTTCGGAACGACCGGACGTACGACCTGTTCTGGGGCGTCTGGAATCTCGGGACTCACCGGCTGTTCCTCTGGGGCGATCCCGACTACGTTCGGACGTTCATGAACTCAGCTCATCTGGGAGACGGTCTCGGCTTTGAGGTCACGCCACCGCTTGCTCAGAAGGGTTTCAGTCAGTTCGCACAGATCCCGGGCAGTTGGTCGATCTACAAAGACGGCGTCGACCACGACTACTACGACTGGGAATACGAACGTTACTGGTTGTTCTTCAAGCTCTGGGGCAGGATCGGCTACAACCACGACCTTGACGACGCTCCATGGCTTAACGAACTGGGGAGAAGGTTCGGCAACGAAGCAGCTCCCCACTTGTTGCGGGCGTACCGAGAGAGCAGCCAGGTGATGAGCTACCTGATCTCCCACCACATGGACGACCCCAACATGTACATCTGGCTGGAACTGGACACTGGCGGCGCGATCGACTTCTTCTCGGGCATCACGCCGGGCGAGAAGACGCTGTTCCAAAACGCCAGAGAGTACGCCAAAGACCGGGTCGACGGCGTCTTGTCCGCGAAGATATCCCCTTATGGGGCGGCGAGCGACCTGGAGGGCTTCGCCGACCGATGCGAGGCCGAGTTGTCGAAAGCCGACGAGATCGCGACGCTCCGAGACAATCAGGAGTACTTCTTCACCAAACTCGACATGAGGGCTCTTTCGGCGCTGGCGAGGTACAACTCGATGAAGATTCAGGCGTCGGCATACCTGTGCCTGTTCTACGAGACGAGCGACTACTCGATGCTGCGAGAGGCGCGCAGGTGTGCCCGAGAAGGCATCGAGAGATGGAAGGCTCTGATCGCGATCACGGAGCCGTTCTTCTACGAAAAGTTACACATCGGCCCCTCGGGCGGCCACTGGAAGGACAACCTGCCCTTCGCCGAATACGATCTCGCCAGGATCGATGAGGTCGCCTGGATCTTCGACAGATACGGGCCTATTCACCGTGGGCTTCGATTTCGGCGGGAAGATGACCACGACCGGTCCTCGATTCTACACACGGGTGGACGTGGAGTACGACCCCATCGAGCCTCGGTTCACTAGCGTCAACGAAGATGATTCGTACTCATCAGAGGCGGGCTACGGCTGGGAGGGCGACGTCGACGTGTCCGTGGTCAGGAGGCCGACCGTGAGTAATTTCCTGCTACGGGGCGCCAAGTACATCGGAATCGAGGCCGTCAACAGCCCAGTCTTCTCACCATCCGACCTCGAGGTTCCCACAGAGTATCTGTGTCTCGACTTCGTGGCTGGGCGGTCCCCCGCGTCGTTCAGGTTCGACCTCCCTGACGGGCGATACAAGGTCACCTTCCTGATCGGCGACGTTTCTGACGCACCGACGAGCCACGGCGCCATGAGCGTATCGGTGGACGGCGCCGATGTGGGGACCAATCTGGAGATACCAACCGGCGAGGTCCGAGAGGTAATAGCTGAGGTTAGTGTCACGGATGGAAGCTTGAGCGTAGGGCTGACGCCGAGTGACGAGTCGGAGTGGATCCTCAACGGGTTGATCGTCGCCGAAATGAAGCCTCGGGTTGCCCACCTACCGGTTTTCAGCGCGGTCAAGGGCGAAGCCTTAGCGATCAATGCCACCGTGTCGTCGCCGTCCACTCTAAACGGAGCCCGGGTTTTCTACCGAACAGACGGCGCGGCCGAATATCGAGCCGACGCCATGTCGGAGAGCGGGCACATCGTCTCTGCCGTCATACCGGGCGCCGCACTCGCGGGCGACGGCATCGAGTACTACATCCGCGCCGAGGACGAACACGGCAACCCGATATTCTTCCCGTCGGGCGGTTCGCAGACGCCTATCGCCACGAAGCTGGCTGAGGACTCACGTCCGCCGATGGTCATCGAACACGAGCGAGTCGCGTCCCACAGCTCGTCGAACCCGCTGACGCTAAGCCTGAAGGTGGACAGCGATCGGAATCCGCCCGATGTGCTGCTGCACTACCGGACAGTCGAACAGAACGCCGACTTCCGAGCCGTCGCCATGGGCAGGACAAGCGATGGCGAATTCAGCGCGACGATCCCAGCGACCGATTTCGTCCCGAACTTCGACGAGATGTACTACTTCGAGCTCGTGGATCAATTCGGGAACGGCACGTTTTATCCCGACCCGTTCACCGGCGGGCGATACTTCGTCATCAACATGAGAGATTAGCGAGCTTGGCTTCGCTGCAGATGTCCGTTGACGGCCCCTCGACAGGCTTCCAAGTAACGGGTCCTCCGATGTCATCCTGAGCGAAGCCGAAGGATCTGGCTAAACGCGACACTTGGCTCCCTGCGGGGCCCCGGATGCTTCGCCCGTGGTCTCAGCATGACGGTTTGCAAACGACCGTTGCTTCCACATGCATTGTCCGCCGTGCGGGCATAACGTTGCTCAGGGCGAACGGCTTGGGGAGTGCGACCGCGCGGTGGATTTCCGGTGGTGTTTTCCGTTCGTGGTGAGCCCGTCGAACCACCCCGACGGCGGCACACCGGAGCGCGAATCCTCCAACGGGCTTGGCGAGAAGCGGGCCGTTACAGATTCCGGTACACACAGCGCTCTATCTCGGTGAGCAGCCGGATGCAGCCTGCGTCGTAGAACGGCTGCACGCGTGTGAGCATCACAACGCCGATGCCGTTGTGCGGATCGCCCCAGAAGTGGGTGTTGTGTATGCCAGCCCAACTGTAGCTGCCGGGCGGGCGCAATCCGTCCTCGACGCCCACCTTCAGTTGGAAGCCGAGTCCCCACTTGTCTCGTCCCGCTCCGAGTGGGAAGGAATTCGACAGCTCCGGAATAGCGCCGGGTTGTTGCTCGACCACCAGTCTTCCGATCTGGTTCGTGGTCATCTCGTGCACGGATTCCGCCGCCAGGAGTCTCACCCCGTCGAACTCCCCATCGTTCAGCAGCATCCAGACGAAGCGTGCGTAGTCGTCAGCCGTCGACAGCAGGCCGGCGTCCCCATTGAAATTCGGATTCGGGGTTGGCGGACGCGATTCCGTGACCAAGGCGCCGTTGACTCGCTTTGAGGGCGCCACGAGGCGGTCGAGGTTTTCCGATGCCAGACTGAAGCCAGTGTCGGTCATGCCCAGGGGCGCGAATATGCGCGACTCGCAGAACGCGTCGAGCGACTCGCCGGCAATCTTCTCGATGACCCACCCAAGTACGCGCGTGCTCGGCCCGTAGGTCCATCTATCTCCGGGGTCGTGCAGCAACAGCAGCTCCCGAGGGCCGAACTCAGTCGCTCCCTTGCTCAGATCGCGCACAACGGGGCTGGAGAAACCGTAGCCGAATCCGGCGGTGTGCGTCATGAGATGGCGGATGGTGATCTCAGACGCGGGCGGTCGAGTTGCGTAGGAACCGTCAGACTCATCGAATTCGGCGATGACCTGTTTCCCCCTGAATTCCGGAAAGTAGTCGCCAACGAGATCATCGAGGCCAAGCCGCCCTTGCTCTCGAAGCATCATCGCGCCCACTGACGTGACCGGTTTGGTCATCGATGCGATCGGGAATACGGCGTCAACGGTCATCTCGACGACGGGGTTGTCGGCGAGCTTCCCGAACGCGCCCCGATACAGCACCGACTGGCGATCCGCCACTGCGACGACGACGCCGGGGACATCGCCGCGTTCGATTGCTGCGGTGAGGAGCTCGTCCAGGTTATCTCGTTGCATGTCGCCGCCTCCGAACTCGCGATTCCAGTGTGAGATCGACTTCCAGTGGGATCAATTCGTCGGCGCCCACATACCGCCGCCGAGACGCCGCCCGATCAGATCGGTCCACGGAGGTCGATGCCGCCGGAGATGCCCTAACTGGTCGTCAGTAAGGCGTCACGCTCTGCCGTCGCATCGCCGCTTGACGCTCTTGCGGCCCGTTGCTAGACTCCCGCCATCGGCAATATCCCCACTTTGCACTACGGAGGGCCAATGTGCTCGACAAACTGACCAACTTCACCATCGCCGTCAGAAGCATCGACGAGGCTGCGGAATACTACGCCAAGCTGTTCGGTGTTGAAATAATGATGCCCAAGCTCCCGCCTTCGCGATACGGATTTCGCGCCGCGTGGATGGGCAACGGCAAGGATGCGTTCATCGAGCTTTTGGAGCCTTCGGACCCTGACAGCGCCGTCGCACGGTTCCTCGAGTCTCGGGGACAGGGAGTGTACATGGTCTCGTTCGACGTGCCGGACCTGGCCGAGGCCGTGCGGCACGTGCGCGCCAACGGCGGGCGCATCACCGGCATCCCCGATGACGAGGAACCGGGTCCGGACACGAACGTCGTGTGGGTCCACCCTTCCACGACGATGGGCGTGTTCATGCAACTCCAACGCCCCGGCCACGGTGTGCTGGAGTAAGGCGCAGGTCGGCGACGGCCCTGCTGTCCAGGCGCCGCGAAGGCGACGGGGCGGGTTGGTCAGGCGGAAATCAACTGATCGAGGACCGCTTTCGAGGTTGATTCGATGTCTGCGTGCAGGCTGTTTCCGTGTGAGTCCATGGTGACGACTGCCGGAAAGTCCTGGACTTCGACGACCCACATGGCCTCTGGCACACCAAAGTCCATTTTGTGGACGCCCTTTACTTTGACGACCGTCTGCGCGATGAGCGCCGCCGCGCCGCCGATGGCGTGCAGATAGACGCCGGGCAGCTCTCCGCAGGCCGCCAACGTCCGTGCGCCCATACCGCCTTTGCCGATGACGGCTTTCATGCCGAAATGGTCCATGACGTCAGCCTGGTAGATTTCCTCACGGGTGCTGGTCGTCGGGCCGGCAGCCGCGAACCGGTATTCTTGGGCGTCCAAACCCGTGACCACGGGCCCGCAGTGGTATATGGCGCCGCGGTCAAGTATGGGCTTGATCGCATCGTATACGTCTTGGTCGTCACCCTGCGGATCGCGGGTCTTCTTGATGAATGTTTCGACCATCCATTTGTGGGCGGCGTCGCGGCCTGTGATCATCGTGCCGGACAATTGAACCGGGTCGCCGATATGTAGACTGCGGATTACTTCGTCGCTAATCGGAAGCGAGACTTTCTGCATCATGTGCTCCTATGAGTAGCTCACCGAATCGCCCTGCACGATCATGCGCCGGTGGCGGTTTGCCCAGCACATGTACGAAACCGACACGAAGAAACTTGCGGGAAGACGATGCAGGCCCGTTATCTTCGAGCCCAACACTGTCGTCTTGCCCCCGAAGCCCATGGGACCGATGCCCATCTGGTTGGCCTCTTCCGTCATACGACTCTCCAGATCCGCAAGCTCCTGGTCCGGGTTGGAATCTTCCAACTTCTGGAGCAGCACCTCTTTGGATGCGTTGAACGACGAGCCGCGGTCGCCGCCGATGGCCACGCCCAATATCCCTGGCGCGCACCCCTGGCCCTGCGCTTTCTGGACCGCGTCCAAAGCGACTTTACGCACTCCGTCCAAGTCGCGCCCCGCGCCCAGCTCACCGTTCGGCAGCGAGTACTGCGCGCCCACGTTCTCGCAACCTCCGCCCTTCAGCATCAATTCGACGACGAGCTCATCGCCGTCTGTTTCTTCGAAATGGATGGTCGGGAAGGCGGAGTCGCCCAGGTTGTTGCCGCTGTTCTTGTCCGTGATCGCGTCCACTGCGTTGGGGCGCAGGTATGACTGTTTCGTGGCTTCAACCACCGCGGCACGGAACTGGTCTCGTAATCTGCGGGTGCTCCGACCCTCCGGATGCTGCACGTAAAAGATGGGAGTTCCGGTGTCTTGGCATATGGGAATCGAGCTGCGGCGCGCCAGCGATATGTTTGCCAGGATGGCATCGAGTGCGCCCACCGCCGCCGAGCCATTCTCCTCTCGTTCCTGAGCCTTCACAAGCGCCTGCTCGACATCCTCCGGCAGGTCGGTCGATGTACGACGGATCAACTCCACGACGGCTTCCGTCAAGTCCTCCACAAGGAACCTCCAAGCATATGTATTTGTCTCATCGATATGGGGGTCGCCGTCGGGCCCGATACCCGAACATTCTGCCAGCGACAGCAAAGACATCTTGTCTCGTTCGAAGAATATCACATTTGGTATGACGGCTTGCACAGATCAGGCATCGAATAGACACAACGACGCCACGCGTCTTGAATCTGCCGAGAGATCCGAGGATTGGCAGCCTGACAATTAGCCGCCGACCGCACTCTCCCCACATGGAGCGTCGCTTTATGAACGCCTACGCTCCACCATCGACCGCACACGATTCGGGGAGGAGTGGTTTGATTGACGTCTTTCAAGGGCGTGGCTACAATTCGCCTATCATCCGGCCCCCTTGGAATTGCTCGGTCCCGAGATATGGGCCGTTCGGCCGGATGCGTTTGAAAGCGATTGGACCGGAACGAGGAGGTATGTCAGTATGGCAACATTCGGCGCTGGCGGCTATCAGTTCGACGTGGTGGACGGTTTCTTCAAACGCCCGCGAGGGTGGCCCTTCGTCGAGGCGGCCGACGTGGCCGTCGACAAAGACGACAACGTCTACGTTCTCAATCGCGGGCCCTACGCCGCCGTCATGATATTCGACAAGGACGGAAACTTCCTGGACGCTTGGGGAAGGATCGGCGGAAGGCCGGAAACAGGGTCCGACTTCACCGTTCCGCATGGAATCAGCGTCGGCCCTGACGGCTCGGTCTACACCAGCGACACCGGAGACCATACGGTGCGGCGGTGGAGCAACGAAGGGAAGCTCCTCCTGACCATGGGGACGCCCATGAAGAACGCTCCTGAGCAGAGTGGTCAGCCGTTTAACCGGCCAACCCACCTGACTGTCGCCTCCAACGGGGACTTTTTCGCCTCCGACGGCTATGGCAACTCGCACATCCACTGCTTCGACGCGGAAGGCAAGCTCCGGTTCTCCTGGGGCGGCCACGGCAGCGGTCCCGGCCAGTTCGACACCGTCCACAGCGTCTTCGTGGACCTGGAAGACGGCGACAAAGTGTACGCCGCTGACCGCTACAACAACCGCGTGCAGTTCTTCACGCCAAAGGGCGAGTTTCTCGGCGAGTGGACGGGGTTGAACCTGGCGAACGCGGTCCGCAAGGGTCCTGACGGGAACTTCTACGTCGCTGAATTGGACCACCGAGTCAGCGTCCTGAGCCCTGAGGGCGAATTGCTGGCCCGTTGGGGCGACGAGGGCGTTGAAGTGGACGACAGCGACACCGGCTCTGGGCTGCCCACCTCCCCAAGCCGCAATCCCATGATTAAAGGGAAGGTGATGCACGAACCGGGACCTGGGCTGTTCGGCGCACCCCACGGCATCGCTGTCGACTCGGCAGGCAGCTTCTACGTCGCCGAGGTCAGCGAAACCTTCCTGGGCATCGACCGTGGGGACCGAAGCGTGCAGAAGTTCGTCCGCGTCTGACGGCGCCAACGTAGACGCCGCTGTCTTGCAGCCAGATTCCCGATCCCTCTGCGACCCGGCCCGCGGGCGCGCCTATCTGCGACTCAGGTTTACTTGACCGCGGCTGAGCCCGTGATAGACTTCGTCCACGTGTCTGGCGTCGCTCATGCTTAGAGGGCGATTTCGACGGCCAACTTCGATATGTCACTTTTGGGAGTATGGGCAATCAGGATGGACAACCTCAGCAGCACTACATCATCGTTCAGGGATCGTGGCCTCGAGGCCGCACTCGACGCCATCGGCGAGGCTGGTTTCACTCAAGCCGAGCTCTGTGAATCGGAAGAACACGTGGGGACGCCCAGCGACCGGGAACTCTCTCGTGTCAGAGGCATCCTCGAGTCCCACTCCGTCCGCGGCAGGACGATGCACGCACCGCTGGGGCGGGCTTGCCTGTCGGCCATGGACGCTGATTGGCGGAAAGAGAGCGTCGCCTCACTGACCGGGTACATCCGCATGGCCGGAGCTCTGAACCTGACCGAGTTGGTCATCCACCCAACAAGCTCCAGGGACTTGGCGCCGTACGCAAATGATCCCGATTTGCCTCAACGCGTGCGCGACGAGGTCCGGCGCTCGCTGGACGACCTGATGCCCGTAATCGAGGATTCGGCGGTGCGGATTACACTCGAGAACCTGCCGTACCCCGGTATCCCTTTGACCTCCATGAAGGAGCTGCGGGAGTTGGTGGACCCATACCCGAGCGAGGCCGTGGGTCTGGTAATGGACATCGGCCACGCGGTCCGCCTCGATCTGGACCCGGCTGACGAGATTCGCGCCGCGGGCAATCGCTTGTGCGGCACTCACATTCATGGAATCGACGTGAACGAGGCCCGGCCCGACCACTACTCACCGACTGTCGGCGACCTCGACTGGGACGCCATGCGGCAGGCGTTCACTGAGATCGGCTACACGGGCCCTTGGACCTCGGAGGCCTTCAAACCCGGCCAAGGACAGAGCTTTGAGGGGTTGGCCCGCGAGGTCAGAGATTGGATGACGTCCTGGTTGCGGTAACTGACTTTGCGCCGGATTGGCGGCGAGTCGCATAGCATGGCGCTGTCTCGCGCCCCGCAGTATAATGCGGCCCATGACGCCCAGGATCAGGCGAGTGATTGCGAGAATAGCCGCCCGCCGAAATCTGAGGGTACAACGCGACGCGCGATAAGCTAGTCAAGCCGAAACGCGACAAGATCACCGAGCGAGGCATTCATGACCACCAAATTGTCGGACCGTGTCCACGTCGTCGCCGGCGGCTACCCGGAAGGCGCCCTGGGCGGGCACGATATGGACTATGCGCGGCTCAGGCTGCTGGAATTGCTCGAAGAGCGGGGCCTGCTCGCCACCGTGGGAAACGACTTCAGCGATGTTCATCGCTGGCTGCCCGGGACTCGACTGCTGATTTCCTATGTCGCCGGGCCGTTCCTCAACGACGACCAGAACCGGTTTGTGCGCCGTTGGCTCGACGACGGCGGTCACTGGCTGGGTTTGCACGGCACCAGCGGCGGCAAGGCAGCGCGAGTAGGCGACGGGAGAAGACGGCGGATGGTCAAGACCAGCCATCACGACACGCTCGGCGGCTTCTTTCTGAGCCATCCGCCGACGCGCAAGTTCCGAGTCGATGTCGCCGATCGCGGCCACGCGCTGACCAGGGACGTCCCGGATTCGTTCGAGACGATCGACGAGCCTTACATGATCGAGATCCAGCATCCTTCCGAGACACAACTGCTGCTCACCGCGGAGCTGGGCCCCGACAACTCACCGCCTGGCACAGGTTTCGTGTACGACAAGGACACCGCGCTCCAACCGGACGGCAAAACGCGAGCGCTCGGGTACACCCGCGACATCGGCAAAGGCGGCGTGACCTATATCGCGCTCGGCCACTGCCATTCGCCCGCGAGCCAAGCCCGGCCCAACGTCGATTCCAGCCTAGATGAGGCCGGTGTCGAGACCGGGGTGCTCCGGACGACCTGGGAATCGGACGCCTACATGCAACTGCTTCGCAACGCGATATCGTGGGGCGTGAGCTAGGCGCCGCGGACGACTACGCACGGGCAGCGATCGAGCGTGCGAACGTGGAGTCCGAGCGTGTTGATCCCATGCGGCCGCTAACGAAACGGGCGCCGCTATGAAACGGCCATCCCCGGTCGTGCGGCGCGGTTTCCGGTTGTCACGGTGGTGTCACGGTTGTCACGGTTTACATCCTTAAAAGGTGTATAATCATGCCAACCCGCCTTTGCGAGGCCCATTATCGTTAATCGGATGCAGTTCTTACAGCAGGTTCGCTCTCTCAGGTCAGATGGCATGAGCATTCGCGCCATCGCAACCGAGTTGAGGGTGAACCGCGGCAGGTCGATCGCGCTTTGAGAGCGACCTTGCTCAGGCAGGCCAAGACTTCCGAAAACGGCGCCCTGCTCAGGCAAAACGGTCATCCGTTCGTGGGGCGTGAGCGTGAGATGGCAACGCTCAGATCTTGCCTGGATCTGACATCGTCCGGCCAAGGCCAGATCACCCTCTTGGCCGGCGACCCGGGGATCGGCAAGACCCGCACCTCCAAGGAACTTGCCGCCATCGCCATCCATAATGGCGCTGAAGTCTTCTGGGGCTACTGTTCAGAGGGAGAAGGCCCACCTCCCTACTGGCCCTGGATCCAGATAATCCGCTCCCATGTCGACCAGTCGGATGCCGAGAGCCTCAAAACGTGGATGGATTCCGGCGCTGAGGCCATCGGCGAGATCGTGCCTGAGTTACGCTCCAAATTCCCGGATCTGGGAACACCGCCGACCTTCGATCCAGACTCCGCCCGATTCCGCCTTTTCGATTCGATCACGACGTACCTGAGGAACGCCTCTGCAGGAAAACCAATGGTTCTCGTCCTGGAAGACCTACATTGGGCAGACGTCTCGTCACTAGCGCTGTTGGAACACATCGCAGGCGCCATCGCCGCGTCCAGCATCATGATTGTTGGCACGTACCGCGACAATGAAGTGTCAACTAGCCACCCTCTAAGCAGATCTGTGAGCGACCTCGTTCGGCACGAAGGCTTTCGGTGTCTGGAGCTCAGTGGCTTGAGCCGGGGTGAGGTGGGCGAGTTGGTCGCACTTTCGGTTGGGGACGACGCGCCACAGGGCTTGGCGGCGCAAGTGCATCTCAGGACCGAGGGCAATGCGCTTTTCGTTGGCGAACTCCTCAAACTGCTGGAGGCGGATGGTCTCGACGAGGCTCAGGGGTGGCAGTTCGCCATCCCTCAGGGAATCAGAGGGGTCGTAAACAGGCGCTTCGACAGGTTGTCGAGCTGTTGGCTGTCAGCCCAAATGGGACAGATTGTTAATAGAGACTTTGAGCTG
>CAZPQQ010000082.1:767-13735 GCA_964588665.1 uncultured Dehalococcoidia bacterium | reverse complement strand
GTCGGAGCTCGTCATGCTCGGTTTCGTTGTCTCGGGCCGGTTGGGAGTCGGTGAGCGGCCCGGTCATGTGGTCGTCTTCAGCCTGCGCGTGAAACAAGAGCTGCTGGACCCAGAAATTGAACGCGTCCATGAAATCGCTGAGATCGCCGCCGTCCTGGGTTTTGGCGGCCAGATCCTCCGCACGTTCCGATTGCGCCCGAAATGCTTTGTGGATCAAATACATCACATCTATCGGGGCATCCAGCCTTGTAATATCTTCGGCCATACCCAAACCTCCTGAACGGCGAGTTTTACTCAACCGCAACTTCCAGATCTGAAAAGCGTAGCTCGAAGCCCGCCAGCAGATCACGATCTTCGCTATCAAGTAATCGGGCGACCCACTCGTACGGCCAGCGCGGCCCCTGCGCTTGTTCGTCGATCAAAAAAGCCTTGGCCATCGTTAGCTGTTCGCGCTCGCTCAGGTGCTCCCTGACCATCGGCATGATCAGGGCTTCTTCCGTATCCAAGTGGTCTTCCTGCGCGATGCGCAACGCGATGACCTGGCTGTAGAGATGTTGTTGTGTGCGAGTTATCAGGCTCGTCTTGCCGATCTCTTCGTTGAGGACCACCATCACGTCTTCAATCGTGCTCACTAACCGTTCGTGCAGCTCCTCCTCTTCTGCCACAACCATCCCTTTCATCTCGTCGGTCATTCCGGAGCCTTGGCCGGCATCACATCGACTCGTGGCTCGGCCCGAGGCTAGGGACTTCGTCAGCGGAGCAGTCATGTAGGTGTCTTCCTGTTCCGCGTGATAGAAAAGTGCAGTCGCCCACGAATTGAAGGCGAGTTTGAATTCTTGAAGGCTATCGCCCGTATCCAATTGAGATGCCAGGCTCTCTACTGCAGATGCCTGGACACGCAGTGCTTTATGAATTAAGTACATAATGTCCGCCGGGTTCTCCAGCGCATTGACCATTGAACCTCTCTCAACCGACATCGCTGTGATGAATGCACAAAACGAGAACGGCCCACGTCCAAGGGATCGCCCTCAACGATCTGATCGGTGCATGCGCCGCTACGCCCACCGAGTAAGGCTGATGCTATTCTGGTGGGAAGGCGGTGTCAAGGCCCGTTTGTCTACCCGGGCCGTTTCGACCGGACTTCCACTTCGGCGTTCAAACAAATATACTGCCATCTTGCCTGTATCCCCCTTGATATCGGTTAATTATTGGCCCATCCCCGACTTTCAACATTTTACACACCATGGGAATCGACGCGAGCACTCATGATGAATCGGCCATCCAGATAGAGGTGTAAAGGCGGACAGATCACCCGCAACGAAATCTGAAAGGAAGCGAACATGATTGGAGACCTTCGAGGCATGACAGCCCTGGTCACAGGCGCGGGATCGGGCATCGGGCGAGGCATCGCGACGGTGCTGGCGGAGCAGGGCGCATCGGTTGCGGTCACCGACCTGAACCAGGAGTGGGCGGATGAGACAGCGGCTCTCATCTCAGGCGTCCCGACGTTGAGCATCCGCCTGGACGTCACAAGCCCGAACTCGGTGGACGAGACGATTCAGCGCGTCATCGCCGAGTGGGGCGCGCTGGACATCCTGGTAAACAACGCCGGCGTGGCGTCGGCTGGGGACCGGTCAGCGGGCGAAAATCGGGACGCGGACTGGGACGCGACGTACGAGATCAACGTCCGAGGCGTCGTGCGGTGCTGCGAAACCGCGCTTCCCCACATGCAAGAGCGACGCTACGGCAAGATCGTCAACATCGCGTCGATGGCAGGCCATTCGGCTCGTCGCAGCGGAGGCGCCTACGCCGTCAGCAAAGCCGCCGTGCTTCGCTACACGCGCGGCCTGGCCGCCGAGATGGCAACCAGCAACATCAACGTCAACGCCATCTGTCCAGGCGCCGTGTGGACTCGCTTCCAGCAGGCCGGAGCTCGCGCCAGGCAGGCTGCGGACCCGGCGCTCGCCGAGCGAGACATCGAGGACCTGTTCCACGACCGGTACGACCCGATCATGCCGTTGGGCCGTCCCCAGACACCCGAGGACATCGGCAAATCAGCCGCGTTCCTTGCATCGGAAGATGCCCGCAACATAACCGGCCAGTGCATCCACGTAGACGGCGGCGTCATCCTCCGCGGCTAATGCGGCGGCGCCTACCCTACCACCGCCGGCCTTGTCGTCCAGAAGCCGGTGGCCTCCTCAAAGGCGTGCGCTAGCTGGAGGACGCCGAAGTCGTCCTGGTATCGGCCGACGATCTGGACGCCGACCGGCAGGCCCTCGGGCGTGAAACCGCACGGGACCGAGATGGCGGGGTGGCCGGTTACGGTGATGTAGTAACAGGACTTCATCCAGTCGATGAACGTGTCCATCTCGACGCCGTTGATCTCGGTGACGTACCGCTGCTCGATTGGGAACGGCGGGACCTGGCTGACCGGGAAGACCATGAACTCGTAGGTCTCCATGAAGGTATGGACGCGATCGAAGATCTCGGTGCGCTTCGCCTCCGCCCATCCGACCTGGGGCCCGCTGAGGTTGACGCCCTGCTCGATGTCCCACACCAGCGTGTCCTTGAGCATGTCGCGATGCGTCTTCAGAAGCTCTCCGCTGCCGATCTCTCGACCCCA
Source organism: uncultured Dehalococcoidia bacterium (assembly GCA_964588665.1). Taxonomy (GTDB): domain Bacteria; phylum Chloroflexota; class Dehalococcoidia; order Lucifugimonadales; family UBA1123; genus UBA2160. The sequence goes on along the minus strand of CAZPQQ010000082.1, from coordinate 11,112 downwards.
ACCTCGCCAGATCTTGAACACCTCGTCAGCGTCGGTGAAATCGGGCTCGGCATCTTCAGTAACGCAGCCGAGCGAATCGAAGGCCGCCCGTTGCGAGTCGATGACCGCCGTTGTGCGAGCGTCGATGGGCAGGCCGCCGAAGTCGCGGCCCCACGCGATGCGAACGCCGCTGAAATCGCGTTCGAGCGGATTTGCGAACCGGCTGCCGGACTCGGCTATCGACATGGGCGAGCGAAGATCGGGACCCGCGATGGCGCTCAGCATCAGTGCGGCGTCCTGGACCGTGCGAGCCATCGGGCCCTGCGTCGACGTGGGACTCCAGCTCACCTTGCTCGGCCACGCGGGGACCCTGCCCGGCGACGGTCGAAATCCGACGACGTTGCAGAAGTTGGCCGGGTTGCGCAGAGAGCCGCCAGTGTCGCTGCCGTCGGCAATCGGAATCATTCCGCAGGCAAGCGCCACCGCCGCCCCGCCGCTGCTGCCGCCGCAAGTCTTGGTCGTGTCATACGGATTCAGAGTCTCGCCGAACACCTCGTTGAACGTCTGCGAGCCCGCGCCGAACTCCGGAGTGTTCGTCTTGCCGATGGTGATGGCGCCCGCGGCCTTTAACCGCTCGACGATCAACGCGTCGTGGTCGGGCACGTTGTCTTTGAAGACCAGCGAGCCCATGGTCGTGCGGATGCCTTTCGTCGCGACCAGGTCCTTGTGAGCGATGGGCAGGCCGTGCAGCGGACCGAGTTCGTCACCGCGCGCGATCGTGTCATCGGCCGCGGCGGCGCCCTCCATCGCGAGCTCGGGCAGCAGAGTCACGACGGCATTCACCTTCGGATTCACGCGATCGATCTGGGCGAGATGCGCCTCCATGACCTCCCGCGCGGAGATGTCTCGGTCCCTGATCGCTCGTGCGAGTTCGGTGGCTGTCTGGAAGCATAGGTCCGTGCTCGCCATATTGTTCGTCGCTCCTGTGACTCCTTCGGTCCTTTCCGTCCCTTCGGTCTCTCGTTCCTGCCTCACACCAACGACCCCGCCTGTCGCCCGTGATCCCGAGTCGCCCACGCCCCCGATTCGACGGCAGTCAAGAAGTCGAGCACTGACCGGTTGAACAGGTCGGGCTCTTCGAGGTTGATCGGATGCCCCGACTGCGGGACCACGACCAGTCCGGAGTTCGGGATCATGCGCTTCATGAAAATCGACGGTTCGATGCAGGGGTCGTCCTCGTCGCCGGCCATGATCAGCGTCGGGACGGTCAGCTCGCGGAGCCTGTCCTCGAGATCGAATATTGGCGGCCTGCGGCCCTGCACGCCTGCGAAGGTGTTGGCTGACCCGATGTTGGAGTGTTCGAGGAACTGGGATCGAAACTCCGCGTAGCCCTTAGGGTCCTTGCGCAGAAGCTGCACCCTGGCCGGGCCGTTGGTGTAGTCGTCCATCGCCGCCATCCCGCCTTCGCGCAGCCGTTCCGCCATGAAATTCACCCTCTCGCGGAACACCTCGGGGTCGACCGACCCCGAACCGGCGCCCGCGACGATCAGCGACCGCGCCATGTCGGGGTGCGTCAGCCCGAAATTCAGTGCAATGGCGCCGCCCATCGACAAGCCGCCGACATGCGCCTTCTCGATCCCCAAGTACTCCATGAGCCCCCGGAGGTCGGAGACCGATTGCTCCTGGGTGTACGCGTCGGGTTCGGTCGGCACGTCCGACGGCGGATACCCTCGCGCGTCATAGGTGATGACCCTGTATCGCCTAGAGAAGAACCTGACCTGGGCCTCCCACGACCGGTGGTCCCCAGCGAACTCGTGGCTCCAGATCAGCGGGTAACCCTGGCCGTGATCCTCGTAGTGGATGCCGATCCCGTTTACATCTGCCCTTGGCATCGTCCTCTCCTCGTGTGTCGGCGTCGTGTCGATACGCAGTCAACCACACCTGGGCGACCACGGCAAGCGCCCCCGGCATAACATCGCGCCCAAACCTCCGTGCGCTATAATAATCGGGAGTTCGGCTAGATGCCCTTATCGGAGCGTGTCGCGTGGCCAGAGTGCGCATCATGTACTGGAAAGAGATACCCGTTCAGGTCCAGGCCGAGGACGAGGACGGCGTCGTATCCGCGCAGCTCGAAGACCGGTTCCAACAGGGCGTCGACTCCATCTCGATGTTCGACGGCAGCGCAGGGAGCGACGACTACCTGACGGGATGGGAGTGGGGTCAGTTCACCGATGTGGATGGAACGGCCCGACCGGCCGCCGATGCCTTGGCCGAAAGGCTGAACCAGAACTTTCCCGCCGATTTCGTGTCGAGGGTGAAGAACCTCCATGACTCGAACCAACGAAACCCAACTCCTGGCGCGGTCGACCACTGGCTCTCTGGCTAGCGATCTCGAAGATCGAACCCATGACACGACCGGGCGCGCGTCCGCGGTAGACCTGTCGGGAACGTCGTTATACAAGGAGGCAGCTCAATGAGCGCCAGCAAAGCGAAGACAGGGATTCCGACGCTTCTGGATCGGCTCGCAGCCGGCGACTTGCTCATCGCTGACGGGGCGACAGGCACGTATCTCCAGACTCACGGCCTCGAGCCTGGCGGATGCCCCGAGGAGTTCAACGTCAGCCACCCCGAGGTGGTGCGTGGCATGGCCAGGGCATACTTCGAGGCGGGCTCGGACATGGTGCTCACCAACTCGTTCGGCGGGTCCCGCTTCATGCTGAAGAAGTACGGCCACGGCGACCGTGTGCACGAGTTCAACCGCCTCGCCGCCGAACACGCGAAGGCCGAAGCCCCCGAAGGACGCTACGTGGTCGGCTCGATCGGCCCGACCGGCGAGTTCATCGAACCGCTGGGCGAGGTGAGCGAATCCGAGATGTACGACGCTCTCGCGGCGCAGGCGACAGCCCTGGCCGAGGGCGGCGCCGACGCCATCCTGATCGAAACTCAGATGGCATTGGAAGAGGTCGTGCTGGGCGTCAAGGCGATCAAAGAGCACACCGACCTGCCCGCCATGGCGACGATGGTGTTCGACATGGGCCCGCGAGGGTTCTTCACCATGATGGGCGTCACCCCCGAACGGGCGGTCGAGGGTCTCCGCGAGGCAGGCGCCGACGTCATTGGCGCGAACTGCGGCAACGGCATCGACCTGATGGTCGACCTCGCCCGCCAGATGCGCGCCGTCGACGACGGCCTCATGCTGATCCAGTCGAACGCGGGCATGCCCGTGCTCGTGAAGGGCGAGGTCGTCTACAACGAGTCGCCGGAATTCATGGCCGAGCGATACAAGACGATGGCAGGCGTGGGCATCAACATCCTCGGAGGGTGCTGCGGGACCGAACCCGATCACATACGAGCTCTGTCGAAGACCCTGCGAGGGTGAGCACGATGCGACAGAAAACCGGGCGCGGCGGCGTCGCGCAAGCCCTGCGCAACCTCGGTAGCTGCCTAGAGCTCGTTCCGATGGACTCCCACTTCAGCAACATCTCCGTTGGCCTATACGTGAACGACGGCGTCTGCACGGTATGGACCTTCAGTAATGCGGCGGGCGCGCCCGATCGGATGCGCGCAATTCGCGACCAGATGGTCAAGCTCGGCGGCGTATCGGCCGTGGAAGGCGCGGATGACCAGTTTACGTTCCAGTGCGGCGCCCTCCATGTCAGGCCGCTGAAGTTTCTGCTGGCCCAGACGGTCCGTCGAAGCCCTGACTACGCTCACCCGACAGGAGACATGAGCATCAAGGACTCGAAGTCAAACCTGGTGTTGCGCGTCACCGGCGCCGAAACGGACGGCCGATGGGTCTACCGGGTCGACGGCGACGGCGAGGCTCGGAATCCAGCGGTCCGTCTGCGCATGGTTGTGGCCGGGTTCGTACGCTATGGCGAGATGGAGAAGGTCGGCGACACGGAGGTCGCATTCGCCTGCGGTCAGCGCCACGACGATCTGGTGCGGCTGCTGCTGCCCTACTCGCGGAACGTCAGCGCGGTCGAGAGCTCGGCGGAGGCGGATGCCCTGCGCGGCCAGATGACCACCGGCACCCTGGGCTTCACACTGACGTAGGAGGAGATCGTGACCTTCGTTGATGCCATGACCCCCCGCGAACGTGTGCTGGCGGCGCTTGATCGTCAGCCGGTGGACCGGACGCCGGTCGCATGCCCGACCAACATTTCGACCGTCGAGTTGATGGACCTGGTCGATGCGCCTTTCCCCGACGCATGCCGCGATCCCGATCTGGCCGCTCGCCTTGCCGCTACTGGCTACTACGAGCTCGGATTCGACGCGGTCTCACCGTACTTCTCGATCATCCAGGAGTCTTCGGCCCTCGGATGCGACATGCAGTGGGAGGAGAAGGACAATTGGCCCACCGTGCGGATGCACCAGCCGATTTGGAAGGATTCTCGGGACGTCCGAATCCCGTCGGGGTTCCTCGAGCACCCGGACTTGATCACGATAACCCGCTCGATCGAAATCCTGCGCCGTGAGCTGGGCGCCGAGGTCGCGATCATCGGCAAGACGATGGGGCCTTGGACGCTCGCGTATCATCTATTCGGCGTCGAGAACTTCCTGCTCATGACGGTCGACCAGCCGGATGAGGTCATGAGGATCATGCACAAGCTCAAGGAGGTCTCGGTTCTGTTCGGGGAAGCTCAGATCGCGGCCGGCGCGGACGCGCTGACGTTCCCCGACCACGCCACCGGCGACCTGGTGAGCGGCGAGTACTACAAGCGCTTCCTCCAGGACATCCACACCGAGATGGCCGAACGACTGGACACGCCGCTGATCCTGCACATCTGCGGCGCGACGCTGGACCGGATGCCGTACATCGCACAGACGGGCATGGCGTACTTCCACTTCGACTCGAGAAACGACCCGCAGGCGGCGATGGACGCCGTCGCCGGCGACATCGGTCTTGTCGGCAATATCAACAACCCGTCGACCCTCTACAGCCGTGGACCGGAGGAGGTCAGGCAGGAGGTCTTCAAGTGCTTGGACGCGGGAGTTCAGATGATCGCCCCGGAATGCGCGATCCCGCTGGCCACCAAGCTTGAGAACTTGATCGCCATTCCGGAGGCCGTAGTCGAGTGGCACGAGGCGCACGCCGATTGAGGGCTCTTTTGACACCACGAAACCCGCTGAGAGCGCACCCTTGAGGTTTCGTCGCCATTCTGAACCCGCAGGTGAAGAATCTGGTCGTTGCAAGTCGCCACGGCTCGCCAGCGCATGTTTCTTCGCCGACAGTTCCTATTTATATATAGACGTAGCGATGAAACTGTCTGGGTCGCACACCGCTCAATATGCGCCCGCACTGAAATGAGGTAGCAATCAATGCCCGTGGTCAACGAAGCCCTCGAGAGGGAGCTGGCCCACGTTGCCGATCCCCGAGAGCACGCTCATATCCGATCTCAATGGGATGAAGCCGAACCCATCCTGCAAGAGATATCCTACCGACTCATTGTCGGCGACCAGAACGAGATCGATCGCCTAACGAGGCAAGCCCTGGACGAAGGCTACTCCGCCAACACAATCCTTGACCACGGCCTCGTCGCGGGCATGGCGATTGTCGGGGTGAAGTTCCGCGACAACCTGATATTCGTGCCGGAGGTTCTCGTCGCGGCGCGCGCGATGAAGGCTGGCATGGCCCACATCGAGCCGATCCTGTCCGACGCCGGCGTCGAACCGGCGGGCGTCGTGGTTATGGGCACCGTCAAGGGCGACCTCCACGACATCGGCAAGAACCTGTGCATCATGATGCTGCGCGGCGCCGGGTTCACGGTTCACGACCTGGGAGTCGACATTCAACCCGACGAGTTCATCGACGCCGTCATGGAGCACGAGGCCCAGATAATCGGAATGTCGGCGCTGTTGACCACGACGATGCCGAACATGGGCCGGACCGTCGAGGCCATCGAAGAGGCTGGATTGCGCGACGAAATCAGAGTCATGGTTGGAGGGGCGCCGCTGAATCAGGAGTTCGCCGACGATTTCGGGGCCGACGGCTACGGCAAAGACGCGATCTCATGCGTTGAGCTGGCAAAGCGTCTGATAGGCGCTGGCGATGCGGAAGGTGAGGAATCGGCGCCGGTGACAGGCTCCGGTTGACCCCTTGGGCGAAGAGAGCAAACACTTCGTGCAACGTCTCGACGCACCGTTCCGAGGAGTGCATTGATTGCCCGATCCCATAGACAAGGACCGATACGAATCCAGCCTGGCGCGGTTGCAAGAGATTTTCGCCGGCATCAACGACACGGCCACCGAAGTCTCCAAGTGGCGATGCCCGTACAAGAACGTCGACGACCGTTGCACCGCGAAATTCGGCTGCCGCAACCAAGACCGCGGAGTGCCAGAGGGCGAACTCGCTGCCTGCACCGGCAGCGACAAGCTGGACTATCGGACGGCCTGGGAGGTCTGAGCGCTAAGAGCTACTCCCCGCGCCCGCTTGGCCCTGAAGGACCAGAGCACCCCGTATAACGGTGGGCTCGGTTCTCCTTAGGCGAATCTGCCTCAGGCATGACCTTCAGGCCCACACTGTGACACACGCACGAACCGAGGCGCGACTTGGCGCCGGCCTATGGTTCGAGATCCACGGTCCCGTCGTCGCCGTTCACCGTGATTGTCTGCCCTTCGCGAATCCTCATTGTAGCCGTGCGCGTTTTGAACACGGCGGGAATCCGGTATTCGCGCGCGACGATCGCGGGATGCTGGAATATCTCGCCCTCGTCGAGCACGATCGCCGACAGCAGCGGGAAGAACGGCGTCCAGTCAGGGCCGACGTTCCCGGCAACCAGGACATCGCCTTTGTGCAGCCTGGGAGCGGATGCAGCGTCCTGCACCAACCGGGCTGGCCCACTGGCGCGACCCCTGGAGGCTGAGGCGCCGCGGAGGATTGTTCCGTCGTCGGCGTCCCCCGCGGGTGTTGGCGCCTGGCCGCTTTGTTCGACGGACTTGCCGAGAGTTGCCGGAGGAGTGAGAGCGGCCTGACGGGTCCGCCTTTCGGATCGCTCAACGACCAGGGCCCGCAAGTCCGTGGCGACGCCTTCGTCGCCGATCTGGCCGATCTCTTCGAGCGATATGTGCAGCATGTCCAACGGTTGGTCCAACACGCCCGCCGTGACCAATGCCACACCCATCTCGTGCATCGCGTCACGCATCTGCCCGACCGTCGACTGCTCCATCAGGTGATTGTGGTTCTCCATGCGCCGTAGGTCGGATTGGGCACGATGTCGCGCTGCCTCGAACCTCCCCAGACGTTCCGGGTCGCCCGCCAGTTTGCGTCGAATGCGCCGTGTGGCTTGCTGTCGGCGCCGGAGGGCTTGCTTCTCCAGTTCCTCCATCTCGCCGATGTCCTGTTCCGCGTAGGCGGCAATGAGCTGCAAGGGCTTGCGCGGCTCCATTCCCCACGTCGTGTCCTCGAAATTCACATTTGATCCGAAGCCCCACCCAGTCCTGAAACCGTATTCACGGATCAACTTCGCAAACTGCTTGCCGAAGCTCTGAACAGCGGGCCGGTCTTTTTGCGCGGGGGAGTCGAGGACCTCATACTGATCTCTCGCGAACGCCGCGGCCAACGCGGGGTCACTCTGTACGATCTTGGCCAGGTTTCGAAGCTGCGTCACTAGCCGGGTCGTCATGTTGGGCACCGCGTGTAGAAATGCGTCGTTGTCCTCGATCGGCTCGCCGGTGATCTCGTGGAAAGCCGACGGCCAATCGAGCCGATTCGTCATGCCGCTCATGCACCAGTGCAAGTGCCCCATGATGTAACCGGCTGCCTCGATTGACGCCTCCAGGTAGGCGAGCCGTGACGTGAGTGAACCGCCAGCGGCCCTGAGTCGCTTCAGTTTGGCCAACTCCGCTTCGACCGCGGGGGCGATCTCTTCGTTGTAGTTGCTAGTTCCCTGATCGATGAATGCCTGGCATCGAGCAACGTGACGACCGACTCGATCCGCCAACTCCCCGGCATCGATCTCCGACGGGCGGAGGTAGACGAAATCGTTGACCACCTCCATGATGTGGCTTCGCGTCCGTTCGGCGCCGGTCTCTTCAAAGCAAACACGCATGCCGTCCGCGAAAGCTCGGCAGACATCGAGCTGGAGCTGGTACACCGGGCCGTTGAACACACCAAGAAAGCTTTGCGACCACGTGAACTTAGGATCGACCCATCCGTCCCATTCCGTCGACTCGGCAGGCTCGACGTCCTGCAGCGTGGTGATTGGTCTGGACTGGAGCAGGTGCAGACCATCGTCGGTGACCGCGAACTCGATATCTTGCGGGCCGCCGAAAAGCGACTCAAGCTGTCTGCCCAACTCCGACAGTCGAACGACAGATTGTTCGCCGAGTGCTGGCTGGAGGCGTTTCCATTCCGGCACGTTGACGCGGGACGTGCTCCCTTCGGCGAGTGAGACCACCATCGCGTCTTTGGATACTATTTCAGTCTTGACTGGAACGCCGGTGGCCGGGTCGAGCTCCAGTCGATCGGCGGGCGCCGCACCTGCCACTACCCCTTCGCCGAGTCCGAATGCCGCGCTCACGACGAACCTGTTGGCACCGGAAACCGGATCGCGGGTGAACATCACGCCGGAAGCCTCGGGATGGATCTGCCTCTGGACGACGACAGCCATCCCGATGGAGCTGTTGGGCACGCCATTATGTATGCGATAGGCGATCGCGCGCGTGGAGTACAGTGAAGCCCAGACATCGCGCATCCGCCCGATGACGTCGTCGAAGGTCAGTACGTTAAGGAAAGAGTCGTATTGACCGGCGAAGCTGGCATCCGCCATGTCCTCGGCGGTGGCCGACGAACGGACCGACACCGCGTCGCCGCTCATCGAGTCATATGCCGCTGTCATGGCGTCCAGCAGCATCGGGCTGATCTCCAGTTCGCCGATTGCAGCGGCGGCCCGCGACGACGCCTCCGCGATCGCGTCGATGTCGGTGGCCTTGGCCTGCAGTATGGGCATCAGGGCCATCAGGAGCTCGACGGAGGCGGACATCAAAAAAGCGCCGCTGGTCACGACGAAACCATCAGGCACTGGCAGGTCTTTATCGATCATGCGGGCCAGAGCCGAGCCTTTGCCGCCCGTAGCCGCGGGGTCTTGCGCCACGGAGTCGTTCAGCCACGTCACCAGTTGGTTCGTTGGTTCGTTTGCCACCTGTTATCCCCCTTAAAGTACGGCGCCGAGACGCCGAATTTGGACATTATACGCGATCAGAGATTCGAGTGATTGAACACGTTTTACGACGCAGTGTTCAGGCCATCAAGAACGCCGTACAGTCGCACCAAATGCACGGTACAATTCTTGAATTCCCCCATGTGATTTGCTAGTTTGGCTAATGAAATGGCTGAAGAAATTCAGAGCGACTATAAGCAGCAGTGGGTGAGCGCCAAACTCCTGAGGGTGTTCGCCGTCGAGATGGTCGGAACGTACGTCCTGGTGCTATTTGGCACAGCTTCGGTGGCAGTCGCGGTTCTGACCGACGCTCTCTCCGGCCTCGGGCAGGTGGCGGCCGTGTGGGCTGTCGGCGTCGCGCTGGGGATCTACGTGAGCGCCAACGTGTCCGGCGGGCACCTGAACCCGGCGGTGTCGCTGTCGTTCGCGATCTTCAGGCCCAAGGCGTTTTCGCCAAAGCTGCTGCCCGGATACTGGATCGCACAGATTTCCGGCGGCGTACTGGCGGGCCTAAGCGTCCTGGCGATATTCCGGACGTTGATCAACCGCTTCGAGGACGCCCGAGGGCTGGTGCGAGGCGAAGCTGGCAGCGAGCACTCGGCCATGGTCTTCGGCGAGTACTTCCCGAACCCGGACGTGTTCGGCGCCGGTGAAGCGGCCGGCTCGCTGATTGGCGTCGGCGGTGCGCTGTTCGTCGAAGCCTTCGGGACAGCCATCCTTGTTTTGATGATCTTCGCCCTAACCGAGAAGCGCAACGGCGGTCTGAGCGGGGCGAACATGACGCCGATTCTGATCGGACTCACCGTCGCGGCGCTGATCGCTCTATTCGCGCCGTTGACCCAAGCGGGCTGGAACCCCGCCCGCGACTTCGGCCCGCGGCTCGTGTCGTTGATCGCCGGATGGGATTCGATAGCTATCCCCGGACCCTCGAACGGCTTCTGGGTCTACATCGCGGGCCCGTTGATCGGCGGTCCGATAGGCGCGGCTATCCACGAGTACATCGTGCGTCCCGGCCTCCCCGAGGACGACGAATAGCTGGGGCGTGGGGAACGGGTCGGCCTGAAGGTCATGCCTAAGGCAGATTCGCCTAAGGAGAACCGAGCCCACCATTGTCCGGGAGCTCTGGCCCTTTAGGGCCAAGCTTTGCCGCGGGAACGGGTCGGCCTGAAGGTCATGCCTAAGGCAGATTCGCCTAAGGAGAACCG
>CAZPQQ010000082.1:0-667 GCA_964588665.1 uncultured Dehalococcoidia bacterium | reverse complement strand
AGCCCGCCGCTAGCCGGGGTGCTCTGGCCCTTTCAGGGCCAAGCCGTGCCGCCCCACCGCCCCACCGCTGCTCAACCCTCCAGGTGGCCGATCTCGTCGTCGGTAAGAGAAAGCTCCAGCACGATCAAGTCCTGGAGGCTGCCGTACATGTCCATGACCCGGTTTTTGAGGACTGCGACCTCCCGGAAACCGGCGCTGGCGGCGGCTTGAATCGCTCGCTGTTCTCTGAGGTCCACCAGCTCGAATATCAGACTCCTCAGCCCCAGTCCGCGTCCGAGCTCGACCAGTTCGTGGATCAGCCTCGATCCGAGTCCTTTGCTTCGGTACTCAGGATCGACCACGACCCTGAGCTCACCCGTGTGCTTGAGGGCAGTCCGGCGGCTTCGGTGCAACGTCGAGTCCGCGACGATTCTGCCGTCGTCCCGTGCAGCGACTATCGGGATGGTGCGCTCGATGTCGATGTGGTCGGTGAACGCTCGGATCGTCTCCGGCGCGGTGACGTTGTCGTGCAGATAGAAGCGGTCCTCCTCGGGCACCCGAGTGAAGAACCGCATCAGCTCGACCTTGTCGTCCGACGCCAGCGGCCGGATCGTAATCGTTGACCCGTCGGACAAGGTCGCATTGGCGGGGTATCGCAACAACAGGTCGGTCGGATTCATTGCACTCG
>CAZPQQ010000081.1:0-14049 GCA_964588665.1 uncultured Dehalococcoidia bacterium | reverse complement strand
CGACAACCGCTACCGCTGGCGCGACATCGACCACCCCAAAGAGGTCCTCGGCTGGCAACCCCGCGGCCACGCCGAAGACTACGAGATCGACGACAAGGGCGGCTGGCATCAGGTGCTGGAGGGGGATCAAGAGCTGCGGCGGTAGGTCTGGCGCGCGGTTGTGCGCATGAAAAGGCACAAGATAGCGGGAACTCGCTCGCGGGCTGAGCCAGCTCAGAGGACGCTGAGCAGAGTAGGCATGGCTTCGCGCGGCTGCCAACAGGAGTGCCAAGCATCCTCGGGAGGGTTGTTTCGTCAGGGAATTTCCTCCGTTGCAAGCCTGGGCGTCAAACCTCATAGGTGGAGTCCGTCATGCCCCGTTTTCGCCCACATACGGCGCATACCTAACCATATTGTATGTAACCCACTACAAATCCACAGCGTGTGTTGATAGTCTGAAATCAACGCAATCTCGCTATCCGTCCCATTTGATGAAGGGATGTCCTGATGAGCAGTACACACAACACCCGACCGAAGAGGCGCGATCGACGCGGCGCGACGACCGTGGCAAACAGTCAAGGTTATCGTCTGCGACGTCGGATCCGGAAGATAACAACCGTCAGGACGGCGCCGACCGCCAGGCGGGCTCGGCCGTCACAGGCCATTGACAGACCCAGATACGTGCCCAGATTCACGTTTCCTCAACGAGCCCCTCAACCGTCGCCGTCCGAGGTGAAAGAACGCTCGATGGAGGACGATTTTGCCAGCGCGTTCAGCTTAACCCCCGAGGGTCATTGGCTCTGTGTCCGTTCGGTCGCTGTTCCGATTCATAGCCGAACCATGCAAGTGGAACCCGGGATGGTCTTTGCCCGAGGCGTCCGCTATATGGGTGTCGACCTGGCGTCCTGGCTGGACAAGAACTCCGAATAGGAAACACGAACAGCGCCAGTCCAGCATTGAGCTCAGCACGGCTACCTTCAATATCCGAGTAGGTGTGTGTCGAAACCGGGGCCTTAATTCGGTTCGAGGAAGTCCAAGGCGCCGATCTCCAGCATTGCCCCCCCCGAAAAACAGCCAAGCGATATCGTGTGCCGCAGTCCGGACCTATTGCCTCGCCCCCGACATGTTCCTCATACCTTGGCCAGAAACTCGGCGAGCGCGATTTGTCCGGCCCCGCGCGTAACGAAGAGCTCAACATGGCGTGGGCTCGTCATGATCGTGTCAGAGCACGATCGCAGATCGGCTGTCCATTTTTGATTCGGATCCCGCTAGGATCGGCAATACGTCGTGTGTGAACACAGGCACGCCGCGCACCCGAAGATCATCGAGAATGTCGTTACATTTCACGACGTGTCGGTGCTGTGCATCCGCCAGGGCGCCGTCGTCGTCGAGAACCGCCCGACGCTCTCAGTCCACTACCCCGGCTACCTGAACCAGCGGGCCTGCACCGACATGATCGACCGATGCCTCCAAGCTCCGGGACGACCTCAAATTCGACGAGTTCGTTTCTCAAAAAGCGCCTGGTGAGGACGAAGGGCCGAGTCGCCGCGGCAGAGCGGCTATTGCGCTTGCATGGATGCGAAGAGGCCTGCGGCGGGATTGCAGACAGCAGTTGGAAATGAGATATTGTCGGCGCTGTTGGCGGTTCTCGTGGCATCCGCTCCAGCGACACCCGGCAAGGAGACCAGATTGACTAACCATGAACAGGCCCGAGAAATGGCCTCAGCTCAGGCCAAATTGATAATGCAACAGGATCCGCTGATCTTGGATACCGAGACCACCGGCCTCCAGGGCGACGCCGAGATATGCGAAATCGCGGTGATGGATTCGCATGGGCGAACCTTGATCGATCAACTCGTAAATCCGGTCGGCTCGATCCCTCCGGAAGTCACCGAAATCCATGGCATCACGAATGACGAAGTTGACGGCGCGCCTGGTTTCGAACACCTTTGGCCTCAACTGACGACTACCCTCGTGGGGCGAACGGTCGTTATCTTTAACTCAGATTTCGACCTGCGGTTACTCCGTCAGTCTGGAAAAACCGCAGGCGTTGCCGATATGGGCGCCCTGCATTCAATATCGCGCAACACGTTCTGCGCGATGAAACTCTACGCACAATACTACGGTGCATGGAACCGCTCCCGAGGATCGTACGCCTGGCAAAGTCTCAACGCCGCGGGCCTACAGTGCGGCATCGCATTGCCGCCTGATCTGCATCGTGCACGTGCGGATGTGGCGTTGACTCTCAAGGTGATGGAGTACATGGCGGGCTAGACGCCAAATACACAGGCAGTCCACCGTTTTGTCCCATGCCAGTTCGGGTTCCGCCAGAAAGTTGTCCGGATGCGATGCATCGCGAATTTGCAGAGGCTCGTATAGGCGGTACCGGGGACATCCGGCCGTCGAGTTCGTTCTCGAATCTCAGCGGACGCTTGAACGCGGCCGGTCCCAGGGGGACCAACACGGTTCGGGCGCCCATCGCTCCGTGGCCGCCACCCGTTAGGGGCTCCCCGCCGACGTACCGCCGTCCACCATGTAGACTCCTCCGGTGCAGAAGCTGCTCTCGTCGCTGGCGAGGAAGAGCATCAGATTTCCGATCTCCTCGGGTTCACCGTATCGTTGGAGGGGGATACGAGCGGCTGAGGCTTGCTTGGCCTCATCCACTGTTATCGATCGGTTGGCCGCGGCCATGTTCTCCAAGGATCGCATCATTCGTGTCTCGGTCGGGGCAGGGTTGACGCAGTTGACCCGGATGCCCATCGGAGCGCACTCCATGGCTGCGGTGCGCATCATCCCGATCACCGCGTGCTTGCTCGTCGAATATGCCGACATGCCCCGAGAACCTCGAATCCCGGCCGTCGAAGACGTGATTAGAATGCTGCCAGCGCCACGGCTCTCCATGACTGGGATCACGTATTTGAGTCCGAGCCAGACGCCACGAACGTTCACTGCCAGGACCTGATCGAAGACGTCGACAGAATACTCAGGGATCGGGCGAGATTCGCCTTCGATCCCTGCGTTGGCCAAGAATATGTCGATGCCGCCGTACCGTTCGACCGCCGAGTTGACGAAGCCCTGGACTTGATCGGGCTGGGTGGTGTCGGCGACCGCATAACTGGCCGCGCCTTCCCCAAGGCTCTGCACTACGGCTTGCAGATCAGCCTCGCCGAGATCGACCAACAGAACCCGCGCGCCCTCCGCGACAAAGAGCCTCGCCGCCGCCCGACCGATACCGCCCGCTCCACCTGTAATTACCGCTACTTTGCCATCGAGCCGTCCCATCGTCGTTCACCTCATCATGTCTGGATTTCCCGGAAAGCCTACACCACCCGAAGACAAGCGTCGACTGCGGTGTCGGACTCAGCGATCCCCATATCGCGCCAGGCGGTCGAAAGCCTGACAGCTCATGACGGATGAGCATCATCGCAAGGCGCTCGGCCATTGGCGCTCGGACCGATACGACATGATCGACCGATGCGTCCAAGCGCCGGACAGTCTCAAGTTCGACGTCTTCAACGCGATCTCCGACAACCGCTTTCGATGGCGGGACATCGACCACCCCAAAGAGATCCTCGGCTGGCAACCAAGCGGCCACGCCGAAAACTACGAGATCGACGACAAGGACGGCTGGCATCAGTTGCTGGAGGGGGATCAGACGCTGGGACGCGAGGCGTAGGAAGTGGGGCGAGTTGCTGTATGGCCACGGGCGGCGGGGGAACATGCCTACCACGTAGTTTGACTCAGAACGTCGGCATGTCAAGCGCGGACATGTCCAGGTCGCATTCTCGCGTCATCGAGTCCGAGGGGAAACGGGGCAACCTCCGTGTGGCCACAATTCGGCGCGGACATCGACACAATCGTCAAGACGTGAAGCTTGTTGTCGGCGACTGGCGCGATGAGCCGTTTCTGTACAATTATCTCGGCGAGACGAGGTGAGATCTTGCAGGCGGTTTCATGCGCCGTGGCGTGGGATCGACATACGCGTGATCGAATCATCGCAACGGTGGGTGGCCACCGCAAGTCCTGATCTCCAAAACGATAGGCGGTGGCGATGAGCCTTTCACAAAGAACTGATTTCGACTGGATGCCAACCCTCGGGTCTGAGGACATGTAGCTGGGCCACAACCTGACTGTCGACTAAGTGAACTGCCCTGCACGCAATGCCCGCTGACCGGGGCTATGCATCCTTTGGGATCTGGTGCCAGGAACCCTTTTTTGTGGTCGCTCGGTGTTCGATCACAAACCGGTCGTTGTACGTGCGACCCTCGGCCAGATCGACTGATGGTACGCCCGGGGCCTCTGCCATCCTTTGAATCTCTTCGGCGGTGGGCGGACCGTCTTCGCCGGTTTCAGGTGAGGACCTCTCTTTCCGTTCCGGAAACCACTCCCACGACTTCAGAAGCAGCCTCTCATGCAACTTTGCAACGAAACAACTTCCAACGCGAGCCGGACCGTCGGCAAACGAGTAAACTCCCGCCTGTTTAACCTCGTCAGGCAGTTGTTGATAGTGACTGTTCAGTTCTGTGAGGCCGCCTTTCAAACCAAGGCCCCAAACGAATTCCTGGTCACCACGCAAGAACAAAGGCGCGCATTTCTGGTGGAGTCTGTCATTCGAAACGAACATCATGCAAAACGGAAGGTAGAACAGGTAGCTGATATCGACAAGGTTCGACGAACGCTCGCCAGAAATGTGATTCGCCGCGACAGCTACGTGGAAGAATAGCTCCACTGACAACACATAGCTGGCGTACGGCGCAAAAACGGCCAGCGCTGGACGACCAGCCTGAGACCAACGTCGTAATATTCGCGAATGCCATTGTACCGGGACTTGCAGGAAATACAGAGCCACCTGCAATTGAGCGAACGAATCCACACTGCCCGATACGAAGTTTTCGGCCAGGGCTTTGGCATCTTTCATGCTCCGGCACAGTTTCGCGTCGATGCCCATTTCTCGGAATCTTTCAGCAACCCCCGTCAAAGGCAGCGCCGCCAACCCATCCCGCCACGCTCGAGCAAATTGGCGTTCTACGTTCAAAAACTCGCCCTTCTGCCATCTCAAAAATGCTTCGGCCTCGGGTGATTGCTCGACCACGGTGCCGGTCGTGCCACCAACATTCACGGGGTGGCCGCCCGTAATGTAGATCTGACCGGTCATCGGGACCGCATCGCCGAGCAAATCGCGCAAGCAAAGCCCAACGTGGTGAGCGTTCGGCATTCCATGCATCTCAGGGAACTTACCTGCGATTATTGCGACTTCGCGCTCGGCAGAGCGCGTTTTCATCTTCTTGTCGAGATCTGCCAGCGTCTCAACATAAAACAATGGACAGACATTCGTGATGAAGAAATGGTCAAACCATACCGACTCGTCAACCGTAAGCGATTGAAGAAACGATTTGTCGAATAATGTGGTCGGTCCCACACGTTCCCTCCATCATTAAGTCTAGCTAATCGAGGGTCGAGTTTGCCACTCAATGCACGGGGTACTGCGCCGTTGTTCCAGATCCAACTGGAAAGAACAGACGCTGCTATCGGCCCTGTCAAACTCGGTCTTCCGGTACCGGGGGTCCTCGGCTTCGGCGCGGACTTAGTGTTCACCTTGTCACAAACTAGTGTTCTTGACCGGGGCAACGGAGATCAGCACCAGAATTCGCACATGCACCCCCTGTCGGTGAATTGTCCCTGATATGTACCGCCAGCATCGCCCCTCCAATCGTCTCCCTCATTCCCCTGAATCCAACCCCGCTCTGGTGTATACTGGCGGCGACCAATTCGCAGCACTCCGCGCCATCACGCCAGAGAAGGATCGCGACATGCCGGTTACCGGGTTCGATATTGAATTTCAGCGTGTGCTTGAGGGCGGGCGGGCGTGGGGCGACGTTGGCGCTTACGAGGAGTTGCGCGGGACGTTGCGGTTTGCCGTCGATCCCGAGCATGACTCGAACGCGCGGATCACCGACGTCGAGCTCGCGCCGAGGAACGCGGATGGGCTCGTGGAGTTCTCGGCGGACGCGTCGATCATCTTGCCGGTGGACCGGGGCAAAGCTTCGGGTCGGATGTTGTTGGATATCGTGAACCGGGGGAATCGGCTGGTGCTTCGGAATCTCAACGAGGCGCCGCGAATGGCGATCGACGAGAGTACGCCCGTCGACGCGCCGATCTCGCTGGGCAACGGATTTCTGATGGAACAGGGGTACGTGGTCGTGGCCTGTGGTTGGCAGGTGGACGCCCCGCCGATCCCGGCGCTGATAAAGATGGAGGGCCCCGACGCCGTGACGCCTGACGGCGGTCCGGTGATCGACCGCGTGTACTGCCAGCTTCAACCTGCCGTGGACACGTTGAACCTCCAGTTGTCGGACAGAAATCACAAGCCGTATCCCGCCTTCGACATGGACGAGGCGGACGCGTTCGTCGAGGTGCGGGACATGCCGGACGGTCCGGCGCGGCGCCTGCCTCGTGACGCGTGGCGTTTCGGGCGGATCGAGGACGACGGCACGTATGTAGCCGACACCGATTATATCTGCTCCGAGGATGGCTTCGAGAAAGGTCTGCTGTACCAGATCGTCTACACGGGCGTCGGAGCGCGAGTGCTTGGGCTGAGCTTCGCCGGTCTGCGCGACTGCGTCTCGTGGATCAAGTACGGCTCGGACGGTGCCAAAAGCCCCGCGCCGGGTACTCGTCGAGCCTACGCCTACGGCCACTCGCAGACCGGACGGTACCTGCGCACCTATGTCTACAACGACTTCAACCTCGACGAAGAGGGCCGAGAGTCGCTCGACGGGATCATTTCGAATGTCGCGGGCGGCATGCGCGGCGAGTTCAACCAGCGGTTTGGCCAGAACTCCAAAGACCGCAACAACATGCTCCACCAACTCTTCCCGTTCGCGCCGACGGTCACGACCGACGTCGAGACCGAAGAGACCAACTCGCTGCATCGACGCCTTGACGAACGTGGCAGCTCGCTAAAGGTGTTCTACACCAACACATCGGCGGAGTACCACCGGCTGGACGCGTCACTGGTCCACACCGACCCCGACGGACGCCAGGACGTCGACGCGGGACCGAACGCGAGGGTGTATCACTTCGCGGGAACGGAGCACGGCATCGGCACTTGGCCGCCCACGGACAACGCCTATTCCGGCGAGGGCGACAACCGCTCGATGAACATCCGTAACGTGGTCGACTACGCACCGCTTCTGCGCGCCTGCCTGCTGAACCTCGATCTGTGGGCGGGCCAGGGCATCGAGCCTCCTCCGAGCTCACACGGGCGGGTGGCCGACGGCACAGCGGTGACAACCGAGTCGCTCAAAGCCGTGTTCAACGGGATACCCGACTCGCACTACCCGGCACACCATCCCGTGCCGAGGCGACGCGAGTACGCCGCGGAGCCGGGCAACGAGCACCCGACCCAGTTGCCGCCCGTCGTCGGCGCAGAGTTCGGCGGGCTGGTATCCGCGGTGGACGCGGACGGCAACGAACTCGCGGGCGTCCGGCTTCCCGACGTGTCGGTTCCGCTTGCAACCCATACCGGATGGACACTGCGACACCCTGACATCGGTGGCGACGAACAGCCGCTTATGTTCGCCGGCGCCACGATGCCATTCGCTGCGACGAAAGCCGGCCGAGATGCGTCGGGCGACCCTCGGCTCTCTGTCGAGGAACGATACGCTTCGAAGGATGAGTACCTAAGCCAGGTTCGAGAGGCCGCGGAGGCGTTGGTCCGTGAACGATATCTGCTGGATCAGGACATCGACCAGACCGTCGATCAGGCCGCGACGATGTGGGACTGGGTGGTCGACGGGAACGTCGCCGACGATAAGTAACTTCACGAACGCCGTCGCTGAACCGAGCGAAGTAATCCAGCGAGGCAACGGCACACGGAGAATCAAAGTAAGGAGGCGCCGACCATGACAGGTCCCCTGGACGGGATAGTGGTCGCTGACATAACCCACATATTCGCTGGGCCGAGTTGCACGATGTACCTGGGCGACCTGGGCGCGGATGTGATCAAGATCGAGAACCTAAACGGCGACCGCTATCGTCGAGCGGGCGGCGCCGGCCATGCAACAGGGGGCGACCCGTTCAATTTCATGGGCGTCAACCGCAACAAGCGTAGCATTGGCATCGACATGCGCTCCCCCAAAGGCATGGAACTCGTGATGCGTTTGGTGAAACGGGCCGACGTGTTCATCAACAACTTCCGGCCCAGCACCGTCGAGGCCATGGGCATGACCTACGAAGATCTCGCGGATCTGAACCCACGATTGGTCTACTGCTCGATCAGCGGTTTCGGCCACAAAGGCCCGTATCGCGATTGGCCAGGGCAGGACCTGCAGGCGCAGGCGATGGCCGGGTTGGTGAGCCTCACCGGTTTCAGAGGCGATCCTCGGGGATCGGTTCCGGCTGGGGCGTCTGTCGGCGACGCGGTCACGGGTATCCTGGCCACTCTCGGCATCGTCAGCGCGCTCTACGCTCGGTACGAGACGGGACGCGGACAGCGCGTGGACACGTCGCTGCTGGCGGGAATCATGGCGCTGCACCCCGACTACATGGGCATGGCTCTGGGCACCGGTGGCGAAGTCCCGAAGGCGGGTCCCGGAAACAGCCTCAGCCCGCCTCCTTACGGCGTCTGGACGGCCAAGGACGGCAAAGAGCTGGCAATCTCGGGAATAGCGAGCGGAAACCCGAACGCCTGGGACGATTTCTGCGGGCGCATTGGGATGCCTGAACTGACTCAAGACACGAGGTTCAACACCGGAGAGCAACGCGCGGTGCATCGGGAAGAGTTGCGCGTCAGGTGCTCGAAAAGGCGATGCTGAACCGCGACCGGGACGACTGGGTGACTGAACTCCAAAAGGGCGCCCACTGGGTCTGTCCCGTGAAGAGCGTGCTCGAGATAGCCAACGACGAGCACCTTGTCGAGAACGACATGATCGCGGAGATCGACGACCCGTTGCGCGGGCCGATACGCCAGCTCAACACACCGTTCAAGCTGTCCGAGACCCCGCCGTCGGTGCGCTACCCAGTGCCAAGCTTCGCCGAGCACAGCAGCGAGATCGCGGAGTGGCTGGGTTACTCGGGCTCCGAGGTCAACGATCTCATCGACGACGGCGTGATGAAGCAACGTACCGAATGACGAATCGATACACAGTGTCTCGGCTCACAGGATCGGGCCGTATTCGCGTCTCGTGTTGATGCGAAGCTGTGGTTCGACAGGCTCACCACGAACGGAAAAAACCAACGCTCCGTTCGCCCCTTCGGTAAACTCAGGGCGGGCTCTGAGCCTGTCGAAGGGACGTCGGACGCTCACGATTGTCGCGAACCTTCCATGATAGGACGACAGCAATCAGGAGGCATTGAACAGATGGCTGAATCAATTATCACCGACGGAATGAGAGCCGCGATAGGCAAACCGCTTGGCGAGACGTACGTCGCCGGGGCGGTCGACCGGTCGGCCCTTCAGAAGTTCGCGACGGCAGTGAGCGACACGAATCCGCTATGGGTGGACGACGACTACGGCAAGGGCACCCGCTGGGGAAGCTCGATCGCGCCGCCGACGTTCATGATCTCGATCACGCCCCAGTCAACGATGATCGACGGCCACTCTCCGACGTTGGAAGAGGCCTCTCTGCCATTCGAACGGCCATTCAAGCTTGGTTTCGCCGCCGGAGACGAGTGGGAGGCGTTCAAAGTGGTGCGACCGGGCGACGTGCTTATGGTCACCACGACCCTGGGCGACATTTGGGAGAAACAGGGTCGGCCGGGCATCGGTCGCATGCTCTTCGTGAGGGTGGACAACACGATTCGGAACCAGCGCAACGAAGTCGTGTCCAT
The DNA here is from genome assembly GCA_964588665.1 of uncultured Dehalococcoidia bacterium. Lineage (GTDB taxonomy): Bacteria > Chloroflexota > Dehalococcoidia > Lucifugimonadales > UBA1123 > UBA2160. The sequence continues at coordinate 4,239 of CAZPQQ010000081.1, read as the reverse complement.
CCACCGATACACCCAGGTGAACTACGAAGGCCCAACCGAATAGCCGCCGGCGCCGATCTCTGACAGCGAGCGCCACCCGGAGAGGATACGAATATGAGACCGCAAAGATATTACGAAGACGTTGAACTGGAATCGCCGCTTCCGTCGTTCACCAACGAACAATCTCTGAAGGCGATCGTCCGGTACGCCTGGGGGAGCAACGACCTCGCCGACGTGCACTACGACTACAAGAAGGCGATCGATCGGGGGTTGCCCGACGTGTTCGGACAGGGCGCGATGACCGCCGGATTCATGGGCAAGTCGCTCGCCGATTGGTACGGGCCCAACGGCTTCCTGAAGAAGCTCTCGGCGCAGTACCGCGCCTTCACGATTCCCGGCGACGTGTTGACGACCAACGGCGTAGTCGTCAGGAAGTACCGGGAGGATGGCGAAGACCTGGTCGAGTGCGATCTCTGGGTCGAGAACCAGGACGGCAAAAGAGTGACCGTGGGCAAGGCGATTGTCAGCCTGCCGTCAAAGGGAGGATAATCGACGGGTCCGGATGTTGGGAGAGCGAGTAGATCGGGGCGGTGTTCGAATCAGGACCCGGCTCACCAGTGTGAAGGAGAACAGATATGACATTACCGTACAACGGCATCCGAATGATCGACTTCACGCAGTTGGAGCAAGGCCCTGCCGGCACGCAGGTCCTTGCCGACTACGGCGTCGACGTGATCAAAGTAGAGCGCATGGACATGGGCGAGATCGGCCGCAGACAGCAGCCGCAGATCAACGGAATGAGCTACTTCTGGATGTCCATCAACAGGAACAAGCGATGCCTCAGCGTCGATATCCGCACGCAGGAGGGCCGGGACATCATCTACAGGCTCGTCAAAGACGCCGACATCGTGGCCTCCAATTTCCGTCCGAACGTCATGGAACGCCTCGGTTTCGGATATGAGAAGCTGAAGGAGATCAACCCCCGGATCATCTGGGCAGCGGCATCCGGATACGGCATGACCGGCCCGTACGAGAAGCGCGGTGGACAAGACCTGCTGGCCCAGGCGATGGGCGGGCTGGCGGCGATGACCGGAGATCGAAACGGTCTCCCTACGATCACCGGCACATGGATCGCCGACTATCTCGGCGCGATGCTGTTCGCCCAGGGAATCATGGCGGCGCTCGCGGCCCGAGAACAGACCGGTGAAGGGCAGGTCGTCGAATCGTCGCTTCTGAACGCGATGATCGCAAGTCACATCCAGGAGAACTCCGCGGTGCTCAACGAGGGCACGAAGTTCGAGCGAACCAAGCACGGCGTAGGCCACCCGAATAGCGGCCCGACTTATGCCCTGTACGAGTGCAAGGACGGAAAGTGGTGGGCGTTGAACGCTGGTTCGGGAGTGAGAACCGATCCTCTGGAGAACCTGTTCGCAGCGCTGGACATCGATCCCTCGCTTGCAGCGGACGATCGATTCAGAGAGCGGCGGATGAGCGAAGATGCCGCTGACGCGCTCCGAGGCATCCTGGTCAAAGCGTTCAAGAAATATACCCGAGACGAAATCGAACAGCGATTCAACGAACACAACATCCCGCCGGGACCGGTGTACGAGCTGGACGAGATGTTCGAGGACCCACAGGTTATCCACAACGACATGGTGGTCGAGATGGAGCACGAGGCGTACGGCAATATCAAGGTGACCGGATTCCCGGTGAAACTGTCGGAGACGCCGCCCACGGTGCGCTCGGCGTCCGCAACCGTCGGCCAACACAACGAAGAGGTTCTGCGCGAATTCGGCTATTCGGACGAAGAGATCGGCGCGTTGCAGGACGCCGACATCGTCGGCTCCGAGAACGTGAAGCGCGCCCAGTCGGGGGCAGCGGACTAGTGTTCTGAGTTGTAAATTCAGTGCACATATCGCAACCTACGCGGAAACGTCGGGGTGGTTCGACAGGCTCACCACGAACGGAAAAACACTTGTTTCGTTCGTCCTGAGCCCGTCGAAGGATGTCGACGCGCTATGTTTGCCCGCTGTTGGTCCGAATGCGACGACCTTCACTGAGACGCTGGCACAACCTATTGAACTTAGGAGCAGGAATTGAAAGTTACCGAACTAAAGACAATGGTCGTCCAGAACGAAGAGCCGTACATCGGCGGCAGATGGCTGCTGTTTCTGCAACTGATGACCGACGAAGGGATCGTCGGCCTCGGCGAGCGCGTCACCGGCGGCTCCTACTCGCGCAACCTCGGCGATCTTAAGACGCAGATCAGCCTGATCGAGGAGATGGTGAGCCAGTACGTCATCGGGGAGAGCCCGTTTCAGATCGAGCGTATCTGGGACCGAATGTACGCGTCCCGTCACGACTTCCGTCACCCGAGCCTCTACGCGACTCCGGTGATCAGCGCGATCGACATGGCGCTGTGGGACATCGTCGGCAAGGCGGCGAACCTGCCCATTTACAACCTTCTCGGCGGACAGTACCACGAGAAGCTCCGAGCCTACGCCTACATGCCCGGAGGCGCGTTCAAAGAGAACCCCGAGGAGGCCGGCGAGGTCGCGGCCAAGCTGCTCGAAGAGGGCAACTCAGCCTGCAAGCTCGACCCGTTCATGCCGATGTACCCGATTCCCAGGGACATCCCTCTGTGGGAGATCGAACACGCGGCCAAGATATTCGAGAGCATCCGGAACGCAGTCGGCAACAAGCTCGAAGTGGGGATCGGGACGCACGGCCAGCTAACCACGTACAGCGCAATCCGTGTCGCCGACTATCTAGAACCGTATCATCCCTTCTGGTTCGAGGAGCCGGTTCCGCCCGAAAACATCGACGAGATGGCCAGGGTCGCCGCCCACACCAGCATTCCGATAGCCACCGGCGAACGGTTGGTCACAAAATACGAGTTCTCGCAAGTTCTTGAAAAGAAGGCGGCGCAGATTATTCAGTTGGACGTCGGGCAGTGTGGCGGAATAACAGAGGCGAAGAAGATCGCAGCAATCGCGGAGGCGCACTATGCGATGATCGCGCCCCACATGTACTGCGGACCGATCGCCGCAGCCTCCGCCATTCAGGTCGACACATGCTCTCCGAACTTCTTGATTCAGGAAGCAAACCAAGGGCCGCTCCATAAGACGATCTTCAAAGAGCCGCTTGTGCTCGAGAACGGTTACATAATTCCGCCGTCCGGACCGGGACTCGGCGTTGAGTTCGACGAGGATGTGCTGAAGGCGCATCTGATCGAGTAGGCGTCGGGGTCGCGAGCGCCTAAATCAGACAACGGAGACGCGTTTTGGCAGACAAACTACGCACGGCAGTCATCGGCTGCGGCGAGATATGCAGCAACCACACGCTGGGGTACCTGAACTCGAAGAAGTACGAAGTCGTCGCTCTCGCCGATCTGAGCCCTCAGGCGATGAAGGACTTCGACACGAGCTTCGCCGAGTACGACGACTACAAGCCGAAGCATTTCACGGACGCCCGAGAGATGCTGGACAAGGCGAAGCCTGACGTCGTCTCGGTGGGCGTCTGGGACCAGGGCCACGCGCCCATGACCATTGCGGCGGCCGCGTCCGGCGTGAAGGCGGTCCTCTGCGAAAAGCCGATGGCCGAGTCGATTGGCGCGGCCGCTGACATGCTGCTCGTTTGCCGTCGGAACGGCGTCAAGCTCGCCATCGGACACCAGCGGCGGTTCTTGCCCTCGTACAACCTGGCGCGCCGGATGATCGCCGACGGCGAGATCGGCGATCCGCATCTGATAACCAGCTTCACTCGCGACGGCCTTCCGAACTTTTCGTCCCATCAAGCGGACATGTACCGATACGTGCTCGGCGATCCGGAGTGCGAGTGGGTCATGGGCAGCGTCGAGCGGGAAACCGACCAGTGGGCTCGCGCCGTCCCAATCGAGGACAAGGCGCTTGCGGCGTTCGGTTTCGACAACGGAGGTCGGGCGATGATCTTCTCGGGCCTCACACCGGAGTCCAGCTTCGACGCTCGAATCTACGGCAGTGACGGGATGATCCACCTTACGGTGAACGACATGAAGATCATGAACGGCAAAACGAACGGATGGCAGGAACACAAGCTCGACGGTGAGTACGTCAAATACGGGGCGGACAACTTCGAGATGGTCGAGGCTGGAGCCGCGCAAGCCCTCGGGGTCGCCGAATGGGTTTCAGGTGAGGCCGCCGACTTCCGAGGCGAGGGCCATAACGGCTACAAGGCCCTCGAAATGGTCCACGCCGTGTACGAGTCGGCGCGGACCCACAC
>CAZPQQ010000080.1:0-14303 GCA_964588665.1 uncultured Dehalococcoidia bacterium | reverse complement strand
TCATGCCTCACTCCGAGCAGATGCCCAACGAACGATACCGGCAGGGCCAGAGGATGAAAGTTCTTCTGCAGACGGTCGAGCGTACGTCCAAAGGCACCGAGATCATCGTTTCCAGAACGGACAAGGACCTGCTCAAGAGGCTGTTCGAGATGGAGGTGCCGGAGATATACAACGGCGCCGTCGAGATCGTGACCATCGCTCGGGAGGCCGGATTCCGAAGCAAGGTCGGTGTGCGCGCCCGCCAGGACGGCGTGGACCCAATCGGGTCTTGCGTCGGCCTCAGAGGCGTTCGGATTCAGAACATCGTAAACGAGCTCCAAGGCGAGAAGATAGACGTCTTGGAGTGGAACAAAGACACCGCGCGATTCATCGCAAATGCGCTGAACCCGGCCGTGGTTGTCCGCGTCGAGGTGGACCCGACGACCCAGGCGGCCATCGCCGTTGTCCCGGACAGACAACTTTCACTGGCCATCGGGAAAGACGGACAAAACGCCCGGTTGGCCGCGAAGCTGACCGGCTGGAACGTCGATATCAAGAGCACGACCGAGGCCGAAGCGATGACCGAAGAGCGCGCGAAGATCCAGGCTGAAAACGCCGAGGCAGGAGCTACGGCGACCGTCGCCGAGCCTGCAGATGCGCCGGCGGAAGAGCCTGTTGTCGTCGAGGCGGATGCTCCGGAGATCCCGGACCAGATAGCCGCCACGGTGGAAACGGTCGAAAAAGCCCCGTCTGTCGAAGAACCCGAGACTGCCGTCGAGTTGCCTCCGGCCATCGAAGAGGCCATAGCCGAAACGATCGAACCGGCCAAAGAAGAGACCGAGACCGAAATCGTCGAGCTGGTTGCCGAGGTCGAATCGGAAGATCTTGCGCCCGAGATTCTCGAACAGCTCACCGCGGACGCCATGGAACCCGAGCTCGAAGAGGAAGAAGAGCCGGAGGAAGCGGAACAGCCGTCGATACGAGATGTTCCGGATGGAATCTGGTCGGTGCCGAAGGTCGCAGCGTCCGCTGATCCAGGCGTGATTCGGTTTGCCGAAGACATCACGGGCCTCAGGGGCGGTGTCACGGCTCGTCGCGCCAGAAGATCCGGCGGCCCCGACGGCGACGATCGGCGCGGCCGTAAACGCAAGTCCAGAGGAGCGCCCCGACGCAGAAGATAGCACGGACACTCGATCGGGAATTATCCCGAACTGCTTACGTTTCGTCGTGCCGGCGGCCCAGCCTGATTTCCGTGGTTGGTCGAGGCGCGAAGGACAAGGTGCGCGGACCTCAAAGATCATCCGCCATTGCCTCAGGCGCCGCAGACGTGTTCACGGCGAACATAACCATGCGAACTCGGCTTCGACGCTCTGCCCAGACCTCATGCGAAATTCGAGGTGGTGTGGGCGTTGGATTTACTCGTTGCACTTCTGACCGAATTACACGTGTGAACGGCAATTTCGACGGCAACGCGTCGAGCTGAGGTAGGCAGCGCCACACGATGGCAAAACAACGCCACGTTCCGCTGAGAACATGCGTCTCGTGCGGGACAAAAACAGCCAAACGGGATCTGCTGCGAATCGTGGCCGGACCCGAGGGCGGAGCGAAATTGGATTCGTCCGGCAAGGCGAACGGCAGAGGCGCATATCTGTGCCAAGACTCTGATTGCGGTCCCGACGGCCGCAGACGAGGCCGGCTGCAGCACGCGTTGCGTCTGACATTGGACGACGATAAATGGACGGAGCTGACCGAGGCGCTTGTCGAGGCGGGAAACGCCCGGGCCTAGAAGCCGAAACACGCCAACCCAGCCAGGCGAACAGACACGTAGAATCGAGGTAGACAGGGGAATATGACTAGCAGATCACGGCGCTCCAGTCAGGGCGACACGGCAACAACCGAACATTCCCGAGAAGACATCTCCGCCGCAATCCAGGCTCAGGGCATGCGGCCTCTTGACGTTCCGGCGGCTATCACCGTCCACGACCTCGCCGAGATCATGGATGTTGGAGCAGTTGAGATCATCAAAGACCTGATGCGCAACGGCTACATGTACACCATCAACGAGGTGATGGAGCATGACATGGCCGCGATGGTAGCCCCGTCGTTTGGCTTCGGCGTCCTCCCGTTGGCTGAACCCGACACCGGGCCGGCTTCTCTGGTGCTGTCGGCAGACCAAGAAGATCAGGGCAAACTCGTGGAGCGGCCGCCTGTATTCACGATTCTCGGGCACGTTGACCACGGAAAGACCACGTTGTTGGACCGGATCAGAAACACAAAGGTCGTCGACGGCGAGGCTGGCGGCATCACTCAGCACATCGGCGCGTATCAGATCGACTACGAAGGCACGACGCTGACGTTCCTCGACACGCCCGGCCACGCGGCGTTCACGGCCATGAGGGCGCGCGGCGCTCAGGTGACCGACGTGGCGGTGCTGGTCGTGGCGGCCGATGACGGGATCATGCCCCAAACGATCGAGGCGATCAGCCACGTTCGAGCCGCTGAAGTTCCCATAGTAGTTGCAATCAACAAGATCGACAGCCCGTCCGCTGACATCGACCGGGTCAAACGTCAACTCGCCGAGCAAAATCTGCTCATCGAAGATTGGGGCGGCGACGTCATCTCGGTCGAGGTTTCCGCGCTGAAAGGAACCGGCGTACCCGATCTTTTGGAAAACCTCATCGTCACAGCAGAGATAGGCGAATTCAAGGCCAACCCGGAGCGCACTGCGAAAGGCGTGGTTGTCGAAGCCCGGCGCGAGAGTGCTCGTGGCACGGTTGCGACATTGCTGGTGCAAACCGGCACGCTGAATCTGGGCGACAATCTGGTCGTCGGCGGCATTCGCGGTCGGGTCAAAGCGATGTTCAACGACCGCCGAGACATCGTCCAAACTGCGGGTCCGTCGAGGCCCGTCGAGATGCTCGGCCTCAACGACCTCCCGGAGGCAGGGCAGATTTTCGAGGCGGTTTCCGACGAGAAGACCGCCCGTCAGATGGTCTCGGCGTACGAACGCGAACTCCAAATGGAGCGCGCCGCAGGTCCGACGCTGGAAGATGTTCACACACGCATTCAAATTGGTGAGGTCAAGGCGCTGAACCTAATCGTCAAGACCGATGTACAGGGAACCGTCGAGGCGGTCAAGGGCGCCTTGGAAAAGCTGAACTCCGAGGAATCGCGAGTCAACATCGTCCATGCGGCCAGCGGCTTCATCACGGAAAGCGACGTGATGCTGGCCGTCGCGTCGAAGGCAATCGTCCTCGGCTTCAACTCGCAACCCCAGCCTGGAGCGAAGTCACTGGCGGATCAGGAAGGCGTCGAGATCCGCGACTACAACGTCATCTACCATCTGACCGAGGACGTCGAGAACGCACTCGAAGGCCTTTTGGAGCCGATCTACGAAGATGTCCTGGAGGGCCGAGCGACCGTTCGCGCCGTGTTCAACCTCGGTCGGCGGGCTAAAGTCGCCGGAATCTACGTCAACGACGGGGCCATTAGTCGCAGCGCGTCCATTCGAATCATCCGAGGCGGCTCCGAGATCGCAACCGGGGCGGTCGCGAGCCTGAAGCACTTCCGAGACGACGTTCGGGAAGTGGCCACCGGTTTCGAGGGAGGACTCACTGTCGAGGGATTCGTCGACTTCGAAGACGGCGACGTGGTCGAAGCCTACCGGTCCGAACGCGTGCGCTAGCGGACAGCCTTTCGCAACACCCTCGACAACGCTAAGGTCGCGCCCGCGGCATCCGCCGCTCGCGTGTTGACGCCCGCGTCGCCACGAATCATCCAGACAACCGTCGCGTTTTTGGCATTCGCGTCCGAGTCCGAGGTTTACTCATGAGCCGCAGGTCCGAGCAAGTAAGCTCGCTTCTACGACGCGAGATCAGCCAGATTATCCAGACTGGGGTCAAGGACCCACGCGTTGCGGGAATTGTCAGCGTAATCCGAGTCGAGACAACCGCGGACATCTCGTTCGCCAGGGTGTACATCAGCGTCTACGGCGACGAGTCGGACAAGCGCAACACGCTCAAGGCTCTGAAATCGGCGACCGGATTCATCCGCGGCGAGCTCCTGCACCGCCTCGCCCTCCGAATGATTCCGACCCTCCGATTCATCCTCGACGAAACAATCGAGGAAGGCAACGAGATTTTGGCGCTAATCGACAGCCTCGACATCCCGCCGGAAGAAACTCCGGACCAGGCGCCGGACGACAACCCGGAATCGTGACCGCCAAGCTTTCGGCAGGCATCCTGAACGTAGACAAACCATACGGGATGACCTCGATGGAAGTGGTTCGTCGGACGAAGCGGGCCAGCGGTATCAAACGCGTCGGACACGGCGGCACCCTCGACCCGGTGGCCACGGGCGTGATCCCCGTTTGCATCGGCCCGGCGACACGCATGATGGAGTACCTGATCGAAGGCACGAAAGAGTACCGCTCGGTCATCGAGCTCGGCGTGACCACCGACACGTACGACTCGATGGGAGAGGTCACCGCTGCCGCGGACTGCACTGACGTGTCGAGAGAGCAAATCGAGACGGCCCTGGAGTCGTTCCATGGCGAGATACCGCAGGTTCCGCCAATGTTTTCCGCTCTCAAGAAAGAGGGAAAGCGCCTCTACGACCTTGCCCGGAAAGGCATCGAGATCGAACGCGAGCCCCGCAAGGTCACCGTCTACGACATAGAGCTGACCGAGTTCGAGTCCCCGTTTGCCACGGTCGAGGTCCATTGCGGCCGGGGTTTCTACATGCGCTCGCTCGCCCACGATCTCGGCCAGATGCTCGGTTGCGGCGGACACATGAAGACCTTGATGCGGTTGCGAGTCGGACCTTTCTTGCTTCGCGATGCGATTGCCGTCGAATCGCTCGACGACATGTTTGCCGACGGGACGTGGACCGACAGCGTGCACGCCCCAGACGTGGTTCTCGGTGCCATGCGGGCAGTGGTCGTTGGCAACGAGATCAGCAAGCTTGTCTTCGACGGCCGGTCCATCCCTCCGAGCGTACGGATTCCCGCGTCAGTCCCAGAGGAACGCTGTCGGGTGTATACAACCGACGGCCAATTCATCGCGATCGTGCGTATCGACTCCGAAGACGGCCAGTGGAAGCCGGAGAAGGTCTTCCACCCGAGTTAGTCGCCCCGGGAGCTTGGACCGGTATTTCACGATGAACGAAAGACGATTCTCCATTGACCGGGAGATACTCGGACATTACGGCGAGAACTACGAGGAGCGCGGGCGGCTGACCCGAAGAGCCGCCGGAATCTTGGAGTTCGCGCGCTCTCGCGAGTTGATCCTGCGCCACTTGCCTCCGCCGCCGAATGTGGTGTCGGACATCGGTGGCGGCCCAGGCGTCTACGCCTGCTGGCTGGCGCGAGAAGGGTACGAAGTCCATCTTGTCGATCCAGTGCCGCTGCACCTCCAACAGGCGGCCGAGGCATCGAGCGACCAACCCGCAACGCCAATAGCCAGCGTCAGTTTGGGCGACGCCCGCTCGCTGGCCCAGGGAAGCGACAGTTGCGACTCGCTGCTGTTGATGGGGCCCATGTACCATCTCACGAACCGAGCGGACCGCCTGGCGGCCCTTCGCGAGGCGCATCGGGTGTTGCGTCCCAGTGGACTGATTTTCGTGTCAGCCGTCAACCGATTTGCGTCCCTCTTCGACGGGTTGACCAAAGGTCTGATCGACGACCCGTATTTCTACGAAATCTTGCAGCAAGGCCTGAAGGATGGACAGCACAGGAACCCCAGAGGCTCTCCTGAGTTCTTCACCACCGCGTTCTTCCACACCCCGGAGGAGCTCGAGGATGAGATAAGCCAGGCTGGCTTCACTATTGTCGAAACCACCGCCATCCAAGGCCCTGGATGGATGGTGAAAGACTTCGAAGTCCGGTGGTCGGACGCCCCACGCCGGCGGCGTCTCATGGACTTGCTTCGCACGATCGAACACGAACGCGCCGCCATGTGGACAAGTCCCCACATGATGGCAATCGCAAAAAGGTGACCGGCATCGGCCAAAGAGCGGCCCCCTGCGGCGCCGAATCGGGCCCGTGAATAACATCCGATTCGACGCTTGTGGGCTTCGAAGACGAAATTACCTTGACTGACCAGTCCGAGCGTTACTACAATGTCTACCGAGGTCAATGCAATTGAACGATTTTGCCATAGTACAAACAGGTGGAAAACAGTACCGGGTCCAGGCCGGTGACACGATTCGGGTCGAGTCCCTCGAAGGCGACGTCGGCGACACGATCGACCTGACAGACGTCCGGTTGGTGTCCCGCGACGGCGAGGTGACATTGGGCACGCCGTCTGTGCCTGGCGCCAAGGTGGTGACCGAGATCGCCGGCGGCGGCAAGGGCAAGAAGATCATCATCTTCAAGTACAAGCACAAGACTCGGTATCGGCGGAAGAACGGCCACAGACAGCTTTACACCGATTTGATGGTAAACGACATCTCATTGGCGTAGAGGCCGAACCGAAAGACTGGAGACCAGACAATGGCCCATAAAAAAGGCGGCGGAAGCACCCGCAACGGACGAGACAGCAACTCCAAGCGCCTTGGCGTCAAACGCTACGACACCCAGGTCGTGCGGGCCGGGACAATCCTCGTTCGACAACGCGGGACGAGAATCCACCCGGGCACGAACGTGGGCTTGGGTAAAGACCATACGCTGTTCTCTTTGATAGACGGCAGCGTGAAGTTCGAGTGGGGAAAGCTGGGCCGCAAGGTTGCCAGCGTATATCCCGCCGGAAACTAGGTAGAGATGAAAACAGCAATACATCCGGAATACTACCCAGAAGCGACGGTCATCTGCTCGTGCGGGGCCACTCACACGACCGGATCGACGAAACCGGAGCTTCGAATCGAAATCTGCTCCACCTGCCACCCGTTTTTCACCGGTGAGCAGCGGATCATCGACACCGAAGGGCGTGTCGAAAGGTTGAAGCGCCGCTTCGGCTTGGAGTGACGCCAAGACAACAGTTATAGAGTGAGGGGTGAGCGCTTTCGATCTCACCCCTTTTTGGTTTAACATCCAACGCGCCGCCGAGATGTCGGACCGACACCTACAGCGGCCCAACATGCCATGGCGCCGTCACATCGCCGGCTCGCAGTCGGCGTTCAGGCTGAATGTGCAGGCGGGGTGAGCGATGGGCGCTGCACCCGGCTCCTGATTTTCGGCACACGTTAAGCGTCACAACTCAGCTATCGAAGACAGAGCAGCGTCCATGACCACTGAAAACAAGCCCAGCTACGGCGGCCAGGCGGTACTCGAAGGAGTGATGATTCGGGGCCAGCGCAACGTCGCCATTGCGGTTCGAAGGCCGAACGGACGAATCACGACCCAGACCAGACCGTTGAGTTCGTTGTATGTTGGCTCTCTGCGCCGCCTGCCCCTCGTTCGGGGCGTGATCATGTTGGTCGAAACCCTGGCGCTCGGAATGCGGGCTCTCAGCTACTCGGCCAGCATCGGCCTCGAGAGTCCTGACGCGGCCGAAGATGCGGAGCCCGAGCATGAAGAGCTGGGGAAGGTCTCAATGGCGGGGATGATGCTGTTCGCCCTCGTCTTCGCAATCGGCCTGTTCTTTCTGCTTCCGCTGTTCGCCTCCAGGCCGTTGGAAGGGGTGTTCGGCAACGACATCGCCTCCAACGTGGCGGAGGGCGCGATCAGGATGGCGGTGTTCATCGCCTACATCTACCTCATTGGGCGGATGAGCGACATCAATCGGGTCTTCATGTACCACGGCGCGGAGCACATGACCGTCCACGCCCAGGAACACGATGACCCGCTTACAATCGACGAAATCCGAAAGTACTCCCCCGCTCACCCCCGTTGCGGGACCGCTTTCCTGCTCACCGTGATGGTCGTGGCGATCATCGTGTTCGCCATCGTGCCGAGAGACCCGCTGTGGTGGCTGATTACGTCACGAATCGTCTTCATTCCGCTAATCGCGGCAGCCGCATACGAGATCATCCGCTGGAGCGGAAAGTACTCGGACAACGTTCTAGTCAGTCTCATCACCAGTCCGAATTTAGCTTTGCAAAAACTGACGACGAGGTGGCCGGACGACGATCAGATCGAGGTGGCGGTGGCGGCGATGGAGCTGGCCATCGAAACAGATCTTGGCGCAGACGCCCCTCCCCCACCAAGCGATCCAGAGGAGCCGCAGACTCCGATATGATCTCGCCGGCGCCGGCCTGTCGTCCAGTGAACGCCCAGCGGCGGTAAGGTGGAACGGGGCGCGACGTCTACCGGTTGCGGTTGAGAATCTTGACGAAAGTCCGTCGAAGCGCAGGCAGCTTCGGGTCGTACTCACCCAGCACGAATTCGCCAGGGTGATTCGTGATCCACTCGAGCGCAATCTCGTTCGCGAACCGATCGCTGTGAACACGACCACGCACATAATCCGACGCGAATGCCGTCATCTCGCGTCGTCGCTTCAGTCTCTTGAGCACGTACAGCGGCGCCCAAATCGGGAACGCCAGCACGCGGAACACGAGCCTGACGGCGGCAACCTGATCGCTTAGCGTGTCATGTTGCGCGGCGCTCAGATGTTTGCTGCTCGCGGTCGATTGCTGGCCGTGAGAGTTCTCGCACGGCTCACGAGACAAAATGCCCCTCCTCGTCGCCACCCCGTCCGGCGCATCCTACGAACAAATGGGTTGTGTCCGGTTACCCGCGTCTCCCCCGCAGCTCGTTCCACACATCTTCGGGGGCGGCTCCCACCGCGGCGAGCAGCACCAGCGAGTGGTACAGCATGTCCGCCATCTCCCGCACGGTGTCGGCTTTCTCGCCTTTCACGCCGGCGATGGCGGTCTCCCCGGCCTCTTCGATCACCTTTTGGGCGATCCTGTCCGGCCCTCGCTCGAATAGCTCTGTGGTGTAGCTGCCCTCCGGCATTTCCCGTTTGCGGTCTTGGATGACGGAGAAGAGCTCTTCGAGGATCCCAGGTCCACCCTCCGCGGGGGCGACGTCAGGGAACTCGTCCATGGGTGTGAAGAAACACGTCTGGGCGCCTGTGTGGCAGATCGGACCGTCGGGAACGACCTTTACGAGGAGAGTGTCGCCGTCACAGTCGAGAGCCGCGGACTTGACGCGCATGTAGTTGCCGGACATCTCGCCCTTGTGCCACAGGTCGGAACGGGACCGGCTGTAGAACCAGACCTCTCCGCTCTCCAGCGTACGCTTGAGCGAGCCGGGGCTGAAATACCCAAGCATCAAGACCTCACCCGTGTTTGCGTCCTGGCAGATCGCCGGAGTGAGTCCTTTGTCGTCGAGTTGCATGGTTTCCATCGTGTGACCTCTTCGTATCGGATATTGACGCTTCGCGGACACGGTATGTGGTTGCCGCATTTAAGGGCAAGTGAGATGCTGGGCCCGGCGCGCCGTCAGCGGTCGAGCTCTGAGAACGGGATATGCTATGGAGACCTAATTCGAGGGACGGACCGGCCTGATTGGCACTCCGCGCGCCGCCAGATAGTCCTTCACGTCGCCAACGCTGAATGTGCCAAAATGGAAGATGCTGGCTGCCAGAACCGCGTCCGCGTGACCAGTCTTCACGGCCTGATGCAGGTGTTCCGGCTCCCCTGCGCCGCCGCTGGCGATCACGGGCACGGACACCGCGTCGGAGATTACGCGGACCATGTCCAGATCGTATCCGGTCAACTGACCGTCGGTGTTCATGCTGGTCAACAGAATCTCGCCCGCGCCGAGTTCGTCAGCCCGTTTGGCCCACGCCAGCGCGTCGATGCCCATCGGCGTTCGGCCGCCGTGGATGTAGACCTGCCACCTCGACTCCGAATTGAGCGCCAGCGATCCGTCGGCAGGCTTAGGGTGCTCTGCTCCCGGCTTGACCGCCTCCGCGTCGATGGCCACGACAATGGCCTGCGACCCGAAGTGTTGCGATGCCGCGGCCACGAGTTCCGGGTTCCGGACAGCGGCGGTGTTCAGGGACACTTTGTCGGCGCCGGCCTCGAGCATACGCCTTACGTCCGCGACCTCGCGCATGCCTCCCCCGACGGTAAGCGGAATGAAAACCTGCTCCGAAACCTGCTCGACCACGTCCAGCATGATGTTGCGAGCGTCCGAACTGGCTGTGATGTCGAGGAACACCAGTTCGTCGGCACCCTCGCGGTCGTAGAACGCGGCGAGTTCAGCCGGGTCTCCGGCGTCTCGAATATTCACGAAGCTGATGCCTTTGACCACGCGGCCTTGGTCGACGTCGAGGCATGGGATTATTCGCTTCGTCAGCATGTGTCCGCCTTTGTCGAGAGGGCTTCGATTGCAGCGGCCAGGTCGATGCCGCCCGTGTAGAGGGCGGTCCCGACGACGGCGCCCGATGCTCCGATCTCGGCTAGACTCAACAGGTGATCTATCGACGAAATGCCCCCAGCCGCGATGAGCTCGCCGTCCGTGCGCCGGACCATCTCTTCGACGGCGGTATAGTTCGGTTCGGTAAGCGTCCCGTCTCGAGAGATGTCGGTGTACAGAAAGTTCGCAACGCCCACGGACTGCATTCCGTCGACCAGTTCCGTGGCGGCGACTCTCGTGTCGGACGTCCATCCGTCGACGGCCACCCAGCCGTCGCGGGCGTCCACCGTTACGACGACCGACTCCGGCCCGTGATCGCGACACAGAAAGCCGACGAAGTCGGGGTCGTTGATCGCGGCCGTGCCGATCATGACTCTCGAGATGCCCATCGAAAGGGCTTGGACGGCGATCTCCAGAGTCCGGATGCCTCCGCCGAGTTGGACAGGCGCGCCTGACGTCGCCGCGATCTTGCCGGCGACATCCAGGTTGGCGGGCGCCCCGGCCTTGGCGCCGTCGAGATCAACCACGTGGAGTCGCGTGGCGCCGCAATCGAGCCAGCGTCGGGCAACTTCCGTCGGGTCTTCAGCGTACACCGTCTCTTTGGCGTAGTCGCCCTGGAAGAGCCGTACGCACTTCCCGTCTCGGAGGTCTATTGCCGGGATGACTTCCATCTGCTAAATCCACGCCTTGGCATCGGCTCTGACATGCTCTACGAAGTTTCGGTAGACTCGCAGGCCGACGTCGCCGCTTTTCTCCGGATGGAACTGAACCGCGACCACGTTGTCCCATGCGGCGGCGCTGCAGAACTCCACACCGTAGGCGGTCGTCGCGGCGACCACGTCGTCGCTGGCCGGCGCCGCATAGTAGCTGTGCACAAAGTAGAAGTGAGAATTGTCGGCCACTCCGTCGAACACGGGATGGTCGATCTCGAAATGAACCTCGTTCCAGCCCATGTGCGGGATCTTCTGCCCGGACGGCAGCTTCTTCGTACGTCCCGGAACGACGCCCAAACACGGCTCCGAGCCTTCATCCGAATCATCGAGCAGGAGTTCCAGCCCCATGCACATCCCGAAGTACGGCTTGCCGCTGGCTATGAACTCTTTTATCGGGTCCGCAAGGCCGCGACTGCGCATCTGCTTCATCGCCGAGTCGCACGCGCCCTGTCCAGGCACCACGATGGCGTCCGCGTCACGAACGTGAGCCGGGTCCGAGGTGATGATCGGCTCGACGCCGAACAGTGCCAGGGCCTTCTGAACGCTGCGAAGGTTCCCCGCTTCGTAGTCGACTATGGCTATTCGAGGTTCGGTCAATTGGGCCGCCCTTTGTTTCGATCGGCTTCGTTCACGAGGTCCAACGTCCTGTCCTTGTCTTCGTATCTCGCGAGCATGAACAACAGGTCCGCGAGACGGTTGAGATACCGCAGAACCTCTAAATTCGGCAGAAGGTCGCGGTCCTTGAGTCCCACCGCCCTGCGTTCGGCGGTGCGCAGCATACTCCGCGCCAGGTCGATGGCGCCTGATGCCGGGGACGTGCCGGGGAGGATGAAAGCGTGGGGCAATTCGACACGGCCGTCGAGTGTGTCGAGAGTCGCCTCGACGCCTGCCACCATATCCGGGGTCACGGTGGCAAGACGCTGGCTCATCGCAGCGTAGTTATCCGGGTCCATGGCAAGCTCGGCGCCGGCAACGAACATCTCTCGCTGGACTCGCATGAGCGTCTCTGTGACGAGATCGTCTTCGGACAGCGCACGAGCCAATCCCATGGCAGACACGGCGGCGTCCATGGCGCCGACAACCTCGCAGCGGGGGTCGTCTTTCGACATCCTCCCGCCAAAAAGCAGCCCGGTCTCCCCTTCGTCGCCGGACTTCGTGTAGATCTTCAAGGCGTGCCTCCGCTGGGTATTATAGCAACTGGCGTGCGCTCCCGGAATAACGTCGGACCGAGTCAAAAGAAAAAGGCCCAGCTTGCGCCGGGCCTCTTGAATTTGGGCTCGCTGCGGGTTATCCGGCCTTGACCGTCAACCGCCTGGCCTTACGGGCCTCGGTCTTGGGAAGCGTTATGGTGATGACACCGGCGGCGTAGGTGGACTCGGCCTTGTCGGCGTCCACGGTTTCAGGCAGCTTCAAAGTCCTGCGGAACTTGCCGGAGCGCCGTTCGCGAAGCAAGTAGCCGTTGGTGTCTTGGTCGGAGCTCGCCTCGGTTTCGCCTGCGATGACAAGCACCCCGTCGTCAACGCTCACGTCGATGTCCTCGGCCTTCAAGCCGGGCAGCGAGGCGCGGACGGTGATGGTGTCGTCATCCTGGGCCACGTCGACAGGCAGCGACCAGTTGTCGCCCTGATCCGTTCGGACTCGAGGACCGATGTCCCTCCACCGCATGCCCGCTGAGGCGTCCAACCGCCAAAAGTCTCGGAATGGGTCGAATCTCTGTAGTGTCATGTGTGTCTCCTTCTGTGATCTGTTCTACCGTTGACAGGGCCGGATTCGCCCTGCCATACGGTCTTTAGTATAGTATTCATGATGTTATCTTGTCAATAGAATTATCTAGTTCGTATCAAGTTTATTCATGTGCTGCATCTATGGATGCTACAATGATCGTGTACTTGAAGCAATGCAGGGATCACGTCATGGCAAACTATTACGACACACTTGGCGTTGGCAAGAACGCGTCCGATAAAGACATCCGTCAGGCGTTCAGGAAAGCGGCGCGGAAATTCCATCCGGATCTGAACCCCGGCGACAAAGGCGCAGAGGCCAAGTTCAAAGAGATCAACGAGGCGTACGGGGTGTTGTCGGACGGCGACAGCCGCAAGAAGTACGACCGACACGGCGACCGCTGGAAGCACGCCGACCAGATAGAGGAGCAGAGCAGGCGCGCCCGCAGCTCGCCGTTCGGCTGGTCAAGCCACGGCTCGGCAGGCTCCCCTTACGGCCAGGAAACCTACACGGACCTCGGCGACCTCCTGGGCGCCAGAGGCGATCCATTCGGTCTGGGCCGTTCACGCCGGCGCTCGCGGATCAGGAGCGAGACCAGCGTCGAGGTGTCGCTTGAGGATGCCTTCACAGGGACAACCGTCGTCGCCACCTTAACCGTGAGCGGCAGGGCGCGCCGCTACGAAGTCAACATACCGCCCGGCGTCGACAACGGGTCCACGATCCGCATAACACCTGATGAAGCCACCGAGCTGATGTTCAACGTCAAAGTGACGCCCCACGACAGCTTCACACGCAGGGGCGACAATTTGTACACGGAGGCCAGCATCCCGTTCGAGGACGTGATCCTCGGCGGCGAAGCTGAAACGACTACGCTGGACGGTCGCCGAATTCGCGTGAAAGTTCCGCCGAGCAGCCAGAACGGCCAAAGCATACGACTTCGAGGCCAGGGGATGCCCAAATTGGGATCGCCCGATACAAAGGGTGACCTGTTCGTCGCGCTCAGACCCGAGCTTCCGACCGAGTTGACCGACGAGATGACGGAATTGATCTTGAAGATCAAAGAACTCCGCTCCGAAGTCGAGTAGAGGCAATCCAAATGCAACAACTCCTAGGTCAAGACGAACCGGTCTTCGTCATCAGTGTTGCGGCACGGATGCTCGGCGTCCGAACTCAGACCTTACGTTATTACGAGCGACTGGGGTTGATCGAGCCCGCGCGAACCGGCGGCAACCAGCGGGTGTTCTCGCACAGGGATGTCGAGCGCATTCGTCGCATACGAGGCCTCATGGACGACCTCGGTGTGAACCTCGCCGGCGTCGAGGTTATTCTCCGGCTCACTGAACTCCTAAGCGACGAGCGGGCGAAGAACCGCAGGTTGCAATCGCAAGTCGATCACCTGACGGCAGTCATCAGAGAGAGAACCTAGCTTTCTTCGCTTTTCGCTTATTTCATTCATCCGTTGAGTTGCCGCCGGTTCCGATTGAGCGATCCCGGCTCACACAAGCTGCTCCCGGCCCGTCCATCACGCCGATACTGCCCGACTGTAGACCGTCAGCGAAAGTGGGACACATTTGGGCCTGAAATTA
>CAZPQQ010000079.1:0-14327 GCA_964588665.1 uncultured Dehalococcoidia bacterium | reverse complement strand
CGAAATCACACCAGTGGGCTTCATCGAGATCACCGCGGGCGAGACCAGGTACGTATCCCTCGACGAGCGACAACGCATCATCAAGATCGTGGCCGTCGTCGTGATCATCGGCCTGTTCATCCTGCGCAGGCGCAAGCGCCGGGGATAGATCGATAAACGCTCTCTGACCCGCGCCAAGTAACAGGCATTTCTCTTTGAGTTGAGGCAGGTCTATTCGTTCGTATTGAGCGCCTAATCTACCCGTTCGTGGTGAACCTGTCGAACCACCGCCCCCCTCCGCGACTCGAAAGGGTCAACGCGACTACCTTCGCGCCTGGACCAAGGCGCAGATGCGCTGTGATCTGAACACAATCCACGCCAGCCCTACTCGATGACCACCTCGCCCGCCCTGTACTTCTCCACGGCCGGCCAATCGAACTGGACACCCAGACCAGGCTCCTGTGGCACCGGAACACAACCGTTCTCGTCAATCGAGTCCAGCCTGTCCTCGTATCCATTCAGTTGGGGAATGCACTTCGCCGTGTGCACCTTCGGATGCACGAGCGTCATCTCGTAGAAATTCGAGTTGCGGATCGCGGCCATGCAGTGACGCTGCGCTGGCCCCGCTCCGTGCAGTTCGACATCCATCCCGAGGCCTTCCGCCGCGTGCGCGATCTTCATCACGCCGGTGATGCCGCCGTCGTAGTCGGGGTCGGCCCGCCAGAAGTCCGTCGCGTCGGCGATTGCCATGTCGGCGTGGGCCTCCACGAGATGCAGGTGCTCCCCCTGGAGGATCGGCGTGTTCAACGACTGCCGTAGCCTGCGATACGCGCTGAACGATACGCCCCCGTCCTTCAGCGGGTCCTCGTACCAGTAGTATCCTTCCTCGTCGCAGGCGAGGCCGACTTGCAAGGATTCGTCGTAGGTGTTGTAGGCGCAGCAGGGATCGATCATGAGCGCCATCTTGCCGCCGACCCTCTTGCCGACGGCGTGTACGGTGTCAATTTCCAACTGTATCGGCGCCGCGCCCCATGAGTGAATCTTGAATCCTGGGTAGCCCATGGCGAGGCGCTGCTCCGCGAAGTCGGCGAATCCTTCCGGCGAGCTGAGGCCGTCGGGCTGGCGGTCGGCGTGATACGTGCTAGCGTACGTCGGCAGCTTGTCCCTGTAGCCGCCGAGTAGCCGATAGACGGGAGCGTTGTGGATCCTCCCGGCGAGATCCCAGAGGGCGACGTCGACAGGCCCTATGCCCATGCGGTCGTTCTTGCGTAGGATCATCTTCGCCTGATTGTAGAATAGCTCCCTCTCGAGCGCGTTCTTGCCGATCAGGAACGGCGAGAACATCTGGATCTGCTCCACGATCGCTGGCGCGCCGGTGACATGCTCGCCGGTGATGCCCTCGTCAGTGTGGACCTGTACTCTGATCACGTTCCGGTAAGAAACGCTTCCGGGCTCGTAGAACTGACCCGCCGAAAATGCCAGTTCGCTCGCCAGGTCCTTCACGGGGACGCTGTATCGTGTCAGTTGAATCTTCGTGATGATCGGCCATTCCGCCATGAGTCACCCTCCTTTTCGGTTTGCTAGTCGCCAGCGTGGGTGCGCGATCCGTCTGTCGTCAGCTTATGCGTGTACCAGACCGTGTCGCCATTCGTTCAATTCCGGACGAGAGTCCTTCGCCTCGTTCGCCCTGAGTCCCGACACATCGGGATCGGGACTCAGGGCGAACGGAATGGTGAGTTCCCCCCGTTCGTCCTGAGTTTCCCCGTTCGTGGTGAGCCTGTCGAACCACAGTGCCACTCAAGTACACAACTTGAATTGTGCGACGAACTTGCCATTCAGGACACTAGTCGCGGTCGGCTGTTTCCGTGAACCCGTCTCCGAATCCCGCCTCTTTGGCTGCCCATGCTCCGGCAACCCTGCCGCTGAACAGCGACGGGCCCAGCATCGTGCCCTCGAGGCCGTTCTTTCCGTTGATATGGCCGCCTGCCATGCCCGCGAGCTCGCCGGCGGCGTACACGCCGGGTATGGGCCGATAATGCTTGTCCAGCGGCTGACACCGGAGGTTGGTCTTGACGCCGCCGAAACTCTTGCGCGCGAGCGGCACGAAGTTCAGGGCGAAGTAAGGCGGTCACTCGATCATCCGCCGATTGACCAGCGGCCTCCCGAAATCAGGGTCTGTGTCCAAGCCCTGATCGATGGCGGAGTTGTATCGGCTGATCCATTCGATGAAAGTGCCTGGCGGAACGCCGATCCGGCCAGCTAGCGCTTCCAGCGTGTCGGCTGAAACGATGCTGGGAGATTCTTCGATCAACGTCGCGATCTTGTTCGGGTCGTTGCGGGACGTGCCGGGCACATAGTATTGAGGATCGCTCACTGATATGCCGTTGGTCATCGTGCTGTCCAGAATCGACCAGCAGTAGGCCGGATCCTGGGACATCACGGCTGGCGCCGCCGATGCTCCGCCGGTCAGGTCTTCGTTGTGGAACCGTACGCCCTGGGCGTTGACCCATATTCCGTCCGGAACCCCTCGAACCACCAGTCCTCGCCTGCCGTTGGGGTCCTTGTGGTCCGGGATCGCGAATACGTAAAACCAGACCTCGTCCATATGCGTGGTAATGCTGCCCATCTTGCCGAGGATGCGGTGTCCGTTTCCCTGCGCCCCGACATGAGAGCCTTCGAGAATCCGGTGCTTCTTGAGCTCAGGCCGGTGCTCGTGGAGCATGTCCAGATTCGACGCGAATCCGCCGGTGCCCATGACGACAGCGTCGGCCATGATGTCGATGGTGTCGCCCGAGTCCCCGCGCCCGGCTCGGACCCCAACGACCCGTTCGCCCTCGACGATTAGTTCGTTGGCGGCCGTCGAGGTCATCCACGTGTTGACTCCCCGCTCGACGGCGGTGTCGTGCAGAGCGTGCCATATGCCGCCGCCTCCGCCCTCGGGCGCATGCCAGCGGGCGACGGTGTTGCCTTCGTTGCTGTTGACGCCGACCCAATTCACGCCTCTGGCGGCGGCCCACTCGAAAAGGTCTTCGGAGCTTCGTTCGAGGTAGAACCGCGCCCACACCTCGTCTGCGGACCCGCCGCCGAATCGAATCCAGTCGTCGAACGCCAGGTCGGTCGAGTCCTCGATGCCCTTCTTTCTCTGCAAAGGCGTGTCAGCCAGGCAGCCGCCGCCGCCGGAAATCGTGGCCGCGCCTCCCAGGTGGTCAGCCTGCTCGATGACCAGGACGCCGGCTCCCGCCTCGCGAGCCTCGATGCTGGCGGCGACGCCAACAGCGCCTGAGCCGACGACGAGGACGTTTGTCTTCAACGTTTCCTGTGCGCACATTTCTAGTTCTCCCACCCAACGATGGCTGTCGGGGTCATCAGTTCGGCGACGGCCGTACTTAGATCGAGCCGAGTGTAGAGCAGCCGCATTGAGCCGTCAACCAGAGCGTCGCGACGACTGCATATGGCTATCGCGGCGCTCCGCCCCGTATAATTCCAGGAAACCGGATATAGCTTTTGCCCACACCGCTCTCGGCCAGAATCCGTGACGGAAGGCGCCGAGATCGAGCAAGAAAGGTGCACTAAATGAGCCCAGAAACCCTGCACTTGCGATACGGCATGAACCCCCATCAGGGCGCAGCGACCTTGTCCGCGGACGAGGGCGATCTGCCGATCAAAGTGTTGAACGGCGCGCCAGGATTCATCAACCTGCTGGATGCACTGAACTCCTGGCAACTGGCGGTCGAGTTGAAGCGAGCGGTCGGACTGCCTGCGGCGTCGTGCTTCAAGCACGTGAGCCCCGTCGGCGCGGCGGTGGCCAGTCCGTTGAGCGACACATTGCGCAAAGCGTGGTTCGCCGGCAGCCAGGAGCTGTCGCCACTTGCCACCGCGTACATCCGGGCCAGAGGCGCGGACCGAGTGTCGGCGTACGGCGACTTCGCGGCGTTGAGCGACACGGTCGACGTTTCGACAGCCCGCGTTCTGCGTCGCGAGGTTTCGGACGCCGTCATCGCACCCGGCTACGGACCGGAGGCGCTGGAGATTCTTCGAGGCAAGAAGGGCGGTCGGTACCTGATCATCGAGGCCGACCCCGATTTCGAGCCGGCCGAGATCGAGTCGAGGGATGTCTTCGGCATGCGCATGGAGCAGCAACGCGACTCGCGCATCCCCAGCATGGACGACCTTGCCAACGTCGTGACCGAGATACAAGCCCTGCCTGATTCGGCCAAGACCGACATGCTCGTCTCGATGGTGGCGCTGAAATACACGCAGTCCAACTCGGTGTGCCTGGCGATAGACGGCCAAATCATAGGCATGGGAGCCGGTCAGCAGTCCCGGATTCACTGCACCCGTCTGGCGGCGAGCAAAGCCGAGACATGGTGGCTCCGTCAACATCCGGACGTGATGTCGCTGGAGTTCCCGCGAGGCACGGGCCGCCCCGACCGAGACAACGCCATCGACCAGTACCTGAGCGACGACCTCACGGACGAAGAAGAGACGGTGATGGGATCGACGTTTACGTCGCCGCCGTCGAGGCTGTCGGCGGAGGCGAAACGCGAATGGATAGGAGAGCTCACCGGCGTGACCCTCGGCTCCGACGCCTTCATCCCGTTTCGAGACAACATCGACCGGGCAGCGAAAACCGGCGTGAAGTACGTGGTGCAGGCCGGCAATTCGCTGAGAGACCCCGACGTCATTGCCGCCTGCGATCTGTACGGGATGGCGATGGTGTTCAACGGAGTCAGGCTGTTCCACCACTGAGGGCGGCAGGACCTCGCCTGCCTATCACACGCATTACGCGACAGATCAACCGTACTCCGCGATCCAGTTCTCGATCCGAAGATCCGGTATGCGGGCGAGGTGCCGCACGTTCCCGGTGACCAGGGTCAGGTCGTTGACCAGCGCGACTGCCACGATGCGTAGGTCTGGATCATCAAGGCGCATACCTCTTAGTTCCAGGTCGACCCGGATACGCGCGTACGCACGCGCTTCCTCGGCGTCGAAGGGTAAAACGGTAAAGTTCTGCAGAATCAGGGACTCCACCTGGTGAACAATCGTCTCTTCCCTGTTGCTTCGGAACGCGCCGTAGAACAGTTCTCCGATTGAGATCGACGATGTGAATTGTTGGTCAGTTGGAGTAGCGGTGTATCTCGCCATCAACCGCGGTGGCGGCTCACGCCGCATCACCTGGCTGATGGTGTCGGTGTCGAAAAGATACATCAGAGGTCGAGGTTCACTTCGCGTGGCATGTAATCTTGGCGGGACCGGTAGACCTCGTCCATGATGTCTCCGAATTCTTTGTACTCCTCGCCCGCGAGCGCGCCTGCGATCGCCGCAATCCCCTTGCGCTTCGGTCGGTCCCTGTCGTCTCCGGGCACATCCGTGCCCGCCGCGAGCCGCTCGCGCTCCTGCCGCAGTCCCTCGAGCCGCGCCAGATCCTCAAGCGAAATCACGGCAACAGCAGGCGTGCCGTGCTTCTCGATGATGAATCGCTCGCCTCCGTAGACGACTCGCCCCATGATCTCGGAGAATCGCTTTTTGGCCTCTGCCACGCTCAAATTGGTCGTCATGCTTCAAGCCTCCGAGTTGTCAATATGTCATTATGACATATTGACATTGTATATACGATCACGCCGAGATGGAATCTGCGATAATTGGGCCGCGCCCCTCTTGGCGCATGAGCGGACGCCCAATCGTTTGAGAACAAACAGGAGTCACATGAGCACCATCGAAGACCGCATAGCCCGCATCATCAGCGAATACGATGTCCAAGGCTGGCATCGCACCGGGACCGACGTCGATCTCGAGTCTGCCCATTGGTTGGCCGAGCTCGTTCGTGAGAGTGGAGCTGAGCCGAGCCTCGAGATGTTCACGCTGGACCGGGTGATTCCGGAGCCCAGCTACATCGAAGCCGGCGATCGACGTATCGAAGGCCTGCCGTTATTCGACGGAGCGTTCACGAGCGCCAACGGTGTGCGGGGCCGTCTCGGCGCCGAGAGCAGAAACCCCGAGATACTTCTGATCGACGGCTCAAACGCCGGATCAGTGGAAGCCTTGGAAGATGCCCGGCGCTCGGAAACGTATCTCGCGCTGGTTTTCGTGACGACCAGCACCGGAGGCAGACCGGGCCTCGCGCCGCGCAACGCGCCCAGCTTCACCGAACCGCTCGGCGCTCCGGTGTTGCAGGTCGATCCTACGGAACGGGCACGGTTGAAGGAACAAGCCGACGCAGGGACCATAGCGACCCTCGTCGCCCATGCACGAAGAGAGCCCGCCGACGCCGCTAACGTAGCCGCACTGATTCCGGGGCGAGACCGCGCCTTGCCGCCGCTCGTGGTGATGACCCCGCGCAGCGGTTGGTGGAATATTGCCGCGGAGAGAGGCGGCGGCATCGTGTGTTGGTTGGAGGCAGTACGAGCGATTGGCGCCGCACAGCCTGCACGTGACGTCCGCTTCGTCGCTACCAGCGGCCACGAGTTGGGCCACCTGGGGTTGGAGGCGTATCTTGACGACAACCCCGGCCTCGCGACCGAAGCGCTGGCCTGGATTCATTTTGGCGCGTCGATCGGCGCTGCCGTCAAGCCAGCTCCGCGAATGGCCGCATCCGACGACGAAATGCATCGACTGGCCGTGGAGTTTCTGACGCCTGAAATGCGGAGCCTACCCGAGTCGATTCCCCGTGACACAGTGCCTGGTGGGGAGTCTCGTAACATCCACCTGCGCGGCGGCCGCTACGTATCCCTGGCGTGTGGACACGCAACGTTCCATCAGCAATCCGACCGCTGGCCCGACTCCGTGGACGTGGCCAGCGTGGCGAGCTATGCGAAAGCCATGACAGGTCTGGCGCTGAAATTGGCTGGCTAGCGGGAGCGAAAGGAAGAACAGGGCGGACCGCAGTCCGAGGCCACCGGTGCTCTGGGCGTTTACGCCCTAGCGAACCAACCCGCCATCGCGACCCAACTCAGCCCGAGGCCGGCGCTAATGGAAGCTCTCTGATGTTTGACAATACACGAATCGCGTACATATACTAACGCAACGACATACGAATGGCTGAGAGCAGGACTAGTACGCCCCAAGCGGAGCTCAGAGAACCGGGTTAGGTGAGAGCCGGTGCTTGCGCAAGGGCCGAATGGACCTGGGAGCCGCCAACCGAAAGCCCGCTTGACGCGGACCGTAGGCTTGGCCGGAGAGGGCACCGTTATCAGAGCCCAGGGCATCGAGGGATCTCAAACGATCCCGTCCGTGCCTGACATGAGGTCGCTAAACGCGGCGAATTAGGGTGGCACCACGGTTTTTAACCCGTCCCTTGTGGGACGGGTTTTTTGTGTTTGGCGCAAATCGTTTGAATGGAGGCGTTAGCTCGATGGTCAACATCAGCAACCGGTTGTGGTCTTTTCGCATTCATCAAACGTCGAGCCGGACGCGAGTTGTTCGATAGAGCAACCGTATCGGCCCGAGAACCTGCGAGCGAGTGAGTGAGATATATGCAGACTACGACATCGACTGAACAGACATCGAGCCCGAACATCGCCCAACGCAGGGTGTTCAGCGGGGTGCAACCTACCGGAGACCCGCAACTGGGCAACTACCTGGGCGCATTCAAAGGCTGGGTCGACCGTCAAGACGACAAGGAGAACTTCTTCTGCGTCGTCGACATGCACGCCATCACGGTTGAGCACGACCCGGCGGAGTTGGTGCGCCAGACGCGCGAGCTGGCGGCGGTGTTGTTCGCATGCGGCATAGACCCGGACAAGAGCACCCTGTTCGTGCAGAGTCAGGTCTCCGCGCACGCAGAAGCGTGCTGGATTCTCAACTGCTTCACACCGCTGGGTTGGCTGGAGCGCATGACCCAGTTCAAGGACAAGTCCGCGGGCCGTGACAGCGTCTCGACTGGGCTTCTCGGCTATCCAGTGCTGATGGCGGGCGACATCCTGCTCTACAGCGCCCACGAGGTGCCTGTCGGCGACGATCAGAAACAGCACGTCGAGCTGGCCCGCGACATCGCCCAGAGGTTCAATCACCTCTTCGGCGAAATGTTCGTCGTCCCAGAGGCCGTAATTCAAGAAGTGGGCGCGAGGGTGATGGGGCTCAACGACCCAACAGCGAAGATGTCCAAGAGCTATTCCCACATACGCGGCCACGCCGTCCGGATTCTGGACGACCCGAAAGAGATACAGCGCTCAATCATGAGAGCGGTGACGGACAGCGGAAACGAGATACGGTTCTCGAACGACCCGGAGAGGGCAGGGGTCAACAACCTGCTCGAGATCTACAGAGTGATCACCGGCAAGTCCGAGGGCGACGTGGAAGCCGATTTCACGGATGCTCGCGGCTACGGCGATCTCAAGAAGCGGGTGGCCGAGGCCGTCATCGAAGAACTGGCTCCAATCCGAAACCGCTACAACGAATTGATCGACGACATTACAGAACTGGACCGGCTGTTGGCGGTCGGCGCGGATCACGCGCGCTCAATCTCCGAGCCCAAGCTCGAAGAGATGAAGCGCGCGGTGGGTTTTGCGCTGCCCGACCGGACCCGGTCATCGACGAGGTGAAACGATGTACTACCCGACACTTGAGCAAGTAAAGCAGTCCGCGGGATCAGCCAATCTGGTCCCGATCCATCGTGACGTGACGGCGGACCTGGAGACGCCGGTCTCGGCGTACTTGAAGATCGCCAAGCCCCCGTATTCGTTCCTGTTGGAGAGCGTGGAGGGCGGCGAACACATCGGCAGGTACAGCTTCATCGGCACCGAACCCATGAAGGTGTTCAAGACTGGCGAGGGCGAGGAGTACGGCGCCGTCGACCCGCTGATCCCCATCGAAGAGGAGCTGTCCAAATACCGTTTGGCCGAATTCCCGGAATCCGAGCGCTTCAACGGCGGCGCGGTCGGCTACGTCTCGTACGACGCGGTGCGCTACTTCGAGAACCTGCCGACGCCCGAACGCGACTCCATCGGCGTGCCGGAGTCGATCTTCATGCTGACCAGCACGTTCGTCGTGTTCGATCATTTGCGCCACCGAATTAGGGTCGTGAGCCACGCGTTCCTCGACGGTGACGTGGATGCGGCCTACGCGGCGGCAGTCGAGCGCATCCACGAGATTGTCGCACGCCTCGAAGGACCCCTGCACGTGCCAAATGCGTCAACCGGCGCGGGCGTCAAAGGCACGGAAACCAAGATGAACATGACGTCCGACTACTATAACAACATGGTCGCCAAAACCCGCGAGTACATTATCGACGGAGACGTTATCCAGACGGTCGTGGGTCAGAGAATGGGCCGCCGCACCGACGCGCACCCGTTCCAGATCTATCGCGAACTCAGGGCAATCAATCCGTCGCCGTACATGTACTACCTCGAACTGGACGGTTTCCAGGTAGTGGGCGCGTCGCCCGAGATGCTGGTCCAGGTCGAAAACGGCAAGGTCGCCGTCCACCCAATCGCCGGAACTCGAAGGCGGGGCAAAGACGAGGCGGAAGACCTGGCGTTGGAAGAGGAGCTGCGGACCGACGAGAAGGAGCAGGCGGAGCACATCATGCTCCTGGACCTGGGCCGGAACGACGTCGGACGCGTCAGCAAGCCGGGCACCGTGAACGTCTCCCAGATCATGGACATCGAGCGATACTCCCATGTGATACATCTGGTGTCGCACGTGACCGGCGAGCTGCAGGACGGCTACTCGAACTACGACGCGCTGAGGTCATGCTTCCCCGCGGGCACGGTGTCCGGCGCCCCAAAGATCAGGGCGATGGAGATCGTCGCCGAGTTGGAACCGGACAAACGCGGCGTCTACGCGGGCGCCGTCGGATACTTCGACTTCGCGGGCAACATGGACACCGCGATCGCCATCCGGACGCTGGTGGTCAAAGACGGCTACGCCTACGCCCAAGCGGGCGGCGGGATCGTCTACGACAGCACCGCCGAGAACGAGTACATGGAGACCATCCACAAAGCAACCGCGACTCTGCGGGCAATCGACCAAGCCGAACAGGCGATGGAGTGACAATTGGGTACGAAGCGGGACACGAGTGCTCTGGCCCCGATACAATCGGGGCCAAGCTGTGGGCCAAGGCTGGGCCTGAAGACCCAGGCCACCACCGCGTACTCGTGTCCGGATGTTTGGAATCCGAGGATGTCGCGAACAGCACTGACAGAACGGAATCACGCATCGCCTTACTGAGCGAAGCGAAGTATCTGGGGCCCCGCAGGGAGACACGTTTGCTGACAGCTTAGTTCTTCTCCCGCGAAGTACTCTCGGTGCTGGCAACCCGTCGAAAGACTTGGGCAAAATCGCCCTTCAGGAGCAACGAAATGATTCTGCTGATCGACAACTACGACAGCTTTACATACAACCTCTACCAGTACCTGTGCGAGCTTGGCGCTGAGATGGAGGTTCGACGCAACGACAAGACGTCGCTGGAAGAGATCGAGGACATGGCGCCGAGCAAGATCGTCATCTCGCCCGGTCCGCGAACGCCGGACAAAGCCGGCATATCCAACGATGTGATCCGCCACTTCGGCCCGAAGACGCCGGTGATGGGCGTGTGCCTGGGCCACCAGTGTGTGGGCTACGCTTATGGCGGCACGGTAAGCGGCGCCGGGGAGATCATGCACGGCAAGATGTCGCAGATACACCACGATGGCCGAGGGCTGTTCAAAGGACTCCCGAACCCTTTCGACGCCATCCGATACCACTCGCTGGCCGTGCAAACAGACGACCTGCCCGCCGAGCTCGAAATCACGGCGTGGACGGACAACGGCATCACAATGGGAGTCCGCCATAAGGAATACCCCGTCGAGGGAATACAGTTCCACCCGGAATCGATAATGACCAAAGTCGGAAAAGACCTGTTGCAAAATTTCTTGGACGCATAACAACGAGCACAAGACCCAATTCACATGACTCACTGGTTATGCTCGGGGGCTTGGCCGACAGGTCGGGGAATCGTCAAGGGGGCAGCGCCCTCTTAACCGGGGCGCTGGGATGTCCCCAGAAAACCTTCACGGGCGGGTGGGCGGGACCAGCAACCTCGCGATCCGTTTCCCTCGCGATGAGATTTGCGGGACCGAATCGAGACACCGCCGCTCAAGCCAAATGGAGGAAAGGATGATTCGCGAAGCAATAGAAGCCGTGGTCGACGGCAATTCCCTGTCACTCGAACAAGCTGCCTCCGCCATGAACGAGATCATGAGCGGCGACGCAACCCCCGCTCAGTTCGGCGCGTTCGTCACGGCCCTTCGGATCAAGGGTGAGACCGTCGACGAGATCGCGGGCATGGCTCGCGTGATGCGCGAGAAGTCGCTGCACGTCGACGTCGACGGGCTGGTCGTCGACACCTGCGGCACTGGCGGCGACGGGTCCGGCAGCTTCAACATCTCGACAACCGCCGCGTTGGTCGTAGCTGGCGCTGGGGTGAAGGTCGCCAAACACGGCAACAGAGCCATGTCAGGGGCAACCGGCAGCGCCGACGTACTGGAAGCGCTGGGCGTCAAGATCGACTTGAGCCCCGAAGGCGTCGGGCGTTGTCTCGACGAGACGAACTTTGGGTTCATGTTCGCACAGCGTTACCATCCGTCGATGCGATTCGCCGCCGGGCCGAGGCGTGAGATCGGCATCCGCACCGTATTCAACATACTCGGCCCGCTGACCAACCCGGCGAACGCCCGGCGCCAGGTGATCGGCGTGGCCGACCCGTTGGTCGCCGAGCGGACGGCCCGCGTGCTGGGCGCCCTCGGCAGCGAGCACGCCCTGGTCGTTCACGGCGCCGACGGCATGGACGAACTCACGCTATCGGGCCCGTCGCAGGTCTGGGAGCTTCGAGGCGATGATGTGAGCACATACGAGGTGACTCCCGAGACCGTGGGTCTGAGCAGGGCCGACGGCAGTTCATTGCAGGCGGCAACTGCTGAGCAGAGCGCGGAGATCGCCAGAGCCGTGCTTGACGGCCGGCCCAGTCCGGCTCGAGATGTCGTGCTGTTTAACGCGGCGGCGGCGCTCCTGGCTGCCGGGACGGCCGAAACGTTGACCGAAGGCGTGCAGATCGCCGCCCAGTCCATCGACAACGGCGACGCTGCTCGCGGACTGGGCAAGCTGGCTTCGCTGAGTCAATCGCTTGAATAGCGACCGGTGGAACGGCTTCATGCCGATCAGCACGGTCCTGTTCGACTTCGATTTCACGCTGGCGGATTCGTCCACGCCCGTTGTCGAATGCGTGAACTTTGCGCTCCGAGGTCTGGGGTTGCCGGAAGCGCCCACGGACGCTGTGATGCGTACGATTGGGTTGCATCTTTCGGAAACGCTGGTCGTTCTGGCGGGCGTGGAACATCGACCCAGAGCAAAGGAGTTTCTCGACCTGTTCGAGAAGCGCGCGGACATCGTAATGGTGCAAGGCACGACGGTCTATGACGATGTGCCCGACGTCGTCGACGGACTGACAAGCCTCGGTATGAAGTTGGGCATCGTGTCGACTAAATACAGGCGAAGGATCGAAGCGATTCTGGACCGCGACGGTCTCTTGTCTTCATTTGACACGATCATCGGGGGCGACGACGTGGAGCGCCACAAACCATACCCCGATCCCATCTACGCTGCGTTGGCCTCGCTCGAATCGGACGTCGCCCAGGCAGCCGGCATTCTCTTTGTCGCCGTTCTCTCCGGGACGACGGAACTGCACGAGTTTGACGGATACCCCCAAATGGCGTCGCTGCCCGCGCTTACGCGCACGGATTTCATCGAAGCATTGGGAAGGATATCGAATGGCAGCCCGTGAGACGCCAGACATCCTCAAGCAGATCGTGGACGTCAAGAGACGAGAAGTTGAACGGCTCAAGACCGAAGCGCCGATCGCCGAGCTCCAGGCGCGAATCGACGACCGGAAGCCGCCGCTGAATTTCGCTGGGTCGTTGATGGGCGGACGCGTCAGGATCATAGCGGAAGTCAAGAAAGCGTCGCCGTCGCGCGGTCTGCTGCGCGAGGACTTCGACGCCGTCGACCTGGCCGGCACGTACGCGGATAACGGCGCCGCCGCCATATCGGTCATCACGAACGCAGACCACTTCCAGGGGAGCATCGATCATCTGGGCGCGGTGACGGCCGCCGTTCACGACAAAGCCGTCCCCGTGCTGCGCAAAGAGTTCATATTCGACCCCTACCAGGTTTACGAAGCACGAGCCTATGGCGCCGACGCGATCCTGCTGATCGTCGCCATGCTGACGCCGCCGCTGCTCAAGGAGCTCTTCGAACTGGCCGGGAGCTTCTGGATGCAGCCGCTCGTGGAGGTGCACGACGACTTCGAGCTCGAAATCGCACTCGACGCGGGCGCAGAGATAATCGGGATCAACAACCGCGACCTCCGAACGTTCGTGACCGATTTGGAAGTCACGGACCGCCTCGCGAGCAACGTGCCCGCCGGAAAGATCGTCGTCAGCGAGAGCGGCATCAGCACTCCTGAACACATCCGGCGAGTGCAGCAGGCGGGAGCGCATGCCGCGTTGATCGGGGAAGCCCTGGTGACGGCTCCCGATGTCGGGGCGAAGCTTCGTGAGCTAGTATGACCATAGTGAAAATATGCGGCCTTCGCGACGCGGAGCACGCCTTGATCGCTGCCGAATCCGGAGCCGATCTGCTGGGATTCAACCTCGTCGAAGGCGTGCGCCGGCAACTTACCGAGGCTGCGGCGATCGATGTCATCTCGACATACCGTGAGCGCCACGGCGATGGCGGTCCCGGGCTGGTCGGGCTGTTCGCCAATCAGCCGCTGGATTTCGTCAATCGTGTGGTGCGAGAGTGCGGGTTGGACTACGCTCAACTCTGCGGCGATGAGCCGCTCGAGTATTGGGACGCCGTCGACGCTAAAGTTATTCGCCCGGTCAGAGTGAGCGATGACATCGATCGCCAGGAAGCCATTGCCAACGTATTGGCGGCCGTTGGTGAAGCGGTGTCGAGAGGCCACAGCGTCATTTTGGACAAGCACCAGGCCGGCGCCCTCGGCGGCACTGGCGCCAGCTTCGATTGGACGATCGCAGAGCGAGTCGCTCGGGACTACGACATCCTTCTCGCGGGCGGGCTGGACCCCGAAAACGTGGGCGCCGCGATCTCCATAGCGCGGCCATG
Source organism: uncultured Dehalococcoidia bacterium (assembly GCA_964588665.1). Lineage (GTDB taxonomy): Bacteria > Chloroflexota > Dehalococcoidia > Lucifugimonadales > UBA1123 > UBA2160. The sequence goes on along the minus strand of CAZPQQ010000079.1, from coordinate 248 downwards.
GGGCGTGGACGTATCCAGCGGCGTCGAGACGGACGGCGCGAAAGACGCGCCGAAGATCAGGGCGTTCGTCGAAGCCGCGAAAGATGCTGACCTGGGCTAGATCGCAAGCCAGACGGGCGCCGAACGAGCGAGCCCGGCGAAGATGTTCATAACCGGCTGGAGCACCGACTGCGCATGTAGTATCACCGGTGGCCTCGGCCTGAAGAGCCTGTCTCACAACCCTCCTGGGACCATTCAAAGTGATTGCG
>CAZPQQ010000078.1:0-14526 GCA_964588665.1 uncultured Dehalococcoidia bacterium | reverse complement strand
ACATTGACTGCCCTCCTTGATAAGTTCTGGGCGCATTCATACGTATTTCTTCGGTTAAGAACTGTTCGGAGGGGACATCGTGCATAGATATGTTAGGCGCCTACCATTCGTCCAATTGGCGTTAGTTGCGGTTCTCGCGCTGATCGTCCTCGGCGTCGCGAATACTTCGGGCGTCGGCGAAGCGCAGTCCGATCCGAGGGAGAGGTTAGAGATAACGGTCCACCTGGTCATCGACGGCAACGGTGAGGGTGAGATACGTCACGAGCAGTCGTCGATCGTTGAGACGTTCTCGACAGGACAATGCCCTTCGTCGAGTCCATGCCAGATCAGGGTTTTTCCGGACTCCGACGCTGACGCCGACGCCCATCGACAGCGTCTTTGACGGCTGGAGCGGTTTCCCATGCAATGGCGACACCGGACCGTGTTCGTTTAGTTCGTCCGGGATCTCCGAGTCCCGCGTCTACGATCTGACCGCAACGTTCTCAGCAACCAGGACTTTGACGTTCGTCGTAGATCCCGGAAGCGGCCCCGGCACGGTGACAGGACTGGGCATCAATTGCACCAGGGACGGCGGCGACTGTACGGAGACCTATCCCAGAGGAACCGAGGTCGTCCTCACCGCCAGCCCGTATGGGCCTTTTGACAGGTTCCCGGACACGATCTGGGGGAACGACTGCGGGTTGCCCTTGTTCGATCAAGGCCCGACTTGCACATTGATCATGGATACGGATAGATTAGGGAGCATCAGGTTCGCCGAGGAAGACCTAACGACGATCAACCTCGTCATCGCCGGTTCCGGCAGCGGTTCGGTTAGAGTCGAGCGGACCAATTCGGTAGCGTCTCGCAAGTCTACCGGCGATTGCCCTGCGACTGATCCGTGTGAATTCACCCTCAGGACGTTTGGGGCGTGGACGTTCTCGGACCAGGCTCCCGACTCCGGTTCTCACAGCGTGGGTTGGAGCGGCGACTGCTTCGGCTTTTCGAGTTGCACGATCAGCCGCAGCCAGTCCGGCGGCGGCACATACGTAAGAAATGTCACAATTAACTTCAACCTGGACACACTGCTGGACGTGGCTACGTCTGGGACCGGAAGCGGCCGGGTCACCGGCCACAAAGGTCCAATTACGCTGTGGCTGGACCCCGGAGCTACTTTTGGAATCGACTGCCCCCGGTTGTTTTGAAGAATACTCCCTCGACGAGCAAGTGACACTCACGGCCACTGCGAGCTTCGGCTCACTGTTCGGCGGCTGGACTGGCGCGTGCACCGGTCTTGGCGGCTGCACCGTCACGATGACCTCGGACTTGGCGGTCACCGGACACTTCAACCGTGTCCCAACACTGACAGTCGCAATATCCGGAAGTGGGAGCGTGGCCGGCGACGGCATCGCTTGTGGAGGAGACTGCACGGAGCCGTACCTGCCTGGGACGTTGGTCACTCTTACTCCGACAGCCGCCGCTGGCTTCACGTTCGTCGAATGGCTCGGCCCGTGTCTTGCGGACACCTCCTGCACCATCGAGATGAACGGCGACACCTCGATCACGGCAGTATTCCGGCGGATGGTCGAGCTCTCCATTATCAAATCAGATTCGCTCGACCCGGTTGCGCCGGGCGAATCACTCGCCTACACGCTGACCGTCGTCAACGGCGGTCCACAAGTCGCCACGGGGGTCGTCGTCACCGATACTCTGCCGGAGTTTGCGACGTTCCAGTCCGCGACGGCGAGCCAGGGGTCGTGTACTGAATCCATGGGCGTCGTTACGTGTGAACTTGGCGACCTGGACCCAGGCGTCGACGGCGCGACGGTCGTCGTCGAAGTTAGTGTCAGCCCAATCGCCCCAGTCGGCGTGCCGATGTTGAACACCGCCACGGTCCATGGCGATAGTGACACTCGCGATGTCGATGAATCCAACAACAGCTTTACCGAAGAGACCGGAGTTGCATCAGCTCGGGGCGGGCTCTTCGATGACACTGAGCTCAGAGCGCTGATCAACGATCGAGCCGATGCTATCGACGCGGCCATCGCCGTGCTCAACGCCATGTCAATTGCCATCGAAGCGAAACTGGACAGTCTGGCCGCTGCGGTGAGCGCGCTCGAAGTGAAGTCGGACGCCGCCGAAGTCAAGCTTGACGCCGTATCAGCCACAGCTAATGATACTCAGAGCAGTGTCGACGCCATGGAAGCCAAGCTCGATGCGAGCTTGGACGCCCAGATCACCTCACGCTCTAGCCAAGCCAGCGTCGATGCGATTGAAGCCAAACTGGACGCCGGATCAGCCACCGATGCCGATACTCAGGACAGGGTCGACGCCATAGAAACCAAGCTCGATGCGAGCTTGGACGCCCAGATCACCTCACGCTCTAGCCAAGCCAGCGTCGACTCGATTGAAGCCCAGTTGGACGCCGTATCAGCCACAGCCGACGATACTCAGGCTAGTGTCGACGCCATAGAAACCAAGCTCGATGTGAGCCTGGACACGCAGGTCACCTCACGCGCCAGCCAAGCCAGCATCGACGCGATTGAAGCCGAGTTGGACGCCGTATCAGCCACAGCCAACGATACTCAGGCTAGTGTCGATGCCATAGAAACCAAGCTCGATGTGAGCCTGGACGCGCAGATCACCTCACGTGCCAGCCAAGCCAGTGTCGACGCGATTGAAGCCAAAGCCGACCAGCAGAGCTTGGACATTTCTGGCATTGCCAACCTACTGGTCAATCAGCACGATGGCATTTCACTCGAAGTAATTCGCGTGAAGAACAAGCAGCGCTATCTGTTGGTCTGAACCCGGGAAGGCGCGACCACCGAAATGGCTCTCCAATACGTGATCGTCTACGTCGTCAGAAACAACAGGGCGCCGGAAGCAACCGACATCACGGGGCGCTCCTCCGGCGCCATGGTCAGCCCGCCGATACCAGGGTTAAGCTCCGGCATCCTCGACGTGAAATTCTCGCTGCCTAGAAGCGCTCGAAGCGCCAGTCTGGTGCAGTTTGTCGTAGTCGATCCTCTGGGCAATACAGGTTCTGTCACCGTGCCGATGAACGGAAGCGGTGGCGGTGACGACGATAGCGACGACGACTAGGTAAGAGACAGTACAGGTGCAATGGAAAAAGGGAGTCCCGTAGATCCCGTCTTACGAGCCGTTCGCCTGTGGCGATGGGGGCAGGCGAACGCGGTTCGGGAAGGGCGGGTTGCCACAATGATCCCTGGGTAGAGCCGTTCGACCCGACGGTGAGGGAGTAATGAGAGGGTCTCCATATGGCTTCCCTCTCGTCCCCACAATATGGCGATCAACTGAATACTTGGACCATTGCAACATGCCATCCTGAGACCGTCCGCCCTAGGCGGAAGGGATCTCGCTCGACGCGTAACATGTCTTTCCGCGGACCCCAGATGCTTCTCCTTCTGCGGAAGGAGAAGCATGGCGAGGTGCCGTGAGCACAATGTATCTAATACTTGATTGCGATAATCAGCGTTAACTATGCCGTTCGTGGTGAGCCTGTCGAACCACCGGCCGCGGGCCCTTCGACAGGCTCAGGGCGAACGGATTATCCTAGCCCGACGCCGAGGACTGCACCTGCATGACCGTCGCCTCGCCGGTCAGCACGTTGAGCCCGTCCTGGTTGGTCACGCGGAACTCCATCGTGGCGATGCCGCGCCTCTGGTTGAACGACTTGACCGTGCCGGTGGCCGTGATCGTTCCGCCTATGTAAACGGGCCTCGGAAAGCTCCAGCTCTGCCGCATGAAAACGCTGCCAGGTCCCGGCAAGTCCATCGCCACCAGGGCATGCAGCAATCCGGTCGCTATGCCGCCCTGGGCGATAAGGCCCTTGAATCTCGTGCCCGCGGCGAAGGCTTCGTCGAAGTGGAGCGGGTTGTAGTCGCCAGTGAGTTCGGCGAACGAACAAACGGTTTCCGTCGTGACGGTGAGTTCACGCGACGCGGTTTGTCCGATGGTCAGGCCCAAGACCTACACGTCCTCCCAGTCCAGCACGCCCTTCGCCCGCAGCTCGTCGATCTGGTCGTCAGTGTAACCGAGCTCGTGCAGAATCGGCTTGGTGTGCTGACCGCGGAGTATGCCGCCTCTGACCTCGCCGGGGGTCTCGGAGAAGCTTAAGACCGGCGAGTGATGCCAGAATTTCCCGTGTCTCAGATGCTCGACCTCGGTCGTGAAGCCGTTTTCCTTGACGTGCGGATTCTCATCGAAGAAGTGGAACATGCCTCGATCCTCAACCTTGACGCAGCCAATGTTTTCGGCGGAGAGGGTTGTCTCCCAATGCTCTGGTTTCTGAGCGGCGAAGATAGGCGCCAACTCGGCTATCAAGGCGTCGTCGTTCTCTTCGCGGGACTTGGCGTCAATGAATCGTGGATCGTTCAGCAGGTCCGGTCGGTCGAGCGCGCGGCACAGGTCACGCCATTCTCGGTCCATCGGACACGCCAGGTATATCCAGCCGCCGTCAGCGTCGTACATGCGGTAGAGCGCGTTCAAGCCGTACCCGTTGGAGTCCGCGACAGGCCGGTCTGGGGCGCCCTCGTAGTCGAAGAAGCCATCGGCGTTAGCGTAGGCGTTCGCGCCGATCATGGTCGTCTCGACGTACTGCGCTTTGCCGAAACGCTGCCTGGCATACAGTCCCATCACGATGGCCGTCGAAGTGACCATCGACGTGTTGGGGTCTGGGTTTACGTCTTGAGCGCGTCCCAACCGGCGCGAGACCTCGACGATTTCCTCCATGGTGAGCTCGGCGTCGGTTGGAGGGATCGTGCCTCGACCCATCTGCGCCACCGCGCCGCCGGATACCGCCCCGCCGATAGGATGCATCGCCGGCCTGTGGCTATGAGGTCCGGTCGAGCCGTACCCGCCCACGTACACGTACACGATGTCGGGATTGAGCTCCCGCGCTTGGTCGAACCCGATCCCAACTCGTTCCGGCGCTCCGGGACGCATGTTGTGCAGCAAGACGTCGGCTTTCGGTATGAGCGCCTTGATTATGGCCTGGCCTTCGTCGGTCTTCAGGTTCAGCGAAAGGCCCTCGGTTCCGGCCATCGTCCTGTTGGCCGCGATGCCGTTGTACATGCCGCGCATCATGTCGCCTTGCAGCGTCTCGATGCGTATGACTCGTGCCCCGAGTTCCGCAGTAAGCGATCCGGAGAGCGGGCCTGCTATGACCGTTGACAGGTCCAGCACGGTGACGCCCGAGAGCGGTCCGGGGTGCGCGGCTTCGGTGGGGGCGTGCTTGGAGACACGGGAAGCGCCGTTCGACGCCCCGTTGGTCGCCGTAACGCGATCCGGCGTCGGCTGTCCGAGCACCTCTTCGGTGTGCTGGCCCAGCAGCGACGCGGGTCCTTTCGTCGTCGGAGGCGTGTCGTCCATGTGGAACATCGTCCCAAGCCGTCGCATCGGACCGACGGTCGGGTCCTCGACCTGCTCGACGATGCCCTTGTGCACCATTTGCGGGTGGGACAGTCCCTCTTTGGCCGTCATGAACGGTTCCGCCGCGACGTCGCCTTGCTCGTTGATGAAGTATTCCATCCACTCGTCGAGCGTTTTTTCCTGCATCTTGGCGAGGATCATCCGTCGCAGCTCCTCGCGGGCGTCATCTTCCAACACGGGCGTCTTCGCGAAGCGCTCTTCTTTGTAGATGTGACCGAGACCGATCGCGCGGATCTGTGCATGGAACAGTCGCTCGACCAGGTTCGCAAGCTGAATCCATTGACCGTCCTTGGTCCGCGCCGGCAGGTACTGGAGAGGCGAGGGGCGGTTGGCGATGACGGTCTCGTCGAACGGGTACTCGTCCGGGTCGTTGATCATCATCTGCCAGAGTATCCACTGAACCAGGTCGTAATAGGTGATCGACTGAAGTAGGCTCGTGTCGACCCTCTGGCCTTTACCGGTGGCGTCACGGACCGACAGCGCCGACAGGGCGCCACGAACGGTCGCCATGGCCGCAGTATGGCTGGCCGCGTTGACGGCGGCGTGGCCGGGACCTTCGCGCCCGGTCATGCCCGCAAAGACCATCAGCCTCCCGGACTTCGCCGCGACCAACGCCTCGTAGCCCTTGTAGTCGGCGTACGGGCCGCGTCGTCCGAACCCGGTGAGTGAACAGTAGACGAGATCGGGACGGATGGCCTTGAGCTCTTCGTACCCGATTCCAAGCTTTTCAGCCGTGCCCGGACGGAAGCTCTCCACGACAAGATCGGCTTGAGGCACTAGCTGGCGCAATTGGCTCCTGCCCGCCGAGTCCTTCAAGTCGACGACGACGCTCTTCTTCCCGCGATTCCAGACGAGTGACGGCGGGAATGCTCGGAACGGGTCACCCCGCGGCGATTCGATCTTGATGACTTCGGCGCCAAAATCGGACATCACCATCGTCGCGATGGAACCCGCCATCCCTTGCGTGAAGTCCAGTACTTTAATCCCTTCGAGGGCTTCCGTCATTCAGCCTTCCTCCAGTTGTTTCAAATGCATGCCCGGCGTCGCCGATTGTCAGCGCGCGGCACAGCGCGCGTGTTAACTCTTGTGTCTGAACAGTGCTGTGGGTCTCTCGATGGACGCCTGCAGCCGTCGCATGAATGCGGCTGCGACCGCGCCGTCTATCGCCTGGTGGTCGGCCGTAAGACTGACCGTGACCATCTCCCTCACGACGATCTCGCCGCTCTTGACGACCGGCTTGCTCACGGTGCGGCCAATGCCGAGTATGGCGGTCTGAGGCGGGTTGATGATGGGCGTGAACCCGTCCACTACTCCCAGGACGCTTATGGTGAACGTCCCGCCCATGACCTCGTCAGGGGACAGCTTGTTGTCGCGGGCGGCGTTCGCCAGCCGGTGTGTCTCGGTCGAGATTGCGAAGACGTCCATCTCGCCGACGTTTCTGACGACAGGCACGATCAATCCTTCATCGAGCGCCACTGCCACGCCGATGTTGATTTCGTCGAAATAGTGGATCGTGTCGTCGATCAGCACCGTGTTCAGCGCCGGGACGCGCTTGAGGGACTCGGCGCTGGCCATGGTGAGCACGTGAGCCAGGGTGATGACGGAGTCGTGATCCTTGGAGACGTCGCGTCGCATCCGCTGCGCCTCGGTCACGTCGATCTCGAGGAAATACGAGAGCTGCGCGGTGTTCGTGAGGCTGTCGTGCATGTGTCGCGCGATGGAGCGGCGCATGCCCTGTAGCGGCACGCTCTTCGATGGCGCCGGAAGTCCCGGCGGGAGGCTCGGGCCCTGCTGCTCCTGAGCCGTGGCCCTGACATCAGCCTCGACGATCCGTCCCCTGGGTCCGGTTGGCGCGACCTGAGTCAGGTCGACGCCGAGGCTTGCGGCCAGCCTGCGTGCGCCCGGCGTCGACGGCACCACGTCGCCGCGAGCAGACGGGCGCGCCGTCCTGGGCGGTGGACGCTGCGCTGACGTGGCGGACGGCGCCGGTTGGGGTTGAGCTGGTTCGGGGGCGGCCTCGCCTTCGGCGAGAAGATAACCGATCAAGCCGTCCACGGGCACGTTCGCGCCTTCTTTCACCACTGGGTGAAAGAGGCCGGTCTCGGTGGCTTCCAGGTCGTAGTTGAGTTTCTCGGTTTCGATCTCTGCGATGACTTCGCCTTGGCCGACAGTCTCGCCCTTGGATTTCGCGATCCGGACGACCGTTCCTTCGGTCATGAAGTCGCCCAGCCGTGGCATCACGATCGGCGTTGCCAAAGGCGTCCTCCTATTCGAGCACACCCATGGCCGCCTCGACGACCATGTCTTTGTTGGGAACCCACAATGCCTCCAACGGCACGCTATAGGGCACCGGCGAGTGTGGAGAGTTGATCCGGCGGGGCGGCGCGTCCAGGTAGTCGAAGGCTTGTTCTGCCACCAGCGCGGAAATGTCAGACGCGATCGAACATCGTGGGTAGTCTTCGTCCACGATGACGATTTTGTGTGTCTTCCGCACCGACTCCAATATGCCGTCCTCGTCCATCGGCGACAGCGACAGCAGGTCCAGCACCTCGACGGAGTGTCCGCTCGCCTCGAGTTCGGCAGCCGCATCCAGGCACACCTTGGTCGTATAGCCAATGCCGACCAGCGTAACGTCGCTGCCCTCTCTGAGAATGCGGGAGGAGCCGATCTCCACGGTGTACGGCTCTTCGGGAACGTCGACATCGAACCTGATCCCCATGATCTGTCGGTTGTTGAACACGATCACCGGGTCGTTGTCGCGAATCGCCGCCGTCATCAGCCCTTTGGCCGTGTACGGGTCCGATGGCACCACGCACTTGAGTCCGGGGAAGTGTGTGAAGATCGAATACAGCGTCTCCGAGTGCTGCGCCGCCGAGTTCGTTCCAGCGCCGATGCCCGTCATGATGGTCAGCGGGATGTTGACCTTGCCGCCGAACATGTAGTGGATCTTGGCGGCGTTGTTGGTGATCTGGTCGGCGCAGACCCCGTAGAAGCTGACATACATGAGGTCCGCCACCGGCCTCAAACCGGACGCTGCCGCGCCGACCGCCGCGCCGATGAACCCGGCTTCGGAGATGGGCGTGTCGCGCACTCGGCGGGCGCCGAACTGTCCGATCAAGCCTTTGGTCAGCCGCATCGGGCCGCCCCAGGCGTCCTGTTTGTCCGGGCGGTCGCCGCCGCCGGCGATGTCCTCGCCCATCACGATGACGTTTTCGTCAAGCTCCATCTGCTGTCGGAGCGCCTCGTTGATTGCTTGGATGTAAGTAAGCTGCCTTACGGCCTCCGCCTGTACCATCCTGGTCCTCCTGTTGAACTCGAATGTCAGTGTTGAATTGGCAATTCGGCTGCGGTCGGATATCCGGTTAGCGATACGACACATACACGTCCGTGAGAAGCTCAGAATCGTCAGGGAAAGGGCTTTCGTCGGCGAATTTGGCCGCGGCCGCAATGGCCGCATCGACTTCTCCGTCGATATTCCGCAGATCGTCTTCCGTGCCAAAGTCGCCGTCGACTATGTGGGCGGAGATCTGAAGCAGGCAGTCGCGCGCATGATAGTACGCTTCCTCTTCCTCGGTGCGGTATCCGAGCGGGTCGTCGGCGCTGAAGTGCCCGCCGTAGCGGTACGTCTGGGCCTCGATGAGCGTGGGGCCGTCGCCGCGTCGAGCTCGGGCCACGGCCTCGTTCGCGACCTCGAAGATCTCGATCACAGACTGCCCGTCAACCGTGATGCCGGGCATGTCGTAGCCCGCTGCGCGGTTGGAGATCGATCCTCCGGCCACGGTGAACTCGAAAGGCGTCGACTCCGCGTAGCGGTTGTTCTCGCATACGAACAACACGGGCAGCTTCCAGACGCTCGCGAGGTTCATCGACTCGTGCAGCGACCCCTGGCTGGATGCGCCGTCGCCGAAGAATACGACGCTCACCTGGTCGGTCCCGCGCACCTTGGCGCTCAGACCGACGCCCGTGGCCACAGGAATGTTAGAGCCGACGACGCCGTTTGCGCCGAGCATGCCCTTGTTGATGTCCGCTATGTGCATGGTGCCGCCCTTGCCGCCGTTGGTGCCCGTGGACTTGCCCAGCAGCTCGGCCAGCATCTCGTTGATGTCGACGCCCTTGGCGATGCAGTGGTGATGGCTGCGGTGAGTCCCGAGGACGAAGTCATCGTCGCGCAGGTGGGCGCAGATGCCCGTGGGCACCGCCTCCTGTCCGATGGACGAATGCATCCCTCGCAGCTTGCCCGCGTCGGACTCGCGGCGGGACTGCTCTTCGAATCTGCGGATGGTGACCATCGTCCGGTACATCCACAGCAACGTATCGCGATTCAACGTAGAGTGCGTCGTCATCGCTGCCCTCCCAATGGTTGTTTCAAGCGGTAAACGCCAAGTCGGCGCTCGGCTAATCGATGCCCAGGATTCGATCCTGACAACGTGGCGCCACGCCCGCTGCGGCATCGCCTGCTCAGGCGCGAGTGTAGCAACAAGCCACCGGTGCGTCAACGGGTGAATGCGACCCCAGACGGTTTCTCATAGACTGACTTGATGCATGCCGGGATCGCGGATCTGGGTGAATGCCGAGATTGGCCCGGAAGGGCCAGAGCACTATCAGGAGCGGTGGGCTCGGCCTTCTGGCCGACCCTCGTCGGCAAGCGGTGGGCTTGGCCTTCGGGCCGACCCTCACTGCGCCGTCGAATCAGCCCTCGGCGAACTCGATTATCGGATCGTCCTCTGATACGTTCTGGCCGTCTTCCACCAGCACTTTAGCTATCGTGCCGTCTTGCTCGGCGAATATCTCGTTCTCCATCTTCATCGACTCGATGACCAACAGCAGATCCCCTTCGCTGACGGCGTCGCCGTCTTTCACGGGCACTTCGATTACCTTGCCGGTCATAGGTGAATTGATTACTTTGTTTGCCACTACGCTCTCACCATTTCCTTCTGTCGTAAGTTTCAGACGAGTTTACTCCAATTATCCGATTTAGCCCAGCAGACACACGGCCCTGGCGTCATTCATTCGGGGCCTTCGAGTTGATCGGTCAGGACCCCAACGACGCCTTGTTCGGTCAAGGCCGCGACATCCGCATCGGGCGTCGCCAGCAGCTCTTTCAGCAGCGCTGACGTGTGTTCGCCCTGCAAAGCTGCCCGCGTCCACTGGCTGGCCGGTGTAGAAGACATCCGAATCGCCTGCCCTGGGTAGCGCTTTGGGCCTACGTCCGGTTCGTCGATCTCGACGAAGTAGCCCCGCGCCGCCATGTGCGGGTCTTCGAGAAGCTGCCGGTTGTTCAGAACCGGCCCAGCCGCGATGCCACGGCTTTGGAACTGGTGCGCGAGCTCTGCGGCGTCCTGGTTCGCGGTCCACGCGCTGATGTGCGCGTCAATCTGCTCGCGATGTTCGACGCGGCCTGCCGCACCGGCGAACTTCGCTATTCGCGCCCAAGTGGGGTCCCCCAAGGCTTCCCGCAGCGATTTCCACTGAGCGTCCGAGGCAACGCAGACCGCGATCCACTGGTCGTCGCCGGCGGCGGGGTAGCACCCGTACGGAGCGTGATCCGGATGGTTGTTGCCATGCCTTGCCGGTTGCTTCGCGGTGCGCGAGAAGGCGACGATCTGCTCGCCGATCTGGCAGACCGGGCCTTCCGAGAGAGCCAGGTCGATGAACTGCCCGTGTCCGGTGCGCCTTCGATGCCACAACGCCGTCATGATCGCGCCGACGGAGTTCATTCCAGCCACGGCATCCGGGTAGGCGATGGCCGATGTCTGCGGCGGTCCGCCCGGATATCCCATCAAGCTCGTAATCCCGGTCATCGTCTCGACCGACGGCCCGAACGCGGGGTACTCGGCGTATTCACCCTCGGTTCCGAACCCCGGCATCGAGCACATGATCAGGTCTGGCCTTACGCCTCTCAGAACGTCGTACGTGAGCCCGAAGTTGCGCATGACCCGAGGCCGGAAGTTCTCGACCACGACATCGCTTACGCTGACCAGATCGAGAAAGAGCTGCTTTCCGGCCGCCTCGTCCAATCGTAGCGCCAGCCCCTGTTTGTTCCGGTTGAGCTTGTTGTTTATCCCGCCTTCCCGGCCGCTTGGGGCTCGTGGGTCGCCGATCTTGACAACCTCGGCGCCGAAATCTCCGAGCATCCGAGTCGCAAGCGGTCCCGCCCAAACCCGAGTGAGGTCCAGCACGCGCACGCTTTTCAATAGCCCTGTTGTCGCCATCTGTTTACGCTTCCCAGGTCGCGGCGCCCCGGCCCCTTCCGTCCCTTCCGTCTCTCGTGTCCCTTCCAGACTCCGCCCTACGAGCCAAGCCGGTCACGAAGTATTTCGTCGTTGTGCTCCCCAAGCAATGGCGCACGGCCAAACGACGGCTGGGTATGGCTCATCTGAAACGGCACGGTCGGTTGCGTGTATCCGCCCGCCACAGGGTGGTCGACCGTGGACCACAGCCCCCTGGATCGGTACTGCGGATCGTCGAGAACCGCACTCAGGTCCGATACCCGAGCCGCGGGCACCGACCAGATTCCCGCTGCCATGTTGAAGACCTCTTCCTCGGTCTTGTCCCGGAGCCAGTCGGTCAGTGCTGCATCGATCTCGTCGGCGTGGCTTCGGCGGCCCAAAAATGTGCTGTAGGCTGGGTTTTCGAGCATGTCGGGCCGCCCGATCATGGCGCAAAGCATCTCCCATTGCGGCTCAGTCGATACCGCGAGCGACACGTGTCCGTCCTTGCACGGCAGCACCGTGATCGGATGCCTGGCATAGGCGCCCTGGCTCTCCCACCGATTGCCGTGCCGCTTCCGAACGATGTCGCTGTAAGTGTGCATGACGGTTGTGAACTGTGACATCGAAGCCAGCGACTCGACGGCCGACACCTCGACGTGCTGCCCTTCGCCCGTGTCGTCCAACGACCACAGGGCCATGGTCGCTCCCAGATACCCGTGTAATCCCGCCACGTAGTCCGGCTGAAACCCGGGGAGCATCAGCGGCTCCCGATCTTCGTCGCCGGATAGATACAGATAGCCGCCGAGAGCCAGATTCACGAGGGGCGTGGCGCTCCAGTCGGCGTACGGACCGAAGCTGCCGAAATCGGTGATCGAAACCAAGCTGAGTCCCCGGTTCAGGTCATGAAGGGCTTCGAAGCCGAGGCCCAGGCCGTCTAATTCGCCGGGGTGACCGTTTTCCAGCAACAAGTGGGCATCGTCCAGCAGACGTCGGAATGCAGGCCGCGCTTCGTCCGAATGCCAGTCCAACGTGACGCTCTTCTTACCTGCGTTCAGGTACAAATAGAGTGCGCTGGACTCGGGCTCGGGAACGTCGGGAAGGAACGGCGCCTCCCGACGCGAGCGATCTCCACCGGGAGGTCTTTCGACCTTGACGACCTCAGCGCCCATCGCGGCCAGCAGTCTGCCGCAGAACGGGCCGGACACACCCTCGGCGATCTCAACGACCTTGACGCTGCTGAGAGCGCCGTCACTCATCTTGGAGGCCGCGAGTCACGGCGGGGCGAGCTCGAGCGCCCGTCACTTTACTACGCCCGACTCGAACAACTCGGCGATCTCGTCTTCGGGGATGCCCAAGGCTTCGCCCAAAACCTCGCGCGTGTGCTCTCCGAGCAACGGGGGCGGTGTGCTCGGAGCCGCCGGCGTGCGGCTGAGATGCTGAAGCGCGCTGCCTATGACCTGGATCTTGCCGATGGTCGGGTGGTCCATGTCCCACAGCGACTTCCGGGCAACAGCCTGTGGTTCTTCGAAGATGTCGGCCAGCGTGTTCACCGGCGTTATAGTGACGCCGATCCCGCCGATCAACTCGATCCAGTGGTCTCGAGTATTGGTGCTGAAAACGTCGGAATAGAGCTTAATCAACTCGTCTCGGTTTTCGACACGGCCGGCGTTGTCCGCGTAGCGAGGATCGTCCGGCAGTTCGGGCAACTCCAGAGCGTCGCACACCCTTCGGAACTGGTTGTCGTTGCCCACGGCCAGCATGAAGTATCCGTCCGACGCCTCGAAAGCCTGGTACGGGGCGATCTGCGGATGCGCCGTGCCAATCCTGCCGGGCGCCACGCCCGTTGCCAGGTAGCTCTGGGCCAGGTTCGCCATCGCCGCGATCCCCGAGTCGAACAGCGATACGTCGACTCGCTGCCCCAGGCCGCTGCTGTGACGCTCGTGCAACGCGGTGAGGATGCCGATCGTCGTGTTCAAGCCGGTCAGGATGTCGATCCAGGCGACGCCGACCTTGGTCGGCGGACCGTCGGCCTCGCCGGAGACGCTCATGATGCCGGTCATGCCCTGTAGCGCGGCGTCATAGCCGGGTTCGGCGGCCCGGGGTCCGGTCTGACCGAAGCCGGTGACGGAGGCGTACACGAGCCGCGGATTGATCTCGGCCAACGCATCGTAGTCGAGACCGTAGCGTGCGAGGTCGCCGGACTTGAAGTTCTCGACCAGGACATCCGCTTTCTGCGCCATCTGCCGGATGATCGCCTGGCCGCGCTCGTCGCGCAGGTTGACGATGAGGCTCTTCTTTCCGCGGTTGGCCGACAGGAAATATGAGCTCTCGGTCTCCTGGAAGGGCGGACCCCACTTGCGGGTGTCGTCGCCCCACGGCGACTCGATCTTCCAGACTGTCGCTCCAAGGTCGGCAAGAATCTGCGTGGAGTACGGCCCTGCCAAAATCCGCGACAGGTCCAGCACCACGATGTTGTCTAAGGCTCCCATGCAATCACCTTCATTCAAAGATCCGTACCAATCTTAAATGTTATGCAATTCGAGCACAACACAGAGGAAGGTGGGCGGAGGCTTGGGCGTAAACGCCCAGAGCATCGGTGTGGTGGCAGCATGGTGGCCTCGGTCTTCAGAGCCCGTCTCATAAGTCTCCAAAAGGACCGATTGGTCGGTGGTCCGGCGAGGCTGTCGTGCCTGGCAGACCGTTCATAAATGCGATTTTGAGCCTTTTGGGACGCTCGTATCGACTTATGAGACAGGCTCTTCAGGCCGAGCCTGGCATTGCCTGGGGATGGCTTGGCCGTGAACGGCCCGAGCACCGGTGTGGTGGCGACATGGTGGTCTCGGTCTTTAGAGCCTGTCTCATAAGTCGCCATGAGTGCCAAGATTGG
>CAZPQQ010000077.1:0-14818 GCA_964588665.1 uncultured Dehalococcoidia bacterium | reverse complement strand
CTTCTTCAGTCTGGTCGTCAACATCGATGGTTGCCCAGCGTCGAATCTTGATGCTGCCATCAACTCGAAGGTATTTTTGAAACGTAGTCGATTCTTGTTGAGTCGGGTCAGCAAAGACGGCCTCTACGGCCATCGAACTATTCTGACCGGCTTGTGATGCAAAGAAATCGTCTCGAGTAACTTTGGCACCGGGAGTCAACAAATATCCCATAGCAGCGAGTACATTGGATTTACCATGATTGTTTGGGCCTAAAAGAACCATCATATCCATCACATTACATGACAGTTGTTTGATACTTCGATAGTTACTGATGTCTAGCTCTACGACTCGCATTTTCGTTGGCTCCTATTGTGATGGGTAATCACACTTTCGGGTTGCACCCTCTAAACAAACCACTACATCGAACCAGAACGGGATTTTATGCACGGCGAGGCTCGATCTCCTCGGTCCGAGATCGGCGAAGCGGCTCTTCGGACCACAGTGCAGGTCCGACAGGTGCAGAATGAGGATAGGCGGCTGTGTTGCCGAGTCGTCCGTGGTTTCAGCCAAGATCATCACCTCGAAGTGCGTCTGTTCGCATTACAAACACTTCGAAGCAAGAGGCAAGCTCGGCGTGGCGTTCCGCAATCAGAGGTCGAGTTCGAACCACGTCGGTTGGTGGTCTGAACCGATTGCTTCGTCGTCGATCCAGGCGCTTTGCACCTTCGCGGCGAGGCTGGCGCTGACGAAGCCGTAGTCGAGGCGGCCTATGCTCTGGGAGGCGTTGCCTGGCTCGAACCAGGTGCCGCCTTCGTCTCGTGGATGGCCGGTCTGCACCCACGTATCGACGAGATGGTCGGCGACGATATGCGCGCCTTCGTAGTAATCGACCTCCCCGACGATACGGATGTATTCGCGGGAGTCAGGCAGCAAGTTGCAATCGCCGAGCATGACGAAGTCCTCGGACGATGGTTCCTTACGATGCGCTTCGCCGATCCACGGTCCTCCGGGTCCGGATAGGGCTGCGCCGGTCCGCGGGACGTCGAACATCTGCGGCAGCAACCAGTCGATCTGTGCCATCCTTTCCTCGGGGTTCAGGTAATTGAAATGCACGGAGTAGACGCGCAACGGCCCTCCCGGACAATCTAAGATGCCTTCGAGAGCTCCGCACTGTGGGTTGATTCTGTCGTAAGTCCGCCTCCGTGGCAGCAGATGGAGGCGTTTTGACAGGATCGGCCAACGTGCGAGCAGCATGTTGCCGAACTGCAATCGCCTGTTGTCGATGCGTCCGTTGTCGCCACGAACACTGGCGTCCAGATCGACTGGTGGACCGTAGACCCAGTAGTACTCGGGTAGAAGCTCCGCGATCCGGGTGGGTTGATCGGCGTCCGGAGTCTGGGCGAAGTTTCGCGTCACTTCTTGCAACGCGATGACATCGGCGCCACGGACGGCGTCGACGCTGCGCTCGAGATCGTAGGTCCCGTCTTTCCCGAGCGAGTATTGGATGTTGTACGTTACTAGCTTCACAGGTTTTCGCCTCCGATTATCTGGGTGTCGTAAGTGCGGTCGGTGTCCAGAGCAGAGCTGTTCGCCGTCGTGGATGTTATTAAGATGCCCATGGCCCGCATCACGATCTCCATTCCAGACGACCTGCATCAACGCGTGCGCTCCGTGGCTGCCGAGCGGCGGATGTCGATAGCCGCGTTGGTTCGGGAGGCGATCGAAGATAAGGTGGCCGCCCGACGTCCGAAACCGAAGAGTTTCGGGGTCGGCGCCTCAGGGTTCACCGACACCGCAAGGCGATCGGCGATTGACCTGCCGGTCCCGCGAAGCTGGCACTGACCCGGCGATCTACACGTCACAACAAAACCCGCGTCCTGGAACACGGGCTTCGTTTGTCGGGCGTCGCTGGTGCCGCTGCGCTGGACCCCTCCTACTCGACCGTCGCCGTGTGCTCTCGCTTGACGAGGTCCCAGTCGATCTCGTAGCCGAGGCCAGGCTTGGTCGGGGCGTGGACCACGCCGCCGGTCATGTCGATGTCTTCAACCAGGCCGAACATGTTGGCGCCGGTGCACGGGAAGAACTCGAAGAACTCGCAGTTCGGGACAGCCATCGTCACGTGGAGATTCGCGACGTTGTTGAGCGAGTTGCCGCCGTGGTGGATCTCGCACTTCATGTTGAAGCCCTCAGCCAGGTGTGCCAACCTCACCAGCGGAGTGATGCCTCCGGTGACCGCGACGTCGCTGCGTAGGATGTCCGTGGCATACTGCGTGATCCATTGAGTCATGCCGTAGACGCGACCGGGCGCATACTCGGTCGCCATGATCGGAATGTCCAGCTTCTCGTGGAGCTTGATGTAGTTGTAGATGTCCTCTTCCACCAACGGGTCTTCGTACCAGTAGTAGTCGAGCTCCTCGATGGCTCGGCCCACCCTCATCGCGTCCTCGTACTGGTACGACCACATCGAGTCGAGCATGAGCTTCATGTCGTCGCCGACCGCCTCACGCACCGCCTGGGAGATCTCGATGTCGAACTTGGGGTCGCCGTGCGGATGGATCTTGTGGGCCTCCCATCCGGCCTCCTTGAAGCTGATCGCCTCCTCGGCGTACTCCTCTTTGGTCGCGTGGAAGGCGGTGCTGGAGTAGACGGGAACCGATTCCTTGCACGTCCCGAGGAGCCTGTGGATGGGCTGACCGGCGATCTTACCGTTGATGTCCCACAGGCAAATGTCGATGGCGCCGATCACGTGCGTCCAGACCGAGCGGTTCATCTTCCACATGTCCCACCAGATGGCGCCGATGTCTTGCGGGTTACGACCCATCACCATGGGCTTGATGAACTCGATGAGGCCTGTCACGAAATGGTCCGCGCCCATCCGCGACGATCCGAGGAAAGCGTTGCCGCTAACCCCGCCGTCGGTCTCGACGGTGACGATGCCGAGCTGCCGGGTGTCGCCGAACGTCATTCGTCCGCCCACCGCCCAGCCCTCCGACTTCCAGTTGAACATGTCGACTTTGACGTTGGTTATCTTCATGAAGGGTGTCCTTTCGCCGTTGTTGTTGTCTGAGTACAGCAGTCGTTGGCGAATATACATCGAAAGAGGGCGATGTTCAACAAGCGGAGGTCACGCGGTTTGGCGGAGAATTTCGCCCCGAGCACCCTCGTCGCCATTCACCCTGGCGGGCCACCGCGATAGCGATTTGGGGGCTGCGCCTCTTTGCAGCATGCACAGCCATACGCTGATCTGTTTTGGCATCGTTCAAGCAGATCGGGTCCCACCTGTAAGGATGAGCTACTGCTTACCGGATGCAAGGCTCCGCACGAACCGGTGCAACACCCATCGCATGAACGTGCGGGGCGCCAGACCTTCCTGGGCTGCGACTCGCTTGAGCGCCTCGACATCATGACGGGGCAACCTCAGGCTCACGCTGCCCAAATTCCGCTCTGGGACCCCGGGAACCTCCTCAAGGCCTTCAAGCTGAGTAGTGTCTGCATGATCGAAGAATTGGGCCAGCGCTGCCATTTCATCGGTGTGCGGCGGGTACTCTGGTTGCTACATGGTTGCCTCCCGTACCGTTGTCTCTCCCTGTGAGTCCAGCGGCGACAGCCACTCTCGTCCTGCTCTGCCATTCGAAGCGCGGGACGGACGCCAAGGGTTAACTGAAGGCATTGCCCCAGTGGTCCCATGAGCAGACTTCTGAGAGCGGCTTCCGTTGGGCCGGACCGAAGCGCCCTTGAGGATATCCCAGGGGTAGGCAGTAGACGATCTGCGCCGTTTCAGGTATGCGGAACAGCGCGTGGACCCGTTCTTCTACCACAGAGTGAAGCGTGGTGATAGTGCCGCCGATGCCCAATGCGCGCGCCGCCAGCAGCAGGTTTTGAGCCGCGGGTATCACCGACCCCGTCGGCCCGGGCCCTTTGGCCATGGCGCACAACAGAACGATGACCGGAGCCTCCCCGATAATGTCAGCCAACTTTGCCGCTTGTTTGTACTCCGGCGGAAGATCCTCCGGAGTGTGGTATCCCGAATCTCGCCTTTTCGCCCACCACGCCTCGCGGTAGAGGGGACCGAACTGCTCGCGAAGCCCAGCATCTCTCACCACGACGAAATGCCATGGCTGACCGTTGCCTCCGCTAGGCGCCCTGGTCGCTGCTTCGAGGATATCGTGAAGGTCAGCCTCCGGGATCGGGTCGGTCTTCAGACGCCGGATCGCCCGTTGAGAGAATATGGCTTCCCCGAGCGGCATCGACATACGGCTTTCTGCGGACATAATTGTTCTCCTTTTGTTGGGTGGTTCGAAGTCTCCTGCGTTCACGTTGCGTGGTTCACGATCGACGATATTCAATCAAGTGTTGGGCCAGTCGATATTCCCCACATCGAACAAGGAGCTTCCAAAAGCCCGACATTCGTTGACGTTGACGGACGAAATTCTGACTTGAACATCGACTTCACCGGCGCCAAGGCAATCGTGATGGCGCACGGCGCAGGGGATCGGGCAAACCGTCACCCGCGGGCTGGCCTCGTTTCCAGCCACCGTTTGAGAGACGCCTGACTTTCACGGGAATGACAGCCACTTAGCAAATCTTCGACGCCGATGTCCTCGTCGAGATCAACCCAGTGAATGCCCACGCCATTTTCGATGAACCGCCAATTTACACGCTCCGCCGGTGTGGCATGCAAGATCCGAGGATACCAGGCAAGCGGAACCGAAATGGCTCTGCCGTCGCTCAACTCTACGGTCAGGGCGTCGTCTGTAACGTCCACGCCGATTGCGTTCGGGACATGGAGTTCAATTCTGGAAGAAGTCATGCCAAGCCTCCAGCAGCGCGGTTTCACGCTCCTCGACAAGTATTTGGATTCGATTCAATTCTGATCTGCCGAAACCGCCGCTTCGGTCCAACCGAACCGGGGACATCCAGAACCTTGCCGCATGCTCATCTCGTTCTATGTGGATGTGCTCGGCTTCGTCTCGATCCCCGGAGTAGAAGAAGAACCGATAAGGACCAATTCGTAGGATCGTAGGCATCCGTTAATTTGTTGACCTATGTGGGTTGCGCCATACACCCGGTTACGATCAGTCAAATACCGGGAATGATACACGGTGACGATTGCCACAGTGTGACCGCCATCGATGGCTAATGGTAGCCAGTGTCTGGCCCAGCGTCAATCCAAGATTGCGCCAGTGCTTTGCCCTGGCTGCCCGTGCGATTCAGCAGTATCTGTTCGTTCGGTCATCGAAGACCGGCCGGCATTGTCCCGGCGCCGGAATCGCCCCGACACTGCTGATGAACCTCGCCCATCCGTTGCGATCAAACGTCTCCACGTATGGTCGAAGCACGTCGATGATGCCGAAGGCAATCCTCGGACCATCGGACTGGTATGGGTTGGTGATATCCTGGGACGCCGGTGAGTATATTGGCACAGACGATCAGGATGGACCAACCATAACTTGGCAGAAGGACTTCACATGAACATCGACTTCACCGGCGCCACAGTGATCGTTACGGGCGCGGCGCACGGCATCGGCAATGCGATCACGCACGGATTGGCATCTCGCGGCGCTACAGTTTGGGCGAGCGACATCATCGAGGTGGATCCGGCAGAACCTCCGGCAGGGGACGGGCGCATTGTTCGGAGGGTCGTTGACGTGACCGACAAGAGCCAATTGGCTTCGTTGGCGGCGGAGGCGTCCGCAGACTCCGGGCGTGTGGACATACTCGTTTGCGTTGCCGGAGGCGTTCGCGGGCAGGTCGGTCAGCCCGTCGAGGATGTGACCGAGGAGCAATGGCATTCGATTTACGAGGTCAGTCTCAAGGGCGCCTTCCTGAGCGCTCAGGCAGTAGTCCCCGGAATGAAAGCCGCGGGCGGAGGACGAATCCTGGTGATCTCCAGCGGCGCGGGACTGGGCGTCAGCTTGACCGGCATTCAGGCCTATGGCTCGGCGAAGGCTGGTCAGATTGGGCTGGTGCGACAGCTCGCACATTAGCTCGGTCCGCACGGCATCACCGTGAACAGCGTCGCGCCGGGACTCGTGCGTTCGAACCCCGATTCCGAGGCGCAGTGGCACGCAATGGGCGACGAACGCCAGCAACGGCTGGTCGAGAGCATACCTCTGAGACGCTTGGGGCAGCCCGAGGACATCGCAAATGCGGTGGTGTTCCTGGTGTCGGATATGGCGTCGTACGTCACGGGGCAAACACTGTCGGTCAACGGCGGCAGGTAGGCGCCGGCAGACATCCGCCTCTCCAGTGCGCACAAATGCTGGCGTCCTGAATCGCAAGTTCGTTGGGCAAATCGAGTCGTGTGCTTGAGCGGCACTGTGGTTCGACAGGCTCACCACGAACGGGAAAACTCACCACTCCGTTCGACCCTTTGGCAAGCTCAGGTCCGGCTCTGAGCCTGTCGAAAGGCCGCCGGCCATCCTCCGATTGATGAGCGAACTTCTGACTCAAGACACTAACACACGCCGCCCGCTAGCCTACGAACGCGTACTTCTTCGCGGCTGCTTCGTCCAGGTCGCAGCCCCATCCGAGGCCGGTTGGGATGGTCATGTATCCGTCTTTGATCTCGGGGACCGCTGTGGTGATCTCGTCGCGCCACGGGGCCGAGTCCACGTCGCTCTCCATGATTCGGACGTTGGAGACCGACGCGGCGAGATTTAGGCTTTGGAAGCTGGACAGTTGCGAGTTGTGGTTGTGGGGAGCGATGTTGAGCTCGTACACTTCTGCCAACTCAGCGACTTTCTTCGCCTGCGAGAATCCCTGCCACTGGACGTCGATTTTGACCGTATCCATCGCGTGACGCCTGAAGTACGGCATGTACTGGCGCAACCCGAGTAGCTGCTCGCCCGAGCAAATGGGCGTTCGTATCGACGACTTGAGCTGTGCTAACGCCTCCGGGTCCTGGTTGTCGATCTCAAGCCAGAACAGGTCGAATCGCTCCAACGCTCTCCCGATCGCGATTGCGCCTTGGGTCTTGAAGTTGTAGTTGATGTCCAGGCAGATGTCGATGTCTGGACCAACGGCCTGGCGCATCGCCCCGATCTGCTCGGCGGCGTGCCGCACTAAGTCGGTTGGGGCGTTCTGGTCGTCGGTCCCACCCATTCGCGAGATGCCGGCCGCGTTTTCGCCCGGAAACACGATGTTCGTTTTGAAGGCCGTGTACCCCGCGTCGACCGCTTCGCGAGCGCAGTTGGCCACGTCTTCCATGGTTCGGAGCTTGGGCTTGCCCATCAGTTCAGCGCTGCGGGTCCGATACGTGGCGAGGTGTGACCAGTACACGCGCTGCTTGTCGCGGAACGGTCCGCCGACGAGCCTGTAAACGGGAACTCCGTGGGACTTACCTTTGATGTCCCACAACGCGAGCTCGATTCCGGCGATCGCCATGGCGGTTGCGCCGCCCGATTCGGCGCGGGAGCGACGGTACATGTCCATGTACAGCTTGTCCACCGGCCTGGGGTCTTCGCCGATTAGAGCGCTGCCCAGGTTCTCGACCAGGCCAACCATGCCCTTGTACTGGGCGCCCTGGCCAAACTCCGAGTATCCGGTGATGCCTTCATCCGTCCGGATGGCGCAGAATATCCACGGGGCTGGGCCCAGCTTGCGCACCAGGAAGGTCTCGATCGCTGTGATCTTCATCGGTCGTGTAACCTTTCGAAATCGGATTGCGGTGAATCGGCCTGCGCTTCGGGGTCAGCCCTTCCAGGCGTACTTCTTCGCGGCGTCTTCGACGAGGTCGCAACCCCAGCCGGGCGCAGTCGGCACGGTCATGTAGCTGTCGATGACTTCAGGTCGCTCCGTGAACAGCTCGAACCGCCACGGCACGCCCTCGGGGTCGCTCTCCATGATCCGCACGTTGGAGACCGACGCGCACAGTTGGACGGACTGGAAGCTGGCGAGCTCGGACGCCGGATTGTGCGGCGCGATGTTCAGCTCGTACGCCTCTGCAAGGTCGGCGACTTTCTTCGAGGCGCCGAATCCCTGCCATTGGACGTCGACCATGACCGTGTCCATGGCGCGCAGCTCAAAATAGGGGAGGTACTCACGCATCGTGAAGTGCTGTTCTCCGGAACAGAGCATCGTTGTGGTGGACGCCTTCAGTTGGGCCAGCGCCTCCGGGTCCTCGTTATCGTGCTCGATCCAAAACAGTCCGTACGGCTCCAGGGACCGCGCGATGCGGATTGCTCCCTCCGTCTTGAAGTGGTAGTTGATGTCCAGCAGGATGTCGACGTCGAGTCCGACCGCCTCCCGCATCACCGAAATCTGTTTCTCGGCGTTGCGGACGATTCCGGTGTCCGCGCGCTGGTCGTGATTCAACCCGTCTCGGCCCTGCGAAATCCCGCGGGGCGGGTCGCCGGGCCAAAGGATGTTCGTCTTGAACGCGTCGTAGCCGCGTGCCGGGGCCTCTTGGGCGGCGGCCGCAACGGCATCCCAGTCGCGCAGAGGCTTGTCGGGCGCCAGCGAAGGGTCGTTTGCCCGCGCCGAGGCGAGGTGAGACCAGTAGACGCGCTGCTTGTCGCGGTACGGGCCGCCGAGCAGGTTGTTGACGGGCACGCCCATCGCCTTGCCCTTGATGTCCCAGCAGGCGAGCTCGATCCCGGCGATGCCCATTTGCGCAAGTCCGCCGGGCGCCTGCCGAAGCGTGCGGTACATGTCGAAGTACAGCTTCTCGACGGCCTCCGGGTCCTTCCCGATGACGAGCGGCTTCAGGTCTTCGATCAGCCCGACGAGCGCGTGCGCCGCGACCCCCGAGCCGAACTCCCCGTATCCGGTGATGCCTGCATCGGTTCGGACCGCCGAGTACAACCAGGGCCGGCGCCCTCCGTCCACCACGAATGTTTCGACGTCTGTGATCTTCATTCCTACGATGCCTTTCCGCGAGCGCTGTATGTCACGCCGTGTTGCGGTCGCCGACAACGAGCCTGGGACGGTGACCGCGCACATTGTACACTTTCAAATAAGCGACGCCTTGTGGCAGTCGACCGTGGTCGCAAATGTGGTCGCGGTTAACGGCCCTTGGTCGTGACGCGGCCGTCCGGGGCGATCGCCTCGACGCCCAATGTCGACTCGAACGCCACAGCCCGCACGGACGCCTCCACGCGCTGCTCCGGCTGCAGCAGCAACGCCGTGCCGTTTTCGATGGCCTTTTGCAGCCCTTCGTTGGTGTAGCTGGTGAACGGCTCCAGGCCGATGTTGTACGTGCGGCCGTACCAGGGGTGGCCGTAGCCGCCGCCCAGCGACTGCCAGTACCAGAGGTATCGATAAACGTCAGTCGGGAAAGCGACGCCGAATCCGACGCCTTGCTTGCGGTTCGTAATCGCGTACCAGCCGGCCGGCATGTCGGTGATGTACGACTGGTCGTAGGACCGGATTTCTTTGGATGGCACCTTGCTGAGGTCGATTCTGCTGCCGTCGGCGGCTTCGACCCAAGGCCACGGACCTTCGAAGCCGGGCTTGAGCCGGTTGTTGGGATGGAAGACCTCGTGGTGGTTCATGACCTTGCCGCCCGGAACGTCGATCACGCAGTCCTCGCTCAAGAACGGCGGACCCAGGGCGATGTGCTCTCCCCAAACGCAGTGGACCGGCTCCTCGCCCTCGTTGGTCAGCACCTGGTCGATCTCCAGCACGGGCGATCCGCTGGACAGCGACAGCGTCTTTTCGAAGAAGAATGGCGTGCGATACGTTCGCACCGAGAGGCGGATGCTCACCCGCTCCGGTGTATCCTCTACGATTGCGCTGTCCCAGGGCATCGTGTTGACCTCGGCGTGAAGCCCCATGTCCGCCTCGCCGTAGACGGATGGGAACCCGCCTCCGGGCAACACGGTCTGCCATCCGCCCTCGTACATGTCCAGCCACACGTTCGTGGGCGACCCGGTAGTCGACGTGAACGCCCGCGGGTCCCGCACTCCCCAGGGCGAGCGCCAGAGGAAATCGGTGTCGGTCGGTTTGTGGACAAGCTGGTAGATGTCAGCGCCCTTGTCGACCAAGATGACGACTCGGAGCAACTCGTTCTCGAGGATCGCCGTTTTGAGACCGCGGTACATCCAAGCGTCCGACACCCGGCATCCGTGGTTGCGCTCCAGTTGGTAGTGCATCTAGGCCTCCTGACACGTCTTGGAAATGCGGACGGTGTTCATCGCAGAGAGGCGATGCGCGGTCCTGTGGTGTTCGAACTCATGCGCAGTGGCGCTCCTCGGCAGGTTCGTCAATCATACGCGTTCGTCGGACGTCTCACGCTGTCGAGAGCATGTCCGCACATCGGTCGAGACCAGTGCAGGCAGCGGCGATGCCGTGCCGATTTTGAAGTAGTTGCGGCACAGTTAGTCCGTAGGGGAGGGTTTCAAACCCTCCCGCCGGTTTCCGAGGACAATGCACGCCGTTACGCGGATACAACGTGCCCTCCGTTACCTGTACGCTGATTATCCATGCGGCGACACGGGAAGGTTTGAAACCCTCCCCTACGGCCTAGGCTTGTGGTGTTGTCTGTTCTCAGCATGCTCTCACGCTACGGAATTCGACAACAGGACGATTCGCAACATGGCATCTGCATCCCCTCACATCGATTGTTGCTGGAGCAATCGCTTGCAACTCAGAGGAGCGCACAACCCGGCGTTGAGTATGTCCCGCACGACCTATGCCACTGAATCAGCTGGTCGCTCCGAGCGCCGCTTTTCGGCACGCCGGGTGGCGCACCTGAGCAGCAGCGTCGGTACGGCTGCTAGCAGTATCGCCTGGACGACGACCGAGCCCGCGATCAGGACCGTGGCAAAGAAGAAGAATCCCTGGGGGAACATTGCGATCAGGTAGTCGCGTCGTGGATCGAGTTGCCAGAGGTCGTTGCTGAAGCTGACCTCGTGGAAGAACAGGAACAGACGGTCGAATCCAACCAACGACCCCAGCCCGACCAGGGCGCCCAGCGCCAGGGTTGAGACGCCCCCCATCGCGGCGAACTTTCCTAGCCGGGGTAAGAATTCGCGCCTCCGTAGCGCGAACCCCACCAACGCGAACGCCAGCAGGTACGCCCCGGAAACTTCAGACAGGCGGTACACGCCTCGCACCAACGACTTGACGTCCACCATGTGCAGAATCTCACGCTCGTTGAAGAGGTTCACCATCCGGATGCCGCCCACGGGCACATCTATGACGATGAACTCAGCGTCGTCGTTGAAATAGTCGCGGATCTGGCGCCCGGCGGAGAGGTAGTCGTCGCGCTCGATGTCCAGGTAATACTTGATCTGGCCTTCGAATTCATCGTACCCGTAACTGTAGAGCCACGGAAGGTTCACCACCGCACGCACGCTGAACGTAATCAGGAACACCGGGATTAGCGCTGCAAACGCCGCAACGGCCAGGATTCTCAGACCATGGGTGATTCTTTTCGCATCGAGCATACGGTAGCATCTTAGGTGTCCGGTTTTGAACGGTCAACCTAACCGGCGCCGTGAGACAATCAACGCCCCGTCCAACCCAAATCGAGGTGCATCATGCCAGAATCGACGTCGTTTCCAGCCACGTACGAGGGGGTCCGCCTGCTGGTGGAACGCCTTCGAGGTCCGGACGGTTGCCCCTGGGACCGTGAGCAGACGCCCGAGTCGCTGAAGCACCTGCTCCTGGAGGAGTGCTACGAACTGATCGAGGCTATCGAGGACGACGACTCGGACAAGATCGTCGAGGAGCTTGGCGACGTGTTCTTGCATCTGGCCCTCCAGATCCAGATCGGGACGGAGGCTGGTCGTCTCACCGGTGAGCAGGTCTTTGGCGGGATGGTGGACAAGTACGTCAGACGCCATCCCCACGTGTTCGGCGACGCGAAGATGGAGGACGTGTCCGAGGCCGTGCCTCGGTGGGACGCCCTGAAGCGACAGGAGTTGGAGGGCTCAACGAAGTCGATTCTCGACGGCTTGCCCAAAGGCATGCCCGCCCTCTCGTACGCTCGAGCGGTGCAGGACCGTGCCGCGAGGATGGGCTTCGACTGGGAGGACTACCAAGGTGTAATCGACAAGGTGGCCGAAGAGCTTCGCGAGCTCGATGACGCGGAGTCGCCGGAAGAACGAGAGTCGGAGATGGGCGACGTCCTGTTTTCGGTCGTGAACGCGTCACGCTGGTTGGGCGCGGAGGCCGAGACCGCCCTCCGCCTGAGCAACCGCCGGTTCTACACCCGATTCACGACAATGGAGCGACTCTGCCGCGAGCGGGGCCAGTCATTCAAAGACCTGCCTCTGGACAGCAAGGAACTGCTCTGGGAGGAAGCCAAGGCAATCGAACGGGAGTAAGAGGGCGTGCGGAGCTAGAGCCGCACCCGGTTCCGCCACAAACGCTCGTCGATCTGTTCGACGACCGCCCCGACCAGCGAGTCGGCCAGCGGGCCCATCAGTCGCTCTTGAAGGCTGCGTTGGGGCCGCAAGAAGACGGGATTGCGCGGGGCGCCGGCGAGTTCGGCGGCGAGATCGATGGCCCGGTCGAGGTCGCCCAGCTCATCAACCAATCCCAGTTCGAGCGCCTTGTCCGCGCGGTATACCTCGCCGGTGGCCAGGTCGCGCACGGCTGAGTCGGTTATGCCTCGGGCTTCGGCGACGATCGCGACGAAAGCCCCGAAGGTGTCGTCGATAAGCTCCTGCATCTTCAGCTCTTCCTCGGCGGTGGCTTCGCGCCAGGGAGCGCCCATGTCCTTGAACTCGCCGCTCTTGTTGACCGTTACGTCGATCCCGGCTCGGTCCAGCAGTTCTTCGATCATGGGCCGGATCGAGATGACGCCGATGGAACCTATTATCGCGCCCTGAGAGGCGACGATCCGCTGGGCGCCGCATGCGATCATGTACGATCCCGAGGCGCCGACGCCGCGGATGCTGGCGACGACGGGCTTGCGCTCTGCAACGCGCAAAACGCTGCGGTAGATGTACTCGGACGCTGTGGCGCTCCCACCGGGGGAGTCCACGTCGAGCACCAGCGCCTTGATCCGGGGATCCTGGCGAATGCCGGCCAGGAGACGGTCCATAACGGGCGATCGGACAGCGCCGCCAATGGAGCCGAAAACTTCGACTACTCCGATTCGCTGTTGCAGGCGGTTCATCAGCATGATGGACATCGAAATTCCTCTCCAGCGGCCCTGAGCGTCCGCGGAAACGTAGCTATACGATGTGCCCGCCGTGTCCGATCAGCCGGGGGTTCCAGGCTGGGTTGATCACGCTCCACGGCAGCACGCCGCACCGGTCGGCCCATTCATCATACATCCTGGCCATCTCGCGAACCCGGTCTCGATCGCCGTCCGCCAGGTTGTTGAGTTCGGTTCGATCTTCATCCATGTCGTAGAGTTCCCAGTCTCCGCCGACCTCGGCAACCAGCTTCCACTGACCCATTCGCACGGCGCGGCTGCCTTCGTGCTCCCAGAATATAGGCCTCTCTCTGCGCCAGGAGTGATTGGCCATGACCGGCAGCAGGCTCTCGCCTTCGAGAGGAGTGGTCTCGTGGCCGTTCATCTCCGTCGGGTAGACGCCCGAAGCCGCGTCGAGGCATGTGGCGGCGACGTCTATGAGGTGCACCGAGGCGTGCACGATTCCCGCCTCGCCCTGTTTGGCAGGCCAGGACATGATGAACGGCGTCGATATGCCGCCCTCGTGAGTCCAGCGCTTGAATCGCCTGAAAGGCGTGTTGCTGGCGTTGGCCCAGGGGAGATCGTAGCTCATGAACGTGTCGGCGGGCCCGGGCCGAAGATCGGCGATGTTGCCCATCTGCATGGGACGGCCGTCGAGAGGCGCCGCTGAATACCGGGAGGGCGTGGGCCGGTTGGAGTCCTCGGCCAGAAACTCGGCGCATCCGCCGTTGTCGGAAAGGAACATGACCATCGTGTTTCGCTCGATCCCAAGCTCTCGCAACTTGGCGAGCACACGGCCTATTCCCTGGTCCATCCGGTCGATCTGAGCCGAATAGGTCGCCATGCGCAGCGATTCCCAGTCCGGGTTTCGGGAGTCACTCCACGGCGGAGCGTCATCGTCCCGAGGCGAGATGTCCCACTTCGAGTCGAGCACACCCTTGCCTTTGAGCTCCTCGTGACGCCCTGTGCGAAGCGCGTCCCAACCCGCGTCGTACGTTCCTTCGTATCGGGCGATGTCTTCTTCCAAAGCGTGGAGCGGCCAGTGAGGAGCGGTGTATGCAACGTGCAGAAAAAACGGCGCGTCGTTGGCGGCGGCATCCTCGATCATGCTCACCGCATTGTCACTGATGGCGTCTGTCAGATACATGCCATCGGCATCCAACGGAATCAACCGGTCATCTCGCATGAGGGTGAGCGGGTAG
Organism: uncultured Dehalococcoidia bacterium; assembly: GCA_964588665.1. GTDB lineage: Bacteria > Chloroflexota > Dehalococcoidia > Lucifugimonadales > UBA1123 > UBA2160. The sequence goes on along the minus strand of CAZPQQ010000077.1, from coordinate 546 downwards.
TAGTAGCTGCCGGCGCCGGAAACGATGCCAAAGAATCGGTCGAATCCTCGTTGAGTTGGAGTAGGATGCGTGGCGTCTCCTGGCGTCCAGCTATCCGAGTCCAGAAGGTTGTAGCCGCCGCCCACATGCCATTTCCCCGACATGAGGGTAGTGTATCCGTTGGCGCGAAGAGACTCGGCGATTGTCACGCTGGTCTGGTTCAGATAGCCCTGGTACGCGGGATCGCCGAGGTCATCGACCATGTGGCCCACGCCCGCCTGGTGAGGATTCAGCCCAGTCAGCAGCGATGCTCGCGACGGGCAGCATCGGGCCGAATTGTACATCTGGGTGAACTGCAGCCCGTTGTCGGCCAGACCGTCCAGATTGGGAGTGCGTATCTCCGAGCCGTAGCACCCTATATCCGAAAAACCCATGTCGTCAGCGAGGATTAATACGATGTTGGGGCGTCGATTCTGTGGGTCGGACATGCTGCACCTCGCTGTCGGTCGGCTCGCCTACATTCGGGACACGGCGAGTGTATGGAGGCGGAATCGAGGTGTCAAGAGC
>CAZPQQ010000076.1:0-15380 GCA_964588665.1 uncultured Dehalococcoidia bacterium | reverse complement strand
CTGAGAACAATCTGAGGATGGACGCCTCTTACACCACTTGACGGGACGTGACCCACTAATACTCCTTCATAATCTCAATAATCGGTTCCGGTTAAAGAAAAAAGCCGTGAATGCCTCGAACTCACTGGCGACTCAGATCGCTTCTCCAAAGACACTAGCCAGGGCCCGGTTATCACATGGCACGTCACTTCAGACTGCGAAACGCCAGGATATCGTTGAAGTCAACCTCGTGGGTGCCCCCGGTAACTCCATTCACCAGATTGAGCTTAGGCAACTTGCCGTGCCGCTCCTTGTGTTCCCCCAGTTGCTGGGATGGCAAGAGGTGCGCTTGTTCGTCCACCAGCGATTGGAAGTACATGACCAAGATCACGCTGCTTCGGAGTCCTCGAGCGTGTCCAGCGGATCACCAGTCAAGAGGACCCGGATAGCATCCTTCAACCAATACGAAACGTCAGGGGCGTCGGTCAGTTCGAGGACCCATTGGCCCCATTTATGTTGAGCCGTCAGATGCAGCGTCATAATCCTTTCCGGACCGTTCCTCGAGAAACGGTCGAGCTGTTCTAACGGAGTCCTGAGTACCAGACCATCATCCGCGGGCCCCAGAACATGGCCACTGTAGCGCCTAACGCCATGAACGGAGCGAATTGGGTCATCTAACCCTAGGCCGGGATCGTCCCACAACGCCCTTCACCGTAACTCTCCTTGGCCGTCCCACCCGCCCTCTGATACCATGGCGAGCCGTACGCTTGGCGATGCGGCGAACACATCACCGGAAAGGAACGAACCAACATGGCATTTGAGCAGTTTGATTTGACGGGGAAGGTTGCGCTGGTTACCGGGGGGAACAGCGGGATCGGGCTTGGGATGGCGCTGGGGTTGGCGGACGCGGGGGCGGATGTTTGCGTGTGGGGGACGAATCCGGAGAAGAACGCGGCGGCGGAGGCGGAGCTTCTCGGTCGAGGGGGGAAGGCGGCGGCGATTCGGTGCGACGTGTCCGACGAGGAGCAGGTCGAGGCGGCGTTTGCCCAGACTCTCGAGACGTTCGGCAAGGTGGACTCGTGCTTCGCGAACGCGGGGGCTGGCGGCGGAGCGCCGTTCCATGAGTTCCCGACGGAGACCTGGCGACGGGTGATGGGGATCAATCTCGATGGGACGTTCTTCACGTTTCGTGCGGCGGCGAAGCACATGATCGAGCGCGGCGAGGGCGGGCGTCTGATCGGGACGTCGAGCGTCTCGTCGATCCACGGCGCCGCTCGAAACGAGGCATATGCCGCGACGAAAGGGGGGATGATCGCGCTGATCCGAAGTCTGTCAGTTGAGCTCGCCCGCCACGGAATCACGACGAACTCGATCATTCCCGGCTGGATCGAGACGGCGATGACTGAACGCAACGTCGGCAACGAGAAGTTCGAGGACCGAGTGATGCGGCGGGTTCCAGTTCGGCGCTGGGGCCAGCCCGAGGACTTCGCGGGGATCGCGGTGTATCTCGCGAGCGATGCGTCGTCGTATCAGACCGGCGAGGAGTTCGTCATCGACGGCGGGTACACGCGGTTCTAGGGCGGCGGGCCGTCTCGCAATATGGTGTCGGGGCGGCCCTTCGACGGGCTCAGAGCCTGCCCTGAGTCAACCGACGGGGCGAACGGCGCCATTCGGGCACACGCTCCTTGAGAACGACCGCTTTTTGCCAGTGTGTGCTTGCGGCGGCCCTTCGACAGGCTCAGGGCGAACGGAATGAGGGTGGAGGTGCGTGGCCCTTCGACGGGTCCCGACAATGCCGGGATCCCGATGCGTCGGGACTCAGGATGAACGGAACTGGTATGACACGATGATGCCCGTCCGGCACAAAGTGTCGATCCAGTGTTGGACATCACCACTCGCAGACTGGCTCTGCGAGCGGTGATTCCTGTTCGTGGATGACTCGGCGAATGCCTAGAACGTAGCGATGGGGTTGGCTGGTGAGCCGGTGCCGCCCATGACGACCAGCGGTGCGATGGTCAGGTAGAACTCGTAGCGGCCGAGCTCGTTGCAGATGGCGGCCACGCGGTCGAAGTTCGCGTTGTCCAGCAAGGGCATGCCCATGTGAGGGATGACGACTTCGTGGACGGCGATTCGGGCCGGGTAGTCGTGGTCGCGGTGTCCGGCTTCCTGCAGGTCCCAGCCAAGCAGCGAGGCGTTGGTGTCGTACAGGTACTCGACGATGGACGGGGCGTTGCCGGGGGTGTTCGGGGGGAACGTCAGCTCGAGGTCCGGGTGCGCCGTCCAGAAGTCTGACATGCCGGAGCGCACGAGGACGGCGTCGCCGTCCATGGGGGTGATGCCTTTCTGCTTCGCCCAGTCCTCGAGGTCCCAGCCTTCGACCGGGCTATCATGCTCCACGTAGTCTCCGCCGCGCAGCTTCGGGATGTCGTAGAGCACGCCTCGGGTGACGATGCCGTCCCGCCAGTTGTCCACGGAGTTGGTCAGCGCCCCGTTGTCGGTCACGAGGGCCGGGTCCCGGTCGTTGTACAGGCGGCCTCCGTCGTTCACGTTGGTGGTGAAGAAGTGGCACAGGGCGTCGATGTGCGTGTTGACGAAGCCGTGGTAGGAGACGCCGATGTAGTCGCCAGAGCCGGTGGCGCTGACCGACATCCGATGGTCGGCCGGACGCCCGTTCCGATGCTTGTCCGGAATCACGGTTTCGGTGGCGATCGGGTTTGCCAACGAGACTGTCTGACCGGTTTTGATTAGGCTTGCGGCTTGTTTGACGGTTTCGGCGGATATGTGGTTCAGCGTGCCGAACTGGTCGTCCTTGCCCCACCGGCCCCAGTTGTTGAAGCGTTTCTTGTAATCGAGGTACTCGTCTACGGTCGTTGGCGTCCGGTCTTTCAGTCCCATGTGTTCCCTCTTTTATTGAACATCTATCGTCGCATCCCCGAAGTTCGTGTGGTAATCCGATGGCCCTTCGACAGGCACAGAGCCAGCCCTGAGCTTGACGATGGGGCGGTAGGGTTTTCCCGTTCGTGGTGAGCCTGTCGAACCACCAGCCCATTGGTGTTCGCTACACGATATATGCAACGAGCTTGAGAGTCGAGACACTGGGCTGCGCCCGTCACATGGCGATTTTGGCGCGTCGGGGCCCTTCGACAGGCTCAGGGCGAACGGTTAAAGTGGCATTCCGGCTGACTTCGGCGGCCTAGCCGTCGTATCCGACCACTGTGAAACCTTCCGATTCGGCTGCTTTGTGCCTGATCTCCGCCACCGGCTTGTATTCGTCAGAATCGCGGAATGCGTTCATCTGCTCAATCGTCGGGAACTCCAGGATGACTACCCTTTTGGGATGCCATGTGGTGTTGTCTGCAAGAATCTCGCCGCCCCGGACAAGGTATTTCCCGCCGTACGACTCGATGATCGGGGCCGCCTGCTTCATGTACTCGCCGTAAGCATCCCAATCGTTAACGGTGATGCTGGCGATGGAATAGACTGACATTCTCGTTCTCCTAGTCGATTGCCGATTGTTGGTTGCCGTTTGTCGAGCCCTTAGCGGTCAGCGCTCAGCGGTCAGGGACGCGGTCGCCACCAGATGAGCGCCGAGCGCATGCCGTCGGGCCAGCGGAATCCGCCGTCGTGAGGCTCCAGCCTGCGCTCGAGGGTGTCCGCAATGTCTGCGTCGTGGTCGTCGCCGTGCAGTCGCAGATGCCGCTTTGCCCTGGCGAGCGCGTCTTCAAGGTTGGCGTCGCGCCAGTGCTTCACCGATTCGTCCATCACGACGTTGCCGTTTATCCCCGCCTGGAGGAGTGCATTGTAGCCCACGACGAAGTTCGGGCTGTCGTGCCAGCATCCATGAATGCGATCGGACAGCTCGCCGATGATGCCGTCATTCTGGGGCACGCGCAGGGCCATGTAGCAAGCCTTCCGCGATCTGCCGGCGATCCAACGAGCATAGCCGACGATGTCGGGACTCGTGTACGCGGAGTGAGACGCGAGAACGTGGTCGTGGATCTCTGGCTCAACGCCGGACCAGTCACCCAACACCGTCGCGATGTTGTCGACGCCCTCGTCGCGTGCGTTCTCGTGCAGGATGTCGAGCATCCCGGGCAATGCGTCGATGGCGGTGACGCTTCGGGCTTTCATGGCCATCGGGATAGACCATCGGCCGATGCCGGCGCCGACGTCCAGGACGGTGTCGGTAGGTTGGATCTTGCCCAGCACGAACCGCATGAGCGGATCGTCGCGGTCTCTCCGGCGTTGCTCATCGGTGAACCCAGCGCTCCTGACTCGCTTGCTCCATCGAGCAACAAGCTCGCCCTCCCCTTGAGCAGGCTCGGCGGAGAATCGTTCGACTAGCTCACGCCACAAGCTTCCCCAGTCCGTTTCGGGCATGCATTCTCCTGCTTTCGACCGGCCGCGTCGCGATTCCCTTGGGCGACACCCGAGCGTCCATGAAGACGCAACACGACCTCGTCGGGCCAAATCTGCCGGTGTTTCGATTAAGTCTCGTCCGCGGGTGCGTGATCGCTCAACCGGTCTGGATATGAATTCGACGGCCGTCGTTCGTGCACGTCGACGCTGCCCTCACCGAAGCGATCTCAGATGCCGTCGGAGCCGATCGCCCGGTCGCCAGGCGGCGAGCGTCCAACCTCAGACCGCTGGGCCTATCCGGTCAATTCCGCTATGAACACAGGGATTGTCCGGTCGGTTTTTTCTTGATAGTCCTGGTACGGAGGGTATGCTTCAACGGCGAGGTCCCACAGGCGTGACCTTTCCGTCGAATCCACCACTTCCCGGACGCGCATCGGATATACTTCGACGCCGTCACGAATTTCGACACTTGGATCCGCCTTCAGGTTGTAGTACCAGACGGGATGCGTCGGCGCTCCGCCCCGGGACGCGATCAGGACGTAGCTGGTCCCGTCCGTGACTTTCATCAGCGGCGTCTTGCGGATGGCGCCGGTCTTCCGACCCGTGTTGGTCACGATTATGACCGGCAGACCTCTCAGTGTCGTGCCCTCGGCCCCGCCGCTTCCCTCATACAGTGCGACTTGTTCAGCCACCCATCCGGTCGGGCTCGCAATATACTCGCTCATAGTCGCCTCGTCGTCTCGCTTCGATTCATCCGTTCACATATTTTTCGGCTTCGCGTACACGTCGGAGACCCGTCAGAAGGGGTGTCTTCGCCGTCCGCGCCTGCTCCAGGAAGCAGTATAGTTCAGCACGACGTACAAGGCTAGCCGATGCGACGGGAACGCGCCGTTCGGGTCCACCTTCAAAGGTCGCGTGGGATTCGCGTTGCCTTCGTGCTAGAATGCCAGCCGTAGGCCGTCACGGGCAGGCGATCGGAACCGGACCGGGCGCCGCCAGATCACCGAGCTCGACGTGATCTCGAATCCAGTTCATCCGTCGCGCCACCAGGTCTCGTACGATGCGCTGCCCACAACATGGAATCAATCCGTAAGAACCTTAAGGAGATCCTGTATGAATGTCATCGAAGCCATTCGAACACGAAAAAGCATTCGAGGCTTCAAGCCCGATCCTGTCTCGAAGGACGTGCTGAAAGATATCATTTCAGTCGCTAGCCGGGCGCCGTCCGCGCTGAACTCACAGCCCTGGGAATGCACTGTAGTCGCCGGTGACGTGATCGAGAAGATCAAGAAGGCCAGCGTCGAACAGTTCGAGGCGGGTGTCGCTCCGCATCCGGATTTGGTGTGGCACGGCAGACTAACTGGCGATTACCGAAAACGCCAGGTGGCACTGGGAATTCAGCTCTTCCAACTAATGGGCATCGCCAGAGAGGATACCGAGAAAAAGATCGACTGGACGAAGAGGGGTTTCCGATTCTTCGACGCCCCGGCCGCCATCATTCTTTCGATCGACGAGTCGATGCGCGACGCGTCTCAGTTCGACATCGGGACCCTCACTCAGACCATCGCGCTGGCCGCGGTGCACCACGGATTGGGAACGTGCATCCAAGGGCAGGGCCTGATGTATCCCGAAGTAGTGAGAAAATACACGGGAATCGGGGAAGACAAACGACTCAGCATCAATCTGGCCATCGGCTATCCCGACTGGGACTTCGCCGCTAACAAAGTCCAGAGCGAACGTGAGCCGCTCGAGATAACGACGAATTGGTGCGGCATTTAGACTTTTGAGCGAGCAACTGGTTCCCATGATCACGTAGGACGCGATGGAAAAGTACGCTTTCGCAAGGGTCGTTCATGTGCTGGCGGTGGTGCTCTGGATCGGCGGCGTCGCCATGGTAACCACCGTGGTGCTTCCCGCTATCCGTCGAATGGCGTCGAAGGACGAGCAGGTCGCGACTTTCGAGAGGATCGAGTCTCGATTCGCGCTGCAGGCGAAGATCACGACCGCGCTTGCCGGCCTCTCCGGCCTGTACATGCTCTACTACATCGACGGGTGGAGTCGCTACACCGAATTACGGTACTGGTGGATGCACGCCATGACGATTGTCTGGGCAGTGTTCACTCTGGTGCTTTTCGTATTCGAGCCGCTGTTCTTGCATCGGCTGTTCGACAAGCATGCGCAAAACGACCCGGCCAAGACGTTCACCATCGTGTTCCATCTGCACCTGTTCCTCCTGGCGCTGAGCCTCGTCGCTGTCGCGGGCGCGGTCGCGGGCAGCCATGGGTGGATGCTGTTCTAGCGCGTGTCAGCGGTGACTGGCCACGAGTGTTTGTCGTACGGTGACAGTACCCGCGTTCTGTGATAGGTTTGCACCCGCCACGGGTTCGAGCTTCGAGCCGGTGATGTGGTGAACGACGCGGCCCGCGGAGGCTTCGTAGCCACGCGGGCAATGAAGATCCATGGGAGGTTATCTGTGACGGAGACTATCCAGACCGATGTGTTGGTCGTGGGTGGTGGAGGGGCGGCGGCTCGAGCTGCTGCCGAGGCCGAGAAAGCCGGCGCATCGGTGGTTTTGGCCACCAAAGGGCGATTCGGCGCTATCGGCGTGAGAGGCGGCGGAGCGACGGGAATTTCGATATCCGAGGCGACGGGGTCGCATGGGCTTGGCCGGGTCGGCATGCGCGGCTGGACTGCGGAGAAGGTCTTCGACGACGTGATCCAGGTCGGTCTGGGCATGGCCGATCGCAAGCTCGTTCAGATACTGATCGAAGACACCATCGACTCCAGGCGCGCACTAGACGACTGGGGGATCGTGCATCCAGGTGGCCAGGGCATGGGCGGCCGCCAGCACGGCGTGCCCATCATGGACGTTCTCAACAGAGTGATCCGACAAAGCTCGGTTAGGCTGCTCGAACGGTGCCTGGTGACGGACCTTGTCGTCAACGACGGCGAGTGCGTCGGCGCGGTTGGCATCGGAGACGACGGAGAACAATACATCTTCCAGACAAAGGCCGTGATCCTGGGCACCGGCGGCAACGGCCAGCTTTTCCGGTTCAACATGAACCCGACCGACGTGACCGGAGACGGTTACTCCATGGCCTACAACGCGGGCGCCGACCTGATGAACATGGAGTTCATGCAGATATTCCTTGGCACGGTCTACCCGACCACCAACATCGTCCACAGTTGGGCTTGGAAGCGCGGGGAGCGAATGACCAACGCACTTGGGGAAGAGTTCGCCGCGAACTACATCCCTCAAGGCGGGACGCTGGCGCAGGCTCAAGCAGAACACGGCTTGCACAACCCGTTCTCAGCCCGAGACCAATACTCGCGTTACCTCGACATCGGCATGATCAACGAGGTCAACGAAGGGCGAGGCAGCGAACACGGCGCGCTCAACATGCACCTCTCGGACCCCGAGGCGATTCCCGCCGAACTCAGAGACTGGTACAACTACCGAGGCATTCGTTGGGAGGACGGCCCGCTGCAGGTTGCCATCTGCCATCACTGCTCGAACGGCGGTCTGGTGATCGACGAGAACGCCCAGAGCACGATCCCCAGGCTGTACGCGGCCGGCGAACAGGCCACGGGACCGCACGGCGGCGACCGGCTCGGCGGCCACATGCTGACTGCATCTCAGGTGTTCGGCGCCAGGGCCGGCAAACATGCGGCACAGGTCGCCAAGGGCGCGGCGCCAACATTCGACTTCGAAGGTGCGCAAGACAAGATCGTCGCGATCGAGACTTTCGCTGGCAGCCAGGGCGACGAGTCTCCGGCAGGACTAAAGACCGAGCTCAAGCACAGCACATGGTCGAACATGCTGGTGGCACGTTCACCTGAAAGCCTGAACAAGGTTCTGGCTAACATCAGCTCGATCAGAGAGCGGCTGTCGAAGGTCGCTATCGACAAGCCAGCCGACGTCGTCGAAGCCCTAGAGGTTCGAAGCCTGTTGACGGTCGGCGAGATGATCGCCAACGTGTCCTTGCAGCGCACCGAAAGCCGTGCGGGCCACTATCGGGTGGACTACCCCGAGCAAAATGACGAGGAGTGGCTGAAAGCGATCAAGGTGAGGCAGGCGCACGGCCAGATGGAGTTCGAGACTTTCGCCATCGACCCCGATTGGACGAGCCGTGAGGGAGACATGGGAGAGATGGGCTGGGGCTAGGATAACCTCCCGTTAACAGAGTCCCTCGGGGCGGCGCGTCAACCGCGAACCACCCCGAGGGCCAGATCCAACGTCCCCGAACCAGGTCTGCTTGACGAAAACCGCGAAGATTGAATTGCCCGCGCCACCCATCCGATGAAACGCAGGGCAAGGGAATTGAGAGAATTGCCATGCCGCTTGGCTTCGGCATCGTCGGCGCCGGACAGCGGTGTATGTACTTCTTCGGGCCGGACATCCGGCGAAACGCCGACCGTGCGACACTCGTCGCCCTGGCAGAGCCGGACGCCGCGCGTTTACGCAGCGCGCTCGACGACCTCGGCGGCGACGTCCATGCTTACGAGGGCATCGACGGCCTGCTCGATGACCCGCTGGTCGACGCGGTCATCATCGCCTCCCCGGATTTCACACACCGTGAGTTGCTCGACAAAGCCCTGGATGCAGGCAAGCACGTCATCTGCGAAAAGCCGATGGCGACAACGCTGGAAGACGCCCGTCACATGACACGTCGGGCCAGGGCCGCCCCCGAGGTGGTGCAGATCGGTTTCATGCTGCGTTACGCGCCGATGTTCGTTCACCTCAAAGAGATCGTGGACTCAGGCGTCATCGGCGAGCTGGTCCAGGTCGGCGCCACCGAGGCAATCGAGTACTACCACGGCGCCTCGTTCTTCCGGCGGTGGCAGCGTTTTCGCAAACACAGCGGCGGGCTGTTGGTGCACAAAGCGTGCCACGCTCTGGATGTGATCAACTGGATCGTCGGCTCGACGCCGACGCAAGTCAGCGCGATCGGCGGAACGGATACGTTTGTCGCCAACCCGGAGGCGGCCACTCGATGCCGAGACTGCGACTTGGCCCCCGCCTGCCCGGCGGCATACCGAGCCGACGCATACAACTACACGTACCCGACGGTCGCGGAACGGGCCGATCCGGATGCCCTCGGCAACGACGCCTGCGCCTTCAACGCCGAAAAAGACGTCATCGACAACGCGACCGTCATGGCTTCGTACGAGAACGGCGTCCGCCTCACGTTCAACTTCATCACGACGGGCCAGCGCCACGAAAGGCGGTTCATGCTGGTCGGGAAACACGGAGTCGTAACGGCCAGCCAGGCCGACGGCACGATCGTCGTCGAACCGGTCGGCGGCGAGACTCAGACGACCGTCTTGCCAGAGGAGCTGCGGGACGAGCACGGAGGCGGCGATGAGCACTTGCTTCGGTCGTTCCTGGATTCCGTCTCCGGCGGCGAGCCTCCCACTGCCGATGTGATGGCTGGGATGCGCAGCCTGGCGCTCGCACTGGGCGCCGAGGAGTCGATCGACCGCGACGGCGCCGTCGTCGACTTGGGCCCATACCTGGATGGTTTGTCCTAGTGCCCAGAGTCGCAAATTCAGTGCACGTATCGCAAATTAAACCGAAGAGTCGGGGTGGTTCGACAGGCTCACTACGAACGGAAAGAACCTTAGTCCGTTCGGCCTGAGCTTGTCGAAGGCTCGCGACTCCATCATGCGAACTGCTGATTCAGGACGTGAGTCTGCCTACGGACTCGATGTTCTATATCACCGCGATGCGATACAGAGTTCGCACGGGGCGAACTCTGCATGCTGTCGGACCAGTCGGGGCGCGGTTACCTATTATGGAACACGGGCGGTCGCTTCTCCAGCCAGGCTCGGCGGGATTCCACGGCATCTTCGGAGTTGCGCATCTTGGCGGTGGTTCCCTCCCAAAGGTACTCCCACGCTGTCCGGGGGTGATCCAGTGGCAGGTCCAGGCTGCGTAGAGCGACCTCTTTCGACGTCTGAACGCCAATCGGCGGGTTCGCGGTCAGCAGACGCGCGTATGACTCGGCTGTTTCCATGAGCTTCTCGTGCGGCACGACTTCGTTCACGTAGCCAACGTGGTGCATGTACTGGGCCGACATGTACTGGCCGCTGAGCAGCATCCACATCGCTACTTTGTAGGGCACCTGTCTCGGCAGACGGAATATGCCTCCGCCTCCGGGAAGACCGCCAGCGTTGCGGACCTCAGGGACGCCGAACTGGGCGTGCTCCGATGCGATAACGATGTCGCAATGGAGGGTCATCTCCATTCCGCCGCCTACGGCGAATCCGTTGACAGCTGCAATCATCGGCTTCCAGATCTCCGTCGGAAGCGCGCCCGCCGGGCCAATTCGGTTGATGTCAGACTGGTAGTCCGATTCCCAGGGCGGGGACTCGTCGGGATTCTCCGTATTCCATTTCAGGTCGGCGCCCGCGCAAAACGCCTGGTCACCCGTTCCGGTCAAGATGACGACCCAACTATCGTCGTCGTTCCGGAAATCGTTCAGCGCGTCCCATATCTCGATCTGCGTAGGCGGGCTGATGGCGTTTCGGCGCTCTGGGCGATTGAACGTGAGATAGGCTATGTGGTTTTTCTTTTCGTATATGATGTTTTCGTACGCCATGTTGCCTCCTGCGTATGGACTGCTTCGGGTTGCCGCCAAGTCCCCTGGATCGAACGACAACCCTTCAGCCGATACCTCGGCGTCCAGTCGAATGATCAGATTTTTGAGGGCTGCACCATGTCGCTGTGCTTCAAGAATTCGTCTACTCGAACAAGGCAGCAGACTCAGCGACATCAGTTGAGTTGCGGCTACCTGTTATGGAACACTGGCGGTCGCTTCTCAAGCCATGCGCGCCGGGATTCTTGGGAGTCCTCTGAGTTTCGCATCTTGGCGGTGGTCCCCTCCCACAGATACTCCCAGGCGGTCCGGGGATGGTCCAGCGGAAGGTCCAGGCTTCGAAGGGCGACTTCTTTGGAGGTCTGCACGCCGATGGGTGGATTCGCGGTCAACAGGCGAGCGTACGCCTCGGCGGTCTCCATGAGTTTCTCGTGCGGAACGACTTCGTTGACGTAGCCGACGTTGTGCAAGTAGTCGGCAGACAAGTACTGGCCGCTGAGCAGCATCCACATCGCTACTTTGTAAGGCACTTGTCTTGGCAGCCGGAAGATGCCTCCGGCTCCGGGCAACCCGCCCACGTTCCGTATCTCCGGTACGCCGAACTGGGCGTGCTCGGACGCTATTATGATGTCGGCATGGAGGGTCATCTCCATCCCGCCGCCGGCGGCGTAGCCGTTGACCGCCGCAATCATCGGCTTCCAGATTTCGGTCGGCAACGCGCCGGCAAGTCCAATCCTTTCGGGGTCCGATTGGTAGTTGTGTCCCCAATTAGGCGACTCGCCCGGATGCTCGTTCCCCCACTTCAGGTCATGCCCGGCCGAGAACGCGCGGTCTCCCGTTCCGGTCATGATTACGACCCAACTGTCGTCGTCGTTCTTGAAATCGATCAGCGCATCCCAAATCTCGATCTGAGTAGGTGGGCTGATGGCGTTCAGACGTTCGGGACGGTTGATGGTGATGTAGGCGATGTGGTTTCTTTTTTCGTAGATGATGTCTTCGTACGCCATGTTGCCTCCTGAATACGGGCGCGGTTTGGGTTGCTTCTGGTTCGGTCCGATCGTCCGGCAAACGCTATCGAGACCATCGTGGCATCTCGTCGAACTGCACGGCCGGGGGTCCAGAAGAAAACCCCCGTCTATCTGAGTTCGTCCACTCGGGCGCTATTCAGTTCCCGGAATCCGCCGAACACGTAGTCGGGCTGTGCAGACGTTGTCACGGCCCGCGGCGCCTGCCAGTGATCCGTTTATCGTGATCCCTACGGTCCTCACGAATCCAGAGGGCGCCAACGACTGTTGCAGACGGCAGCACACTTCGTGACGCGTCGACTCCGTCCCCGATGTTCGGTTACCTGTTATGGAACACCGGCGGCCGCTTCTCTAGCCACGCTCGTCGGGATTCTTGGGCGTCCTCCGAGTTTCGCATCTTGGCGGTGGTTCCCTCCCACAGATACTCCCACGCGGTCCGGGGATGGTCCAAGGGCAGATCCAGGCTGCGGAGGGCAACCTCTTTGGACGTCTGCACGCCGATGGGTGGATTCGCGGTCAACAGGCGAGCGTACGCCTCCGCCGTCTCCATGAGCTTTTCGTGCGGCACGACTTCGTTTACGTAACCGACATTGTGCATGTACTGAGCGGACATGTATTGGCCGCTTAGCAGCATCCACATCGCAACCTTATAGGGCAGTTGTCGGGGCAGCCGGAAGATTCCGCCTCCCGAGGGCAGCCCGCCCACGTTTCGCACTTCCGGCACTCCAAACTGTGCGTGCTCTGAGGCGATGACGACGTCGCAGTGAAGGGTCATCTCCATCCCGCCGCCGACCGCGTATCCGTTGACGGCCGCGATCATCGGCTTCCAGATCTCGGTTGGCAACGCCCCGGCTGTCCCGATGCGCTCGGGGTCGGACTGGTAATTTGGTCCCCATGGCAGCGTTTCGTCAGGATGCTCGCCTCTCCACTTCAGGTCGTTGCCGGCCGAGAACGCATGGTCGCCGGCGCCAGTTAGGACGACGACCCAGCTATCCGGGTCGTTCTTGAAATCGATCAGAGCATCCCAGAGCTCAACCTGAGTCGGAGGACTGATGGCGTTGCGGCGCTCGGGCCGGTTTATGGTGATGTAGGCGATGTGTTGTTTTTTTCGTAGATGATGTTTTCGTAATCCAAGTTGCCTCCTAAACACCCGCAACGTTTCTGTGATCCTGCTACGGCTTGGCCGTAAGTCAGTTCGCTGTCGCGAACGTCACCCTCACTGAAGGGCTTGCGCAACTCGGACCTAGAAAAAGATGCCGGCCTCTTGGAGCTCGTCCATCCTGCCGCTTTCCAACCCAAGGACCTCGCTGAACACGTAGTCGTTGTGTTCGCCGATCATCGGAGCCGCGCGGCGCACCTCTCCGTTGCCTGCTGAGAATTTCGGCACAATGCCCTCGATTCTCAGAGTGCCGACTTCTCGGTCAGGATGCCATGCGTCCACATAGTGTTCGCGATGGGCCATCTGCTCGTCGCGATCCATCAGGTCTTGGATGTTCTCCACGACCGACGCGCCGATTCCAGCAGCTTGAAGGGCGTCCATGGCGTCTTCAGCGGTACGCTGTTGGGTCCATTTCTGCACCTCGGCTTCCAATTCACTCCAGTTCTCCACGCGGTTGGAAACCAGGGCGAATCGCGGGTCGGCCAGGAGCTCGGGCCGTTCTATGGCCACACAGAGCGCTTGCCATTCGTCCTCGGTGTAGACACCGACGGCCACCCATCTCTCTTCACCCTGACAGGAAAACACTCCTTCAACCGAAGCCGCAGGATGAGAAAGCCGGTTCCCGTTGGCTCGCGGCTCGACGCCGTTGGCGGAATACTCCAGATACGCGGAGCCCATGACGTGCGCCATAGACGTGAGCTGGGAAGCGTCGATGTACTGGCCCAAGCCGGTCTTGTTCCTGTACTCGAGAGCCATCAATATCGCAGCGGCTGCATGCAATCCAGAGGTCGTGTCTCCGTAGGCGCCCGTGACAACCGGAGTGTCGCCGTCTTCGCCTGTGCCGGTCAGTTGCGTGAAGCCGGGCATGGCCTGGGCGATATGGTAGTGCGACGCGTAGGTCGCGTACGGGCCGGTCTGACCGTAGCCCGAGAGGCTGATGTAGATGATGTCTGGGCGAGCTTTCCGCATCTCTTCATATGTCAGCCCCCAACTCTGAAGCACGCCGCCCCGGAAGTTTTCCACGACGACGTCGCTCACGGCTATCAAATCCTTGATCAGCGCCAATCCCTGGGGATCGCGGGCGTTAACCGACACACCCAGCTTGCTGCGATTGAAGTTGTCGAATGTTCCGTATGGGAACGGTTTGTCTAGGTCGTTGTATCGGTTGACGTAACCGCGCATCCCATCCGGCCTGATGCGCGCCTCTATCTTTATGGATTCGGCGCCCATGTCCGCCAACGTCTTCGTGCAGAATGGACCAGCGACCACCCACGTGAAATCGGTAATGCGGACGCCGTTCAAAGGTCCTGTCATAATGTCCTCCGGGTTCCTGAACTGAATCAGACTAGATCACGCCTTCTTCCGCCAACACCGTCATCTCGGACTTCGAGAGCGCGAGCTCATCCACGAATATCGCGACGTTGTCTTCGCCGACGAGCGGCGCCCGCCGGCGCATGGACCATGGAGTTTTCGAGAATTGATATGGAGCGCCCGGGTACTTGAATTCGCGGCTAAGGTCAGTGTGTTCCACGTCCACCCAGTACTCTCTGCTCTCGAGCTGCGGGTCTGCGAAAACTTCCGACACTGAGTTTAGAGGCGCGCACTCGAGTCCCCTGCTCTGTCCTTGGTGGAAGAATTGAGATTTGGTTTTGGTCATGGCCCAAGCAGTGACCACCTCCACCACGTGGTCGACGTTGGCACGGCGATACTTGGCGTCCTGCCACTTCTCGTCGGTCAAGTCGCCTGCCATCTCTTCCTCGGCCATCCACTCCACGATGGCGTTCCCTCTGGGACTCCAGCCAACGTTAATGTGGACCCAGCCGTCTTTGCATTGGATGACTTTCGTACCGCCGAACCCGTTTACGTGGTCGTTGTTTCGGCGGCCCGAGACGATGTTGTCGCCGACGTAGAACGAAACGTCGTGTTCAACCTGAGACGCTACTGACTGTTGCAGCGATATGTCCACGTGCTGCCCTTCGCCCGAACTCCAACGTCGGTATGTTGCGGCCAGCGCGGCGCTCACGGCGTACAGGCATCCTGCCTGGGAAGCTTGACGAGCCCACGGACGTGTTGGCTGATGCCACGTCCAACCGGTGGTGAACATGTAACCGCTGGCCGCCCATCCAACCAGGTCTCCGCCCTTGAGATGTCCCTTGGGGCCGCCGCGGCCGAACGGACTGATGGATACGTAGACCAAGCCGGGATTCACTGCTTTCAGCCGATCGAAGGACAGACCTCGATCGTCCATGTAGCCTGGCG
>CAZPQQ010000075.1:0-15391 GCA_964588665.1 uncultured Dehalococcoidia bacterium | reverse complement strand
CGTGAGTATCGCATTTGCGCCACCGACCGCTCTAGTCTCACGAGTGTTGCTCATTTCCCCTTGATCGCCACGCCCTCCAGCGACTCCAGCCGAAGCTCGACCAGCGCGTCGATGCGGCACTTGGGGCAGCTCCACCACCACTCTGGGCCGTCTTTGCCTTTCTTGCTGTAGACGCCTTTGCGGGTGCAGAACAGCGACTTGCAGGAGCACATCAACACCGGCCACGCTGGGGTGTTGTCGTCTCCTTTGGTCCATCCGCGTCGGCATTCGGGACACTCGAACCCGCTCCACTCGAAGGGCCCCTCGATGCCGCCGACGTCGTTCGACGCCGCGCCTGATATCTGGCGGTCGATCGCCTTCAGCACGAACTGGTCGTTTTCGTGGCGGAACGTGAGCTGATACGAACGCCCGGTGGTCGTGCACTGGCAAGCGACCATCGCCCACGTCGTCGGCTTGGGCAGGCCGTTGGCGTCCGGCGATCCCTTGGCTTCGATCGAAGGCGCCTTCGATTCGATCGGTGGTTGCTTGACCTGGTCCGCGGGCGGGTCCTTCGGTCGGTTGTACGTCGTGTCGGGCGGCTTCACAACGATGGCTGGCAGGTCCGCGTCGTTGTCCGGGCGCGCTTCGCCCGGCGTGTCGTCTCTGATTATTCGTATCGGCATCTGTTCCTCCGCTTCATCCAGCGATCAATCGAGGTTGTCGGATCACGAAGCCCCGAACACTCTGTCTCGGTCTCCGTCAAGTTGCATGTACACGCTCTTCCGGCCGTCAAAGTCCCTGGCCTCCAGGATATCCATCATCGGGACCGTCAACTCGGCCAGAGTGTAGGCCAACGCGGCCGAGTCCGGCTCGATGCGGTTCAACGTCTGGGCGTCGCGAAGCACCAGGGGGTTGGACTCGAAGCAGGACGCGCAGTCCACCTTGTCGGGGAAGACCAGGTCTGGCCTGCTCGCGATTGTCTTGGCGATGGAGTGGCCGCACTCGGCGCACGCGGACGGCGTGCACGTCGGGCACATGGTCTCGGCGATGCCCAGTGCGCCCTGGCGGCGGGCCGACGCCTCGCTGCGACCGCACTGATAGCATTGTAGGCTGTGAACGACATCGAATCCGAGCTCGACGTACGCTTCGGGGCCGAGTTCGGCTTGCGCAAGTTCGAGGAGTTGTGCGGCGGTCATGTCGGCGCCGTGGGGTATCGACCTGATCGACGATTCAGGGATGGCTGTGGCCGTGAGATGCGTCGGGCAGTCAGCATCGCGGTTCAGGTCCCAGCGCTCGTACTCGTCGGCGAACCCGTTGAACCGGATGCGCACGCCGTTCGGAACCCGCATCTCGTACGGGCCGTCGAAGTCTCGGTGAAGATACTTGAGAGCAAGCTGGACCTGCAAACCGCCGATCATTGACGCCACGGTCGGCGCCGTGGGCCCCACACCCGCGCCGTCGTCGCCCAGGAGGCCAAGACACGACCACCGACGCCAACCGGAGTCCCTCTCGTCCTGAGTCATCGTGCAGTCGAAGCACACCGGGAACGGAGGCAGAAACGTCCGTACGTCCCCGTCCAGAAAATACAGCCCGCCGTCGATGAACGGCGTGTCGGTGAGCATGCAGGCGCGCATCAGATCCCTTCGTGTCTGAATGTTGTCGAGTCCGCCCAAAACGATGTCGACGTTTCTGAATACTCCGAGCCCCAGGGTGTTCTGGACTGGCGCAGCAAACCAGCGGACGTTCATGTGCGGCTCGATGTCAGCCGCCGCGCGCGCCGCCACCTCGGCCTTTCTGCGTCCAACGTCGGTTCCGCGGAACAGAACGGATCGCGTGAGGTTGTGCGTCTCTATCTCGTCCAGGTCGACGACCAACACGTTGCCGACGCCCGCTAGCGCCAGGTTCTTGATGATCTCGTTTCCCAAAGCCCCCGCGCCAACGACCATCACGGTCCCGCGGCGAAGCAGGTCCATGTTCCAGCCGAGCTCGACGAGCCTCGTGTAACGGTCCAAGCTTGTTTCTCCGTTCAATCGATCCCCAAAGACGCTACATTCTCAGGTTGGCCCTCGGCGTGTGAAAGATCGGCGCCGTTCGTGTCCAGTAATCTTGGGACACGTCGCATCGCGGGCATTTGCCGACCCTGACCCAAGTGGCCGTGTAGCAGTACGTATAGCAGTTCGAGCATCGGACTATGTCGGCGCCAGGTTTTAGAGGCGATCGTGTGACCGGATCGACGAGGGATGGAAGGTCGAGGCCGGGCCAGCGCACCGAGATGTCCATGTTGCCTTGGCTGGGCGCCTCGGCGTAGTGGAGCATCAATTGCTGGTCGCCCCATTCCGGGAGTTCAACGTCGGTGAACCGGAACGATCCCGAATCGCTGGCCCGTTCCGTCAACGTCTTGCGCCCCAACCGAAGACAGACCAATCGACCCGGTGACGCCTTACCCGTTACCTCGATGTACTTAGCCTCAACGGTTTCGCCGGCCATTGGCGATATAACCGATATAGCTGAGATCTCGGAGACGAAGATTCGGACCATCGCCGCGGTTCCCGGGTGGTCGATGTTTTCGACGGTGATCTCGTGCGCGCCCGGCGCCAGGTCGATGTCCGGCATGGCCCAGGAGCCGTCACTCTTGACGCGACACTTGACCGACTCGACTGCTTTGCATCTGAGCTTCAGCGTGTCGCCTGGATTCGCGCTGCCTCTCAATGCCGTGGCGAACCCTTCGACCGCAGATCCGTCGAGGGGCGATGTGATGCGAACAGGGCGGACGGGCTTTCGCGAAACTCGAATCGCGCCCGACGCACGACCCACTTCCGGACGGTTGGATTTGTCGCCTCGTCTCGTTACTCTTGCCATCTATCGGGCTCGATGCTCCACAGCGCTCACGGGGCGAGTGGAAGATTGATTTCGTAAAGGCGTTGAATCAGCACGGCCAGCCCGATGTAACCGGCAGTCAGCGCTCCGAGTCCCACCAGTCCGATGAAGGTCGGCAGTGAAGCCCGGCGAAGTGTCCTCAGACCGTCGAAGAATCTCAACCGCCATTTCGCGCGCGATATCGGACGGGCGAGTTCCGCTATGCGCTCGTCGTCTTCGAGTGCCGCCACGGTTCTCAGAATCGACACCACGCTCAGGCACAGCTCCAGTTCGCGTTGAGAGCCGAGGGCCGACAACTCGACCCTGATCCTCCGAACGATCGCTTCAGCCGCTTGAATTCCCAGAGCTGATTGAGCGTCCGGCAGCGATATGGCTGGTATCATCCCCAGATATTCGTCGGAGAGTTCCTTGGTAAGAAGCGCCGTTTCAACGAGGCTGTCCAGATCCCCGGTCTCAACCGTGCCGATCACGTGACGCAGCAGCACTTGTTGGACGGCGCGGTGCATCTCGTCGGGGAGCCGGCTGAGACGCGGGCTGCCCGCGTTTTCGCTCAGGTCCGGCAGTAGCTGCCAGATCGTCAGGGCGCCGTGCAGATACTCCTTTTTCGTGGCGAGGTCCAGCTGCATGTCAGGCAGGCGGTTCACCCGTTTCCAGGCCGAGTAGCACGCGGAGTCCAGGAACTGCTGGCGCAACGACCTGTAGATGGCCGTACGGTCTCCGCCCGGACAGGCTCGGATGGCCTCGATCACCTCGAGCGCCATGGTGAGGTCCGCCGGACTTGGCCCGTCGGACGAACCGTCGTCGTCCTCAGATTCAACCGAGGGCAGAACGGATGTGACGAACAACTCCAACCCTTCGCAAACGCTCGTGGAGACGTCAGCAATTCGTTCATCGTCTGGGATCGTCTCCGCCACGCTTTGAAGAATTCGTACGACATTGAGGGTTTGTTGCAACGTCAGGTCCACCGGCTCGGCGGCATGCTGACCAAGCTGTTCTTCGATTCGCGTGAGCTGTTGCTCCGTGTTGCGCAGATCGAATAGCCTGTCGTTGACTTCGGTTTTCAGTTGCCGCGTCGCCGGGTGGCTCGAGAATCTCGCCGAGGTCGATTCCAGATGCTCGGCGACTCCCTCCATGTGACGAATCTTCTCGTCGATGTTGAGCAGTCTGTCGACTAGATCGATCTCATGCCTAAGGTCCGAGTCCATCTCCTCGACGGACGACTCCGGCCGTTGGTTTGCTATGTCTATCGGTTCTACCATGGCGATCCTTCAGCTACGCTGCCGCGCTCCGGTCTCGGTCACGGAGAAGCCGCCGACCGGTGCTCGAGAACGCTGCGCGGGCAATCCGTATTCGGACACCCTCCCAGTTGGTGTAAACATTCGGCATGCATTACGAAACCACAATCCGCACAGGCGCCCCAATCCTCACTCCGAACACAAACGATACCGCAGTACATGCAAATGGGCGCCTCCAGATCGCGCGGGAGCAGACGG
This sequence comes from uncultured Dehalococcoidia bacterium, assembly GCA_964588665.1. Taxonomy (GTDB): domain Bacteria; phylum Chloroflexota; class Dehalococcoidia; order Lucifugimonadales; family UBA1123; genus UBA2160. The sequence goes on along the minus strand of CAZPQQ010000075.1, from coordinate 11,042 downwards.
CACGCTCCATCGGCGTCCTCCGGCGGCGCTCCGGGTTCGGCTGCATCGGTCGTTTCATCGGCTTGCTCCACAGACGGTCCTCGAATCGTGATGGGTCGTCCGAACGCCTGGATTGACGGCGAAGACTGTTCCGCGGACGAGACCCCGTCAACCTCCACCATGTACCCGGCCAAGTCCCCGGAGGCGACGCGCAGGACGACGTCGCCGCCGCGCAAGTGAGCATCGAGCGGTAATGTATCGCGCGATGAGGACGCGTCGCTCTCTTCGGTCCCTCGCAAGATGCCGATCGCATCGACCGGCGCTCCTGACGATCCTTGCTGGACCCGAGAGGTGACGTAAGCAACATACAGCCAGTCGGCCTGTCCATGCCGTCCTTTTTTCCCGATCAACCATGCCGGACCCCGAGCCCCAAACTCCGGAATGCCTTCCATGGCCTTTCTCGACAGGAAGACCGTCGCATCGCTGCCGTTCAGTTGGCCTTGGAGCTCCCAGTCGACGGTCGCTGAGTCGAGCGGATAAGCGTCCATCGGCGCATGGGCGTCATGACGCGCGCACGCCGCCAGTGCCGCCACGGCTCGTCGATTCCGTCGATACCAGCGCGCGGCCCGCGGGTTGAGTTCGCCACGACGGCGAATGCTGAACCGCCGGCCGAGTTGAACCGATGCGCCCGCTAAAGTTTCAATCAACGCTCTAATGAGTCCCAACAGCGTCGGCGCGTTCGCCCAATCGTAATGCGGGGGCCAAACCTCTACATCGGGTGCCAGGTTCGGATGAAAGACCGACGACAGCCACAAAATCCGCGGCTGATTCTCAGGAAAACCTCTGGGGAGGATCAGCAAGGCGCGATGGTGCCCCTTGACCAGTATGCCGTTCCCATCCAACGAGTCCACTTGGTCCAAGCCTGGCGACCGAAACTCCAACTCCAACGTGGACGACCCGGGCTCGTGGCAGTAGGCGAAAGCGGCGCCTTCTTGACGGTGCAACGCCTTGAGTTGCTCGATTGCGTCGCTGACGTACCTCGTACGAGCCACGAGAAGTCGATCGGCCACGGCCTGCGCGGGAACGTCCGGGCCCACCAGCTTGCCGGACGATTCGTCGATCAAGTCGATAGGCCCGTGTTGACTGTGCGGGTACTCGGCCTGTAGCGATTCGACGAGGGCGGCGACCGGGGTGTCAGCCGTTAGCGGCTCCCACGTGAAGAACCGAGCTCCACCCGGGGATCGTACGAATATCTGAAGTTGCTCGCCCAACAAACATCCCTCTCATGGGGACCCGGCAGCGACACGGGTCCTAGTCGGGACGCGCGTCCATAAGTTGCTTGACCAGGTCTTCGGGTTTTCGGTGCTCGTAGACGAAACAACCCGAGGGGGGGTTGAGCGCGCCGTCATCCCAGCATGTGTAGCCGATCTGGTCCGCGTGCGGGTCGTAGATCAGGCTAATGTGGTGCGGTTTTGAGAATGCGCCAAGTATCGTCGCATGGTCGGTGCCCGAAGGATTGACTCCGTATCCCGGATGCGAATGATACGGACCGATGCGCAACAGACCCGGAAACTCGGAGGAGTGAACCTCCTCGACCTGCTGCCAGAACTCGGGCGGAAACTGGATGCTGACCGGCGTGGCCGAACCCAGATCGCATGCCACGGCCGTCGGCACGATCACGAACCTGGTGTCGTTGTCGATGCAGTACTGGCCCAGCAGCACGCCGCCGATCTCTTGCGGCGCGTATTCGCGCGACTGGGCGCGAATGAAATCGTATACGTCGTGCGAAAGAAACACGAGCAGTTGCTTAGAGGCGATCGTCCCGTCGGCGACGATGCGCTCGTATCCGTCACTCCCGAGTGGAAGCTGGTACGGGATCGGATGGCGGGACAGGCTTACTTCCATACGAAGCTCGCTTTGTTCAGGAGGCTCCGGACGTGGTTCACGACCCCGGAGCGTTCCGTGAAATGCGGATTGGGCCGGACGGCCGTTGCCTCCGAGCGCCTCCAGACGGGGGAGCGTCAGGGTCGGCGCCGGGTGACGTTCGATTTGTGCCGATTCGTATCGCGCGCCTGGCTGGCGGCGTCGGAATCTGCCTGGGGCTTTCTTCAGCCCGCTCCGGAGCAGATCTGGCCCGTGAAATTTCGGGCTCGTCTCCTAGAACGAACGGATCGCTGTCGGCGGGCAGGGCGTACTTGGCTATCCAGTCCTGCCAGAAATTCTGGGTTCGATTGGCAGGCGGGTCAAGGTTCACCCAGTCAGGATCGAACCTGATCAGGCGGCTGACGTGCAACACCAGGCTTTCGAGCGAGATGCCCGAACGCCATTTTCGCTCGCCCTCGAAGCCCAGACAAAACACGCCGTGCGGGTAGATGTTGGGATGGAACAGCGGCGACACACGCTTGAACGTCGGCGGCGCCTCCAGCGGGTAGGCTCTCGGGAACTCAAGAAAGAGTTGGTGACGTTGTCGCACCGTACCCAGCTCGTCGACATACGCTGCGCAATGGAAGTACAAGTTGTATGCCTGGTACGGCCTTCCCCCGGTGGGAGTGACCTCAAGTTTGGTGCAGCCGCCCTGGTTGAGCTGCCGCGCCAGGCGAATGAGCTCTTCGTAGTCGTTGCTGAGGCGTTGGTCTCTGATTGAACGCATGATTTCCTGCAACACCCGGATTCTGTGTGGTTCGCGTTTCACCCGTCCCGAAGCGCCCGCACAGGTACGATGGGGCAGTAATGACTTGCCAGTTGGCGAGTCGGTCACGTACGACCGGACTTCAGACCCGGCCGAACACCGTGCTGTAGTACAAGGCCAGCGTATCGCCAGTCTCCGTGCCTACATCGGACAGCGTCTGGTTGGAACTCAACTCCGCCCGTCTGGACTTGTTCACGATCTTGGTCGCTTTAGGATCGACCAGATGACCCTCCGGGAGTTGCCCCACGAAATTCAGTATCTGCTGAACCAACTCGGCAGCCTCGATGGCGTCATCGAGTTCGGCGGGTTGATCCGGCGTAGTCAGCGACTCTCCGTTTACCATGTCTACAAGTTGGACTTTGACCATGCCCATGGCGTTGGCCCTCCTTACATTTCCGGCTTCACTGAGTATATAAACCAGCAGTAGGCACGTTTACTCACTCGCCTCTGAGCGATTATACCGTGCGTCGGGTCAATGCTCAATCGCCTACGGCTCGCCACGCGCAATAACAGCGGCGCCGTCGCGTCCCAGACGATATTTGGCGCGGAGATGCCACGAGACCAGCCGCAGCGGCGACGGTGATGTAACATGTACACGATTTCGACTCAATTACGCCTGGGTCCGACTACACAAGCCCGAGTCGTTGTCACGGCTTCAAAGGCAATCGGGGAGGCACAGGATGCGGCTAGCAGACAAAGTGGCGTTGATCACAGGCGGCGGGTCCGGCATCGGGCGCGCATCCGCGGTCCTCTTCGCCCGCGAGGGTGCCAAGATCGCCGTCTCCGACATGAACAAAGCCAGCGCCGACGAGACCGCCAGAGCCGTCGAGGCGGCTGGCGGCGAAGCCACCGTCGTGACCGGAGACGTCTCAAGCGGCGCCGACGCTGAGCGAATGGTGCAAGCCGCGGTCGATGCCTTCGGCAAGCTCGACGTGCTCGTAAACAGCGCCGGGGTGTCCGGCCGAAACGCACTCGCAGCCGACGCGTCTCCCGAGGATATATGGGACAAAGTGCTCGACGTCAACCTCAAGGGAACCTACCTGGTCTCCTGGTTCGCGGTCCCCGAAATGGAGAAAACAGGCGGTGGTTCTATCATCAACCTGGCGTCGATCATGGGCCTCGTCGGGTACCCTGCCGGTTTCGACACAGGCTTCAATCCATACAATCCGTCGAAGGGCGGAGTGGTGCAGTTCACCCGCAACCTGGCAGTCGCATCCGCAGCGAAGAACATTCGCGTCAATTGCATCTGCCCCGGCTTCGTCGACACCAACCTCACCTCGATGCTGAAGGAAGACGACGAGGTCTACCGCTTCCTGGAGGATCGCCACCCAATGGGCCGCTTCGGCAAACCCGAGGAGATCGCCAACGTGGCCCTCTACCTTGCCTCGGACGAATCGTCCTTCGTGACAGGCGTCCCCCTCGCCGTGGACGGCGGCTACACCGCGCAGTAACGCCCGAGAAAGCCCTCTTCGCCCGTTCGTTCTGAGTCCCGACACCATCGGGAAGACCTCGCAAGCATACATGTGTCGCATCGGGTCAGATACTCCGCCCTACGCCCAAGAACCACCCCCATCCGTTCGTCCTGAGCCCTGTCGAAGGACCTTGACGCGCCAGCTATGCCGTGCAACCGTCGACACACCATTGCACCTGCCGAAACGGCAACACGCCTAACCCTCCGGCGATTCACCGCGCGCATCCCCAAACCGGATGACCCGGCTCTTCCACACCTCGCGCGCAATGCCCAGCAACGCCTTCTGGTTCGGACTGTCCACGGGCAGCAGGCGACCTAGGGTTTTGCCCTTCATATCGCGCAGACGACGGCAGCGGAGAAGCAAACCGTCCAGCGTGTGCCTCTCGCCTCCGAGCGTGACGTAGTCCATACTGCCTCGATACGGTAAGAATATGTCGCCGACGATCTCGCAGGTCTTGTCATAGAGTTCACGGATCAGACGCTCGCGGCTGCGCTCGAATCGGCGCTGCGACTGACCTCCGGCGCGGTGGCGGTTCTTCACGTGGCGCGTCGCGGTCTTGGACGCAACCAGCTTGTCGCCTTTCAGCACGCCGACCGCATACCGGCCCAAACGAAGCAGCACGACGCCAACAGTTGGCTCCGATTGCAGCAGACGTCGCATCGGCGTCACTTCGGCCCCATCGCAGACGAGATCGGCGCTCAGCGGAAACGGAGGCGCGACCGCAATCGTTCTGTTCTCAGCGACGAACACCGCGAGTCCGGTGTCGGAGCTGCCCGTGCCGTCGAGCGCAGCCTCGAGTGCGGACATGTGCGGCCAGTCGACCGGCGTCGGGACAGCCCCCGCTGTAAGCGACTTCGGCGTAATGTACACGGAACACACGAACTCACTCGAGCCCTCGATATCTTCGAGCATGCTCAACACGCCTCGTTTTGCGGTCCAACGTGAGTTGATGAGGTCCTCTCCCTGAAGCGGTTTCACGATCGAGCGATCAACATTGTCGCTGGCGATGCCTGACCACGACATGCGACATCGCGATTCTAGCATGCTCCACGGCGAGACCTTCAGCGAGGCGGACAGCTGCTCGATTCACGAGAGTGAACGCTCACGACACTCCAGACGGCCGAACGCACGAGCACTACCCTGCCCGCCGTCGTCACCGCGGCCCCGACCGCCAGCGCCCATCTGAGTCCCACGACCTCGGCTAACACTCCAGCGGCCAACGTTCCTGCCAGTCGCGCGCCGAGCTCGGTCACGTCGATGCTGGCGTTTACGCGACCGAGCATCCGGCTCGACACGATCCCCTGTCTGATGCTGACTTCGTTGATTTCGTAGATTGCGATCGCGAAGTCGAAGAGCTGTTGCGCCGCCAACAGCGCTCCCACCGCCAGCAACGGTCCTCTGGCCAGCGGGATCAGGAAACCCGAAGCGCCGAATATGATGAGCTCGAGAACAAGGGACTTCCCGATTCCGACTCGCCTGGTGACTCTCGTCGCTGTTAGGGCGCCGCATATCGAAGAGACGCCGCCGATCGCGAATATCGTCCCGAGGACGCTGGGCTGGAACCCGAGCGTTTCGATTCCGTAGAGAACGATCAGTGCGCCGAAGATGCCGCCGCCCAGACCTGTGGCAGCTTTGCTCACCCCTATTGCGCGAAGCACCGGGTTCCCGACCACGAATCGGAGACCGATCACGACCTCTCTGGTCATGCCGGGCCGTTCGCCGTCAGGGACCGGTGCAGGTTCCGGTTTGCGTATCCACGCCAGGAGCAAGCCGGACACGAAGAACGACACCGCGTCCACAGCCGCGACGGCTACCGCCGAGAACACTTGGGCCAGCCATCCCCCCAGGCTGAAGACCCCGACCTCCGCGACCGCCGCGCTTGCCGACAACTTGCTGTTTGCCTCGACCAGATCAGCCGACGGCACAAGCGACGGCAGGTACGATCTATAGGCGACGTCGAAGAACATGGTCATCAGGCCGTGGAAGAACGCCACAACGTATAGCTGCTCCATGCTCAACGCGTCGAACTGCCAGGCCACGGGGATCGATCCGAGCAGAGCCATCCGGACCAGGTCTGTCGCGATGAGTATCGGCCGCCTACGCAGGCGGTCCACCCACGCCCCGGCGAAGATTCCCAGGGCCAGAGCCGGCGCCATGGCGAAGGCCGTCAGAGCCGACATGTGCAGCGGCTCGGCGTCAAGCGTCAGGATGGCGGTGAACTGGAGCGCTCCCAGAAGCGAACCCATGACCGACACGCTCTGTGCAGACCACAGCTTCAAAAAGTCAGGGTTGTGCCACAGGCCGTTTTTCGGTGTTCGCAAGAGGTTCCGCGCGCAGGTCAGGCGCGACGAGACGCCGGCAGTGTCACAGCCATGATCTCGTGCGCATGGTTGGCCTGAACCGTTGACTCGACGGCGAATGTGTAACTACACTGCAACGAGCGGTCCCTGACGCTTGAGTTTGTTCGATTGAGGTTGATATGCGGGTTGCCATTGGAGCGGATCACGGCGGCTACGACCTGAAAGAAGAGCTTTCCGCGCTCCTACGTGCCGAGGGTCACGAAGTGGTCGACGTGGGCGCTCACACCATGGATTCTTCCGACGACTATCCGGATTTCGCGGCCGGTGTCGCGACAACTGTCGCCTCCAAGGACGCCGAGCGCGGGATCATGGTGTGCGGCAGCGGCGTCGGCGCTTCAGTGGCCTCCAACAAAGTCAAAGGCGCCAGGGCCAGCGTGTGCCATGACACCTATTCTGCTCATCAGGGCGTGGAACACGACGACCTGAATGTCCTTTGCCTCGGCGCTCGAATAATCGGCATTGAGCTCGCCCGCGAGATTGTCGCCGCGTTTCTATCCGCCCGATTCACAGGGGAAGAGCGCCACCGACGCCGGTTGGGAAAAGTGCTCGACATCGAAGCCGCCAACGGGTGACGATTCGCTCGCCTGCGGGAACTCACTTCGCCGCCCAGCAACTATCGCCATCTCCATCGCCGGGGCGCCAGAGGGCGAAACGATCCATGCGGACTGAGCGTGTTGGACTGGGAGGTCAGGAATTCAGCGTGTCGTGCAGCTCCTTGGCCGCCTGGGGCGTCTTTCGAGCGCTCGTCCGCGAGTCCACGGTCCCGCCTTGTATCTCGGGACGCGTCTTCAAAGTGATGAACACCGGTCCCTCGGCCTCGAACACCTCGTCGACCCTTGTGGCAAACTCCTCGAAGTCGTCGAACTCGAAGGTCGCGGCATAGCCCGAGGCTTCAGCCAAACCCGCGAAGCTGGTGGCGCCCGCGTTGGGTATCGGCTGGCCGCCCGTTATCGCGTAGACGTCGTTTTGGAGCAAGAAGTGGTACAGATTCTGCGGGGCCTGCCCCGAGATCGTGACCATCGAACCCAGGTTCATGACTAAGCTGCCGTCCCCGTCGAACAGGACAACCTTGCGATCGGGTTGAGCCAGACAGAGCCCCAGCGCTATGGACGAAGCCTTCCCCATCGCCCCGCTTACGGGGAGGTCGAGGGATTCGTCCTGGCTGATCTCGCCCCAACCGCGTCCACCTGTCATAGTGGGCACGACGATGGCATCCTCCCTGCGCTTTTCGATCAGCGCCAGGGCGTCGTTCATATCAATCATGGGTCCACCTTCTACTCGACAGCATTGCGAAAGAGCCTGCGTGTCCACCGAGACGGCGTGTCATCGCCGAACAGCAAGAAGAGCGGCCGGCCTAACCGTACTCAGCGCCCATCAGGCAGGCAACAGGGGTTTGGTTCCGTTCCGCCTCCTCGAACGCGGTCGAAATGCGATCGACGTCGCTGTCGGTTTCGACGAGGTAGTAGTTGATCCCCCAGGCGTCGAGGATCGGCTCGGTGAACCTGGCGGCTGAGTCCGCGGTCACGCCGTGACGCGTCCATCCTCTGTAGCCGACCATCATGACCATCGGGAATCCGATGTCCAGTCCCAGTCCTCGAATGGAATCGCCGGACTCGAACATCCCGGTGTTCTGGATCAACACGACCGGCTTCTTGCCGCCGATCCACAGTCCCGCGGCAACCGCCATGGACTCGCCTTCTCGGCACACGGATACGAGGTCGATGCTCTGTTCGGCCGCCATCCGTTCGTACATGAAGTTGGTTTCGCTGTCGGGCAGCCACACGACGTGAGTCACGTCGTTCTTCTTGAGTTGGTCGATAATGGGTTGCGGAGTCAGGTGAAGTTCCGTCAAGGCACGCTCCCGTCTCCTGTCTCGTGCGACAGGCTTGGAATGGCGACATTATAGGTTGTGCCCAGAGGAGGGTCAACCAGCATTGAGCGTGAAGGACTCGCCCGAGGCAAACCTCCGCCACGCCCCTGCTTCGTACACGGTGACTTGGCCCGGGCCAAGGACTTTCCAGCCACCGTCCAAAGCGAGGCAACCCGTACGGCCGTCGATGCCGATCGCCGCGACGATCCCTTCCGGAGCGTTACGCGCCAGCTCTTCTGAGGTTGACTCCGGGTCGGAGCGTTCATGGTGCGGGAGCGTGACCACGCCACTGATCACGTCAAGCGCACGCGTCCACTGGCGGAACCGCATCCACGTCCCAAGCACCATTGCCCCAGCACTGGACCCCGCCAGCCAGGCCCCTTTTTCGTGCGCTTCCAGCATAGCCTGAAGCACCAACGACCCACTCAATGAATCGCGCAAGAATGCTGGGTTGCCGCCAGTAAGGTATACGACGTCTGCTGAACCGATCTGATCGGCCAAACCTTTGTCGGCGGCGTCCGCGGCGTCGAGCACCATGAGAGGCGCGGCATCGGCGCCGAGGCTCGTGAAGTAACTCACGCCGTTCGCCGCTGCCTTCGAAGGACTCCCCTCGACAGCGGCGGTGGGCACGACCAGCACCTTGGGATTCACGGCGCCTGTCGCGGCCAGGATGGCGCGGTCAGCCTCCTCGCATCCCGACCTGAACTCGTCTCCGCCGATCAAGGCGATCCGTTCGATCATCCACCCGCCTCCTTTTGTCGCATCGAGCGACATCCGTCATTCTATCAGCGCGAGAGCCTACTGTCGGCTTGGCCTTGAACCGGCCACAGCACTGTCGCCAGGCGCCACCGGGGCCTCGGTTCGCCACAGGCGAATCTGCCTCTGGCATGATCTTCAGGCCGAGCCTGGCTATCGCAACGCTTGACAGCGCCAGGCGACCCCCGCGAACCATTGTGCGCAAGAGACCCTTTTGCGTTATAGTTATTTTGCGTTTTGCAGTGTCTTGGTTTTCCGAGATGGCCCTATTGGCCGGAGAGTGTCACAATGCGGCGCCTGGCTACTACCTGGAGAATAATCGTAATGGCGTTCACCGTGGCGACCGTGGTCCACGCGTATCGGAACAAGCAGTCGCACGGCCGGTATCTCAACATACCATTCGATTTTCGATTCCCCACTCCGCAACGAATCCGAAAACGGCTGTGGAACCCAGAAGACAGGCGGTTGTTCACTCCAAGCATCTTCGGCGTTGGCTGGTCGATTAACGTCCACGAGGCGGCGCGCAGGCTTGGATTGATCGAAGATCTCGAGCACGAAGACGCTCGTTAGGTCGCCGCCGCGATCACGGGGGGCGTTCACTGGTGAAGTGGCTCCTGCAATAAGCGTTTGGGCGCGGTCGATCACCCATCCTCTGACAATACGATGCGATGCCCGGTGGTGTAGTGGTAGCACAGCGGACTTTGGCTCCGCTGACCCAGGTTCGAATCCTGGCCGGGCAGCTCCCTTGTTTCGCTCCCTCATATTTGTCATACTTTGGTATGACTGAAGTATGAAAGGTTTGAAGATGGCCAAGATCGCAATCAGTTTGCCGGACGAAACATTGGAAGCGATAGAACGCGAGAGGGAAGCTCACGGAGAAACCAGGAGCGCGTTCGTGCGACGCGTCGTCGAAAAGCACTTGAAGGCCGAGAGTGACGCCGAGAAAGAGGCGCGGTATATTCAGGGATACATTGACCATCCGGAAGACATCGAGGATGTACGGGGTTTCCTTGAATTGGGCCTGGCCACGCTAGCTGAAGTCCCGTGGGAACCCGAGGATACGTCTTCGTGAGGCGGGGCGAGATTTGGTGGGCCGATTTGACGCCTCCGGTAGGCTCGCGTCCCGTCGTGTTGTTGTCCCGAGAACCAGCTTACGGTGTGCGGGAATTCGTGACGATCTCGACGGTGTCCACCAGGGTCCGCGGCATCCCAGCCGAAGTGCCTCTGGGGCCAGAGGACGGGCTGGCCAGGCATTCGGTAGTCAACCTGGACGTGCTTTACACCGTTCCAAAAGCGGCCCTCCGACGCCGCATCGGGGTTCCAAGCCGTGAAAAGGTTGCTCGAATCGACCAAGCCATCCACTTCGCCCTGGGCCTCGACGACTAGTCACACGAGTTCACAGTCTTCGCAGATGCCTCAATACCCATGCTCCGTCATACCCTGGCCCTCGGTTGGCTTGCGCGACAGCCTGATTCTGTAGCACGATCTTCAATGTCGAGACACCACATCGCCCGCCTGGATTGATATCCGTGTACAGATGCACTTTTGCGGCAATCGCTTTGACAGTGCTTGCGATTGCCTGCTCCAAATCCCCGGAACGTCCCCTCGACCCGCCCATCCCTCGAGGGATGTCGGTGGTCGCGTCAGCATCGGATACGATGACAGAGACCTCGGACGGCAGACTGTCACTCGAAATCGACGGTGGGGAGCTCGCCATCCGATCGTTGATCGCCTCCGCCGGCGCCGACGGACCGCCTCCGCTGATCCAGTTGGATGTCCTGGACGGATCATCGACGGAATCGCCGCCGCCAGCCGCGAACGACATCTACCAGATGCTCCAGATCACTGTCGAGGCTTCAGGTTCGGGTACGTTGAGCGCGGTTAAGCTGCGATTCGAAGTGCCCCGGGACTGGCTT
>CAZPQQ010000074.1:0-15985 GCA_964588665.1 uncultured Dehalococcoidia bacterium | reverse complement strand
TCCGTGACGACGTGAGAGAAGCTGTTGAACTGGTTCCCCGCCGTCTCGTATCGGGTCCGCTCGGCGCCATATGGGGCGTTCATGGTGCGCCCGGGCGACCAAACCTTGTAGGTGTACCCGATGTGGTAGCCCGCCTCCTCGAGGATCAGAGGGTAAGTGGGGATGGACTCGTCCCACACCGCGCCCTGCAAGATCGCGCCGAGGCCGGTCTGCCAGAAGTACTGACCCGACAGGATGGAACTCCGGCAGGGCGTGCAGGTCGGAGCGGGTACGAAGGCGTTCTTGAAGAGCGCCCCTTCCCCTGCCATCCGGTCGAAGTTGGGTGTGTCGATCAGGCGGTTGATCGAGTTCTCGCCTTCGAAAGGGCAGTAGGCGCTGGCGTAGCGTCCCCAGTCGTCGGCGAATGCGAAGACTATGTTTGGCGGCATCGGGCTCCCCTGAGGCTGATTGAAGTCGCGGGCAGTGTAGCACGGTCGCTCCTGGAATCGCTCGGTCCTGCGCAAGAGTCGCGCCACTTGATACCACCACCATCACGCTGTATCCTGACGGCGCGGCTCAGAGGAGTCGCGTAAATGCGATGGAGGTACGACGATGGCGTCTGAGAAGGTTGATGTGCGGTCTGAGCTTCCGGTTTGCCCGGCGGATCGTCCAGAGGGTTGGGCCGGAGTGCGGATCGACGGCTTGGTCGAGACGCCGTTGACGATCGGACTCGATGAGCTGGCCGCGATGCCGCAGACCGAAAGCGTGCAGGACGTCCAGTGTTTCGACGGCTGGATCGCTCCCGAGCAGCGGTGGGCGGGCGTCCAACTTTCGGACGTGCTCTCGCGCGCCGGAGTCTCCGCCGAAGCCGGCTTCGTGAGCGCATCCTGCCTCGCCCTCAAGCGGACCTCGACCCTCGAGGAGGCGATGGCGCCGGGCACGATTCTCGCGCTGCAGCTCAACGGCCAGCCATTGCCAGAGGAGCACGGCGGCCCGGTTCGGTTGGTTGTGGCGGGCAAGATGGGCCCCGACTTCGTCAAGATGCCGGAGCTGATCGAAGTCACGAAAGATTCGCCAGAAGCGTGATCTGGTCTTCGTAGACCGCTAGCCAGCACAGAACTACCAGCGTCAGGCCCGGGCTTCGGCTCGGGCCCGTTTGTTATTTCAGGCTCAAGCTCCCGGCGTTCGTTTGACCTGCCCGTTTCGCCGACGTACACTCCGCTGGCATCAATCGCACCGATCAGGGAGGCTGCCATGACCGCTCGATTCAATCCGGAACGCGACACCCTCGACGTCGCGCCAGCGGATGTGCTGGGCGTGGACGCCGCCGACCAGACGTGGGAGTTTCGGACGCACGCTCCAGGTCCTGCCGGAACGGTGCCGTTCACCGCGGAGTTTCTCGTCGACGACCCCAGCGGCAACCATTTCGGCATGAGCCAGAACGCCGGGATGGGTTGGGTCCCAGCAGAGCTGACCCGTAAGCAGATGCTGATCCTGTCGACGGTCGGCGGCATGCGCGACGCGGACGGCGGACCGGTCGCCCTCGGATTGCACACCGGCCACTTCGAATTGGCGAGCATGGTCGAGGCCGCGGCCAACGAGCTCGCCGAGCTCAAGGCGATTCCGTTCGCGTTGTACTGCTCCGATCCGTGCGACGGCCGATCCATGGGCACGCCGGGGATGCTCGATTCGCTGCCGTATCGCAACGATGCCGCGCAGGTGTTCCGGCGCCAGGCGCGGTCACTGCCGACGGCCAGGGCGGTCATGGGCATCGCGTCGTGCGACAAAGGATTGCCCGCGATGATGATGGCGCTGGCTGGATTGCGTACGATGCCGGTTGTGATCGTGCCCGGAGGGTCCACGCTCGCGCCCGAGCACGGCGAGGACACAGGGATGATCCAGTCGATCGGCGCCCGCTTCGCACAGGGCGAGGTGACGCTGGAGTACGCTCAAGAGGTGGGATGCAGTGTCTGCGCATCTCCCGGCGGCGGCTGCCAATTCCTCGGGACAGCGGGCACGTCGCAGGTGGTCGCCGAGGCGCTGGGTCTGGCGATCACCCACAGCGCGCTCTCACCGTCGGGGACTCCGGCCTGGTTTGACATCGCTCGCCGGTCCGCGCGTGCGCTGGTCGTGGCCGAGCAGAACGGACTCACGTCACAGCACGTCCTGACCGATGCTGCGTTGCGGAACGCGATGGTCGTTCACGCGGCGTGCGGCGGGTCGACGAACCTGATGCTGCACATGCCCGCCATCGCCCACGCCGCGGGCCGCCGGCGCATGACCGTCGACGACTGGCATGACGTCAACAGAGAGACGCCTCGTATCGTCGACGTGCTTCCGAACGGGCCGGTCGGGCATCCGACCGCCGAGTTGTACGCCGCAGGAGGCGTGCCCGAAGTCATGCTTCATCTGCGCCGCATGGGACTGCTGAACACGTCAGTCGCGACGGTCACCGGCCAGTCACTGGGCGAGAACCTCGACTGGTGGGAGTCGTCCGAGCGCCGCCACGACGTCAGGCGCTACCTCACCGAGGTTAACGGAGTGGACCCGGACGACGTCGTCATGAGCCCTGATCTGGCGCGGTCGAAGGGCTTGACCAGCACGGTGACATTCCCCGCGGGCAACCTGGCCCCCGAAGGATCGGTCATCAAGAGCACGGCCATCGACCCGACGGTTGTGGACGACGACGGCGTGTACCGCAAGCTTGGACGCGCCAGGGTGTTCCGCTCGGAGCGAGACGCGGTGCGGGCGATCAAGAGCCAGGACGACGCCGTGAAGATTCAGGCGGGCGACATCCTGGTGCTGACGTGCGGCGGACCGATGGGCACTGGGATGGAGGAGGTCTACCAGATCACCGCCGCGCTGAAGCACCTCTCGTACGGGAAACACGTCGCGCTAATCACCGACGCTCGGTTCTCCGGCGTTTCGACGGGCGCCTGCGTCGGTCATGTCGGACCGGAAGCGCTGGCCGGCGGGCCGATCGGCAAGGTCCGCGAGGGCGACGAGATCCAGATCACGGTCGACCAGATCAACCTCGAGGGCACGATCAACCTGGTCGGTACAGGCGGCGCGAATCACGGCCCGTCATGGGGCGACGCCGAGCTGGCCAACCGTCCGACGCCCGACGACCTGGCGCCGCACCCCGACCTCCCGGACGACTCCCGTCTGTGGGCCGCTCTCCAGAACGCGTCCGGCGGCACTTGGGGCGGCTGCGTCTTCGACGTCGACGCGATCATCGAGACGTTGGAGGCAGGCAAGCAGGCGTTGGCGGGTGAGCGCTAAACTAGCTGCCCGAAACCCGCGCTGCTTCAGTGGTGTGGGCTTTGGCTTCCGGCGGCTGGAACACGCAGAAAGGCTCGGGATCGAGGTAGTCACCGGTCGTGCCGTAGGAACGTGCCCGGCAGCCGCCGCAGATCTCGTTGAACGGGCACTGACCGCATTTGCCTTTGAGCCGCGAAGGCGTGCGAAGCGACCTGAAGATATCCGCGTTCCGGTAGATGTCGACGACCGACTCCTTGCGGACGTTGCCCGCGGTGACAGGCAGGAAGCCGCTGGGCATGACCTCGCCCAGGTGGGTGATGAACAGGATGCCCCGACCGTCGTTGGTCGGCAGTCCGCGATACATGCTCTTAGCCAGTTCGGGCGTGAGCTCGACATCGGTCTTGCCTTCGGCGACCAGTCGCTTCAGCACCTGCACGCGTCTGTAATGCTGGCCGAGAGTCGTCTTGACCATATAGGGGACCGTGCTAGACAGGTCGTACAGCCATCTGAAGACGCGCTCGTGCTCCTCGGCGGAGATCACGTCGTCGGTCTGGCCTCGACCCGTGGGCACCAGCATGAACACGTCCCAGAGCACGGCGCCGGACGCGACCAGCAGTTCGGAGATGGCGGGCAGGTCGTCGACGGTCTGACGCGTGACCGTGGTGTTGACCTGGAACTGGAGGCCCACGTCCCGGGCGTCGGCCATGCCCTGGAGCGTGCGCTCGAACGAACCGTCGACTCTACGGAAGGCGTCATGCGATTCTGCTGTCGAGCCGTCCAGACTCAGCGATATGCGGGAAACACCGAGATCCACGAGCCGCTGGAGCCGTTGTCGCGTGAGCAATGCCGTCGCCGCGGGAGACACCGACATGGTGAGGCCGAGTTCGATGCCTCGCTCCACGAACTTGAACAGATTCGGGTGCATGAACGGGTCGCCGCCGGAGAGGACTACGATCGGCAGGTGGTCGAATTTCGTCAGGTCTTCGAGGAGCTTCACCGACTCTTCGTCGTTGAGCTCCAGTGGGTGACGCTTCGGCTGTGCCTCGGCGCGGCAGTGGATGCACGCGAGGGCGCAGGCCTGTGTGACTTCCCAGAAGACGACGACCGGATCGCGGTCCAAGTCCACCATCGGCGGACCGCCTCGAGCATGTCCTCGGCTATGTGTCGATGTCAAATGCGTCTCCCTGCGGGGCCCCAGATCCTTCGCGCTGCTCAGGATGACAGCTCGTTTGCTACGCCGTCTGCGCCGCCAGGTCGGCGATGCCTAACTCGGCTTCAGTCAGATAGCACGCGGGATCCTCGGCCCAGGTGTCTCCGGTGGAGCTCTCGGCTCGCACTCGAAGGTTGCCGTTGCACAGGTCCACGAAGTTGCACTGAGAGCATCGGCCCTTGAGCAGGCCCTTGCGGTTACGAAGCTGGTGCAGCAACTCGACGTCGTCGTCCTGCCATATCTCGCTGAACGGGCGCTCCAACACGTTGCCGACTGTCGCCGTCCGCCAGAACTGGTCGGGATGGACGTCGCCGACGTTGTCGATACAGGAGATGCCGCGACCCGAGCTGTTGCCCTTGTTGCGGCTCAGGAGGCGTGTCACCTCTTCCATGCGATCAGGCATGTTCTCCTTGACCCAGTGATGCAGGTACACGGCGTCGGCGTGGTTGTCGACGGTCAGTATCTCCATCACCTTGCCTCGATCGTGGAAGTCGATGGTGCGACGGAAGATCAGGTCCATCGCGTCTCGAGTCTCCTGGTGGGACAGGTCGAAAGGCAGCAGCTTGTTGCCCCGTCCGGCGTAGGCCAGGTGGTAGATGCAAACCCGCTTGATGCCTTCCTGCTCGACTAGGTCGAAGATCGCGTCGAGGTCGGCTAGGTTGTGTCGAGTCAGCGTGAACCGCAGACTCAGCCGAAAGTCCTCGGCCTGGCTGTTCCGGATGCCGGCCAGCGCGTCGTCGAAAGCGCCTTTCTTGCCCCGGAACTTGTCGTTGACGGCCTGGAGACCGTCGATGCTAATCCCGACGTATGTGAGGCCAGCGCGTTTCAACTCCGCGGCGACGGCCGGAGTGATCGCCGTCCCGTTGGTCGACAGGCCTGGCCGCAGGCCGCTCTCTTTCGCGCGGGTGATGAGGTCCATGATGTCGAATCTCATCAGAGGCTCGCCGCCGGAGAACAGCAGCACGGGTATCTGATACTGGGCGAGGTCGTCGACCACGACTTCAGCCTGCTCGTGTGTGAGCTCACCGTCGAACGCCTGCTCCTTGGCCTCGGCGTAGCAGTGGAGGCAGTGGAGGTTGCAGGTGCGGGTGATGTTCCAGACGACTACGGGTTTGCCGTGGATCGAGCCCATGCGCGGTATCGAGTCGGCTCTGGTGGGTGCGTCGCCGTAGCGAATGGCGTCGCCGGGGGCAGTCGTTCCACACAAGAGCCTGCTTACGTTCAGCATATTTTGTGATTCCTCCACCGCCGCTTTTCTTGGTCAACCATGTGTCGAGCATGCAGCGTGTGCCCAACATCGAAGATATTTACACCGGTAGTTTACCAGCTTTCAGCGCCGCAGCGCCCGATAGCATCATGCCGAAGCGTGGCCAGATCCTGCCATTTGGACGAAGATTGACCGGCTTCAACGGCATTGCTACACTCCGCCCGACATGTCCGAAAGGGATTGACCGCGTCAACGTTCTTTCCTTTTCGGGAAAGTAGAACGATCCGGTCATCGCGACACAGGCGAGCCATTCAACGTAAGGGGCTGACTCATCCCGCGCAACAATGAACGTTATCCACATCCTGAGAGAACCCGCTGATGTCTAACGCCGCTTCTCGCTCTGAGAATGAGCGCCGACTTTTCGAAGCGCTGAAAGACGTCTCCCGCTCGTTTTACCTGACGATGCGGATTCTGCCGCAAGGCGTTCGCCACCCGATTGGCCTGGCATACGCGGTTGCGAGAGCTGCTGACACGATCTCCGACACAACAGCGATGGCGCCCGAGGTGCGGCTTGAGCACTTGCTCTCGCTGAGGCGGGTCATCGAACAGAGCGGCGACATTGGCTCAGTGCATGCCATAGTCGAAGCGTTGACGGCTCAGGAGCCTTCGGATCGGGATCGACGTCTGTTCGAGTTGCTGCCTGATGCGTTGAAGTCGGTGGATTCGCTCGAACCAACCGACTCGACATGGGTGCGGGCGATCGTAGTCGCTCTTAGTAGAGGCATGGAGTTCGACCTCTCGTACTTTCCAACCGAATCCTCCGGCCAGATTAGAGCACTGGCTGATTGGGAAGCATTGGACGAGTACACGTATCTTGTCGCTGGTTGCGTCGGCGAGTTCTGGACCGCCGTCACGATGTTCCACGAGCCTAAACTCAACCGTTGGGACGGCCAACGAATGTCTGAGATTGGGGTGCGGTTTGGCAAGGCGTTGCAACTCACCAACATCTTGCGCGACGTGCCGTCAGATCTTCGGATCGGACGCATCTACCTGCCTCAATCTGCGTTGATCGAAGCCGGAGTGAGGCCACCCGATTTGTTCGATCCAAAGTGCGCGGAGGCGGCACGCACCGCGCTTGTCGCGGGCATCCGCCTCGCCCTCGACCACTACGCCGCCGCCTTCGAGTACTTCACGGCGATTCCAAGGAGCTGCGTCAGGTTGCGATTGGCCGCCGCCTGGCCGATTCTGATCGGCCTGGGAACCCTGCACGCGATTGCTTCGAATGCCGCCTGGCTAAACCCGGCACGACCGTCGCGGGTCTCTCGCGGATGGGTAAAAAGAATGGTCGGCGTGTCGGCGGTCGGCGTGCGCTCCAACAGCTTCATGCGCCCGTGGTTCGACAGGCTCAAGAGACAGGTCGAGCGGGCGCTGTAGCAGTTGCGTCAGAGTCGAGCGCCGGGGCGAGCCTTATAGATTGACCCATCCTGCACGGACGCAATAGAATTGGCGCGGCGTCTGTGGACGCCGTTCGAATAACAACAACAGAGCTTCGATGTGGAGGAGCGCGGGCATGAAGATCACGGAAGTGAAAGCCTATGTCACGATGCCGCCGGGCGTGCAGAACAACTACGTGTTCGTGAAGGTGTCGACGGACGAGGGCCTGGTCGGGTGGGGCGAGTCCAGCATCGGAGCGACCTCGGTCGCCGGTGTTGTCGAGGAGTTCGGCGATTCGATAATCGGCAAGGACCCGCATCGAATCGAAGAACATTGGCAGCACATGTACCACCTGTATCACAATATTCGGGGCGGCCCGATCCAGATGGCGGCGATCAGCGGCATCGAGATCGCTCTGTGGGACATCAAGGGCCAGGCGCTGGGAGTTCCGGTGTACGAGCTCCTCGGCGGCGCGATGCGAGACAAGATCTGGGCGTACGGTCGCTTCGACGGACCGAGCCCGGAAGGCGCGGTCGAGAACGCCATGTCGTTCGTGGACCGAGGCTACACGGCTTTGAAGGGCGATCCGTTCGCGCATCAAGGTCAGTACACGACAGCGGAGTCCGAACGCAAAGCACTCGCAATAGTCGCGGCGGTGCGCGACGCCGTCGGTGACGATGTGGAGCTGCTCATCGAGGTGCACGGGCGCCTGACCCCCGCCGAGGCTATTCGGGTCGGTGAGGCGTTGGAGCCGTATCGGCCGTACTTCTTCGAGGAGCCCATCCCGCCCCAGAACATCGACGCCATGCTGAAAGTCGCCCAGGCCATCAACATTCCACTCGCGACAGGCGAGCGGATCTACACCAAGTGGGGATTCAAAGACCTGTTGGAGAAACAGGTTGTCTCGGTGGTGCAGCCGGACGTCTGCCACGCGGGAGGAATCAGCGAGCTCAAGAAGATCGCCGCGATGGCCGAGGTCTACTACGTCGGTTTCGCGCCCCACAATCCGTACGGTCCAGTGAACACGATGGCCGCCCTGCACGTCGACGCCTGTACGCCGAATTTCCTGATCCAGGAGGGAGGGCACGCGCCTTGGTACGACTCGGTGCTGACGGAACCGTTCCCGGCGCAAGAGGGCGGCTACTTCAACCTGCCAACCAAACCGGGAATCGGACTGGCGTTGAACGAGGACGCTCTCAAAGAGCATCCGGCGGGCGTTGTAAATCTGCCAGGCGGGTATCGGGGCGGCTACCAGACCGAGTCGCGTCAGCAGAGCCATTGGGTGTAGCCGGCGACTGCGCGCAGAGACGTCAGGCGGGAGATGGAGAGGGGCTTAGCCCTGAATGGCCAGAGCACTTTTGAACGCTGGACCCGTGTCGATCAGGCGGGCCTGCGCAGTCTTTATTCTCGCTGACGGCATCCGCGAAATATCGAATAGGGAGCAAATATGAAGATAGCCAGTTTCGAGACAGGAGTCGTGGCAATACCGCGAGGCGAAGGGCCCCTTGGCGGAGGACCCGGCATTACGACGACCGCGTTCGTGACGCTCAGACTCAAGACTGATGACGGCATCGAAGGCATAGGGTACGCCGGATTCGCCAGCGGAATCATCACCAAAGCCCTGAAAGAGGCAGTCGACGGGCTGGCCGAACAGACCATCGGCGCGGACCCGATGATGATCGAAGCGATCGGCGCCCGTCTGTACGTGGCTGGCGGCGGAGGCGCGCCTGCCGGTTTGGTGACTCGGGCGATATCTGCCATCGACGTCGCGCTGTGGGACGTAAAAGGCAAAGCCCTCGGACAGCCCGTGTACCGGCTCCTTGGCGGGTTCCGCGACCGCGTGCCGACGTACGCCAGCGGCTTCCTATGGCGTCCATACACTCTCGACCAACTGGCCGAAACCGGCGCCGACCTCGTGAAGCAGGGCTTCAAGGCGATGAAATTCCGCATGGGCGCCGAAGACTCGGGCGCCAAGGAGATCGCGCGGATGCGAGTTCTGCGTGAGGCGGTCGGCGACGACATCGATCTGATGGTGGACATCAACCAGGGCTGGAACGTCAACCAGGCCATCTCGATCGGCCGGGAGATGACGAACTACAACCTGTTTTGGTTGGAAGACCCGGTGCATCATCAGGACTACTCCGGCATGGCCCGCATCGCGGATGCGTTGGACACGCCCATCGCATCAGGCGAGTACCACTACGGAATCGTGCCGTTCAGACACATGCTCGAGCATCGCTCGATTGACATCGTAATGGCCGATCTCCTGCGAGCGGGCGGCCTGACGGGCTGGATGAAGGTGGCGCACATGGCCGAGGCGTACAACCTGCCCATCGTCAGCCATCTCGCGACCGAGGTCATGGCCCACGCCGTGGCAGCGGCGCCGAACGGCCTCACAATCGAGCACATGCCGTGGACGTTCCAGCTCTTCACAGAAGCGCCAATAGTCGAGAACGGCGAGATGGTCATGTCGGACAAGCCCGGCCTCGGCGTCGAGTTCGACGAGGACGCGCTGGCGCGGCACCGGGTGGACTAGTGATTGTGCCAGGCGGAATTATTCCTAACGAGCTACTTTTTCGAGGTTACTGCCAACTGCGACGTGTCGGGTCCCACCCGGAATCTGGCTTGCCTCCCCAATCCAAAATGGGAGCGAGAAAAGTTCGCGTTTGGTCGTACGCCTCGCGCACGTCCGGATCGAGTCCCGCCTCTGCCGCCAGAATCCGGTATGCGACTCTCCATTCGGATGGATTGGAAGGGAGCGCCGGAGGCAGCGAGTGAGTATCACGCGATGCGAAGGTGTTTTCCAGTGCCTGCCGCAGCCTACTGGCGTCGAACGAAAACTTCGATGACAACGTCACCAAGTCCGCGAGATCTTTGACCCGTGTGCTGGGGTACCCGCTCGCGTAGCTTCTAGTGTAAGCATGGACCTTTTCGGCGACATGCTGCTCCAGAGAGATTGCCGGGACTTCGACCGGTGGTATGTCCGCGAATCCCAATAGATCTGGGCCCCGAACTACATCGGGCTCAAACGTCGTTGGGTCGCCGAATCCGACGTCAACGATTACGTCATCGAAACCACGACCAGCGAGTTGCATAGCAGCGTGATATCGAACCGCGGCGCCTGCCTGTCGGGTCCGCTCAACGGCCAGTATGAAATAGTCCCTAAGATCAACTGACTGAGCGGCAAGAAAGTCAGTAGTCGCTGCTGCCTCTTCGTCGCCGCGACCGAAGTCCACGTCTTTGGTGGTGCGAAACTGGAACCCAACGCGATACTGGAGCGCGACACCGCCTTTCAGAATCCATCGGTCCGGCGCCACCGCAGTGAGCCGTGCCATCAATCGATCAAATACTACTAGCTTGCGTAGACGAGCGATTGAGACACTCTGTTGCTGCGCAAGCGTCATGAGTCGTTGCTCCAGCGCTGCTCGAAACGCGGCGGCGGTCGCGTACTTCACAGCCCGGCCTTTCGAATGGCTCCTGCGATGAGGT
Source organism: uncultured Dehalococcoidia bacterium (assembly GCA_964588665.1). GTDB lineage: Bacteria > Chloroflexota > Dehalococcoidia > Lucifugimonadales > UBA1123 > UBA2160. Next base: position 5,405 of record CAZPQQ010000074.1, on the reverse strand, counting down.
CTGCCACCCGCCGTCCGCGCTCATCCGAATCTCGCTGGAGTTGTGATGGAATGACCAGCCCTCTGTTGATGGCCTGGGCGACTGCCATCTCTATCTGCTCGGGCGCGGCGCCTGCCTCTGCCGCATCGAGGATGCTGCGGGTGGCGGATGTGACGACAACTCCATCACGTGTCACGACATCGTGAGGTCGTTTAGGCTTGCTGGACGTGTGCACCGTCACTCCTTGCATCGAAGGCAGGCCGCGCATTGAACGTGGCACGGTGAGATGCACCGCGTTCGGCACGATGTCGCTTAGTCCGAGTAGATCTAACGCGCTTTCGTGCGAAACGATAGCTTTGTCCTTGCCGACGGCAAGCCAGGCCGCGATCACATGCTCCCGCGTTGACGACGGGTAGTCGCGAAATCTGTAGAGACCCCATCGTACTCGGATGAACTGGCCGCCCTTCGCGTGGTGTGATAGGAGCGCCCAACCGTACCCGGATGCCCGAGCCTGCTTCGCCGTGAAGTGTCCACTTTGCTCCGAAGCGATCTCGAACAGTTCGAAGCGATTGGGTCGAGATTTGGAGCCCGGCGTTGTTCGGAGTTCAGGTGTGTCACTCATACCTCAAATTATACTTGAGGTATGGGTGACATGGCAATCAATTCGAGAACACCCGCGATTCCTACATTAGCACAGTCCGCGCCTGCCCTGCCTACGTCAGGTCCGACGCCCAGTAGAATTGGCCGTGGGTGTGGACCAGCGAGTGGGGGTCGGCCTCGAGGAGGGCGCCGAGGGTTGTTTCGGATACCGCCCGGGTCTCGTCACCCTCGCGGTCGAGAGCGACTTCCAGCGCCTGCTGCTCGGTCGGGAACGCCACCCAGCGCTCCCGGTCGTCTTTGAAGGCCCAGAGCGCCATGCCTTGATCGACTTCAGCGACTGGAATGCCGTCGGTGAAGGGCGTGATTCGTTCCGGCGTGGCGCCGTGCTCTCGCAGAAACTCGATGGCGGCGCCTCGCATCTCGCTCTCTTCCTCTGCTCTCAGACCAGCGACATTTCGACGCTGGACGGGATCGCCAGCCAGGTCGTATAGTTCGGAGCCGCGGCCCTGGGGTCCGACCAGCATGGCCATCTCGTTGCTCGTGACGGTGATCGACTCGACAATGCGTTCCGAGCCGGCCCAGCCGTCGAACAGATGGCCCACGGCCGGCCGCCGGGCCGCGCCTCCGACCACCGGCGAGAACCGGCCCGAGAACCCGTACCGTCTGGCGGACGCAGCGCCGCCGTCCACCATTGGCCAGAACGAATGGCCCTCGGCCTGAGGCGGAATCGGCGCGCCTATCGCCTCCAGCACTGACGGCATTATGTCCTGGGGTTGCACCAATCCGCTGACGGTGGAGCCTTCGCCAACGCCCTCGGGGTGATGAACCATCATCGGGATGCGAGTCGTGGTCTCGTACAGGTTGCCTAGTTGTCCCCCCGGCTTGCCTTCGAGGTTGTGCTCGCCGAAGAGGTGTCCGTGGTCCGTCGTCCAGATCACCAACGTGTCTTGGAACAGGCCGAGTTTCTCCACCGTGTCGAATATGCGGCCGACCCAACGGTCGACCAGCGTGACCTGTCCCGCGTACAGCGCTCGGACGTTCGCGAGCTCATCCGGGCTCATGAAATCCCACCGGCCGTACTGCGGGTAGATTATCCGCTCGCCCTCGTAGTCGGGGTCAGCGTAGAGCTGATGGTCGTACCAGGGCGGGTCGAACGGCTCGTGCGGGTCCCACATGTCGACGCACAGAAAGAACGGGTCGAGGCTGTGGTTGGTCTCCAGCCAGTCAACCGCTTCCTGGGCGATTCGGGCGACCTTGTACTGTCTCTCGTGCCGCAGCGATCCCTGGTTTCGCAGGTACAGCTTGAGGCCGTCGACACTGCGAAGTTTATGGCGCTGGGCAGGCAACGGAGTGAGAATGTTCGGATCGGTGATGTACGGGTCGGCGTGCTGGCCGCGCACCCACCACCACGCGTCGAAACCCCGGGTGTAGTCGTAGTTGTGATACCCGAGCTGCGGCGGGTCGTAGATCAGCATCGATGTGTAGCCGCGTGCGGACAGTATCTGGGCCAGCGTCTCGTCCTCATGCCCCAGTGGCTCCCATCCTCGCGTGGGGAACCCGTAGCGTCCGACGTGCACGTCCCATCGATTTGGGATCGTGGGGTAGGACGCGATGTACGCCTGGTCGAATATCGCCAAGCGCTGGGCGAACGCGTCGAAATTCGGCGTTCTGATCTATGCGTTGCCGTAGGCGCCTAGATGGTCTCGGCGGAAAGTGTCGTTGATGATGAGGATGACGTTCATGTTTGGCTTCCTATTCGGCTGCTCCGGGTCGTCCGGGTTGCGGTGTCCATTCTTCGCCGGCGCCGTCCTGTGGATCGTATCCGATGATGCGTTTTCCGGCGTCAATGTCCCATATGCCGAGGTCGTTCTTCGACATCCCGTGCACGATCGCGAAACTGACCGAGGGCGGAGCGTTGATTGCGCGTTCAACGAGCTGGGCGGCGTCCCGATGACTCAACCACAGCGACAGCGCAGACGGATCGTATGTTGGGTCGTCCGGCGTCATGACCCAGCCGATGCGCAGGCAGATCACCGAGAGTCCGTGCTGGTCGTGGAAGTAGCTGCCCAACGCCTCCCCAAATGCCTTGCTGACGCCGTAGTAGCTGTCGGGACGGATGTCGCGGTCGTCGAGAAGCCGGAACGGCCTCCTGACCTCGTCCAACCTGCCCTCGTAGATGGCTTTGTACGGGTCCCGCTTGAGCGGGTAGAAGCCCACGACGTGGTTGGTGCTGGCCAGGATGACGCGCTTGACGCCAGTCAGCCTCGCAGCCTCGTAGACGTTTCGAGTCCCGACGATGTTGTTTTGAAGCGTCGACTCCCAGGGAGCGTTGACCCTGGGATCGCCTCCGAGGTGCACCACGGTGTCTTGTCCTTCGAATGCCGGCACCAACGCGTCGAGATCGGAGATGTCAGCGACGTGAGATCTGGGCCAGTCGTGAGCGGTCCGGTCCACGCCCGTGAGGTTGTACTTGTAGCCGATCTTGTCGCGGAGAATGCCGCCGATCTGCCCGGCGGCCCTGGTTACCAGGACATTCTTCTTTTTCGACATTCATCGCCTCCCCGTCTGGGCTGCGAGACACCGCCAGACTGGTCTCACGTCCCTCGCCCGTTCCCAACTTCATCGTCTCAGTAGGGGGTTGTTGCAGACCCGGAATCCGACAGCCCATCGATACCGGCTTAACTTCCCAGCCGAGATCGCCGCGTTATGTGTCGGGCAGCGAGTCCAACCCGCGGCCATCGGATTGGATTGTGATGTATCATCGGGGCCGTCCCCGTGTACTGGCTCACTGGGATCACGCTTGTCGGGACGCCAGGATCAACACCACGACGACCAGCGGGATCAATATCGTCCACAGGATGCGTCTAGGCGATAATGGATTGAACAAATAACTCACCCGGCAACATTCAAGGTCGGTTGTCGCGACAGTATATCATTGGGTGTGCATGGATACTGACAACACAGTTACATTCAAACTCGTCGCTCTCGACATCGACGGCACCATCAGAAGCGATGAGCACCCGATATCAGATCGGACCAGAGACGTCATAGATCGTGTCCGAGAAGTCGGCGCCGCGGTTACTTTGGCGACGGGGCGGACGTTCAAGTCCGCTGTCCGCCAAGCGGCGGAGCTGAACATCACCACGCCAATCGCGTCGTTCCAAGGAGCTCAAGTGTCCGAACCGGTGTCCGGCGACGTGCTGTGGCACATGCCGTTGACCGCGACGATGTCCCGCTCCGCTCTCGCCGCCCTCGACGGGTGGGACGTTCAGGTGATGGGCTACCGGGGCGACGCCGTGTTCGTCTCCGAGAAGACGGAGTGGTCGTCGGGCTATGGTAGGCGCAACGACATCGAAGTCAACGAAGTCGGCGATCTGTCGGCGTTTTCGACCAACGAGATGACGAGGCTGGTCGCGAAGGGAGACGACGACGTGATCGAATCCCTGGAAACGGTGCTTTTATCCCAGTTCGATTCGGATCTGTACGTGACCCGTTCACTGTCCTACTTCTGCGAGATTCTGCACCCGGATGGCGGCAAGGACAAAGCCTTGGACTGGCTATGCAGGCGCCTTGGGATCGACCGTCGTGAAGCGCTGGTCTTCGGCAACGGGTACAACGACATTCCGATGCTCCAGTGGGGCGGGTACAGCGTGGCAGTGGGAGGAGCGGTTCCGCAGGCGCTGGAGGCGGCCGATGCCGTGGCGCCGCCGATCGAAGAGGAAGGCGTGGCGCAGATCCTCGAGGACTTCTTGGACCGAGGCCTGATCGGATGAGCTCGAATATCGATCAGCCCACGATCGTCGTCTTCGGCAGCATCAACATGGACCTTGTCGCGTCCGTGGCAAGAATGCCCGCGCCGGGTGAGACGTCCCTCGGGACCGAGTTCCGCACGACGCCAGGCGGCAAAGGGGCGAACCAGGCCGTCGCAGCGTCACGACTGGGCGCCGCCGTCCGGATGGTCGGCAGAGTCGGCGCCGACCCGTTCGGTCCGACGCTGGTCGCGGGCTTGCAATCGAACGGAATCGACGTTTCCGGAGTGCAAGTGGATCCTGAAAACTCGTCGGGAGTCGCGATGATCTTGTTGGACTCCGACAGACAGAACTACATCGTCGCCGCCTACGGCGCGAACATGGCCTGCGACGACGCCCAACTCGACGCCCTGGACCGAGCGCTTGTCGATGCCGATGTGCTGCTGTTGCAGCTAGAAACCCCGCTGGACGCGGCACTCGAGGCCGCCCGTCGTGCGAGGACTGAAGGGGCGTTGGTGATATGGGACCCCGCTCCGGCACAAGAACTCCCCGCCGAGGTCTTCACGGCATGCGACGTCATGACGCCAAATCAGGTCGAGGCGGAGTTCTTGACGGGTGTACGGGTCACTGACGTCGAGTCCGCGGAATTGGCGGCTGACGAGCTGTTGAATCGAGGCGTCGGCGCTGCCGTGGTGAAGCTCGGCGCGGACGGGGCGTACTTCGCGTCTGCAAGCGCGCGCGGGCTCGTGCGCTCATTCGCGGTCGACGTGGTGGACACGGTCGCGGCGGGGGATGCATTCGGCAGCGCGTTGGGAGTGGCATTGGCGCGCGGGCAGTCGCTGGAGGACGCGGTCAGATACGGATGCGCGGCAGGCGCGCTGGCCGTCACCAGGCACGGCGCCCAAGACGCTATGCCAACCCACGTGGAGGTTGCTGCGCTGCTCGAGTCCGGGGCGTAGCTCGCGATCCACAGTTGGACGAAAATGGACGCCACACATCACGCAGGTGTAGGGGAGGGTTTCAGAGCCCGTCTCATAAGTCTCCAAAAGGACCGATTGGTCGGTGGTCCGGCGAGGC
>CAZPQQ010000073.1:0-16056 GCA_964588665.1 uncultured Dehalococcoidia bacterium | reverse complement strand
ACACAGGCCACGTGGGAGTGATCAGGCGGTTCTCAGAGACCATCATGGACCTGTCGAGCGGCGAGCTGCGGGAGTTGGTTGGGACGTTTAGCTCCGACCAAACCGTGGACGGTTACTACAAGCGCATCTACGAAAAGACCGCCTCACTCTTTTCGACGTCCGGCGAGTCCGGCGCGATCCTCAGCGGCGCGTCTTCGGAGCAAGCTCAGGCGTTGAAGGAGTACAGTTGCGAGCTTGGGATGGCATTCCAGATGGTGGACGACATCCTCGATTTCGAGGGCACTGAGAAAGAGATCGGCAAGCCGGTCGGCAGCGATCTGGCTCAGGGCATCCTGACCCTGCCCGCTTTCATCGCAATGGAGCGCTACCCGAAGGAGAATCCAATTTCACGATTCTTCGACGAGCCCGAGGACACCGACCTGCTGAAGAAGGCGGTCGACATGGTGCAGCAGCCGTCGATCATCGACTCGGCCTACGCGATTGCCGGCGAGAGATGCGTGAGGGCGCGAGGACTGCTGCTCACGCTTCCCAAGAACGATTCACGGGATTCTCTGGAAGAGCTCCTGGCCCAGGTTCTGGAGCGACGCAGCTAGCACCTAGTGTCGGAAATCGCCGTTAGGATAATCCGTTCGCCCTGAGCCTGTCGAAGGGCCCGCGGCCGGTGGTTCGACAAGCTCACCACGAACGGCACAGTTAACGCTGATTATCGCAATCAAGTACCAGTCCCACGAATCGGCATTTCCGGGTCGCGACTCGACATCAGCAGCCTGAATCGCAGCCGCCCATCGCAACATTGATCCCGTTGGGCAGCCTACTCGTCAGACTCAGGCAGCTCGGCGCCCGGGAGAATGATCACTGGGTTGCCTGACGACCTCACAACCTTCTCGGTGACGCTTCCAAGCACCCACCGCGTCAACCCGGAGATGCCTCGGGTGGTCATGACGACAAGGCTGTTCGGCGTTTCGTGCACCAGATCGACGATTACACGGGCGGAACCGCCCCTGAGGAGCTTCCTTTTCCAGCTCTTCCCACTCGGTGTCCGCGATACCGTCGTAGAACTCGGTCGGCACTGACGGCACGACGAAACGCACGACGTGCACCAGCGTGATGCTGAGGCCGAGCTTCGAGGCGATCTCCTCGGCATACGGCAATGCGCTTTCCGCCAGTATCGAGCCGTCCAACGGAACGACGACAGAGTTGAACGCCTCTCTCTCCGGGCCGTATTCTCTGGCGTCTTCGGGCCGGACTGTCATCACTGGCACGGTGTTGGAGTGGGCGACACGGTCAGTCACGCTGCCCAAAATGCCGCGCCCAAGAGTGCCTCTAGCGTGGGTGGACATGGCGACAAGGCTGTAACCCTCTTTCTCGGCGACGGACGCGATCTGGTCCGCGGGGCTCCCGAAACCTACCCTGTAGTCGACATCCAGATCGGACCCGCCGATTCGTTCGGCGATTTCCCTGAGGAATCCCTCGGCAGTCCTCTCCGTGCGCTCGAACACGTGAGACGCCAGGCCAGGATCGTTTCCTTCTTGACTTTGGCGTTCGTCGGGTACGCTGATGGGAACTCGACCGAATTCGGTCCAGACAGATCCGCGCGATCCCAGTTTGGACGGGGTTCTGACGACGTCCGGATCGACGACGGTGAACAGGGTCAGCTTTGCATCCAATCCTTTCGCCAGACGAACCACGTACGGCAGAATGCCCTGCGCCAGTTCACTGCCATCAAGGGGAACCAAGATCTTTTCAAGCATACTGAATCCTCACACTGTAATCGGTCAGCCGTCAGCCGTCAGCCGTCAGCCGCCAGCCGCCAGCCGCCAGCCGCCAGTCCGCATGGAGTCTAAACTCGATCGGGAGTGGCCTCCACACGTATCGTACAGGAAATCGTGATGCGCTCAAGACCTTAACTTGGTGTTTGAAAAACCAAACAAGTTGGTGAGTGCAAGTGTATCGCGACGATGTTCATGAATTCCGGGGTGGATCGACTTCTAAGGTACGACTGCCAGGCGGCATGCCCTGATTCGACCGTGTGAGAGCCCGTGGAGCGAGCTTCCAAACTTCACGGGTTTATCACAGTACCGTGGTTCAGGTCGGCGTATCGACGATCGTTGACGGCGGCGATCATGGCGTCTCCCGGGGAACGTTGCGGACCGCGATACCAAGCGCCACGGCGACCAGGGCGAGCACGAACGTCAAGCCGGTCAATGTGATCAATCCGCCCATGAATCCTCCCGATATGTCAGCGGCGACACCCAACATAAGCGGACCGAGAACTCCGCCCACCTCGCCCGCGGTGAAGTAGAGGCCGCCCGCCGCGCCCATGTGATCGGATCCGATCTGGGGTGCATCCATGAGAATCAGCATGATGATCGGCTGCACTCCCCTGCCCGCCGCTCCTTGGAGAAGCAATCCGAGAGTCAACGGCGCTCCCGACGAGGTCCCGACCAAGAGCGCCGACACACCGGCCAGCAGGAGTGTGACCAAAAGCATCGGTATTCGACGCTTTGGAGTCGCAACGTGCGGGATGATGAGCGTTGCCCCGACGCCGACCACGATAGGCAGTGTCGCCCACAACCCAGCCTCGGATGGAGACATGCCCCTGTCTCGCAGAATCTCGGGCAGCCAGTTGCTGAAACCATGATTGAACAAGAACGAACCCACACTGAGGACGAGGACGATCTGGACGACCCTGCCGCGCAGCAACAGTGGGAATACGCGCAGGCTGGCGGCGAAAGACTTGTCGGGAGCGCCGCTCGTCGAGTCCGACTGCCTCGGGTCGCGGGCGATCACCCACCAGACGGCTGCCGCCACGAATGCGAACCCCGCGTACGTCACCAGCGTGAGGCGCCAGCTTGAATCGTACAGGGGCATGAACACGCTGTTGGCCGTTGCCAGCGCCACGATGCGTCCGACGTTCGAAGCCGTCATGTACGCGCCCATCGCGGTGCCGCGTCCGCTTCTCGGGAACCACACGGCGATAAGCTTCGGAGCGCCGACGGATACGAACGGACCGCCCAGTCCGAACACCGCGACGGCCAGGAACATGGTCGCGTAGTCGACCGCGACGGCGCGCAGCAGGCCGGACAAGCCTATCATGAGCACACCGACCGCCAGCGACCGACGAAGCCCGAACCGATCGATCAGCGCTCCAGCCGGGATGGCCATCGCGACATAGAGGAGAGGCCATGCGCCGAGGACGCTGCCCATCGCCGAGCGGCTAAGGTTCAGGTCTCCGCTGACTACTCCAACCAACGGCGGTATGCCGCCGCTCACCAACCCAAAAGAAGCGTATGCCAGCCAAAGTCCGGCCAGCATCACCCATCGGTACCTCTGTCGCGACGGATCGGACTCGGGCAGACCGATTGAGTTCGCGTCTCTCTTGTCGTCAGTTTGAATTCGAGCTCTCGCTGGTTGGCTTTCGGGTGATCGACATGCACCGCTCCGTGGTCGGACTCGCGCATGCCGCGTGTGGGCGACTCATTCCCATCGCCGGCGCCAAGACACTCGGCGGCGGAGCGAGTGTAGCAACGTCGGTTTGGGCCAGTCAACCGAAGCAAGTCCGACCACGTCACAGGGCGCGTCGGCGACCCCGTCGGTATTTGAGCGGCCTGTGATCCCTAAGCCTGCCAGACAATTCTGCCATCGACGATCGTCGCCATGGGCTTGATTCCGGCAATGTCCAGCGGGTCGACTTCAAGCGGGTTTCGTTCGAGCAACACCATGTCGGCCAGCATTCCTGGCGCAATCACACCGAGTTCAGTTTCTTGGCGCGCCGCGTACGCTGGCGCCGCAGTGGAGAATCGTAGCGCGTCGTCGACGGCTATCGCCTCGCCCACGCTGACCTCTGTACCACCATCCGAGAGGCGTGTGCTCGCGGCTTGCACGCCCAGCAACGGATCCGGCGCCACCACCGGTGCGTCGGAGCCGAACGCGACGTGCAGGCCGGCGCCAGTAAGTGAGGCGCCGCGATAGAGCCACGGGAGCATCTCGGGCTCCGTCTGGGCGATGTATCGTTCGCCGCTCTCGTGGATGAATCCAGGCTGGAGCACGCACACGGCGCCCGATGCCACGACATCCGCCAGAACGTCCGGGGGCATTTCTGAGCAGTGCTCGATGCGGTGCCGGAGGTCGACTGGAGTTGCAACTTGGTTGGCCGCGGCGATCGCGACGGCGGCGGCGGCCACGGCCTCGGCTTCAACGGCGTGGATCGCGACCTGGAAGCCTTGCCTGTGCGCATCGAGCACGATGCCTCGCAACGTCTGGGCGTCCGGATTCAAACGACCGGCGCTCGCGGTGACAGTGATCTTAGCGGCGCCGACGGTGAGACCGCTACTACTTTGGCCGTGACGCAAACCGGCGCGCACGAACGAGCCGATATTCGCGACGCCAGGCATGAACGTCGCGCGTTGACGCAGTGCCCCGTCCGACTTCATCGATTGGAATGCGTTCCACCGGTCGATGGAATTTCCCGCCGTCGCATCCTGAATCGCCGTGACGCCCTTGGATGCCAAAACGGCGCTCGCGTCCGCCACCGCGTCGCGCAGTTCCGGCTCGGACGGACGCGGAATCAGGCCGTCCAGGTATTCGTGCATCTCCAGAAGCACGCCATTGGGTTCGCCCGACTCCAGGAATCGCTCGATCGTCCCTCCGGGAGGCTCAAGCGTGCCGGACGTCAATCCAATCGCCTCAAGCGCACGGCTGTTGAGCACGCAGGCGTGGCCAGACCGATGGTCCAACCGGACGGGATGATCGGGCGCGGCCGCATCTAAGTCGCGTCGAGTCGGATGCCGGCGCTCGCGCAAATCGAAATCGCTGTATCCCGTGGCCCGGACCCAGTCACCGGGAGGAGTTTCGCTGGCGCGACCCGATATGGCGTCCCGAATCTCGCTGATAGACGACACAGCGCCAGGGCGACAATCGACCGCTCTCAGGCTGGCAACGTATGCGAACAAGTGACAGTGCGCGTCGTGGAAGCCGGGCAGCACGGTTCCGCCGGCGCAATCGAGAGTCCGAGTGCGTTCGACCGCGAACCGGCTCGCCTCGGCGTCCGTGCCGGTCCAGACGATTCGATTGCCCTTGACGGCCACCGACTCGACGAACGGCCGAGCGGGGTCCATCGTGATCACCCGGCATCCCCTGAGCAGCAAGTCCGGGTCCAGCCGGTTCATGGCAATTTACGTTCCGACGAGCTTAGGCCAGCCGGCCTACTGCATCACGGAGCGAGATGTCGCCTCGATCCGCCGCACGACGATCTTGGACCGGTCCATCATCTCCGGAATTCTCGGGCCGATGTCGTTCTTCCAGGTGTCGCTTTCGTAGACCGCGGCATACAGCCGTTCGCGCTCTTCTTCGCTCTCGAAGCGTCTGATCCAGATGTAGAGGTCGTCCTCTTCCTGGCCAACATAGCTCCCGACAATTACCATGCCCTTCCCGACCTGGAACGGGATGATCTCTTCTTCCATGAATCTGACCCAATTTTCTCGCTGTCCGGCCTGGGTGCGGTACTCTCGTAACTCGAAGAACATCCAGTCTCCTCCAATATTGATGATTGCTCGATTCGGGAAACGTGCCTGATTGACATGTTCCAAGCGATCCCGCCCACGGCCGAACCTCGCGGCAGCGCCGTCAATCCGGGCGGGCCTTCAATTTATGCCGGTCAGTCGCTCGTGTCAACGGTGTCGCGCCATCGGTTGGCGCAATGACGGCGGCGACGAAGATCACCTGGCCCGACGAGTTGGCTGTACCCTTACGTGGCTCTCCCAATTGCATCAGGACTCAGGTCGAACGGAGTTAGGTTTTTTCCGTTCGTGGTGAGCCTGTCGAACCACACCGACGTTTCCGCTTCATTTACGATTTGTGCACCGCATTTGCGACTCAGGTCCTTAGTGGCCTGAGCCGTCGGTTCGTCGTAGTCCGGATCGGATGATCCACCAGCCGATGGCGCCGCACAATAGCGACGAAATGAGGATGGCCAGCTTGGATTCCGCTATAAGTTGTTCGCCGTCCAACGCCAGGCCAGTGATGAATATGGACATGGTGAATCCGATTCCACCGAGCCAAGATGCGCCGTAGATCTGCTTCCAACTCACTCCCAGAGGCTTCGCGGCGATCCCGGTGCGGATAGCGAGCCATGCGAACACGAATATCCCCGCCTGCTTTCCGACCACCAGGCCAAGCAGAACTCCCAAGGCCACACGCCCCGAAAGCGCGTCCAGCAGACCGCTGTCCAGAGCCACGCCCGCATTGGCCAATGCGAAGACCGGCATGACTACGAAGGCGACCCAGGGGTGGAGGTCATGCTCCAATTGCTGCAACGGCGACTCGACGTCCATGCAGGCCTGTTCCAACTCCTCGACTGCGCCGCGCTGCGTAATCGTCGTATGGTCGGCGTCACCATGACCGATGCTCCGCTCGAACCTGTCCAGCAACGCCCTGCCGTGTTTCACGAATTCTCGTGGATCGATCCGAACGCTGCTGGGTATCGTCGCGGCCACCAGGATTCCGGCGATGGAAGCATGGATTCCGGATGTGAGGAAAGCGAGCCACACCCCAAGTCCGAATACAGCGTAGACAACGGCGTGGCGAACGCCGAGCCAGTTGAGCGCCGAGAGGATCGCGAGGAATCCGACCGCGACGCCGAGGTTGGCCCAGACGAGCTCGTCGGTGTAGAACAGGGCGATCACCGCCACGGCGCCGATGTCGTCCGCAATGGCGAACGCGGTCAGGAACACCTTGAGAGAGAGAGGGACGCGTCTGCCCAATAGAGCCAGAACGCCCAAGGAGAACCCGATGTCTGTCGCCATCGGAATTCCCCAGCCTTGAGCGCCTTCCTGTCCGGCGTTGAGCAACGTGTACAGCGCGGCCGGAATCGCCATGCCACCCACCGCCGCCACGACCGGCAGAGCTGCTCGTTTTGGACTGGCCAACTCGCCCACGAGGACAGCGCGTTTGATCTCCAGCCCCACGACGAAGAAGAACACCGCCATGAGGGCGTCGTTGATCCAGAAGTGCAGGGTTCTGTCCAGCACGTAGTCGGCGACGCCGACCTTTAGATGTGTGTCCCAAAGCTCGTGGTAGCTGTGTGACCAGGGTGAGTTCGCCCACGCCAACGCCACAATCGTGCACGTGAGCAGCACGATGCCAGCCGACGCCTCCTGGGCGGTGAACCTCTGAAACGGGCGCACCATCGGGTCGATTCGCGGCTGAGTGGATGGGGAGCCAATGCTTCTGATGAACTGCACCGGGGCCTCCTGATTGTCAGCGCGTTCCGGTCTTGCGCTGGGGATCGTCGAAAGGAGCGATGCGACAAGTGCGCATCCTCGTCACTCGCAATTCCTCGAACCTATCGCGGGCTGGGCCGTGAGCTTGCGACCAGGCTGGAGAAAGAATGATGCATCAGGTTTCCGAAGACGAAGAACGGCGCTGTTCCCCGACTGGAAGCTGACCTCGCAGCAAGCGCGTCACCGGGTTCCACGGTCATTCCAAGCCGTCAACCCAGACTAAACACGAACACGCTCGCCACCGCGTACAACCCTATCAGCGTCAGCCCCTCAAATGTCCAGAACCTGCTGGGCCTCGTTCGGGATCGATCAAGCAACGAGATCAACACGACGACAGTCATGAGTATCGCAGTGACGGCCGTGAGCAGGTGAATCTGGGCGACATTGCTCCAGAGAGCCCCGGCGGTGAACGCGGCGTCGTCGATAAAAAGGATGAATCCCATATTGAACAGATTGCTTCCGAGCACGTTGGATATGGCCAGAGTCGGAGCGTTCAGTCGTATAGCGGCGACCGCGGTGGCCAGCTCCGGCAATGAAGTGCTTAGAGCCAGGAACTGAGTGCCGACAAAGCTCTTTTCCCAACCCAAATCTTCCGCTATGGCGTCCCCAGTATGTGCCAACCAAATCGCTGAACTCACGATAAACGCCGCAGCAATCAAGAACGTCAAAGCGGCGCCGGCGCCGCTGGCGTCGGCATACTTGTCGACCTCTTCGCTTTCGACATCCTCCTGAGATCGCTCCGATCGGTAGATCAAGAACAGAGCGGTCAAGAATGCTGCGATCAAGACCATCGACACCGGACTCACGGGCCAGGTTGACGTTGTGGTCGTCAAGCCGTGGATGATGAGGGCGCTTAGGGCTATGGCGATTACCCCGATTCCCAAAACGCCGTGTAGGACCACCGACGGGCTTACGATCGTCAATATGGGCCCCCGACGCCACATTATGTCTAGGAGACCAATGATCAGGAGGTTGAACAGATTGCTTCCGAACGCGTCGCCCGCGGCCAGGTCAGGGGCGTCAAACATAGTCACCGAGCTGACGCCGGTGCCCAACTCGGGGAGCGAGGTCGCGGTCGCGAGCAGCACGACTCCGATGAGCGACTGGCCCAGGCCGGACTTCAAGGCAATGATGTCGGCTGATTTCGCGAGAAAGTTGGATGCGAATAAGATAATGACCGTGGCGCCGGCTAACTGGAGCCACAAAAGGGCAATCGGCATTCAGCACTCCTGTCCGGATGGTCCCAAGTCGTCGATGCGTCGTGAACGGATCGAGTGTGGCCCGGCGCTTCTGTTAGGTCTGCGATTCGCAGCGCAACTGCCATCGGACATGGCGTGTAACGCGCACAAAAAAAGATCGGCCCCAGGTTGCTGGGGCCGATTCCCGAGCGTTCGAGCGCACATCATTTTACGCGATTGGTCGATTGCTCGCCAACAGGTCTTTCCTCTCGCCCCATTTGTCGAGAAATCGCCCATAGTTCTTGCGGCTGAGTTCGTCGCGTTCGCCCTCGGCGAGATCGCTCCAGACCCGATGTTCGTGCAAAATCACGGGGAGCGATTGGTCCGCGTGTACGGTGTAACCCTTCTCTTTGAAATGGAAACTGTAGTCGATGTCCAGGTTGCGATAGAACCTGAAGCTCTCTCGCATCAGCCCTACGTCCCGAAGCCGGCTTCGTCGGAAAGCGAAGCAATACGCCTGCATCGCGTCCATCTCTCCGGTTTCGCCCTCCCCGTCATGGAAATGGTGGAGGTCGTCGGTTCTGAGGCCAAACGGGCCCGCCACGCCGGCGTTCAGGTCGTCGAGCATCTCTTCGATTCGGTCGAAGATGTCGCCGCCCAGCTCGACGCTGGTGTCCAACATGACGATGGTCTTCCCGAGGCTCTGTTTCAGCGCAATGTTCTTGGCCGCGCCTTCGCCGAGCGTGTGATCGGCGTGAATCGCGCGAACGGCCGGCTGCGCATCGGCGAGTTCGTCCAGCCAGTCAGGCGTGCCGTCGGTGGATCCGTTGTCGATGACGATCACCTCGGCCGAGCGATCGCCGACCCACTTGAGTGCGCTTTCGACGCAACGCTGGACGTCGCCAACGTAGTTGTTCGCGACAACAGCAATCGTGAAGTCGAACGCGTCATCCATGTCGATCAACGAGGGCACTTCGGCCGACGAGGAGACCGTGTCTCGCTGCTGCTCGGTCATCTCCCACTGAGCCTTGACCCGAACCTTTGTGCCGTCGCGCCTATCCTGGAGGTCGTAGCCCTCCTCGGCGAGTTGACCTCGAATTCGGTCGGCCGGGATGTAGTCGCCGGTCTTCCTGAGCGCCGCTCGCTCGTCGATCCTCGACGCGATGTCGTCCGGCGCTTTACTTCCGGCCCCCGCGGCATACAGGTCGAGGCCGAGCACATGATCGAATTGCCGTGCGATCTTCAGCTTGGTCTGACCCGGCAGATCGCACCTGGCCATTTCCCAAGTCAGAGCCAAAGCTCCCGGCAGGTCAAGGTTGTCGTTCACCCGGTCCAGGAACTTACCGGTCCACTCTTCGACCGCGCTTCCGTCGTCGCCTGAAGACTGCGACGACTCCGACCACTCCCAGACCCGATTCCTGAGCCGCTGCAGCCCGCGCTGGGCGGCTTTGAGCGCCGTAAACGTGAAGTTGAGCCGCGTCCGGTACCGGGCTGTCATGCAGAGGTATCTGAACGCCAGCGGCTCCAACCCCTGATTTTCGAAATCGGATAAGATGAACGAGTTCCCGGCGGATTTGGCCATCTTGACGCCGTCGGCGAGGAGGTGTTGTCCATGCACCCAGGTGTTGACGACCGGCTCGCCCACGTAGGCCTCACTCTGCCCGATCTCGCCTTCGTGATGAGGGAAGATGTTGTCGACGCCGCCGGTGTGGATGTCGAAGCGCCTGCCCAAGTACTTGATCGACATCGCGGAGCACTCGATGTGCCAACCCGGGAAGCCCTCTCCCCATGGGCTGGGCCATTTGATCTCGCGGCCCTCCTCGGCGCTCTTCCACAGTGTGAAGTCTCTGGGGTCGCGCTTGTTGGGATCGGCTTCGACCCGAACGGCTTCGAGCAATTCGGCTTCGTGTTTGTTGCCGGACAGTTTGCCGTACTCGGGGAATTTGGACACCTCGAAATACACGTTGCCTTCGACTTCGTAGGCAATGCCCTTGGCCACGAGGTCTTCGACGATCTCCAACATCTCGGGGACGTGATCGGTCGCCTTCGGAAATTCCATTGCGCGGATGATGTTGAGGCTTGCCTCGTCGGCCAGGAATCTGTCGGTGTAGAACTGCGCGATCTCGGCGGGGGTCTTGCCTTCGGCCAGAGCGGCGGCGATGACCTTGTCTTCGCCCTGCTCCAACACCTCTTGACGCATGTGGCCCACATCCGTGATGTTCTTGATGTGTTGGACTTCCAACCCTTGGTACTCCAGAGCCCGACGGATCCAATCTGCCATCAGGTAGGATCGAAGATTGCCGATGTGGGCGTCGCGGTAGACTGTGGGGCCGCAGGAGTACATCTTGACAACATCCGGCTCTATGGGCGCCACTTCGTCAAGGTTTTTCGTGAGGGTGTTGTAAACGCTTAGCAACTAATGCTCTCCAGTGGCTCTCAGCCGTAATGATTTCGCCGGATCGCCCGCCGTGACGGCCTCGACTAGGCGGATTCGGATGCGCGTCCGGAGGGCACGTTCATCACATGGAGCAGGTCCGTGCCTCCGACTAAGCCTATCGTAACGCCCGCGACTAAGATTACCTTGCCTTGCCCTTCGATCCAACCCGATTTCAGCGCGCACTCCTCGCCTACGGCGAAAAAGTCGTCGACCGACTCGAGTTCGCCCACGATGAGAGGCGTGACGCCCCATCTCAGGGTTAGCTGTTTACGGACCCGTTCCGACGGGGTCAGCGCTAAAATATGCGCCTCAGGGCGGAATTGGGACACACGGCCCGCCGTCGACCCAGACTCGGTGAATGCAACAATCACGCTTGCCTTGAGCTGGAACGCCGTTCGGCAGGCGTCATAGCTGATTGCGTCGTCGGTTTGATCTTCGACGTCCGTGTATTTGTCGCGAATCATTGTCGCGTACGGGAGGGCGGCCTCCGTTTGCAGAGCCACGTCCCTCATCGTCTCGACCGCCTGCACCGGGTAGCCCCCGGCAGCGGTTTCGCCCGAGAGCATGATGGCATCGGTGCCGTCGTAGATCGCGTTTGCGACGTCCGTGACCTCGGCCCTGGTAGGCGTCGGCGACTTGATCATCGACTCCAGCATCTGCGTGGCGGTGATGACCGGCTTGCCTCCACGGTTGCACTCTGCGATGAGCTGTTTCTGGATGACGGGAACCCGCGCAAGCGGCACCTCAACACCCATGTCGCCGCGCGCCACCATGATTGCGTCCGACGCATCCAAGATCTCGCTGAAGTTGTCTAGGGCTTCAGCCGTTTCGATCTTCGAAATTATGTACGGCTCGGGTCCGTGCTCTCTCAGCATTTCGCGTGCGAGGGTTACGTCGGCGTCCCGCGTTACGTTGGACAAAGCGATGAAGTCCGCGCCGACAGTGGCAGCTAGACTCAAGCCGTCTTTGGCGCGGTCGTCCAGAAATGGCAGGTCCGGCGCCTTGCCCGGGATGGCCACTCCTCGGCGCTCGGTCACTCGACCGCCAAATGTGACCTGACAGATCACGTCCTCGCTGGAGATCTCCTGGACGACGAGTTTTACATTGCCGTCGTCGACGAGGACGGCGCCGCCAACAACGGCGTCACGATGGATGCCGTAAGGCGTGACGCTGAGGAGCTTGGGATTGCCTCGGACCTCTCTGCTGGTCAGAGTAATGGCGGCCCCTGCGACCAGGTCGAGAACGCCGGGATCTTGATACCCGGTTCGGTATTTGGGGCCCGGCACGTCGATCATGATGCCGACGGGCGTGTTCAACTCGTCCGAAGCCGCCCGCACCTGGTTGATTGCCGCTCGGTGAGTCTCAGGAGAGCCATGGCTCAAGTTCAACCGAGCAACGCTCATGCCGTTGACGATGAGACCTCTGATGGTCTCGTCCGAGGCCGTTGAAGGACCAAGCGTACAAACGATCTTGGTTTTGGGCTTGGCGATGGTGTTGCCAAGTGCGTTCATCAGGTTGCCGTTCCATGCATAGACGTGCCGCTCTAGAACAGTTCCATACTACATCAATTCATCGGTGGTCACCACTGAAACAGGCATCGATACGACCGGCACGCGAACGGCCAACACCGCTGTCATACCGCCTATCGGCTGGGCGGCGGTTTTCCGATCGCTGACGACGGTTCGGCACAGACGGATACGCGACGCATCCGTTCAATCGAGCCGTCCTCTGGCCAATGCTCTCCTCGCCGCAGGTCTGGCGCCAGCCAACAGACAGGATGCACTCCGAAGGCGCCGCATGTCGGCATTCCGAGACCGATTTTTCCCAACGCGGAGGGCATGCATATCGTTTACAATGGGAACCCAAATCCATCGATGACTGACGGTGCGTCTGACCATGTTCTCTGTTAGACAGCTTTACGATCTCCAACTGCTCGACTGGGACATTCAGAGTCACGAGCAAGAATTGGCCGATGTGAACGGCAGACTGGCCGACGATTCCGAACGAATCGCCGCCCAGAACTTATTGGCGGGACTCGATGCCAAACTCGGGGAGTTGGGACCCGCGGGCCGCGTGGCCGAGGGCGCGGTTCAACAGACCGAGCAAAAGTTGGCCGCCATGGACAATCGTGCTTACAGCGGCATGATAACCAGTGCTCGCGAGCTCGAGGCCATCGAGGACGAAAAGGCGGCGCTGCAGCAACAACACTCCGAACAGGAAGACACGCTGCTGACCATCATGGTCGACACCGATGAAACTCAAGAACACAGGGATCGAGCGCAGGCGAAATTCGAGTCGATCGACTCCCACAGGGAGAACGAACTCGTCGAGCTCCAGGCGTCCCGGGAAATTTTGACGGCCGAGCTTCCGGTGCTGTACGAGCGTCGGGAAGACATGGTTGTCGAGTACCCGCCAATAGCGATGGCAACATACGCCACGGTCGCGAAAATGCGCGGAGGACAAGCCGTGGCGCTCGTGAAGCGGGACACCTGCCAAGGGTGCCGAATAGCTCTGGCGCGGTCCGAGTTGCAGGCGATCCGCTCTAGCAAAGACATCGTCCAATGCGGGAGTTGCAGCCGGATCTTGGTGGTCAACTAACCAGCTCATGCAAGCCATCGGATATTTTCGGACCAACGCTCCCCCATCGCAATCTGAGCCCGTCCCGTCTCAGTTCGAGTTCGAAGAAGCCTTCAACGAGTATTGCGATCTCTTCTTCCATCAGCCGGTGAAGACGTTCGGCGACCTGAACGCATCGGGATCCGACGCCTACCCCCGGTACAAAGATATGGTCGAATATATCGGGGACTCGGGCACGAACTACCTCATTGTGATCCCAAACGCAGGCCACATCGGCGCCGATCTCGAGTCGGTTGCCCGGTCATTTCTGGAGCTGGAAGGCATCGGGGCGAAAGTCACCTGTGACGACGAAGAGTACCCGGATCCGCTCCAGAACGCGTTCCACATCCTGGGCGTAACCGGCATCTCGAAGACCCGCAGCGCCAAGATCAAGGAGTCGATGCAGGCCCGTGCTCTCCGAGGAAAAGGGCTGGGAAGGCCTCCGTTCGGTTACCGCAACGGCGACGACGGCAGTCTCACGATAGTCAAGCAAGAAGCGCCGGTGGTCGAGCTGATCTTTAGGCTCTACACCAAAGACGGATTGGGGCTGCGGCTGATCGTCCAGCAACTGAACGAACGCGACATCAAGACTCGTCGCGGCGGCAATTGGAACATGGTCAGCATCCGGGACATGCTCAGAAATCCAGCCTACATGGGCACGTACTCGCGGTTCGGCCTGAGATTGCCCAAGGCGCACGAGCCTATCATTCCTCCGCCGGTCTACCGCGAGGCTCAGGACACCACCCGGTCGCGACGGCCCGTCGGACGCATCTCGAGCGCGGAACCGTTCTTGTTGTCCGGACTCGCGCAATGCGGCTATTGCGGCAACAAGATGATGGGAGTCACCCGACGCCAGTCCTGGCGAAACAAGGACGGCAAACGCCAGAGAGGCGTTTACCGATACTACCAGTGCCAATCCAGAAACAACCAGAGCGTGTGCGGCTACCACACGTGGCGGGCGCCGATGCTGGAAGGCGCGGTGGTTTCCCAGATCAGTCTCGTTCTCCAGGCCAAATCGGCCGGCATCGAGCCCGAGCCGGCCGATGACGAAAAGCCTGACCTCCAGTCGTCGTGGGAAGAGCGGGTGCGCCAGGCGGAGCGACGCTTCGTGCAGGCGATGCGTCGCACGGCCCGAGGCGCGACCGACGTCGACGTGCTGGCCCAATACCTCGGCGAACTCGACAGCACACGGGCATCAGCCCAACGAGCCCAGAATCCCGTCGACGCGGGCGAAACCCTGCAAAGCTGGGATGACCTCGATTTCGACTCCCGGCGCGATTTCCTCCAAACACATATGGCCCGCGTCGTTGTGAACGACGAAACGGTCCGCGTCGAAACCTAAACTACATTCCACCGGTGACAATTCATGGCGCTATTACTTAACCCAAACACCTATCGGGATCTGATTCGGCCACTGCTGTTCAGGCTTCCCCCTGAGACCGCCCAAAAGCTCGCGGACGAAGCGCTCCGACTGACGCCCGTCTGGAAGTTCTTGGAGCCTTATCTGGAATACGCCCACCCTTCGCTCAGAACCACCGTGGCCGGAATCGACATGCGGAGTCCGATCGGGCTCGCGGCCGGCTACGACAAAGACTGCGAGCGACTCGGATCGCTGGCCGCGCTCGGATTCGGCTACGTGGTCGGCGGCACCGTGACCCTGTCGCCAAGGACCGGCAACCCCAGCCCAAGGATTCTCAGATACGAGCGACAGGAGTCGCTGGTCAACTCTCTCGGATTTCCAGGCAAAGGAGTCGGAAATGCGGCGATGCACCTCGCCGGGAGGGGCGGCCCGGCCCGCGCTCCCGCGGTCGTCAGCGTGTCAGGAGAAACGGTCGCCGAAATCGTCGCGTGCCATCGAGAACTGGAGCCGGTGGCATCGGCAATTGAGGTGAACATCAGCTCGCCAAACACCGCCGGGCTCCGCGCGTTCCACGATGTGGGAGCATTGACCGAACTGCTGACTGACATTAACGCCGACCGCGAGCGCCCGTTGTTCGTAAAGATGCCTCCTTTTCCGCAGGCCGGCGGCAGCCGAGATGACGATGACGCCAGAAAACTGGTGCTTGGATTGGCCAGCGTCTGCGTCGAGCAAGGCGTCGATGCATTGACCGTCGCCAACACGCGACCGGTGCGCGACCCCGAGCTCGCCGTCGGGGTGGGCGGTCTCAGCGGCAGGCTGGTCTATCGCGACATGCTCCGAATGGTAAGCGAGACTCGAGCAGTCGTGGGCGATTCAATTGCCATCAACGCCTGCGGCGGCGTGTTCTCGGGTCGAGACGCCTGGAACGCCCTGCTGGCCGGCGCCGACACGGTGCAGCTTCTCACGGCGTTGATCTACCAAGGCCCTGGCATCGTACGGAGCATCAACCGGCAACTCGCCCTGATGGTGAGCCTGAACGGACTGACCAGCGTGTCCGAGATCGCACAGATGCCCCGGGATGCCGCCGTCTAGGGTTCGCCTGCCCAAACCGGTCATTCTGAACAACGGCATTCCCGTTCGGAGGCCGAATCACGGGCAACCGTACGGACGTCCGTGGGGGAGGGT
>CAZPQQ010000072.1:0-16060 GCA_964588665.1 uncultured Dehalococcoidia bacterium | reverse complement strand
GGAGAGGTGGCCGAGCGGACGAAGGCGCTGGTCTCGAAAACCAGTATGGGAGCAATCTCATCGTGGGTTCGAATCCCACCCTCTCCGCCACGACAGATTATTCGCATTTCGTGTGCGGATGGTTGGTCGCGCTGGGCGGCGGTGACCTTCAAGGCTTGGTCCCCCACGATACGGAGAGGTGCTAGAGTGGCCGAATAGGCGCGACTGGAAATCGCGTGTCGTCTTTATAGGCGACCGTGGGTTCGAATCCCACCCTCTCCGCCATATCAACCTCGCATTTCAACGCCGGTCCGCCCTGTGCACCGAGGCATTGTGCCATTGGGCTCGATGAAGCTATGCTAGAATTGGACCCGTGTATGGAGTCTACTGAACTAAAACACTGGATCGCGTTCAACAGGGTCTCTGGCGTCGGCAGGGCGAGAATCGCTCTGATCGAGGGTCATTTTGGGTCCCTCGAACGCGCATGGAAAGCCAGTACGGCCGAACTCATAGAAGCCGGCCTGGATCGGCGCACGGCCGGAACCATGACCAAGGCCGTTGCGACCATAGACCCCGACGACGAGCTCGCCCGTGTTCAGGCAGCAGGCGTGCGCGCGTTGACCTGGCACGACGAGGACTACCCGCCGCGGCTAAAAGAGATATACGACAAACCGCCGGTGCTGAACGTCCGCGGGTCGCTTTCGCCTGATGACGAGAGAGCCGTGGCCGTGGTTGGCACGCGGCGGCCGACTGCATACGGACGCCAAGCGGCGTATCAAATATCGCACGACCTCGCCCGCTCGGGGGTCACTATAGTCAGTGGGCTTGCACGGGGCAACGCACTATCGCGGTCATGGGGAGCGGCCTGGATGTCATCTACCCGCGGGAGCACGCGGCATTGGTAAACCAGATAGCCGAAAACGGCGCCGTAATGAGCGAACACCCATTGGGGGCCAAACCGAGCGCGCAGAACTTTCCGAGACGGAACCGCATCATAAGCGGCCTGACGATGGGAACGGTTGTGATCGAGGCGCCAGAGGGAAGCGGCGCATTGCTGACCTCCCGGCATGCCTTGGAGCAGGACCGTGAAGTGTTCGCCGTTCCAGGCAGCATATTCTCGCCAGGCAGCAAGGGAGTGAACGAGCTGATCCGCGATTCCGGAGCCAAGCTGGTGCTCGACGCCGAGGACGTGTTGGCTGAACTCAACCTCTCGGCGACCACCCACCAGTTGGAGTTGGCAGCGTTCTTCCCTGAAGACGAAGCCGAGGCCGCCGTGCTCAAATTCGTAACATTCGACCCGGTGCATATCGACGATATCACCAGAAACTCGGCGTTAGCCGTATCGACAGTTAGCAGCGCTCTTACTATGATGGAATTGAAAGGCCTGGTAAAACAGGTCGGTGGAATGAATTACATGCGGCTCAGAGAGGCGCGCAGCGAATATCAAGCGGTGTGAGGTAACATGGCCAAGGATCTAGTAATTGTTGAATCTCCGGCGAAGGCGCGGACCGTCCAACGTTTCTTGGGGGACGATTTCGTAGCCCTGGCGTCCATGGGTCACGTCAGAGACCTGCCCAAGGGCAAGATGGGCATCGAGCTCGACGACGGCACTTTCAAGCCCACCTACGACGTCATGGACGACAAAAAGAAGATCATCGCCGAGCTTTCCAAGGTGTCGAAGGAAGCTGAGACCGTCTACCTCGCCACAGACCCGGATCGCGAGGGCGAGGCCATCTCTTGGCATCTGCTCGCGGCTGCCAAGATTCCGATGAAGAAGGTCAAACGGGTCGTGTTCCACGAGATCACGAACTCGGCTATCACCGAAGCATTTGCCAATCCGCGAGACCTGGACCGGGACCTGATCGACGCACAACAGGCGCGCCGAGTGCTCGACAGACTGGTCGGTTACCGCCTGAGCCCCGTACTGTGGGGGAAGGTACGCAGAGGTCTCTCAGCCGGTCGAGTTCAGTCGGTCGCCCTTCGCCTTGTCGTGGACCGCGAGGCCGATATTGCCGCTTTCGTGCCCCGGGAGTACTGGTCGATAGAATCCGACTTCTCCAAGCGCCCACAAAACGGCCAAGAAGGAGTCTTCGAAGCCTCGATTCACGCGATCAAGGGCGTCAAGGGCCGCATCTCGATGCCGGACGAAACCCGGACTCGCGAGATACTGACCGACCTGACCGACGCCACTTACATGGTCGACTCGGTGCGGAAACGCCAGCGGCACAGCAGGCCCGCGGCGCCGTTTATCACCAGCACGCTGCAGCAGGAAGCCTACCGCAAGCTCAGGTTCACGGCCCGTCGAACGATGGTCGTCGCACAGCAGCTTTACGAGGGCCTGAACATTGGCGACGAAGGCTCCGTCGGACTCATCACTTACATGAGGACCGACTCGACTAACGTCGCGGGGCAGGCGTTGGCCGAAGCCGCCAGTTACATCAAGTCGAAGTACGGCGCAGATTACGCCCCGGAAAAGCCTCGCCTCTACTCCAAGAAGGTCAAGGGCGCCCAAGAAGCGCACGAGGCCATCAGGCCAACGTCCATCATGCGCGATCCGGACAAGATTCGGGGCTTCTTGAACAACGAGCAGCACCGCCTGTACGACCTGATCTGGAAGCGGCTGGTTGCCAGCCAGATGACCGACGCCTTGTTCGACTCGACGTCCGTCAGCATCGGCGCCACCGGCTGCAAGTCGGGCGCGGAGTACGAGTTCCGGGCCAGCGGGTCGGTGATGACGTTCCGCGGGTTCCGCGCGCTGTACCTCGAAGACATCGATGCCGGCTCCGAACCCGTCAGCGAGGGATCGCAGGACCTGCCTCACCTTGCCGAGGGCGAAGGGCTCGATTGCCTGAAGCTGGAGCCTGGCCAGCACTTTACCCAGCCGCCGCCTCGATTCACCGAGGCGTCGCTGGTCAAAGCGCTCGAGGAACAGGGCATCGGCAGGCCGAGCACCTACGCGCCCACACTGGCGACGCTGATGAACCGCGACTACGTCCGCAAGGACCGAGGCATGTTCGCGCCGTCGAAACTCGGCACCGCGGTTACGGGCCTGCTCACGCAGCATTTCCCAGACATCATGGACGCGAGTTTCACCGCCAAGGTCGAAGAAGAGCTAGACGAGATTGCGGGCGGCGCACGAAAGTGGACGCCGATGCTGCAAGAGTTCTACTCCCCGTTCGACGAGTCGGTCAAGCGCGCGCTGAAGGAAGCCGAACGAGTTCCTCGCGACCAGATCGACGAAGAAACCGATGAGATATGCGAACAGTGCGGCAAGCCCATGGTCATCAAGTCGGGCCGCTTCGGGCGCTTCCTCTCGTGCAGCGGATTCCCGGACTGCAAGCAGTCGCAGCCGTTGCTTCAGCGCGTCGGCGTGGAGTGCCCCGAGTGCGGCAGCGACCTTGTCGAACGTCAAGCCCGCAAGGCCGCCAAAGGCCGCAACAAGCGGTTCTACGGCTGCTCCAACTACCCGACGTGCACGTTCGCCGTAAACCAACGTCCGCTGCCTCAACCGTGTCCCGAGTGCTCCAAGATGTTGGTGGCGATGGGCCGCACCAACTCGCGGTGCGCCGCGTGCGGTTTCAAGGGCCCGATCCCGGAGAGCGAAACACTCGACGTGGCGGTGTAGTCGTGGAACGCGAGGAGTGGCACGCCCTGCTCACCGGCTTCCAGGAGCACCTGCAGGCAGAGCGAAGCCTCGCGCCGCTTACGATCCGAAACTACAAGGCAGACTTGAATCCGCTTCAGGAGTTCCTGGAGCTTAAGGACATAACCAGCCTCCGCGACATGGACCGGCTCGCGATGCGCGCGTACCTGGCATGGTTGCACGAGCTCGGGTACGTCCGCCCCAGCATCGCGCGGAAGCTGTCGGTCCTTAGGACGGTCCTGTACTGGCTCCGACGGCGTGGCGACATCGACCACGACCCGGCGCCAGCGCCCGGCGCCATGAAACTCGATTCCCGGCTGCCCCGGTTTCTGTCGCAGCAAGAAGCGGAGAGACTGGTCCAGGCGCCGGACACCACTCAACCGACTGGCATTCGAGACCGCGCCCTATTGGAGTTGGTGTATGCCGGAGGGCTTCGAGTCAGCGAGGCCGCCGGGGTCAACCTCGCCGACGTGAACAGCGAAACCCGCGAGATTCGAGTTCGGGGCAAAGGCTCCAAAGAACGAATCGTGCTGATGGGCGATGCAGCGCGAAGCGCAATATCGCACTACATGGCGGAAGTTCGCTCGAAGATCAGCTCCCTCGATGCGGAAGGCGCGCTGTTCGTAAACCGCTATGGGGGCAGACTGAGCCAACGGAGCATACAGAAGATCGTACGAAAGTATGCCGGGCAGACCGGCCTCGGCTCGCAGGTACACACGCACACGCTCAGGCACTCGTTCGCCACGCATCTCCTGGAGGGCGGCGCGGACCTGCGCGTGGTGCAGGAGTTGCTGGGGCACGCCAGCCCCGCGACAACGCAGGTCTACACTCACATCACGGGCGCAGAGGCACGTCGGGCCTACATGACCGCGCATCCGCGCGCCCGCAAAGTCCAACGCTAACCCGAAATGGCGTTCGGCACGTTGGGTCGAATGGAGGCGCCAATTGAAGATCCTGGTTATCAACGGACCTAATCTCAACAATCTTGGCGCCCGCGAACCCGGCTACTACGGCGTCAGCACCCTCACGGACATCCAGGACGGCCTTGCTGACAAGGCCATGGACCTGAATGCGGACGTTGAATTCTTCCAGTCGAACCACGAAGGCGCGATCGTCGACTTCATCCAGGCATCGTCCCAGGATGCCCATGGAATCGTCATCAACGCCGGAGCATTGACCCACTACGGCATTTCACTGCGGGACGCGCTCATCGACACCCGGCTTCCGGTGATCGAGGTCCACCTATCCAACGTCCACGCGAGAGAAGAGTTCAGGCACAAGTCGGTGTTCGCCGACATCGCCGTGGGCCAGATCGTCGGCCTCGGACATCGTGGTTATCACTACGCGCTGGAATTCCTCGTTGCACATCTCGGTGAGAAAGCGTCCCGCTGATGCCGGAGTCTCGAATCGAAAGGCTTCGCCAAAGTCTGCATTCGCTCGGCGCTGACGCTTTTCTGGTATCCGCGCCGGAGAATCGCCGTTATCTGTCCGGGTTCTCAGGCTCCTCCGGATACCTGATCGTGACCTTTGAAGAAGCTCTGCTGGCCACGGATTTCAGGTACATCCAGCAGGCGGAACGACAAGCTCCCGACTACCATGTGCGCCAGATATCCGGCGGCTGCCAATGGCTGGCCGAGATTGTCGGCGAGTTGGGATCCCGTCGAATCGCATACGAGAGCGACAACATGACCGTGGCCGCGCACCAAGCGGCTATTCGGGCTGTCCGAAGCCTGGAACCGCCGAACAGACCGGAGCTGGTCGCCACCGAGAACGTCGTCGACGAGTTGCGAGCCGTCAAAGACCAAGAGGAAATCGACCTGATCGACAAAGCCGTCGAGATCGCGGACCTGGCCCTCGGCAAGGTCGCGCCGTCGATCGAACCCGGTAGGACTGAGAGCCAAGTCGCATGGGAGATCGAGAAGGCCATGCGCGAACTTGGCGCGGAGAGCAACGCTTTCGATATAATCGTCGGCGCGGGTCCCAACGGTTCGCTCCCGCATCATCGGGCCGACGACACGGTGATCCGACCGGGTGACCCGATTGTGATCGACATGGGCGCCACGTACCAGGGGTACCGGAGCGATCTGACGCGGACGTTCTGCGTTGGCGGTCCGGATGAGCGCTTCAGAGAAGTATACGATATCGTCCTGGGAGCGCAGCTTGCCGCTGAAGAGGCCGTCCGTCCGGGTGTGACCGGCGGCGAGATCGACGCGGTCGCCCGAGACTTCATCGACGATGCGGGATACGGAAACAGATTCGGGCATGGCTTGGGTCATGGCGTCGGGTTGGCGGTGCACGAGCTGCCACGCATCGGCCCGGGATCGCCGGACATACTGACGGACGGCATGGTGTTCACCATCGAGCCCGGCGTGTACTTGCCGGAATGGGGAGGCGTTCGAATTGAGGACGTGGTCTCCATCGAGAACGGGCAAGTGAGAGTGGTTTCCGGTTCTCCGAAGTGACTCGGGCGAGGCGGCTTGGTCATGGCGGTCGTCAACAAGATATGCGGACGCGACCAATTCGCCATTCTGAGCGCACGCGAAGAATCTGGTCGCTGCCAAACGCAGTTGCCTGCGAGGCCCCAGATACTTCGCTTCGCTCAGTATGGCGACGTGTAGTGAGGCCAACGTAATTAACGGCCAGAGCGTCGAGAAGACACAGCGGCATGTGGCCTGGGGATTGGGACGAAGCGAACGGAAGGCCAATACGAAGCAGGAGCTTGTGAATGACAATCAGTTTCGGTGATCTCAAGAAGGGCATGGCCATAGAACTCGACGGCCAGCCGCACGTGGTGGTCGATTACGAGCGCAACAAGATGCAGCAACGCGCCCCAACCATGCGAATCAGGTTCCGCGACATAAAGTCGGGTCGTGTGGTCGATCGATCGTTCAGCGGTTACGACGTTAAGCTGACTCCCGCCGCCGTGGAACGCCGCCGCGCCCAATACATCTTCGACGAGGACGCGCTTTACTATTTCATGGACACCGAGAGCTTCGAGCAGTTTCCCCTGTCCGCCGACCAGATCACCGACTCCCTGCCGTACCTCGTGGAGCAGTTGGAGATCGAGCTTATCTTCCACCAGGATCTTCCCATCGCCATCGAGCTGCCGATCAACGTCGATATGAAGGTTACCGACTCTCCTCCGGGATTGAGGGGCGATACGGCCACGGGCGCCACAAAACTCGCCACTCTCGAAACTGGCCTCCAGCTACAAGTCCCGCTCTTCGTCAACGAAGGGGAGACCATCAAAGTGGACACCCGCACTGGGCAGTACCAGTCACGGGTGTAGCGTGCCGGTCTACTCGGTCTCTCAGGTCACGTCCTACATCAACGAGGTTCTCACCTACGACTACGTGCTGCGCGACGTCTGGGTCGAAGGCGAGGTCGCTAACTTGGCGAAGCCCGCATCGGGTCACTCGTACTTCACGCTGCGCGACGAAAAAGGCTCGCTCAGATGCGTGATGTTCCGCAACGGCCGCGGCGCCGAGCACCTTTCCAACGGTGCAGCCATCTCGACCCACGGGCGGGTCGCCATTTACGAGGTCAGAGGCGACCTTCAGCTCATCGCCGACATCGTGCAACCCGAAGGAGTTGGCGAGCTTCAGCTTCGACTGGAGCAACTCAAGCTCAAATTGGAGCAAGAGGGCCTGTTCGACCCGAGCCGCAAGCGCCCGGTCCCGGCGTTCCCTCAGCGAGTCGGAGTCATAACCTCGCCGTCTGGGGCGGTGTGGCACGACATCCAAACCGTCGTCGCGAGGCGGTATCCATTGGTCGAGCTCCTCCTCGCTCCGACTCCCGTGCAGGGAGATG
Organism: uncultured Dehalococcoidia bacterium; assembly: GCA_964588665.1. Taxonomy (GTDB): domain Bacteria; phylum Chloroflexota; class Dehalococcoidia; order Lucifugimonadales; family UBA1123; genus UBA2160. The sequence goes on along the minus strand of CAZPQQ010000072.1, from coordinate 8,628 downwards.
CGGCCGCGCCCGGCATCGTCGAGGCGTTCCAAGCGTTGGAACCAGAGCCTGACGTGGACGTGATCATCGTCGCGCGAGGCGGCGGTTCGTTGGAAGACCTTTGGCCATTCAACGAGGAGGCGGTCGCCAGGGCTGTGTTCGCAAGCAGCGTTCCCGTGATCAGCGCTGTCGGACACGAGACCGACCACACGGTTTGCGACCTGGTGGCAGACCTCAGGGCGCCCACGCCGTCGGCGGCTGCCGAGATCGCCGTACCCGACCGAATGGAACTGGCGGCACGACTCGTCACCTCCCGGCAAGCCCTCGACGGCATCGTCACCGATTCGATCACCGGGGCCAAGGGCTCTGTCGAGCGGCTATGGCTCCGCATGGAGCGCTCCCGACCGCAATTGGATACCCTTCGCATGCGAGTCGACGACCTGCTCCACAGCGCGGCGTCGCACATGAGCGCCCGGCTCCAGGTCACGCGTGAGCGGCTTGAGGGCACATCGTCGAGGTTGGAGGCGCTGAGTCCGGTGGACACGCTCCGTCGAGGCTACGCCATCGTCCAGCACAAAGACACCGGCGCAGTCGTCACGGATGTCGCGCAAACGGCCCCTGGCGACGAGCTTCACGTGACGGTGAGCACCGGGGAATTTCCCGCCACGGTGGCCAATGAGTCGCCGGACGCGTCCGACGACTCGCGCTGACGCCTCGACGCTTCGCCGACGCATTCCGGCGTTTGGTCTGGCCCGATGAGGCAGGCCACCGGTAGCCGAGGGATTCGCTCGGGTTCCCCAAAAGGCGCATTGCCGCCGTGTGGTAGACTTGCTCCCACTACACTCAGACGGGAGGGATCGTAATGGCTTTCTACACTACCGGCGTCTACCCCGTTCAATTCAGAGTGGATTATCCGGATCAACCCCTTGGAAGAGGATCGACGTTTTTCAGGTTCCTGTTGATGATTCCAATCGCTGTCGTCGCGGCAGCGCTGTCCTGGACGGGCGGCATCCTGACCGCGCCACTGCTCTTGATGATCGTGTTCCGGCAGAAGTATCCGCGTTGGTGGTTCGAATGGAACCTTGCCCTGATGCAGTTCTACAACAGGGTGGCCGTGTACGTACTGCTCATGAGAGACGAATACCCGTCGACGGAGGACGAGCAGGCCGTACACTTGGAGGTCGCGTACCCGGATGCCCAGGCTGGATTGAACCGCTTCATGCCTCTCTTTAAATGGTTGCTCGCTATTCCCCATTACATCGTGCTGATGTTTCTCTGGGTCGGGGTCTGGTTCGTTTCTATATTCGCCTGGTTCGCAATCCTGTTCACAGGGAAATACCCTAAGGGAGCCTTCGAGTTCGTCGAGGGAACAATCCGATGGCAGAACAGGGTCACGTGCTACGCGGTCGCGCTGGTGACAGATCAGTACCAGCCGTTCCGATTCAAAGACTGATTTCGAACGAAGCAAATTTCGAGTCAACTCTCGGAAGTTCCGACCGCGCCCGCATCCGGGTTGCGAAGATGTGCGCAGCCCGGCACGGAGGGTGGCGGCCGTCGGCGAGGGATCTATGGTGACGGATGTCGTCGCGTCCTGATATCCTGACGGCAAGGATTTTCTGATGTCACCACCCAAGTCAAACGACGCGTCGCCCGACGACGACAAACTCGAGAGCATGAGCTTCGAGGAGTCTATGAAACTTCTCGAAGAGACTGTCGCCGCGCTCGAGGCCGGCGGTCTCAATCTGGCCGAGGCGACACAGCGCTACAAGCAGGGCGTCAAACTAGCCCGATTGTGCAGCGAGATGCTGGCCTCGGCTGAGCTGACCATCACCCGCATTCAGACGGCTTACGGCGAGCAGATGCGATTCATTCCGGATTCGGAGTCCGATCCCGAAGACGAAGAATAGTCGTGCTCAAAGTTGACCTTCACATGCACTCCCACTTCTCGCCGGACTCGATGATGTCCCCGGAGCGACTGGTGCGACGGTGCGAGCAGGTCGGATTGAACTGCATCGCGGTGACCGACCACAACACCACCGCTGGCGCGCTCAGGGCCCGAGAGCTCGCCCAGTTCCACGTCATCATCGGCGAAGAGGTGCGCTCCTCTGAGGGCGAAATCACGGGCCTGTTTCTGGACGAGTCCATCCCCGCGGGTCTCACGCCGGTCGAAACCGCCCGTCGCATCAAGGACCAAGGCGGGCTCGTGTCCGTGCCGCATCCGTTTGACCGCTTCCGAAGGTCGGTGATCACAACGCGCGGTCTCGAAGAGGTGTGGCCCCACGCTGACATCATCGAGGTGTTCAACGCACGCAACAACCTGGACGCGGATAATCGCAAGGCCCGCGAATTCGCGGCCGAGCACGATCTGATCGGCTCCGCGGTAACGGATGCTCACACTGCCGTCGAGTTGGGACGCACCTACATCGAGATGCCGGAATTCGACGGTACGCCGGGCGGCTTCAAGGATGCTCTGTCCCGAGGCGCCCTACACACCAGGAAGATGACGCCGCTGATACACGTGGCCACCAGGTTCACCGTCCTGTACAAGAAGCTTTTCGGGGCTCAGCCGAGTCAGCCCAACGAGGCGAAATGAACTGCGGGCCTCGACATCGCATGCGAGGAATCAGTTGATGGCCGCTCCAACCGAGTTGCTCACATATGTCGACGGGCGCATAATGCCCCATTCGCAGGCTTCCACCATCCTGCACCGGATCAACGAGACCACCGTGGGTGGATTCTACGACACCGAGCGAACGTTCGGCGGCAAGCCATTCAAGCTGCGGGAGCACCTCCAACGGCTCTATCGGGGTTTGGAGGCGTCGAAAACGGACCCTGGCCAATCAATGCACGATCTCGAGAATGTGACGCGCGGCATCATCGACTCCAATCTCAGCCTGCTGAGACACACTCAAGAGTTCACCGTCACCCAGGTCGTCTCCATCACGCAGTCCCAAGATGTCGATGAACCCAAGGAGGTGCACGTCGTCGTGTACTGCCAGGTGCTGGACTTCGCGCCATTTGCTCGAAGCTACGCCAATGGCGTCCGGCTGGTCACGCCCAGCACGTACGGCATGCCTCGTGGGCAAGAGTCGGGCGCCGACCCCGCCACGGGCCAGCAGGTATTTTCGCTGATGAGCGGCGGCGACGGGGGCATCACGGAGTGCAAAGGCGCGAACTTCATGTTCGTGGCTGACGGGCGGATCAAGCTGCCGGACCGCAAAAACGTCCTGCCCGGCGTGAGCATGCAGACGGTGCTGGAGCTGGCGAGTCGGATTGGCATCGAGGTTGACGAGGGCCGTTACCACCAAGGCGACGTGTACGAAGCGGACGAGGCGTTCGTCTCGAGCACACGGTTCTGCGTGCTGCCGGTGGCGACGCTCAACGGCATGCGAGTCGGCGGACCGGCGCCAGGGAAGATCACATCCGGACTGCTCGACGCCTGGCGAGCGGCAGTCGGAATCGACTTCGTTCAGCAGGCCCTGGCCAATCTCCCACCCGACGGCAGTTCATCCGACGGCTGAAATCGCTTCAGACGACCTGTACGTCGTTCTCCAAGGCGCCGATGCCTTCGATGGTTATCGTCACGAGGTCGTCCTCGAGCAGAGTGAACTCCGGCGGCGGCACGATTGGCGTCCCGGTCAGCACCGTCGACATGTTCGGCAGGTAGTTGTGCCGCTGGACCCAGTCCGCCAGCTCCTCGCAGCTCCGAGCCATCAGCGATGTCGAGGTCTGATCTGTCCACACTTCGACGCCGTCTCGCGTAATCGTGCACTCGATGCCCAGGTTGGCGACGTCGCCAATAGACGCAACGGAGACAAAGCAAGGGCCGATCGAGCAGCACTGATCGAAGACCTTGGCCTGGGGCAGGTAGAGCGGGTTCTCTCCTTCTATCGACCGGCTGCTCACGTCGTTGCCGATGGTGTACCCGATGATATCACCTCGATACAGAACGAACGCCAACTCCGGCTCGGGGACGTTCCACTCGGAATCGCCTCTGATGCCCACCGGATCGAACGGCCCCACGCACCGATCCGGGGTCGCCTTCAGGAAAACTTCCGGCCGCTCGGCCGCGAACACGGACGAGTAGATGTCGGGGGTGTCGCTCTCGCGCCGGCGCTCCATCTCACTGGTTTTGTACGTAACCCCGGCGGCCCAGACCTCCGGCGGCTCGAAGGGTCTGTCCAGGCGATAGAAGCCTTCGCCTCTACGAGAGTTGTCCATCACTTCGCCCAGGTCGAACCTGTCCGCATCCCCGGACTTGAGAATGCCCGATGCAACGTCATCAATGCCCGTTCGGGTAAGGGCGGCCGCGAGCGCCAGGTCTTCAAGGTCGGTCAGGTCCGGGTCCAGAGACGTGAGATCGAATAAGAGGCCGTCCTTGGGCTCCACTGTAAGCCGGCTGTCGCCATCCGCAGAGATCAGTGCATAGTAACGCATCGAAGATTCGTCCTCCGTTTCCATTGGCCTCGTCCAGGCTGGTTCGGAATGTACGGCAAAGCCCATGGCCGGTCAAGACCTGCCAGCCTGCCGCGGAATGAGCCGATCCGGCGAGATCAGCGCTTGCGGCGCCTAACAAAGGCGTCGCCGAGTGCACGCCAGGGTTAGGATTCAAGTGGCGCCGCCGCCATTTCGGTGGACGTGCATCAGGTCTGGGGATGCACTCTGTCTTAGTCTCTTTGAAAGTGCCGTTCCCTTGGACAGAATTGGCGATCTATTAAGTTGACACCGTCGAGAGTGGATGGATATACTCTTGCAAACCAGAGGGGACGCACACAAAACTGTGATGCAATTCTACTCCAGAGCCCTCAATTCAGTGAAGCGTTAGTGGCACCTTCCGGGCGATTCACCGACCGAACATCCCTCTCTCGAACTGTCCCCCGAGACACATTTGGCCCCCTACCCGATTGCCAACCGTCCGGATCCCTCTTTGCCTTGCGACCCCATGGCGCCGCGCCGCTTAATGCGTCGAACAGACTGCCAATCCCCAACGCGACAGGCGGCTTGTTCCTGGCCGTCAGTAAAGTGAGTCCTTGATCCCATGACAAAGATGATATTCGTGACCGGCGGTGTGGTGAGCTCGGTGGGCAAAGGGGTCAGCGTCGCCTCGATTGGCCGCCTGCTGAAAGACAGAGGCGTCTCGGTCTCACTTCTCAAGCTTGACCCTTACTTGAACGTCGATCCCGGAACGATGTCTCCCTACCAGCACGGAGAAGTGTTCGTGACGGAGGACGGCGGCGAGACCGATTTGGATCTCGGACACTACGAGCGCTTCGTGGACATCGATCTCACGCAGCTATCCAACGTCACTGCCGGACAGATCTACAGCGAAGTGATATCGAAGGAGCGCAGGGGCGAGTTTCTCGGCGGCACAATTCAGGCGATCCCGCACGTCACGGACGCGATCAAGCAACGCATCATGAAGCTCGCGGAGGTCAGCAACGCCGACGTGATCGTCGTCGAGGTGGGTGGAACAGTGGGCGACATCGAGGGCCTGCCATTCTTGGAAGCAATCCGGCAGATGCGGCGCGAACTCGGCAAAGACAGCGTGTTTTACATCCACGTCACGTTCCTGCCATACATCTCGGCGACCGAAGAACTCAAGACGAAGCCCACTCAACACAGCGTCAGGGAGCTTCGGAGCATCGGCATATTGCCCGATGCGATCATCTGCCGAAGCGACCACGAGGTCACCGACGACATCAAGACCAAGATATCCATCCACTGCGATGTGCCGGTGGACGCGGTGATAACGTTGCCGACCGTTTCGAGCGTGTACGAGGTTCCCTTGATTTTGGAACGAGAACGTCTCGGCGGTCTGATTAACAGCACGCTGGACCTGACAGTCCAAGATCGAGATCTCGACGAATGGCACAATCTCGTCGACTTAATACAACGACCTAAACGGACCCTCTCCATAGCCGTCGTCGGCAAATACGTTGATCTTCACGACTCTTATATATCCGTGAAAGAAGCCCTCCTGCATGCAGGCCTGCACTTCGACCGTGAGGTCGAGGTTCGCTGGGTCGGCTCGGAGGAAATCGAGAAGGTCGGCGCCGAGTCTCTCCTGGGCTCGGTGTCCGGGATCGTGGTCCCTGGCGGGTTCGGCCCCCGAGGCATCGAAGGGATGATCGAGACAGTTCGCTACGCCCGCGACCACGAGGTTCCTTATCTGGGACTGTGCCTTGGCCTTCAAGTGATGGTCATCGAAATCGCGAGAAATATGCTTGGTTTCCCCGCTGCGAACTCGACCGAATTCGACCCGGACACGCCGCAGCCCGTGATAGATCTCATGGAGGTCCAGAAAGGCGTCACTGAGATGGGTGGCACGATGCGGCTCGGGGTTTACCCTTGTCAGGTCGTTCGCGAAAGCTGGGCTTCCAAGGCATACGGCGACGACGTCGTATACGAACGACACAGGCATCGCTGGGAGTTCAACAACACGTTCCGCGAAGAATTCGAGGCAGTCGGGCTGTGGCCGGTGGGCATGTCGCCGGACGCCAAGCTGGTGGAGATAATGGAACTCGAGGATCACCCGTTCATGGTCGGCACCCAGTTCCATCCTGAATTCCTTTCGCGGCCAAACAGACCCCACCCTCTGTTCCGAGAATTTGTCGGAGCCGCCGGCAAAACCGTCAGAGAGGGCGGCCAACGCCCGCTCCCGTTGGGCGCCACTGGTTCGAATGCGGAAGCCCAAGGGTAAATGCTCGTTGCATCACCAACTCAAGCGCCAAGAGTTTCCTTCACTGAAAACTCACGCGAGACGGCAGACAACCGGGTAGACGCGCGAGATCACGCTATGGTAAAATTGCATCAACGTCCCCTCTGCGCTAGTTCTTGCGCGTCTCTTCTTTACGGACGGTATTCTCATCGCATCTTGACCGGAGTCAGCATTTGGCTCGAAATCATTTGATCTATTTACGCATGCGTTTCGTATGCGGCTGAGCCGTAACCCGATGATTCGTTCGATTCTTCCGAATTGGCGCCTGTGACTTGTACCATGGCTGGATTCCTGCGTAAGTTCTGGAAGATCGGGGCCAAAAGTCATCGGAACTTTGGGGGATGTCCCTAACAACGAACCCGACGTTTTTCGGGCAACTCTCAACTTGCACAGTGTCCCATCGCGGAAGGAATTCCTCCCGATGGACCGGACCGTTGTTTGACAATGCCGCCGCACTGCAAAGGGCGCTTGTCGCCTCCACTTACCGTTATTAATTGCCAACACCCACAGCACTCGGAGCCGCGAAATGAACTTGACAGAAATATTGACGAAATCCAACACCGAGTTGGCAGAAATTGCCGCAGATCTCGGAGCCGTGGAAAACGGCGCGAACCACAAGCGGCAGGACCTGGTGAGCCGGGTGCTCCGAGCATATGCCGAGAAGGAAGGTCCCATCCAAGCTGGCGGCATCCTTTCGATCGTCAACGATGGATACGGCTTCCTCAGGCAAGACAGCGCAAGCGCCGGGTCCGGGGACGTGTATGTCTCTCAGTCTCAGATCCGACGATTCGGATTGCGCACCGGCGATTTCGTAACCGGCCAGGTGAGACCGCCCAAAGACGGCGAGCGCTATTTCGGCCTGGTGCGGGTTGAACTGGTGAACGAGCTCGAACCCGACGCCACCCGCGACAGGCCCAAATTCGAGAAACTGACGCCTATTTTCCCCATTGAGCGGATAGTCCTCGAAACCAACCAGCAATCCCTCTCCACCCGTCTCATCGATCTGATATCCCCCATCGGCCGCGGTCAACGCGGACTCATCGTGTCCCCTCCGAAGGCTGGCAAGACCACATTGCTCAAACAGATTGCCCAAGGCATCTCGGAGAACGCACCTGATATCCACCTGATGGTGGCGCTCATCGGCGAGCGACCCGAAGAGGTCACCGACATGCGCCGTTCGGTCAAGGGAGAGGTGTACAGCTCTACTTTCGACGAGCCGGTCGAGGACCACTGCAAGGTCGCCGAGATGGTGCTCGAGCGGTCCAAGCGTCTGATCGAGGCGGGCCGCGACGTCGTGGTCTTACTGGACAGCATCACCCGCCTGACCCGCGCGTACAACCTGGCTGTGCCGACGAGCGGCCGCACTCTCTCAGGCGGCATCGATCCGATCGCCCTCTATCCTCCGAAGCGCTTTTTCGGCGCCGCCCGCAACACCGAAGAGGGCGGCAGCCTGACGATCATCGCGGCGTGCCTCGTCGAAACCGGCAGCCGCATGGACGATGTTATCTACGAAGAGTTCAAGGGCACCGGCAATATGGAAGTCCACCTGGACCGCAGGCTGTCCGAACGCAGGGTGTATCCCGCGATCGACATCGGACGATCGGGCACGAGGCGCGAAGAGTTGCTCCTAGACGAGTCCACGCTCAGACAGGTGTGGCTGCTGCGCCGCATGGCCCAAATGATCTCCTCCGACGAAAAACAGTACGGCGAGGGCACCGAAAAACTGCAGGGACATCTGCGCAAGACTCGGAACAACACCGAGTTTTTGGCCAATCTTGGCAAAGATCTGTGACCGGCAACGCCACGAGCGAGCATGTCGACGCTCTAATTCGCTCCGTTTTCGGCCCGATCCGGAAGCTCTCTTTTTGGGGGACAATCGGGATGCTCGGTCCCGATCGTCAGGTGCGCCGACGTGCCTGATGCCGAGGGCA
>CAZPQQ010000071.1:0-16350 GCA_964588665.1 uncultured Dehalococcoidia bacterium | reverse complement strand
ACCGCGTGTCTAAACGGTTTCTGCATGAACTCCGCCCGCCGTTCCACCATGACGCGGCTCATCACGGAGTCGTCGGCATAGCCTGATACGAAGAGCACCTTCGCATCCGGTTGAACCGCCCGGAACCGTTCGACCAACTCGATCCCGCCCATCAGGGGCATGACTATATCCGTTATCAGGAGTCGAATCTCGCTGCCAACGCTGTCTTCGGCAATCCGAAGCGCTTCATGTCCGTTGGTCGCTTCGATGACGACGTAACCCAGTTCTCGCAGGGTGTGGCTGACCGCCTCCCGAACGGCGACCTCGTCTTCCACCATCATCAACGTCTCACCCCCGACTGGAAGATCGTCGAAGACGTTGTCGAGCGGCATTGCGTCCGCCTCCTGTTGGGCTCGCGGCAGGAGGATTTTGAAGGTGGCGCCTTCGTTCGGAGCAGAGTGCACGGTGATGTGCCCATTGCTCTGGGTGACTATGCCGTAGCAGGTTGACAAGCCCAACCCTGTGCCTTTACCGACCTCCTTGGTCGTAAAAAATGGTTCGAATATCCGGGCTTTGACGTCGTCTGCCATGCCGGCGCCCGTGTCGGCGACGCTCAGCACGACGTACTCCCCTGGCGGTGCGTCGGCGTGGACCCTCGAGTACGCTTCGTCGAGTGTAACTGTCTCGGTCTCGATGGTCAGCCTGCCGCCTTCCGGCATCGCGTCCCTCGCGTTGACGACCATGTTCACGATGACCTGCTCGATCTGGCCGGGATCCACCCTGACGTTCGGCTCGCCTGAATCGAGAAGAGTCACGAGCTCTATGTCTTCGCTGATGAGACGACGCAGCATCCTCTCGACTTCAAGAATGGCCAAGTTCAGATTGATGACCCTCGGGTCAGTTATCTGGGTGCGTGAAAAATTCAGTAGCTGCCGCGTCAAATGTGCAGCGCGTTCGCCCGCTCTCTCGATCTCGTGAAGGTATCCGTGCACGCGGTCGCTCGCGGGCACGCTTTTTTGCCCCGGTTGCGAATAGCTGAGGACGGACTGAAGAATGTTGTTGAAGTCGTGGGCGATTCCACCGGCGAGTTGCCCGACGGCCTCCAGCTCTTGCGCCTGGGCAAGCTGTTGCTCAAGTTGCTTGCGCTCCGTTATGTCGCGCACAAATCCGGTAAAGAACCTCCCTTCATGCGAGTCCCACATGGTCAACGACAGTTCCATCGGAAATTCTGACGAGTCTTTTCTGCACCCCACCAACTCGACGGTTTTCCCGAACAGAGTCAAGGCGCCTCTGGATTGAAACTGTCCTAGGGCGCGGTCGTGCTGAGTGAAAAACGACCCGGCATCACGGCAGCGAGGGGGTTTCCCCAACATCTCTGATTCGTCGAACCCAAAGACTCGCTCGGCAGACGGATTCCAGGCTACAACCATGCCGGTGCTGTCGATCGAAATGACCGCGTCGCTGGTTGTTCCCACAACCGATCGGAATTTTTCGTCGCCCTCGCGAATCGCGCGTTCTGCCAGCCTTCGCTCTGTGACGTCTTCGGTCAATCCCATCCTGAAAAGGGTCTCACCTGCCTCGTCCTTAATGACAGAGCCAGTGGCCCGGCCCCAAATGGTCGATCCGCTTTTCGTGATATATCGCTGTTCCGTCGTGTAGCTAGACGCCTCTCCAATGAGGACCCTATGCATGTGCGCATCGTTGTCTTCCGCATCCTCCGGATGCAGGAAACTCGTTGTCTTGCGCTCGACCAGTTCTTCCTTCTTGTAACCCAGCAAATCGCACGTTGCTCCATTCACGTCGATCACCCGCCCGTCTAGGGAGACGAGACCGATGGCGATCGGTGAGTTTTCGAACACGGCCCGGAACCGGCTTTCGCTGTCGGCCAACGCCTTTTCCGCACGCATCCGCTCGGTGAAGAGCAATGAGTTGGCTATAGCCCCCGATATCTGGTCCCCCACACGATTGACCAGCCCCAGCGTATTGTCATCGTAAGCCTCCGGTGTTGCGGAAGCGAGGAACAAGACAGAGGTGACATCGTCCCCGGAGACAAGTGGGACCCCGACCGCACACCTAATTCCCGCGCGATACCAGTTGACCAGTTTGGGGAATTCGAATTGGGCTCCTGCGGCGTTTCCGAAACACTTGACCAAGCCCGAGGCGCTCTGGGCCACCTCGGCCACCAAACTCCGTTGCAACGGCCTGGGCTCGCCGCTCTCCATCCCGAGAACGCTGATGCCTTGAATGTATCTCGCGGTGAAAACACCCCGACCGACATCGATATCGCAAATGACGATCCTGTCGAACGGGACGATCCGACGGACCTGATCGGCGAACGGTTCGTAGACGTCGTTGATATCCATCGACGAGCTGATAATCCGTCCGATCTCGGCAAGGGCCTGTCGCTCCAGGACTTCACGTTCAAGCTCCGCCCGTAACACGGAATTGGCAACGGCGCCCGCAATCTGGCCGGCCACTCGCTCTGCCAGAGCTAAATCTCGCTGATCGTACGCCGCAGTCTTCTTCGATTGAAACTGCAGGACTCCGATGACATCATCTTTTGATGAAAGGGGCGCCGTGAGGAAGGACCGGAGACCTGAATCGAACGCGGGCAGCAACTGAAAGTATCCGTCTTCCAGTTCGGTCCTCTTCTCTGTCTGGACCATCACGCTCGAACGGGTGCGCAAGATCTGTTCGGTTTGTGAGCCAGCCAAGGGAATCGTAGCGCCCTTGGTACGATGAGGGACAACTATGCCCTGCTGATCGGCGACGGTCAGCAGTTCGCGTTCGTGGTCGACGAGAAGAATCAACGTCCTGTCGAAGGGGATGAGGGCGTTAACCTGCTCAGCGAAGCGCTCATACACCTCGTCGATGTCACGCGACGAACTGATGATGCGCCCGATCTCCGTCAGTACGGAGTCTTCATGGGCGCGTTGGGCGACCTCCGTTTCCCACGCACTGAGACTGTCGTCGATGCGTCCGGTCGTGGCGATGGCGCGCAGAATGCGCAACGTCGCTTGCTGTCCCAGGAAACTGATTGCGGATGTCGAAGCCTGAACGGTGCGCGTCTCATTGTCGGCCGTGAGCAGTCGGTATTCGTACACGCCGGGCCCGCTTCCAGGACGGATCTTCGACTTGTTCTTGACCAATTCGCGGTCTTCCATGTGGATGAATCTGTCTTCCGGCTGACCGACGACTTCCGACTGTTCTTGTAGAGCGCAAAGGCGGAGGAACGCGGCGTTGGCGAAGACGAGGCATCCTTCCGACACGATGACTATGCCGTCGTGCGCGGACTCGACGATCGCACGATGGAGCGCTTCGTTCTCCAGTGTCGCGGACTCCGTTGGCTTTTGTTGACCGTCGGCCTGCTTTAGTTCCATGGCGTTGACCACTACCTGGCCAAGACGCGACATCCTGTCTTTGAGCAGAAAGTCCATCGCCCCTTTTTCGAGGCATTCGACTGCCTGATCCTCGAAATTGGCGCCGGTCACCACGATGATTGGGACCGCCAGTTCACACGACTCGATCAGCTCCAAGGCTTGCATGGCAGCGAACTGGGGCAAGCAGCAGTCGGCGAGTATAACGTCCGGATCGGACGAAAGCGCCGCCGAAAGTCCGCTTGAGTATCTACGCGCTCCCATTCCGGATCGAATCCGGCGCGTCGCAACTCGGCGACCGCCAACTCGGCGTCGGCGGGGCTGTCATCCAGGATGAGAACACGAAGGGGTCCGGACATGACCAACTCCTACGCGCTAACGTCGTTGCGCCGTCGACTCGATTGACAGCACCCAATAAGGTCTCGACCGCAATACTGCCCGCAAGGAATGCATGAGATCCACGGCGTAAACGGTACCGAAGCGCGCGCCTAACTCGCAAGGCTCGACAACGTCCCGTTTTTCGCAGGAGGACGCCGGCGTCAACACCACAACCACGTGACGCATGGCGCATTCAAGAACGCCTTCGACGTCACTCCGGGCATGAGGCGACGACGACGCACGCTCTGCTAGCCGAGCCTCATGTGAATGCTTTCCCCGGTCGAAGAAAAGCAATACCACGGTGGTGAACAGATTTCCAACCATGTAGAACCGGCATTGCTTCGGGATCGTCGAGTAACCGGTTCTTTCAACGCGGGAATCGGTCATTGACGGAAAAACTCTCAGCAAACGATGAACCAAGTTTAGCATGAGCGGCGCCACGGTCAAGTAATCGTGCCCAACGGGCATGCCCGTTTCGACTACATTGAGGAAAGCCCAAACGCCACCGGTACGACCGGGTGTTCAACATGCCGTCGGTCTCTGCCCACCCGACCAACGACAGATGCACCGCGTCATGACGAGGACGATTCCGGCCGGTTCACCGACATGACGCCTCGGTTGACTGGAATTGTGAGCGACACTACCATTGCACACATCGACATTCGAGCGTCGTATGGCAGCGACGGTCGGCGGCGGCGCAATCTCCTGTGAGGCCGTCACGGCGCCCGCTCCGACGACCGGCGGCGTCGTTTCATGCGACCGCCCGCAATGCCGAAGTCCCTAATTCCGACCGGACGACACGTAAAGGAAGGAAGCGTCAACCATGGAGCACCGAACACTGGGCCGAACCGGAGTGAAGGTCGCGCCGCTCAGTTTCGGCACCGACAACTTCGTGAACCCGACGCCGGAGGAGGAGTGCACCCGGATGCTCCTCACGGCGATGGATGCCGGAGTCAACCTGCTGGACACCGGTGACGTCTACGCCAACGGCGAGGGCGAGCGGCTCATCGGTCGGATCTTGAAAGACAGCGGCAGACGACACGAGATGCTGATCGGCACTAAAGTCGACCACAGCAGCCGGCCAGGCGCGCCAAACGAGCGGGGACACTCGCGACTGAACATCATCCGGGCGTGCGAGGCGTCGTTGAAGCGATTGGGGACCGACTACATTGACCTGTACCAGCCGCATCGCCCGTCACCCGACATCCCGTTCGACGAGACGCTGGGCGCGCTGAACGACCTGGTCACGCAAGGCAAGGTGCGCTACATCGGCTGCTCCACGCATCCGGCGTGGATGGTCGTGGAAGCGATCATGGCGAGCGAGTCGAAGGGCTGGGCGCGGTACGTGACGGAGCAGCCGCCGTACAACCTGCTGGATCGTCGCATTGAGAACGAGCTCATCCCGATGGCCCAACGTTGGGGTCTCGGCCTGATCACCTGGGCGCCGATGGCCCTCGGGGTGCTCGCCGGTCGATACGCGTCGAACACCGAATACCCTGAAGGGTCCCGAGCCGACCTGCGCGGCAGCTTCTACGCAGATCGAATCACCGCACGGGGCATCGAAATCGGCCGCGCCTTCGCCGACCTGGCATCCGAGGCGGGACTGACGTCGGCCCAACTATCCGTCCTCTGGTGCAAAGACCAGCCCGGCGTGACGAGCCCGTTGATCGGTCCTCGGACGATGGAGCACCTCGAGTCGCTGCTGCCGGTGATGGACATGGATCTGAGCGACGACCTCCGAGCCGCCTGCGACGAGCTAGTCCCGCCGGGCAACGCCGTCGCCGACTTCCACAACACATCCGGTTGGAGCAAGACCACGATGGCTGGGTGATCAGCGAGTGCAGCCGCCCGTTCGCGGTGAGCAACATAATGTCTGTTCGGCGGACAATGCTTGAAGAGACAAAGTTGGCGCCATGCGTAAAACAGACGCAATCTCCCGGCGGCCCGTAGGGGAGGGTTTCAAACCCTCCTGGTCGGGTTCGAGGATATGGCCTGCACACTGCGCGACGGCAACGCGTATTCTGGTACACTCGAACCGTTTATCTATGTGAGGCCACGGGAGGGTTTGAAACCCTCCCCTACGAGTATGCCTTGCGACGTGGTCCTGTCACGGGCGACCACGGCAAATATCCCCCTGGGAACTTCAGAATATTGATTTGAGAGGCAACATGGCACAGCAGCACTCGATCGACACCAAGTGGAACATGCAAGCCGACGTCGTCGTGGTCGGCTACGGCGCTGCCGGAGCGGCGACCGCGATCACGGCCCACGACCTGGGCGCGAAGGTCCTCATCCTCGAAAAGGCGCCCGAGGGGGAGGAAGGCGGCAACACCCGCGTCGCGGCCCAGGGCTATCTCAACACCTCTGACGCCGAACAAGCCGCGGAATATCTGACCGCGCTGTGCGGTCCGTTCACCGTGCCCGACAACATGATTCGCGTGTGGGCCGACGAAATGGGCAAGAACAACGAGTGGGTCGCAAGCATCGGCGGCGACCCTCAAGAGCATCAGCACCCGCCGGCTGGCGTCGAGTACCCGGACCTGCCCGGCTCGGACTCGGTCCACAAATTCCATCACGGCGACCGACTCGGCTACGCTCACACCTGGAACCTGTTCGCGAAGGCTGTAGCCGAGCGCTCCATCGAGATCGTCTACGGCGCCCCGGGCGTCGAGCTTCTCCAGGACGGCGTCACACGCGAGATCCTGGGCGTTCGGGCCGAGCAGAACGGCGCGTCGATCAACGTCGAAGCCAGGCGAGCCGTCGTCCTGACCTGCGGAGGCTTCGAGAACGACCAGGAGATGATCCGAAACTACCTGCCGGGCGTGCCGTATGCCTACACTTCCGGCACCCCGTACAACGAGGGCGACGGCATCCGCATGGCCCAGGCCGTCGGCGCGGACCTGTGGCACATGAACAACTACGCCGGACCGTCGATGGCCCTGAAGGTCCCCGAACACCGCACCACGTTCGGGATGCTCCCGCTCCACTTCAGTCGAGAGCAACCCGGCGGCATGATCGTCGTCGGTCCGGACGCCCGACGGTTCACCGACGAGAAGCTCCACACCGCCCACGGCAAGGTCGAACTCAACGGCCGCTGGGGCCCGCTGCGGACCCCGTGCCCGATGTACATGATCATCGACCACACCCTGTTCTCGGCGGGACCGCTGTACGACAAAGAATCGAGCAGCGGCTGGAACCGCATCGTCGAGCAGTACGAGTGGAGCGACGACAACGCCGCCGAGCTCGCAAAAGGCTGGATCACGAAGGCCGATACCATCCCGTCGCTAGCCACGGCCGTCGACCTGGACCCAGTCGCGCTAACCGACACCATCGACCGGTGGAACGCCCAGTCCGCGTCAAACACGGACCCCGACCACAATCGCACCCTGATGCTCTCTCCGATAGAAGCTGAGCCGTACTACGCCGTCGAGTTATCCCCGTCGATGCTCAACACCCAGGGCGGCCCCCGACGCAACGAACACGCCCAAATCGTCCGCCCCGACGGCACGCCGATCCCTCGCCTATACAGCTCCGGCGAGCTCGGCTCCATCTACAGCTACCTCTACCAAGGCACCGGCAACATCGGCGAGTGCCTAGCCTTCGGCCGCATAGCCGGCCGCAACGCGGCGGGGAAGGTGGAGCGGGGGTAGGGGTGTGGAGCAGAGGGAGTAAATGTACACATTCGATTGAACCGCTACCCTGACGCCCCCTTACGGCGCAGCGCCTGGCTGAGCAGCACCACTCCGAGGGCTTCTGCGGCGGCTACGGTGGCGAAGGCGATGCGGTAGCTGTCGGTGATGTCGAAGGTGATGCCGGTCACAATCGGGCCGATGGCGAACGAGGCCGCGGTCGCGACGTTCATGACTCCGGAGATGCTGCCGTAGCTCTTCAGGCCGAAGTTGTCCTGGATGACCAGGACGGAGAGGGCGCCGAATGCGCCCATGCACAATCCGAACAACGGGACGCACGGCCACAGGATCCAAGTCGATCCGGTGGTTCCCATCACCAGGCTGACGACGCCTAGTCCCGAGAAGCTCACCATCATCGTCCGCTGAGCCGTGATGCGTTCCGCCAACAGCCCGAACAACAGCTTGCCCGTCATTCCGGCGGCCGCCATAACGCTTAGCGCCAGCGACGCCGCCGTCACCGAGAAGCCCTCGTTGGTCAGATGCGGAATCATTTGGGGCAGCAGCATGGCGAACGGCAGCGATCCGGACAGAAACGCGATCGTGAAGATGTAGAAGGCTCGGCTGCGCATGGCTTCTCGCAGCGACACGCCTGTCAGTTCGGGACGGCGGGACGCCCCTGACGGTTGAGACGGCATCGGCGTCTGTGCGCGATCGGCATCGTCGACGGGCGCCTTCTCGCTGACGACGACCAACGAGTACAACATGATCACGAGGGCTATAGCCCCGGTGGCGAGATATGCCGTCTGCCAAGACGAGCCGGCTATGATAAACCCTGCGGCAGGCGGCAGGAAGAGGCCGCCGAAGTTGTTGCCCATCATCGTGATTCCCATGACGCGGCCTCGCGTCCGCCGGAACCACATGCCGACGAGACGGCCCCCGGGAAGCATCGCGGCGCCTGAGAAGGCGAGGTATTGCAGCACGCTGAGGGCGTACCAGTGCCAGAGCTCGGTCATCAGCGGGCGAAGAAAGTAGCTGGCCGCTATCAGGCTCACGGAGGTGACCATCACCGGCTTGGCGCCGTATCGGTCCATCACCCTCCCGACGACGGGGGCGGTGAGGCTGCCGATCGCGGAAAAGGAGAGCGCGGCGCTGATCTGGGTCCGGCTCCATCCGAACGCGTCTTCCAGCGGCTCGATGTAGAGCCCGAAGGCGTATTGGCTGGAACCGATGTTGATCGCGGCGGCCATGAAAGCAGCGGCGACGACCCACCAACCGCGGTAGATCTTCATTGTCCTCGTTGACGGCTCAGAACTGCCGTCGCGTGTGCTGATTGGGCCATGCCTGTCTTGTTCTTCCGGTTGTTCGCCCGTCGAAAATAGCCTGGCCATCGGCGCTTCGATGCATCTTGGATGGCGGTCCGTTCCTTTGACGATGCTCACCCGCCGAGCCAGCGGGTGCAGGGTATCACCACGGCGCGCGCAATCGAAGGAGCCTTGCCGTTCTCAAAGGACGATTGCACCGGCGACATTCGCGTGATAGCTTGCCCGCGCAGCACAAACATGGCGGCGGACCTGTTCGGCGAGTCCGACGGCTAGAGGAACACGAGAGGGAGCACGATGAACATAGGAAACACATCTCTGGGCAACCTAGCCCGACTGAGCTCCGGCATCAGATTGATGCGCTGGTCGTCGTACGACACAACTGGGGGGAACGTCGATCGCTGGCCCGTACATGCGGGCGAGACGGTGACGTTGGGTGAGATGGAAGGCGCGGGGTGCGTCAAGCACATATGGGTCACCACCAGGGAAGAGAACAACAACCTGCGCCGACTCACACTGAAGATGTTCTGGGACGGCGAAACCACGCCCTCGGTGCTGTGTCCGATCGGAGATTTCTTCGGTCTGGGACATGCCAAGGCGACGTATTTTCAATCGCTGCCGTTGCAAGCGTCCTATCTCGGGCTGAACTGCTGGTTTCCGATGCCCTACGCTCGAGGAGCAAAGATTACGGTGACCAACGACTCGGACGAGGATAGCTTCTTATACTTCTACATCGACTATCAACAGTGGGACGCGCCCGCGGCGGACATGGGAACGTTCCACGCCAACTGGCGACGTGAGCTCGTGACGAAGAAGGCCTCGCCGGAAGGTCCCGACGCCATGGGCCGAATCCAGCGTCTGAACAACACAGGAGCCGACAACTACCTGATCCTCGATGCTGAGGGCAAAGGCCACTACGTCGGCTGCTTCCTGAATATCGACACCAACGAGACCGGCTGGTGGGGCGAAGGCGACGACATGTTCTTCATCGACGGCGAGCCATGGCCGCCCCGGTTGCACGGCACCGGCACTGAGGACTATTTCGGCGGAGCATGGAACTACAACCAACTGTCCGCACCTTACTCCACTCCTTACTACGGCTACCACTTCAAGGGCAACGCCGACTACACGGGCAAACACTCGCAGTATCGCTTCCACGTCGAAGACCCAATCTACTTCGAACGTTCACTGAAATTCTCCGTCGAGCATGGCCACGCCAACGACAAACAGGGCGATTGGACCAGCACCGCTTTCTGGTATCAGGTGGACCGAACGACCGAACTCCCCGCCATCGGCTCCTTTGAGGACCGCGTCCCGTACTCGCACGGCGGACTTGAGCGATGGCCGGGCAAGAGCCGGCAGGATCTGCCGGTTGGAGACTAGGGCTCTTCGAATCAAGCCCAGTCCGGGTCTGCGCAATTCCGGGCAGCGGTTATTCGATGCGCGCAGCTATCGAACCCTTAGCCGAGCGCGTGTGTGGCGCTGCGACACGCCGATGCCCGTTCGTTGGGAACCTGTGAACTGCGACTTCATTTTAGGTTGAACTTCCTTGGCGGTGCGCTCTCAGCATCGCGTTATCCTCAAATTCCAATATTACAAAAGAGGCGGCGAGCCGAAACGACGATTCAGGCTAGTGCGTCACGCCCGCGAGCCGGGACGCTCCCATGACGTTTGTCGAGCCGTGCAGGTAGCGAAGAGGAACTTCGAGCGGGCCCACGGCGTCCAGGTCCGGCTCCACCAGTTTCGGCCCTCCGATGACCCTGTCGACCGCGGGCAACGTCACCGTCTCCTCGTAGTTGCCGGCGTTGACGATTGCGTCGGCCTCCGGCACGAAATGGACGAAACCTGTGTCCTCCGGAGTCAGACCCATCTCGGTGTTGATCATCGTGGTCTTGATGCCCTGCTGCTCGCACTTTTGGCAGAGGAGCATCACGTCGATTCCCGGGTTGCTAACGGATGCCAAGCACAGCCGACGCGAGAACGAACCGCAACACGAAGTAGACCGTCGCGCATGTTGTCGCTGATCGAAGGCCCGATTGTCGGTGAGGCGCCATCATCCGAAAACGGAAAGCGTGGCCGCCGGCGACGGGGGCGTCGTCACGTAATCGCTTTGGCCGAATGTCGCACTTTGGAACGTTGCATTGCCAACTTACCCACTCCGTCAGGCACGAATATTGGGATTTGGCGATGATTGCGATCATTCGAATTAGTGAAGCGGGGTTTGACAAAGTTCGGTCAGTGATGTATACATGACGCTGGCGCAGGGGTGCGATTCTTATTGCATTTCTGGGCAGTCTCGGACGAGTGCCCAGAGCACGTCGGACGATATACGGATAGTACGAAATGCGGCCTCAAATCGATTAGTGAAAGATACACAGCGAAGGAGAGTGGAATAATGATCTCGTTGGGCTTTAAGAGTGCGAAGCTCTGGCTTGTGATTATCGCAAGCTTGGTCGCATTGGCTGCGATGGCTTGTTCCAGCGACGAGGGCGACGATGCCGCCGCGCCGGCGGCTGCCCCCGCGCCGGCAACGGCCCCTGCTCCCGCGGCTCCTGCACCGGCAGCGCCCGCTCCAGGAGCGCCCGCGCAACCGTCGGCTCCCGCGCCCGCGGCGCCCGCGGCGCCTGCAGTGCCTGGATCGCCGACACAGGCGCAACCGGTGGCGACAGCACAGCCGCTGCCTGCCGCGCCAGCGGCCCAGGCGCCCGCGGTGCAGACTGCGCGAGTGAGCCAAACTATCACGATAGTTTTCGACAACGTGGGCACACCGCTGTTCGAAATGGGCAAGGGGACGTGGCCAGACATCCTATTCCACGGCTTCTACGGCTTCATGGAGCCGTTGCTGGGCTGGGAACCTACTTACGACGCCCAGGGCTTCCCCATCACGTCCACCAGCGAAGCGTGCCATGCCCCTTACCTGGCCACCGGTTGGGAATGGGAGCTGCCCGCCAAGGGCGGCGGCACGGTCACGATGGACGGGAAAAAGCTTGAGACGTTCGACCAGGCGGACCTATCCGATCCCGACAACCAGGGCCGGATGATTGTCCACCTTCGTGACGACGTTGACTTCTACCGTTCAATCGACGGCGAGTTGGTCAACATCGGCCGCATGACCGCCGAAGACGTCTCGTGGTCGATGAACGACGCGGGCGCCGAGAACATCAACTCCACCAACTCGAACTCGTCACAAGCGTACGAGTACTATAAGCCTTGGAGTGCGATCGACCAATTCACCGCCAACGCCCCGGCGCGAGCGTTCAGGTCAGACGGCCTCCAAGACGCCACCTCGATGTGCCAGGACGCTATCTGGATGCAGTCCAAGGCGTTGTACGACGAGCTTGGCTCCACATTCGGGATTCCGCACGGAACCGGCCCCTTCGTCGTGCACGAGTGGCTGCCAGCCGAGCGCATCGAAGCCGAGTCGAGAGTTGACCACTGGCGTCAGAACCCTCTGTTCGACCGCATCGTGTTCATACAGGCAAACGAGGCGCAGCAGCGGTCAGCCATGTTGCAGACCGGCTCAGCCGACATTGCACAGGCTTCGATCCAGGACGTCGGTAGGTTGGAGAAGGACGGATTCGCGTTCCACGAGGGACTTGACACCTCCAACGGCAACTTCTTCTACTTTGCCGGCAACGACTGGTCTTTCGCATACCCGCCCGGCTCAAAGATCGGCGAAGAAGACTTCTCGGGCAGGCCAGTAATGCGAGCGGGCTTCATCCCCACGGACAAATACCCGTGGATCGGCGACCCCAGGCTCGAGTGCGTGGGAATCGACCGGTCCGATCCCGCCATCCAGGACACGCCTGGCGCGGGTTGCGAGATGACAAACTTCTCGTTCACGTTTGACGGTTTCGATTCCAGATTCACCGAGGACTCGATAGGTTTCGACCATAACGACGCCGACAAGTTCTCCTATGAGACACCGTCCATGTTGAAGGCCAAAGCCTTCCGCAAAGCGTTGCTGTTCTCGATCGACCGCGAGCTCATCGCCTCCTCCGTCACCGGAGGGTACGGTGGAGCAACCTACGGCGGTTCGTTCCCCGGAATGACCTTCCACCAGTTGCATCCCGAGTACCAGGAGCGCTGGAGCTACGCATTCAACCCAGACACGGCCATGACATTCCTCGAGGAATCAGGCGTGCAGCCTGGCTTCCGGTTCGAGTTCTTCTGCTCGCAGGGCAATGGCACCTCTTTGGAGGTTTGTGAGGCAGTTGTCGGACAATGGAAAGAGAATCTTGGTCTCGATCCGTTTATCGACAGCACGCAGTACTCCTCACGCCGCCCGACCATGTTGGGCCGCGAACTCCACGTGCCATGGATGACGCGCTGGGGTCCTACCAGCAAGCAGGGCCGTTTGTCTGACGGCGGCGGCACGCTCCCCGGCGGTGGCCTGTGGCCGCTTCCATCCGGTGGTTGGAACCCAAGCTTAGAAGACAACCGGTACTGGGACAATCGTGAAGAGACACGCGTGCAGGTCAAAGGTTCTCCTGAGAACCTCGCGACACGCGAGGCGATCAACGACTTCGCGTTCGACATGGCCCTGACAGGCGGCGTGGTTGAAGTGCCCGTACTCATCGGGTTCAACCCCGACACCATCGAGAGCTGGAACCTGGCTCCGTGGGAACTTCCAAACTCGTTTGAATCGATCGTTCCCGCGCAAAGGTAGCAGTCTGCCCATAGTAGGCTGACCGACTGAAGTAACCGGCGCCCCAGCTTCTTGTGAAGCGGGGCGCCGGTAGTATGCTCAATGGGGCGCCCGAGCGGTCGCCGGAGTCATTCCCAGTGAAAAGATTCATCATCAGACGATTCATCTTCCTTATCGTCTCCGTCCTTGCGGCCACCTTGATTGTGTTCGCGCTCTCGCGATTCCAAGGCGACCCCCGCAACGTGATGTTGAACGTAGGATACGTTTCGCCCGAGCAGTGGGAGGCTTGGGGAGAGTCATTTCATCTGGACAAACCAGTAATCGTCCAGTATTTGATATGGATAGGCAAAGGCGTTTTCCAAGGCGACTTTGGCACTTCGCTGAAGACGAGCAAACCGGTGTTGGAGATGGTGATCGACTTTGCTCCGGCCAGCCTTCAGTTGGGGCTGTCGGCCACGTTTTTCGTCCTGATTACGGGTATACCTCTGGGCGTATTGTCTGCTGTCAAACGTGGCACAATTTGGGATGTTATAGGCAGAACGTTTGCCGTTTTCGGGCAAGCATTGCCCCCGTTCTGGCTCGGGATAATGCTTATTTTGATTTTCTCCGTGAATCTGGACTGGCTGCCGTCCGGCACACGCGGCCACGACGCAACCAGCACCCTCGGCCGAGCACAATATTTCATAATGCCCGCGATTACCCTTGGGTGGCTTGCGTCAGCGGGACTGATGCGCCTCGTGCGGTCATCGATGCTTGAAGTGTTGGACTCCGAATACATTAAACTGGCCAGGGCAAAAGGCGTGGGCGCCAACGCGGTCGTATGGAAGCACGCCTTCAAGAATTCCTTGATCCCGCCGCTGACTTTCTCCGCACTGATACTGGTCGGCTTTATTGGCGGAACCGTCGTCACGGAGACCGTGTTCGCGTGGCCAGGTCTGGGCCAGATGACATATACCTCCATCATCAACAACGATTTCCCGCTCATGACCGGCGCGGTCCTGGTTTTCACACTCGTCTATGTATTCGCGATCTTCATAATAGACGTCCTCTACGCGTTCATAGATCCCAGAATTCGATACTCCTGAGGCCTGCATTTGACCACACCAGCCCGCCAACTATCGACCGCCGACATTTCGGCATTGGGAAAGGTGTCCTCCCTTCAACAGTCGTTGTATGTGCTCCGCAGATGGCCACTGATTCCGATAATAATACTGAGCACATTGATAATATGCGCCATCTTCGCCCCCTGGATCGCCCCTTATGACCCCGAAAAAGATCAGTTGCGGGCAGTTCTCGGCGGTCCACCATGGCATGAGCCGTGTGAAGAGGGCCAACTTTCGAACAAGTTCGAGTCGTGCAATACCAATGGCATCCCGCTAGGACCGAAGGGAGATGTCTATTACTTCGCGTTGGGCGCCGATCAACTAGGGCGCGATCTGTTGAGCAGGATAGTGTTCGGCGCCCGCCTTTCACTGAGCCTGGCTGGGGTCGCGATCGTCGTCGGGACGGTGTTCGGAACCACCGTCGGGTTGACGGCGGGCTACTTTGGCGGAATTGTCGACGAACTCATAATGCGTGTCGTGGACGTGTTCAACGCGATCCCGTACCTTTTGCTTGCGATTGCGTTGGTGTTCGTTCTGGGCCAGAGCTTCGCCGTGGTTGCGTTCGTGCTTGCGCTTGGGGCTTGGGCCGGCATCGCCCGACTGGTGCGAGGCCAGACGTTGCAAGTCCGCAACTTCGATTACATTGCCCTCGCCACCGTCGCTGGGGCGTCCACGCCTCGGATCATGTTCAGACACCTGTTGCCGGCCGTGTCCAATACGGTTGTCGTCGCGACGACGCTCCAGGTGGGAAGCACCATATTGTCGGAAAGCATCCTGTCATTCTTGGGCGCTGGCGTACCTCCCCCGACTCCTTCGTGGGGCGCCGACATCTCAAACGGCAGAGAGTACCTCGGATCCGCCTGGTGGGTGGCCTTCTTCCCGGGCATGGCGATTTTTCTGACCGTGCTGTCGTTCAACTTCATCGGCGACTGGCTCCGTGACAGATGGGATCCACGCCTGCGCCAGATCTAAGCTGTCACAACGAGATGAACGAACGTTTCACCTCATGCGCCTCGGGTATAGCCCTTGTTTCTGCGACGAGAGGCCCCGACTTCCGGTGACCACGCGACCAACGCCAGATTCGGGTGTCCATTGGTCCGGCTATGCGGCGCCCATATACTCCCCGAGATCACCAATCAAGGCGTCTTGAGTCGCGTGGCATGTGAAACCGGTTTCAGGATTTGATATACTGTTACGTGCACATGGTCACCGCGATCTCAGTTCAGACCCGTCCGGAGCGACCGCATGGTTAATTGGCTCATTGTCATCGGCATCGGGGTCGTGGTGGTGGGGTTCGCATCCATAGGAAGGCTTCCTTTCACCGAGCGCAAACTCGCGACGACGGAGGAAACCAGAACTGCGGTTGCTTTTGACAGCATTCCGAAATTCGACCGACAACAGGCGATTTCGCTGGTCGCAGACGACATCCGCGCCAATTGCAGGTCCGCTGACAAGTATCTGCCGAATACCGGTAGATTCGAAGCCACTTGGATGCGCGTAACCTGGACGGACGATCATCACCAGAGGGGCGATCGGGAGTGGACTGTCACAGACCCTCTCACACACGCAAAGTGGCGCATGTATGAAGAAACGGGCGAAGTCATCGAAGTCCTTGGAGACTGCTGAGTAAGACCCGACGCTTCGACGGTGGCATCACCGATGAATGTCGGCCGCCTTTCGGATGCTCGCGGCAACCCCGCAACCGCTGTCGACGCCGTAGAAGACCCTCTCCTCACTTTCAACGCCATCCCTGCACTCGTCGATTCCCTGTGCGTGTTGGCTGTCAGCCCAAATGGGACAGATTGTTAATAGAGACTTTGAGCTGATATCGCGAGCTCTCTGAGTTGATGATTGTACAATCATCGTCGTTGTATCGTTCGGGTCTGAACCTCCTTCCGTCTCTCCAGGATCTGTTCC